>CAKMKJ010000047.1 GCA_927443345.1 uncultured Anaerolineaceae bacterium | reverse complement strand
CCTGGGCGGACAGCCCTACAAGAATCATCGGGTTTATCACAAGAAGATTGCCTAATTTGAAAAAAGACGATTTCAACTATGAACTGAACCCCAAATAATAGACACAAAAAGAAAGCACCTCCTGCTTAATTCTCTCACAGGGGGTGCTTTCTTTTTGTGTCTATTATTTGGGGTTCAGTTCATATTTGAAATCGTCTTTTTTCAAATTAGGCAATCTTCTTGTGATAAACCCGATGATTCTTGTAGGGCTGTCCGCCCAGGTTTATTAAATCTTTGCGCATTTGCACTGCTGTTTCAGCAACCTGAGTCATTTCACCGTGGATAAATTCAAAATCTTTGATTGTTTTTTCCATTTCATCGTACAACAAAGCCATTCCGCCTCTGCCTTGAAATTCTGGCAGCACACCAGCGCCGTTGATCGATACCCATTTGGACTTTTTCAACTCCAGACCAATATCAATCAGTGCAAACGGAGTGAGCTTTCCACCATGACGCTGCAATGCGGCTGTAATATCAGGGAATGCCAACAAAAAACCAACAATTTTATCGTTGTAAGTGATGATTTTCACCAACTTGGGGTCAGCCACTACCAGCAGGTTATCCACCAATAGCTTTACTTCTGCTTTACTGAGCGGATAATACTCCCAATTATTAATAAAGGTATCGTTGTAGGCTTGACCAATCTCGTCAGCCCAGTCTTTCATCATTTGCCGTTTACTTTTGAAGGTCAAAACTTTGAAATTGCCGCGTTCTTTCACTCTGCGGGCAACTTCCTTTACTTTTGGGGGGATATTAAAGTTGCGGGCATGCACATAGCATGAAACAAAATCAACTTCTTTTTCGAATCCGATTGCTTCCAGTAGTTTGGGATAGTATTCATAATTGTAGTTCATCATGATCATCATCTGGCGGTGCTCAAACCCCTCCACCAAAACACCATAGCCATCAAATGCCGCAAGTCCCTTGGGTCCAACAACCTCATCCAAACCACGTTCTTTGCACCAAGTAAAAGCTGTTTCGAATAGTTTGTTGGCAACTTCCTGGTCATTGATGCACTCAAACAGATAAAAATGGGCCTTTTTTGTCTCGTGATATTCATTAAATGAATTATTCACAAAGATCCCAAGACGGCCAACAATTTTACCGTCTTGTTTTGCCACCAGAAAATCTCCATCTGAGTGTTCATAAAATGGATGTTTACTTTTGTTCAGCATTAGTTTAATGTCATTGAAAAAAGGAGGGCAAAACTGCGGCACGCCTTTGTAAAGATCATATTGAAATTGTACAAACGCATTAATATGTCGATTTGAATTTGTGTCCACTTTTTCAATGATTATCATTTTTTCCTCGTGAAAACAAGATGATTTCAAAAATTTGACAACAAAAAATATAAAACTAATCCAATGTGTAAATTTAAATCGAGTATACACTAATTCAAGAAAGCGATTTCTGAATCAATTATAAACACACGTTATAATTAACCAGTCATCGATTCACAGGATACAGAAAATATATTTTTCGATTTACACTGGAGAACCTGATGGAAAAATTTGTAATTGAAGGCGGAACGCCTCTCAAAGGCGAAGTGATTCCCGCTGGGAATAAAAATGCAGCACTGCCCATGCTGGCAGCCTGTCTGCTAACCGAAGAGCCTGTAATTTTGCATAACATGCCTGATATTCAAGATGTGCAAACCATGCGAAAATTGATTATGAGCCTCGGCGTTGAAGTGGATGATCTTGGCTCAGGCACCTGGAAGGTGCATGCAAAAGAAGTTCGACCAACTGATCTTGATCCAGATTTATGCCGAAAAATCCGTGCTTCAATCCTGCTGGCTGGCCCAATGGTCGCCCGTTCTGGCGATTTGCAGCTCCCGCCTCCTGGTGGTGATGTGATCGGCCGTCGCCGTGTAGATACTCACTTGTTGGCGCTTGAAAAACTTGGCACTCACATAACCTATGATCGCAGTTTCAAGTTTAAGGCTAACGGCCTGGTTGGTGCTGATATTCTGTTGGATGAAGCCAGCGTTACCGCCACAGAAAACGCCATTATGGCTTGTGTGAGAGCCAAAGGCTGTTCTGTGATTAGAAATGCTGCTTCAGAACCTCATGTTCAGGAATTATGTCAATTCCTCAATCTACTCGGCGCAAAAATTAAACACATCGGTTCAAATACATTGAAAATTGATGGTGTTGATTCATTGCAGGGTGGCGAATTTACCATCGGACCCGATTACCTAGAAGTCGTCAGTTTTATCGGCGCTGCAGCGGTAACCAATGGCAGTATCACCATCCGTAATGCTGGCAACAAGTATTTAGGTATGATTAAATTAGTCTTTGGCCGTCTGGGTGTCACCTGGCAAGAAAATGGTGATGACATCATTGTTCCATCAGATCAAAAGTTAATAATTGAGCCTGATTTGGGAGGCGCAATTCCAAACATCGGCGTCATGCCCTGGCCCTCTTTTCCAACGGATTTGATGAGTATAGCCATCGTCGTGGCAACCCAGTCGAAGGGCACCGTGCTCTTCCATGATTGGATGTACCCTTCACGCATGTTTTTTACCGATAAATTAGTCGGAATGGGTGCTCAGATCGTGTTATGTGACCCCCATCGCTGTATGGTTCAAGGGCCAACCCGTTTATCCGGTGAAAAAATGGAAAGCCCTGATATTCGTGCGGGAATGGCACTTGTAATCGCATCATTATCAGCCAACGGCAAATCCATCATTCGCAATGTCAACCAAATTGACCGCGGATACGAACAGGTCGACAAAAAACTACAATTGCTGGGCGCAAAAATAGAACGTCAAAAAGAAGAATAGTCATAATAAAACTGCACCCCTTTCTGTTGGATTTTGTGTCCAACTTTTGGGGTGCAGTTCAAATTTCCGCCACTTTTTTTTTGTTTTATGCATTGCCGGCTAATTCTAAAAATTGATCCACGGCAGTGCGCAAGTTAGCTTCAGGCAGTGCGCCGACCTGACGGTGTACGACTTTCCCCTTAGCCACAAACAACATGGTCGGAATTCCCTGAACTTCATTTTTCATGGCGTTCTGAGGATTTTCATCCGTATTAACCTTAGCCACAATTAATTTTCCTTCATAATCTTTGGCAATTCTATCCAGCATGGGGCCAACCGCTTTACATGGTCCACACCAGGGCGCCCAAAAATCTACAATAACAGGGATCGGAGATTGCATTACTGTTTTATCAAATGCTTCATCCGTGACATGAATCGGTTCATTTATCATTCGGTACTCCTGGTGGTTGAAAATTATTCAAGTTTAAGTAATTCTACCAAACTTGTTCCTTGAAATTATCCTTCTTTTTTATAATCCACAAAACGATAGCCAACACCGCGTTCAGTCAAAATATAGATCGGGTTGGCAGGATCTTTTTCAAGTTTCTGCCGCAGGTAATTGATATACAAGCGCACGTAATGAGGTTCATCACGATATTCATAACCCCAAACTTTTGCCAAAATCTGGTCATAGGTCAATACCCAGCCGGCATTTTGCACAAGATGATACAGCAGACGGTATTCCGTTGGTCTCAGCTTAACGAGGTCACCATCCAGCTTGACTTCGCGCCGTCCAAAATCAATCTTCAGGTGCTCATCAACAATGATCTGACCGCCTTCACTGGCTGCATTTGCAGATTCGGTTCTTCTCAGTACAGCTCTAACCCGGCTGACCAGTTCGCGCGGACTGAAAGGCTTGGTGACATAGTCATCCGCCCCTAATTCGAGGCCCTTCACACGGTCATCTTCTTCGCCTTTGGCCGTCAGCATGATCACCGGCACAGAACTTGTCTCTCTGATCAATTGCAATGCTTCAAATCCATCAATATCCGGCATCATCACATCCAGCAAAATCACATCAGGCATCTTTGTGCGCAATTCGTTTATCGCATCCATGCCTTTGTGGGCCTCAACTACCTGAAAACCATCATGCTCCAGGTTAAGCCGAATAAAACGCGCCATTCTTTCTTCATCATCAACCACAAGAATCAATTTATTGCGAAAATTATCTTCTGTCATTTTTTACTCTCTCACAAAGCTTACGATTTTTTCATCTTCAGAACCTGGCATAACCTCGATAAAAGAAACGCGCGCCATAGGCCAGATAACAGTATTTACATTGGCTTCCAAATAACTTAAATCCTTGCCATCACGCCTCCGCGGATTGTGGACAAGCAAGATGGTGTCGTTCTTTTGAGGCAATTCCTCCACTTCACACACCACCGGATCTTCGTTTAACATATGCAAAATGATTTGCTGCATTTTTTCTCCCTCACCGAATCAAAAGCACTTGCATTTTTAGTCTACCCAGCGTTATCAGATCGCCATGACTGACAGAATATTCAACATGCTGAACAATTTTTTGGCCGTTGATCTTGGTGCCATTGGATGATCCTAGATCCATTACATATACTTCGCCATTCAAAATTCTTAGTGAAACATGCATTCTCGAGACACCCAAAGAAAAAGCATCATAAGCACTTACATCGACATCGGGTAATATCGATTGTCCTTCAACAGCTCGTCCAACTGTGAAATCCTTTTTATCACTGAGATGAATTACTTTTCCACTTTCAACCAGATGTAAAGATATATTTGGATCTTTTGGCTTTTGAATTACCCTTCTGGTTGGAAACGAATTTGATCCAGATTCACTCACATTAACTTCATCAACCGGTTTGTTAATCATACGTGTGTTAAGAAAATCAAGAGAAATCAACTGCGTTCCGCATTCACCGCAAAAATAAGCCCCAGGTAATTCTTTGTTGTGGCAATTCGGGCAAAGAATCATGACTCTCTCTTTTCAACTTCCGGTGACAACAAGGCTCTTGTTCCATATTTTAACTGTTTATCTCCATCCTTGCTATATTTCCCGCTAGTTTTAATCAAATCAGCTTCCTGGATGGCCTTTAATGCCATATCCGGATTGCCTATTTTAAATAATTGAGTAGAAATTGACCCCAACCTTGCCACGGCGTTGTTAAAATGTCCATTTTTTACATCCAAATTGGCTTTCTCTTGCATTTGGTAGATCGAAATACGTGATAATGCTTCAATAATGTCTTGAGGTGGATTCAGAATCTGTTGTGTTCCTTTAACTGCTAAAGTCATATTGACAAAAAGTCGCATCTTCCGATCTGAATGAGCGCTGGGTTGATAACGAATTTTTCCCTTGGCCAAGATGACCGATGTCTTTTTTTCTTGAACCGGTGGAATGGTAAAGGATAATAAATATACAGATTTTTTATTGAAGTATATTTCACCCATCGGAACAGGATTTTCAAGCGGCAGAACAGAAACATCCGGTCTTAGGCGATAGATATAATTGGTAGTTATCCCATCTTCTGATTGAAAGTCAAAAGACAGGTTTTCTGCAGCAGTAACCGAGATGGATTCACTTAATTTTTGTACATAATTGCGTAAATCACTGGTACTTGAAATAAATATGGAGCTTCCACCTGTCAACCCGGATAAATGGTCAAGGAAGACATCATTCCATTCATGACCAATGCCAAGTGCATTCAGTGTAATACCTCGCGTTTTCAACTTTTGGGCTAGAGTATAACAAGCTTCTTCGTCACCATAGGTGTGCCCGTCTGTGAGCAAGATCATTTGCTTTCGGATGCCTGATGCACTGTTACCCCATAGAAGATCAAATCCTGCTTTTATTCCTGTGTAGAGCTCGGTACTGCCTGAACACTTTATGGTTGCCAGCTTTTCGCTGATTAAGTGAATCTCGGAAACCTTGGTCGGAGTGATGAGCAAATCTGCGCGGTCATTAAAAGTTACGATTGAAATAACATCACTTGGTCTTAGTTTTTCAATAAACTGAAGGATGTTTTCTTTCACCATTTCAATTCGCGATCCCTTCATCGAAGTGGATCGATCTATCACCAGACATAAATGATTTTGAGGAATTTTGGCATGGTCTAATTCAACCAATGAATTCAATTCGATCATCACATATACGACTTGCGATTCATCCAACCTGGGAATTGTACTGCTGCTATATTTGACTGAAATTCCAACCGAATCCTTAAGGTTCTTGCGTCCACGAATGGATTCGTCATAATCGCGGCGTTTTTTTGGATCACTTAAGGTTTCATAAGCCTCTTGGATTTGAAAGAACCAATCCCTTGCCAGGTCACCCGGGTTGGTATCGGGATGATATTTTCGCGCATGCTCAAAATAAGCGAGACGAATATCTTCAACAGTCGCCTCACTGGATATTTCAAGAATTTCATACCAGGTTTCACCTGATTTCATTATAAGTTATCCAAAACACTTTACCAAAATCACACTGATATTATCCGGTCCGCCATGTGCATTGGCAGCCCTGATCAATTTTTGGCAAATATGAACAGGGTCATGGCCATTTTTTATCAATTCCAAAATTTCAGACTCGGGCACAACGCCCCAAAGTCCATCGCTGCATAGAAGCAGATGACCATTCTTGGGCAGCGGGTAGGTTTGAATATCCGGGAAGATATTCTCAGTTTGACCGATGGCCTTTAATAAAACATTTCTTTGGGGGTGGGTTGCCGCTTCAAGCTCTGTGATTTCCTCGAGCTCCACCATCCGTTGAACAAGAGAATGATCTTTCGTGACCTTTTGCAAACGTCCATCTGCATGTAAGAAATAAGCCCTGCTGTCGCCAATGTGTCCGATGGTTACCTGCTCGCCAATGATTAAAGCACAGGTAAAAGTGGTTCCTCCGCCAGGAGCAAATCTTAATACAGATTTATGCGCTTCATAAATAGCATTTTCCATTATTTCTTGGAGACTGTCAGTAAATGGTTCCTGATGAATATCCAGAAAATGAGTGTAAACTTTATTAACTAAATGGCTGGCTACCATTCTGGCAGCAACACCTGAAGCAATTGCGCCATTTATATGCCCACCCATGCCGTCTGCAATGATACCTATGCCCAAGGCCAAATCCCTGCTGCCGTCAGCAACCACGGTACTTAATGAAAAAAGTGTATCCTCATTGTGGTCTCGCTGCATTCCAGAAGATTGACCGCTGCCAATTAATAACTGCACCGGCAGATAACCATGCTGGATTTCTTTAGAAGAAACTACTTTTTCTTCGGAGAAAGGCGATGTATGGATTCGTGTCTCAACAGGAATGGTTGCATCCTCGTATATCGTTTTTTTGTTTCCTTTTATTTTTTTTAGGATGTTAGCCACAAATTCTCCTTTATGCTGTGAAAGCGTACAAGTAATGATCCGATGACCCGATATACACCATGTCATTTCCTGCGACAGGCGTACCTGTGATTGCCCCACCAGTGATGAACCGCCATCTTTGTCGACCAGTTTTGTAATCAACACAATATAATTTTCCGTCAGCCGTTCCAAAGTAAATATTGTCTTTATATATTAGCGGACTTCCGCTAACCTGATGTTCAGTTTTAAACCGCCATATCTCTTTAGCGCTTGTCTTATCAATACAATACATAAATCCATCTGCTGAACCGGCAAATAGAAAGTGATCAACGATGGCAGGGCTTGAAACTGAGCCCTTACTCATTCTAAACTTCCAAATCACCCAGCCTGATTTGACATCCAATGCATAAAAGTTGCTATCAAGAGACGTGAAATATACAATCCCTTCAGAAACAGAAGGTGAAGAAGTCACCGGTTTTTTAGTCCAGAAACGCCATCGCAAGAGTCCGCGAAAATCTGTACACAAAAACTCATTAGATTCCGTTCCAAAAAGGATTAAATCGTTTGCGATACAAGGTGTTGACCGAATTGCTCCCTCGGTGTGCAGAGCCCAGGCTTTTCTTACGGTTGAGATTTCAAGAGCATAAAGATTACCATCGTCAGATCCAAAAAAGAGGTGTCCTTCGGCGTACCTTAATGACCCTCGAATAGGTCCTTCTGTTTTATAGTTCCAAATTTTTTTTCCGGTTTTTGCCTGCAACGAATAAACATTGCCATCCTCACTGCCTATAAAAATTTGCTGATTTACTATCAGCGGCTTTGATAGGATGGCCCCTTCTGCAGCGAATTTCCACTGGAATTGACCTTTGATGGCATCCAGCGCGTATAGATTATTATCATAAGCGCCGATATAGATAAAACTTCCGTCTATTGTGGCCGATCCTCTGATTTCATCTTCACATTTAAATGCCCATACTGGTTTGATGCTTTGATCTTTGGTGACCAGTTCAACACTTGCAGCTTTTGAGATCACGCCTGTTTTACGCGCCAATAAGGTTAATGCTTCACGTAGTGCTCTCACATCAGCAAACCTGTCCTCAGGTTTGTAACTAAGACAAGTATCAATTATGGTTGCAAATTCTTGCGTTACATTTTGATTGAATTTGCTTATCGGACGATCACTAAAAGAAAACGGCGCTTCAAGGCGAGGATCTCTTCTGGTAAGCAAATGATGTAAAGTAGCACCCAGTGCATAAACATCAGTTTGGAATGTAGCCTCACCTCGATATTGCTCTGGAGGTGAATATCCTTCCGTGCCAATCATTGTTCCTTTTTGGTTTGATGTAAATATCTTTGCTATTCCAAAATCAACGAGGATAATGTGATTTTGTTGATTCACCATTAAATTCTGCGGTTTTATATCTCTGAAGATGATCGGTTCTGGCTTATGCGTATGTAAATATTCAAGTACATCGCATACTTCTAGCGCCCATAAGATTGCCTGGTCTTCTTTGACAGGCTCAATCGAGCTGCGCAAAATTGCTTCAAGGTCTTTGCCATTGACTAATTCGATCACAAGATAAGAACGATCATCATGTGAGAAAAAATCAAAGATTTTTGGGATTGCTGGATGATTAAGCGTTACAAGGATGTTGGCTTCGCGTTCGAAATTTTTAACAATAGTCTCTCGCACCTGCTGGTCAGGCGCTTTGTTAATCATTTCTTTTACAGCCACCAGTTTGACAACATTTGGAAAGTGCAAATCCCTGGCTCGGTAAACTGATCCCATACCACCGATGCCGATAACATCCTGAATCTGGTACCGGCTCGATAAAATTACTCCTGGAGAAAGTTGCATCGTTCCACCAGGCTCATTACCAAAGGACTGAGTGACGGGTTTGGTTTCCAGTTTTTTCTCCATATCGAATACGTCTAAGTTAAAATTATAAACTTGCTTAACAAGGAGTGCAAACATAGAGTCCTGAAGCTTAAAATATTATCACCCGGAAAATAATTATGAGATTATGGGTTGATAATATACAAGTAATCTTCAGCCGCCCAGCCTTGCCGGCTTTTATCATATGGCGCAATTAATTGCCACCAAATATAACCGTCCATTTCAACTGGTCCACCTACAACCAAAAATACTTCAGATTCATTAGCAACAAATAGTGATGCTGAGCTGGTACCGGGGTTATTGCGAATATTTAACCCGGAACCACCAGTGCCGCCAATCTGCACATACAAATCTACTCTGATTCCGCTTTTTCCGGTTGCTAAAGGATCAACCGTGGGTGAAGGAGTTGGAGAAGTTAATAAACCAAGATCAACAGTGGGGATAACACCCCCGGGGATGATCGTAATAGCTGCCTGAGGGGTATATTGCATGTTGCTTTGATGAGAAAGTCCGTTTAAAGCCAGAAATGCATAAAGACCACAAAGCAAACAAACCAATGTAGCGCCCCAGAAAATTCGTTCTCTTGCTGTTTTTATCATTGTTTTTTTCATTAGTTTTGTACAATCCCGGTGGAGGTTTCGATGCCTTCAGCAAGAGACGCTTTAAGTGAAAATATGAAACCTAAACCCAAAAAAACAATCAATCATTATAAGAAAATTATAACCGATTGGATAAAAACGCCGCTATGTTATAATCGCTGTGTATGACAGATGAAAATGTTCCGATCCATCATTTAGGCAACCGTTACCGGCTGATCCATCAAGTTGGTAAAGGCGGAATGGCATTGGTCTATGAAGCTTATGACCAGATGCTAGAACGTCCGGTCGCCATCAAATTGCTTCGGCAGGATTTTTCTGAACTTCAGGGTTTTCGTGATCGTTTCAAACAGGAAGCCAAATCTGCAGCAAATCTCACCCATCCAAACATTGTCACAGTTCATGATTTTGGCATTGACCCTAATGGCATATTCATTGTCATGGAATTTATGGTTGGTAAAGATTTAAAATTTCGAATTCGTGAAAAAGGATTTTTCTCAGCCAATCAGGGAATTCCACTCATGATTCAAGCCTGTAACGCTCTCGGCTATGCGCATAGGGCCGGCATCGTTCATTGCGATGTTAAACCCCAAAATATGATTGTTTCAGATGATAATCGTCTCAAAATTACAGATTTTGGTATTGCCCGAGCACTTTCGTCTATCAACGAAGATAACAAACCTGATGTTGTCTGGGGTTCTCCGCAGTATCTATCTCCAGAACAAGCACTTGGTGAACAACCTTCACCCGCGTCTGATGTCTATTCTTTAGGTGTAGTCATGTACGAGATGTTCACCGGTAAACTACCTTTCAATGCTAAAACAACTGATGAATTGATCCAACTTCATCAAACTCAACCACCAGTTCCGCCAAGAGAAATTAATCCTGAATGCCCGTCTGAACTTGAACAGATCATCCTCAAGATACTTTCAAAAGAACCTGCTGCTCGTTATCGCACAGCAGACCAGCTTGGCAGTGTACTCGCAACTATTCTTGAAAATTACCGCAAGCAACCAACTAGTTCTAGAAGTTCCACAGAAGTGCCGCCGGTTTTTATGATTAATAATCAGCCTCCGCAAATCAGCTACGAAGATTATTCTCCAGGATCAGATAAAACTTCAACTGCCATAGATTGGAAGTTAATTGGGCTTGAACTTTTATGCCTCCTGCTGGTTGGTGGTTTGCTGCCATTCTGGCTCTTTATTTGGTTTTCCATCAAACCTTTGTTTGGTTAATAATAATGAAATTTTTTATTTCAGCTTCTATACTCTCCGCTGATTTTGCTAATTTACAGAGTGAAATTATCGCTTGTGAAAACGCAGGTGTTGATTGGATTCACATTGATGTCATGGATGGACAATTTGTTCCCAATTTAACCATGGGGCCATTCATTGTCGAAGCTTGTCGCAGAATAACTGATTTACCTCTGGACTGTCACTTGATGACTAATAATCCTGAGAATCTGGTGGATGACTTCATCAAAGCCGGGGCAACAAATATTACAATTCATCCAGAGAACAATCCAAAAATTATTGAAACCCTGGCCCGGATTAAAGCTGCTGGCTGCACGGCCGGGATTGCCATCAACCCAGCTACGCCGGTTGAAATGATAGAGCCGCTAATACGCTTTGCGGACCTCATTCTGGTTATGACGGTAAATCCGGGGTATTCTGGTCAAAATTTTATGCCTGAAGTCGTTGAAAAAATTGCCAAAATTAATCATCTTGCACAGAAATGCCAGACACCACCGATTATTGAAGTGGATGGCGGCATTAACGCCGATACTATTTCATTGGTTAAAGAAGCGGGTGCCAGTGCTTTTGTATCTGCTTCCGCTATTTTTCATCACCCTGGCGGTATTAGTCGTGGTGTAAATGATTTACGTGCAAGTTTGCTTTAAACAAAAAATTGCGGATGGTGAAGTCTCCAACCGCAATTTTTATGTCAGCATTTGATAGCCTAGTTGCTTTTCACCATAGTGCGAATGCATTTGGCGCAAAGAACTTTTTGAACAGGATGGCCATTTTCAACAACCGTCACTCTTTGAAGATTCGGTTTGAACATACGATTGGTAGCTCGCTGAGAAAAACTACGATTATGACCAAAAACAGTTGCCTTGCCACAAGTCGAGCACTTTGCCATTTTTACTTCCCTTTCGATACTAAGTACTAATTTTGGGTACAATTGTTATTATAACTAGCAAAGTCGAATTTTATCACATACCGTATCTTTTTTCAAGAAAGAATGTTATAAACACAAGGAAAATCAAATGAACTCTGCCGAAAATACTTTAGGAAGTATCTATATTTCTCACCGGGCCATTGCCTCAATTGCCTACCACTCCGCCCTTTCCTCATATGGAATCGTAGGTCTGGCAGACAAGAATTTTGCGCAAAGCCTCTCTAACGTGCTTGTGAAAGACCCCATTCACGGCGTCGAAATTGCATTTAATGGTCTTGAAGCTAATATCGATATCTTTGTGATCGTTGAATACGGCACTCGGATTAAATCCGTCGCTTCAAGTGTCTCTGAAAATGTAAAATATCAGGTCGAAAACACGACAGGCTTATCGGTCGATCAGGTTAATGTCCATGTGCGCGGATTGCGCATCAGTAACCCTGATTAATTCAAACCATTATTGCCTAAATTCAATATGACAACTACTTCTCTTGAAACGAGTACAACAGTGACTGATTCTAAAAAACCCATTACTTCAATTGATGGTCAAAAGTTAAAAAAACTTCTTGAGGCTTCTCTTCTCTGGCTAAAAGCAAATCAGCAAATGGTTAATTCTTTAAATGTTTTCCCTGTACCAGATGGTGATACAGGCACAAACATGCTTTTAACCATGCAAGCAGCTTACAACGAAGTGGTTTCCTCATCAGAAACCAATATTGGCAAGATGGCAAAAGATATTGCTCAAGGCGCTTTAATGGGAGCCAGAGGCAACTCAGGCGTCATTCTTTCACAAATTTGGCGTGGATTTGCCCGCGCGCTCGACAGCCTTCCAGAAATGGATCATGAGATTTTCGCTCGCGCTTTGAGTGAAAGCCGCAACACCGCCTATAAAGGCGTCGTTCGACCGGTCGAAGGCACCATCCTCACCGTGATAAAAGATATTTCAATCGCAATCGAAAAAGCCGCTGTACGTACCACCGACCTTGAAGAACTTCTAAAAATAGCAGTTAATGCAGCGGATGAATCTGTAAAATTTACACCTGAATTACTGCCCATTTTGAAATCTGCAGGTGTGGTTGATTCTGGCGGCAAAGGTTTGTTCTTTATCCTTGAAGGCATGCAACGTCATATCCAGGGACAAACACTCGATTCTTCCGCTGTACTAATTCAACCGTTATCCAGCATGGATCTTTCAGACACCATGGACGAAGTTGAGGAAGGCCAGGATGTTGAAGTTGTGATCGACTTTTCCACCAAAGAGCCGCTGGTTCTCGAAAGTTTCTATGAAAAATTATCCGAGATCGGCACATCCGTGCAAGTTGGCGAAGGTGACGGCATGTACCGCATGCACATCCATGTCGAAGCGGATAAGCGGCACGAGCCTTTAAATTACATTTCCTCAATTGGCACATGGTCTAAAGTTGCCATGGAAAACCTCCAACTCCAAATGGATAATTCCAAACAAAAATCCAAACGATATCAGTTAAACGACTTTCACGAAGGCAATATTGCTGTAGTTGCTGTTTCACCAGGTCTTGGAATTTCCAAGATTCTTGCAAGCCTTGGTGTTGCTGCAATCATTGAAGGTGGCCAAACCATGAATCCCAGCACTGAAGAGATTCTAAAAGCCTTCGAAGACCTGCCCACCAATAATGTCATCATCCTTCCAAACAACAAAAATATTGTTTTAGCTGCAAATACAGCTAAATCAGTCAGTGTTAAAAATGTTTTTGTGGTCGAATCCAAAACCATCCCCCAGGGGCTTTCTGCAATGCTTCGACTTGATCCTGAAGGCGATACACAAAAAATCGCAGCGGATATGGTTGAAGCTTTGTCTGAAGTAGATACCTGCGAAATCACAACTGCCACTCGCTCAGTCAAACTAAACGGTGTTGAAGTTCAAATTGGCAAGATCATTGGCTTGCTTAACGGCAAATTACTGGTCTCAGGTGATTCCGTAAAAGAAGCCTGTACAATGCTTCTCAAAAAAGCGGATATGTCTGCCCGCGAAAGAATTACCCTTTTCTACGGCGAAAACATGGAAAACAGTGATGTTAAAGATATCAGTGAGTATCTCACACAACTTTATCCTGATCATGAAATTGAAGTACACGAAGGTGGACAACCCCACTATCAACTGATTATTTCTCTCGAGTGAGTTTTATGCCATCATGTTGCATCATAGCTGACAATGCCGCACAATTTACCAGGGTTAACTTCCCAGAGAATATTTGTCTCCGTTTTATCAACTTTAAAACGGAGTATTCTTTTATCAACCCAAAAGAGACTAACCATAATAATGGTCTGGACTTTCCAAAGCATCTGGCTCTAAACAAGGATCCCATCATCAGGGTTCCTGATTCCGATGAAATTCGAGAAGTCATTGAAACTAGCGTCAATCAATTTGATGATGTGTTTATCATTTTACATTCCAAAGAGATCAATCCAGCTTATGCCACAATTATTGCGCTTCTCAACAAAATTAAGGGGCGCGCTTCTGTGCATCTTATTGATAGTCAATCTTTATCCATTGGTCAGGGTTTCCTGATTCAATCTGCAATGGATTTGATCTCAAATAATACCGCTGGCAATCTTATTGAAGAAACTCTGCGCGAACAATTACCGCATATTTACACTTTGCTTTGCACCCCGGGCTTATCTTACCTATATAATGCAGGCTATATAGACAAAGGTCAGAGTGTCGTCGGTGAAATGCTTTCTTTACTGCCTATTTTCAGCCTTGAAGACGGAACTTTTACGCCAATTGACAAACTAAAAAACATCCATGGAGTAATTGACTACTTTATTGAATACATTGATGAGTTTGATGATCTTTTCCAGGTCTCATTTTTACAAACCACAACACCTGCCATTCAAGAAGCAAAATTGATCAAGCAATACCTTGATGAAAATCATCCTGCTACAATCTATACTGAACATCCACATAATAATTATCTTTCATCCTTGATCGGACCAAAAGGTTTTGGATTGGTGGTCATCGAAAATAACTGAATAGCCCCTGCGCAAAATGGATTTTCTGTCTTTCGGGTAAAATAGAGCTATGCCAACTTCATTGGACAAAATTCGCAAAATTCTCATGTTGGAAGTACAAAACAAGTACGCCAATAGAGCCATCATCGGGGGACTCGAAAAGTTTCTACCCGCGTTACGCCCTGAATTGATCAAAGAAGGCATTTCGGAAGAACTCAAATCCAATATTGAATCTTATTTTGCAGCGTACAGCCGTTCTTCTGTTGAAGACCGTGAACGGTCAACAAAAGATATTCTTCTCCTACTCGGCGAAGAAACTTCCACGCCAATCACGACTTACGACAAATCATCGCTCTCTAAACCCCAATATCAAAACCGCAATTCTAATTTCCGCAATACTGCTCCTCCACTATCTGAAACGGCCTCCAAACCCACCCACGGATTAACCGCACCGCTCCATCTTCTCAACAAAATTGGAATGAGTCGTGCGGCAGATTTCAAGAACCTTGGTGTAAATACCATCGGCGACTTGTTGTATTTTTTTCCCCGCCGTCATGATGATTATTCAACCCTCAAAACGATCAATCATTTGGAATACGATGATGTTCTTACCATCATTGCCACCGTTCAAAGCACGCTGGTGACCAAGGTACGCAATCGAGAACTTTCGCGCGTAGAAGTGGTGGTCAGTGATGGCACTGGTTTTCTGAGGCTTTCCTTTTTTAGAGGCAGCAAATACGCTCAAAACTTCGCAAACCAGTTTCAGCACGGCAGACAACTAGTGATCTCGGGTAAGGTCGAACCCTATCTCGGTCGCAAACAAATGAATGATCCCAGTTTTGAAGAACTGGATCAAAGCCACTTGAGCACGAACGGCATCATTCCCGTTTATCCATTAACCTCGGGGCTTTCACAAAAGATAGTTCGCACTGCAGTTAACGAAGCAGTCAGTTTTTATGCCAGCCGTGTTGCTGATTTTCTGCCAGAGAGTATTAGAATCAAAGCAAAGATAGTCGATATTAATACAGCTTTAACTCAAATTCATTACCCTAAAACCCACGACACGTTGCTTTCAGCGCAGCGCCGCCTTGCCTTTGATGAAATCTTTTTACTTCAATTAGGTGTTTTGCAGCAGAAAAAAAGTTGGGTCACTCAAACTGCTGAAAAATTTGTTATCGAACCAGAAATAATTAATCAATTAATAAATGGACTGCCCTTTGAATTGACCGGTGCCCAGCAAAAAACCTTTGTTGAAGTTCAAAAAGACCTTGCCAGCGGCAGCCCCATGAATCGCTTGCTCCAGGGAGATGTGGGGTCAGGCAAAACCATTATTGCAGCCCTTACAGCCGCCATTGTCGTACTTAAAGACGGTCAGGCCGTCATTATGGCACCTACCGGTATCCTTGCAGAACAACATTACCGTTCCATGCAAAAATTTCTGGCAGATGAAAGCCACCCGCATGCCCCATTGAAAAGCAGCGAAATAGTATTGCTCACTGGTGATTCCAACCCCAAGGAACGTGAGACGATCAAACAAGGTTTGCTCGATGGCTCGATCAAGTTGATCATCGGTACTCATGCCTTGATTGAAGATCCAATTCAATTCAAGAACCTGCAATTTGCTGTCATTGATGAGCAGCACCGTTTTGGTGTGGCACAAAGAGCAGCCCTGCGAAAAAAAGGTACCAACCCCCATTTGCTGGTCATGACGGCCACACCCATTCCCCGGTCACTCGCCCTGACTCTTTACGGTGATCTCGAGCTTTCCATCATGGATGAGATGCCAGTTGGCAGAAAGCCGGTTAAAACCTACGTGCTCAGTCCGTTGGAGCGTGAACGTGCCTACCAACTGGTCAAAACCCAAATCGAGAACGGACACCAGGCTTTTATCGTCTATCCACTCATAGACCAGGGCGACAATGACGAAGTTAAAGCAGCCGTGGATGACCATGAAGTCCTTCAGAAAGATATCTTCCCGAATCTAAAAGTGGGGCTGTTGCATGGCAAAATGACCCCTGATGAAAAAGAATCCGTCATGAAAAACTTTAGAAACAAAGAGTTTGATATTCTTGTTTCCACTACAGTGATTGAAGTTGGCGTGGATATCCCCAATGCAACCGTCATGATGATTGAAGGCGCAAACCGATTTGGTCTGGCCCAACTTCATCAATTGCGCGGCCGTGTCGGACGTGGCGACGAGCAATCCATATGTCTGCTGATTCCAGAAACCGCAGATTCGCTCGAAAACGAACGCCTTATAGTGATGACCGAAACCAACGATGGTTTTGTGTTAGCCGAAAAAGACCTTGAGCAGCGCGGACCCGGCGACTTCATTGGCTATCGCCAATCCGGTTTTGCTGATTTACGTATGGCGCGCATCACCGACATCCGCTTGATCGAGTTGGCCCGCAATGTGGCTGAAGAATTATTCACCGCCGATCCGATGCTTTCAAAACCCGAAAATGCATTATTATTAAGTAAAGTATCCGAATTTTGGCATTCAGAAAATAGTGATTTGAGTTAGGAGCAAATGTTAAAAGCCGTTTTTCCCGGGTCTTTCGATCCCATTCATAATGGACACATTGATATTGCAAACCGCGCAGCCAAATTGGTAGACGAGCTTGTCATCGCTGTTTTCGATAAGCCGCTCAAAAATTTTTTATTGTCGCCAGAAGAAAGAATTTCGCTTGTTAAAGGTGTGTTTAAAGATAACCCAAAAGTGACTGTGTGTGGCTACAGCGGATTGACCGTAAATTTTTGCGAATTGATCGGTGCTAAGGTCATGATCAGGGGTTTGCGCGTTTTTTCTGATTTTGAATTTGAATTCCGCATGGCGCTGGCTAATCACCGGCTGACACAAAATGTCGAAATGATGGCTCTGATCACCAGCGAAGAACACACCTTCCTGTCCTCTTCCACTGTGCGAGAAATAGCATCGCTTGGCGGTGACATCAGCACTATGGTTCCAAAATCCGTTGAAGAGATTTTGAAAAAAAAACTGTCCAATCTGGGGGATAACAACCCGATCGTCCCTGGTCACACATTGAGGGATTAATAGTTGGCCCGAAGATTGCAACAGATATCATAGTTATTGGATATAATACTGTAAGGAGTATCTAATGGATATCTTGCATCTGGTTGATCGACTTGAAGAGCTTTTTAACGAAAGCAAGCCTATTTGGTTCACCCACAGCGTCGTCGTGGATGAAGATCGCATGTTGGATTTGATCGATCAGATGAGGATTACCATCCCTGATGAGATCAAGAAAGCGCAGCAATTGCTCGCTCAACGCGACCGAGTGCTTGCACAAGCCCAGGAAGAGGCTAACCGCACCATTGCCCTCGCACGTGAAAAAAGTGAAAAATTAGTCGATAAAGACCCTACCACCCTCGCTGCGCAGGTTCGCGCTGAACAGATCATAAACCAGGCCAGGCAAGAAAGTGAACAAACCCGCCGTGACACGGATGAATATGTGGTTCAAACCCTGACAGCTATGCAAATCGAACTGGAAAAAAGTCTCAATCAAGTTAAAAATGGCATCATCGCCCTACAAACCGAAAAACGCAAACCGCTTTCTCAATAACCAGATTAACTTATACTGAATCCGATTACCAAGTTTAATTTCAAAACCCGATTTCAGTTCTTAGAAATCGGGTTTCTGCTCTAATCAAATTTAATAACATCATTTGTTATGATAACTATTATATTAATTTTTCTTCTCTTCTTCTTTTCTATCTTCTTCTCTGTCTTTTAGTATTAATTCCCTGATCTTTTTTAGCGTTCGATTTTCAAATGTCGGCTCTGGATGTAAAGCGACCGGTAAGACATCATCCATATGCCTGACCATTATGATATTCAAATCTTCCAATACCTTTTTTGGCACTTCAACCAGATCTTTTTTATTCTTTTCAGGCAATAGGACCGTTTTCATACCTGCACGGTGGGCAGCTAATATCTTCTCGCGCACACCGCCGATCGGCAAAACTTTACCACGCAAGGTTATTTCACCCGTCATGCACACTTCTTTACGTACTTTATGCTCCGAGAATGCAGAAACCAGGGCTGTTGCCATTGTAATACCCGCGGATGGCCCATCTTTGGGGATGGCGCCTTCCGGGATGTGAATGTGAACATCCAGATTTTCATAAATATCCGGGTCAATATCAAATTCCGCTGATCGAGACTTGAGATAAGATAGCGCGGCCTGGGCGGACTCCTGCATGATTTCACCAATCTGGCCGGTGACCTGCATGTTGCCCTTCCCCTCTAGGATCAACACCTCAACCGGCATAATTTCGCCGCCGTTTTCCGTCCACGCCAGTGCGGTCGCCACACCACATTCATCCTGCCGCTCTCCTTCAGTCATAAAGAACTGGGGCGGACCGAGGAATTTTTCTACCACCGTTGTGGTCAGGTTTTTAATCACCCGCTTCTTTTCTGACTTCAAACGTGCTTCTTTACGACAAATACGGCCAATTTCACGCTCAAGGTTGCGTACGCCAGCTTCATATGTATATTCACGGATCACTTTTTTTACCGCTGAATCTTCAAAAACGAGTTCTTCTTCCTCCAGTCCACTTTCTTCAAGCTGCCTCGGTATTAAAAATCGACGCGCAATTTCAAGTTTTTCTTCTTCAATGTAACCAGGGAACTCAAGGATTTCCATTCGGTCTAAAAGCGCAGGTGGAATCAGCGCTAAACTGTTGGCTGTGGTGATAAACATCACCTTTGACAAGTCAAATGGCAATTCCAGGTAATGGTCAGAAAAAGAGTAATTTTGTTCGGGGTCTAGCACTTCCAATAGCGCTGATGAGGGGTCGCCCCTGAAATCTGAGCCTAACTTATCAATCTCGTCCAACATGAAAAGCGGATTGCTCGATCCAGCCCGCTTCATGGTTTGCAAAATACGACCGGGCATGGCGCCAATGTAAGTACGCCTATGTCCGCGGATTTCTGCTTCATCTCTCACACCGCCCAGCGAAAGGCGCACGAACTTACGCCCCAGCGCAGTGGCAATCGATTGTCCCAAAGAGGTTTTACCGGTTCCAGGAGGTCCCGTGAAGCACAAAATGGGCTGACGCTCTTTCTTTGGCTTAAGACTTTTTACCGCGATGTATTCTAAAATACGGTCTTTTGCTTTGCCGAGGCCATAATGATTATCATTCAAAACCTTGCCAGCATGCCTGACATCCAAATTATCATCAGTGGTCTCACCCCAAGGCAGATCAATGATCCAGTCTAGATAAGTGCGGATGATGCCCACTTCTGGCGACATCGGCGGCATCTGGGTCATGCGCTCTATTTCTTTATCGGCCGTCGCTTTGGCTTCCTCCGGCATTTTTTTCTGTTCGATCTTGGAGCGTAATTCGGTGAGTTCACGCGTCCATATATCCCCTTCGCCCAGTTCATTCTGGATGGCTTTTAACTGTTCACGCAGATAAAATTCCCTCTGCGAGCGATCCACTTCACTTTGCACCCGGTTTTGAATTTCGTCTTCAAGCTGAAGCACATCCAGCTCTTGTGCCAGCAGCCAGTTGACTTTCTTCAAACGTTCTTTCGGCTCCATGATGGTTAAGAGTTCAAGACGCTCTTCAAAAGGCAGAGAAATGGCTGTGGCGATCATATCCGCCAGCCAACCCGGTTCGGATATATTGATTGAGAACAAATGCGCTTCATCGGGTAAACTGCGGTCAAGCTGCACACATTTTTCAAATAGATCGCGCGAGGTACGCATCAGCGCTTCAATTTGCCTGTCTGAAATCGGATTGTCGTTGACGACAAAGCCTTTCACCCAGGTAAAGGAATCATGTTCAATGATCTCCATGATTTTGATGCGCCGACGTCCTTGAACCAACGCGGATGCATTGCCGTCTTGCAATGTCAACAGGCGGCCAACCGCTACTTCAACACCCACCTCAAGATAATCTCCGCTGGCAGGGTTTTCGATTTCGCTATCTTTGAGCATTAGCCCTATCATGGTGCCGCCATTCTTTTGCACATAATTAATGGCGTCCAGGTTTTGCCCGGGGGACACAAATATTGGCGAAACCATACGTGGAAAAACCACAATATCCCGCATGATTAATGCCGGGCACAGAATCATGCCGCTGTCGTCGGGAGTGGCATCTGTAACTTGATAAAGCTCATCCGTGCGCTGATACAGCGCCGCGGTAAATTCTTCGGGATTGTCTAACCGTTTTTTCCAATCATCTTTCATTTACTGTTTCCGCCTTGAGTATTGAGAATGACTTCCCTGGCAGCCGCAGCGATGAAGATGCTGCCAGCCACGACCACGGCTGTTTGACTATCGGCTTGTTTTTTTGCGCTTTGAATTGCTTCGGTGATATTTTCTGCCACTTCGCACCGCACCGGGATGTCTCTCACTAATTTTACCAGCATCGCAGGTTCTGCGGCCCGCGGATGCTCGCTTTTAGCAAAAATCACCTTTTCAACCCCCGGTAAGAGTACCTTGAACATGCCTTCGATATCCTTATCCACTGAAGAGCCAAAGATTAGTAATATTTTGTACCCGCCGAGATAATCTGCCATGCTTTGTTTAAGTTTTTTAACGCTGTCGACATTGTGGGCGCTGTCTAACACCATCAGGGGATCGCGATTAACCACTTCAAAGCGACAAGGCCAAATCACATATCGCAAACCCGCAGCGACTTCCTCTTTTGCAATCGCAAACCCCCATTTGGTCAGATTTGAAAGTGCTGTCAGCGCTGTGGCTGCATTCTCAATCTGGTGCGCACCAAGCAAACCTAATCCATAATCGCCATCCCATGTGTCATTTCCTGGTTGTGCAAAGTCAGTTTTAAAAATCTGTCCCTCCAGCGAATGGCTGATGGGGGAGCAGTTCACGAATTTATCCGCTTCTATGATTTCTGAACCAACTTGCTTTGCTGTATCCCGGATGATTCTAAGTGACTCTGGGTAAACCTGGTGTGCAGCCACCACCGGCTTGCCCGGCTTGATTATCCCGGCTTTGTGCGACGCTATCAACTCAATGGTACTGCCCAGTACCCCTACATGGTCATATGAAATAGATGTGATCACCGACAGCAGCGGATCTACCACATTGGTCGCATCCGTTCTTCCGCCAAGACCGGCTTCAATGATGGCTATATCCACCTGGCAATCTTTAAAATACTGAAAGGCTATCGCCGTAGTGGCTTCAAAGGTAGTAATGTTTTTGACCTGGTCAAGCAGCGGTTTGAGCACCTCCACTTGATTGGTTAATTCCTCATGCGAAATCGACTCACTGTTGACCTGAATTTGCTCACAGAAATCAAACAAAAACGGAGAGGTGAACAACCCCACCAGATAGCCGGCAGCCTGCAGCACACTGGCCATCATCGCCGCCGTCGAACCCTTGCCCTTCGTCCCAGCCACGTGCACAATCGGAAAGTATTGCTGAGGGTCATCCATCAACCCCAGCAAGTCGCGCATCCGCTGCAGATCAAACTTCTCCGCCGAATAGGTCAGATTGCGGATGTGGCTAAAATCAATCAGAGAATTAAGAAAATCGAGAGCCTGATAGTAATTCATCATCATTCCAAAAAACAATTATTGATTTATGATTATAGTTGTTAATATTAGTATGAATGGAAAAGTCATTCGATGCCATCTGCAAATCATGAAATTAACCAACACTCGGTTTCACTTCTCACTTTCAAGCTTTCGCTCCCAGGCTGCGGATCGTTGAAGCAGAAGCGTTCGCTGCTTTCTCCCATCCTCGCACGCCTGCACAAGGAATTCAACCTCTCCGCAGCGGAGATTGGCCTACAAGACGTCTGGCAGTCCGCCTGGCTCGGCTGTGTTATCCTCTCTACCGACGCCGACCACAACGCCCGTGTGCTCAACAAGGTGGTTGAGTTTGTCGAAACTCGCTTCCCAGAAGTCCAGGTCGAGGAATTCCACATCGAAAATCGCTGATTTTTCCCTCTCCTAAGCTTTGGAGAGTGGCGCAGGGGTGAGGTATATTTGCCATAATGCTCATTTGTTCCTAACATACATGCAAATCCGGCTACAATAGTTATAAATTCATCCAACCCGAGGAGAAATAATATGATCAAAATAGCAGATTTATTCTCTTTAAAAGGCAACACGGCCATCGTCACCGGTGGCACAAGTGGAATTGGGCGATGTGTAGCAAACTATCTGGCATCGGCTGGCGCATTTGTTGCCATTGTGGCTACTCATGGCGATGTTGCCCAGAAAGTTGCAAGTGAAATCGCTGCTGAATACGGTGTAAAGACTGTGGGTGTTGGTTGCGATGTTACGGATGAATCCGCCGTGGACCAGATGATCGAGACCGTCTCCAACACGATTGGTACCGCGGATGTTCTGCTAAATAACGCCGGCATAAACATCCCAAAATCAGCGCTTGAGGTTGACTTTGCAGATTGGAAACGCATTCTGGATGTAAATCTAAACGGCGCTTTCCTGGTGGCAAGAACTTTTGCCAAAAAACTAATCAGCGAAAAGAAACCCGGCTCGATCATTAATGTCGCTTCCATCTCAGCCTCGATAATCGTCCAACCGCAAAGCCAGGCTGCTTATAATGCTTCCAAGGCAGCGCTGGTTCACCTGACCAAGAGCCTGGCAATCGAATGGGTAAACTACGGCATCCGCGTCAACGTGGTCAGCCCTGGCTATGTGTGGACTGAAATGAATCAGATCGTAGACAAGAACATCACCGATGTCTGGATGAAAGCCACGCCATTTGCTCGTTTTGCCACCCCTGACGAAATGGCCGGAGGTGTCCTCTATTTTGCCAGCAAAGCCTCAAGTTACGCCACCGGCAGCGAACTTCTCATTGATGGCGGAATCACCTGTTTATAAAATAAACACAATAGGTTAAAAAAATAAAAGAAAATTGCGTGCCTTTTTACCCCCACGTCTGGTAAAACGCATCAGATTGCATTTATCGATTTTGTGCATTTTTCAATTTTCGTGTATTCCGTGTTTTTCGTGGTAAAAAAGGTTTTGCATTTTCCATTCTCTACTCTCATTCCCCTTTATCAATTACAATTCACTCCCGTAGCCAAACTAAAGGAGTTTTACTGGTGCTGAATCGAATTGAGATCAAAAAGAAACTTAAAGCCATCCTCCCCACCGTCGTCAAGCCCGGACGCTACTTCGGCGGTGAGTTTAACCATGTGGTCAAAAACTGGGACGAGATCGGTCTGCGGATGGCGCTGGTCTTCCCAGATATTTATGATATCGGTGTGCCCAACCTGGGGATTTCGATCCTTTACGAGACGATCAACAAGCGTCCTGATACCCTTTGCGAACGCGCTTACGTCCCTTGGCTGGATATGGAAGAAGCCATGCGTGAGAACAGCCTGCCGCTCTACACGCTCGAATCCTGCGCACCGCTTGCTGAATTTGACGTGATTGGTTTTACCCTGCCTTACGAAACCCTTTACACTAACGTACTCAACGCTATTGATCTGGCCGGTTTGCCCTTACGCTCCGCGGACCGCAACGACAGTCATCCCATCATCATTGCCGGTGGACACGCGGCCTTCAACCCCGAGCCCATGTCTGCCTTCATTGATGCCTTTGTAATTGGTGAGGGTGAAGAAGCCATCCATGACGTGCTGGATTGCATCAAATCCGCCAAAACTGAGAATCTTTCCCGACTTCAAACGCTCGAACGGTTGCAAGCCATCCCAGGCATATATGTGCCTGCGTTCTACGATGTCACATACAACGAAAATGGCTCGGTCCAATCTGTAGAACCCACTTCGCCGCGATTCCCAAAAAAGATAGTCAAACGCGTGGTAGGTATCCTGCCCGATCCGCCGACCCACTTTATTGTGCCTTCCATCGACGTGGTGCACAACCGCATCGCGGTAGAGATCATGCGCGGATGTACACGCGGATGTCGTTTCTGCCACGCCGGCATGGTTAATCGCCCTGTGCGTGAACGTTCGGTGGAACAAATCGTCAATGCCATCGAAGAATCTATGAAGAACACCGGTTATGAAGAAATTGCACTTTTATCTCTCTCTTCTAGTGACTATACGCAAATAGAGGAATTAGTCTCCACTATCAGCGAAAAATTTGCCGGTCGCAACCTGGTCATCTCTTTACCCTCGCTGCGTATTGAGACTTTCGCAGTCGGTCTGATGGAAAAACTCAAAGGCGTGCGTCAGGGTGGATTCACCCTCGCCCCTGAAGCCGCCACGGACCGCATGCGCAACCTGATTAACAAGCCCATCCAGGCCGAGCAGCTTCTTGAGACAGCCCGCCAAATTTACTCCCGCGGTTGGAACTCCATCAAACTCTATTTCATGATTGGGCACCCCTTTGAAACCATGGAAGATGTGCAAGCCATTGCTGATCTTTGCAAACAAGTTATCAAGGAAGGTCGCAAGATTATCGGCAACAAAGCCAGCCTGCACACCGGTGTCAGCACCTTTGTACCCAAGTCGCATACCCCCTTCCAATGGACAGCGCTTGACAGCATACCAAACGTTTTGGATAAGCAAAATCTGCTTAAAGACCAACTGCGCACTCCTGGCATGAAAATGACCTGGTCCAATCCGCGCGAGACGATTCTTGAAGCCACCCTGTCACGCGGCGACCGCCGCTTATCAAACGTGATCGAAGATGCCTGGCGTCACGGCGCTAAATTTGACGCCTGGATGGATCAATTTAACTACAATTTGTGGATTGATGCTCTCGAAGGTGCTGGCCTGCCGCCTGAGATTTACACTTCCCGCGAACGCGAGATTTCCGAGGTGCTGCCTTGGGATCACATCAGTACCGGCATCTCCCGAAAATATTTGGAACGCGAGTACAAAAAAGCGCTGGCAGGTGAAACCACTGAAGACTGCCGCGATCAATGTCTGGCCTGTGGAATCGTCCCGACACTTACTGATCAACTCAAAGAAAAAGACGGTGTCAATTGGGTCTGCCTGGAGGCCGCATAATGCAGCGCGTACGAATTCATTACTTTAAGGGCGAAGCCCTGCAATACATTGGCAACCTTGACCTGCATAAGGTCTGGGAACGCACCTTCCGCCGAGCACGCGTACCGCTGGCCTATTCACAAGGTTTTCACCCCCAACCCCGCATGCACCAGGCCTGTCCGCTGCCACTGGGCTTCACCAGCCAGGTGGAACTGCTTGATTTCTGGTGCGACTCTGAAGAATCACTTGCAGAACTGCAATCCAAGCTTGAGAAATCCGTCCAACCAGGGATTGAGATTCAAACGCTCACCAATGTACCGCTAAAGAGCCCTCCACTGCAAACGATTGTGGAATCTGCTGTTTACTACGTTACCCTCCCCGAAGATTGCGACCTGGAGCCCATACAAGAGAAGGTCAATCAATTAACCAGACTCGAAATATGCATGCGTGATCGCCGCGGAAAGCAGTACGACCTCCGCCCTTTGATCAAAGAACTCACTTTTTCTGCCGCACAGCCTGCCACCATCTATATGCGACTGATGGCCATGCCTGGCGCTACCGGCCGACCTGAAGAAGTGCTCGAAGAACTCGGCATCTCTCCTTTCGTCGTGGATGTGGTGCGTACAGAACTGACCCTCTTGCCCGTTCCGGAAGAAGTCGAGAACAATGTCTGAGCAATTCTTTCAGATCTTTGAATGCCAGAACCCGGAGTGCCGCTTGCGCTTTCCGACCAACCTGTCTGTGGATCACATGGAGGTTTGTCCGTTCTGTAAATCACCGCTGATGGCATCAGGTGAACCTTATTCTAACGTGAAGGCTGCCAGTCTGCCGCAGTTCAAATCCGCGCGCCGCGTGGATCTTTTGCTCGATAACTTGCGCAGCACCCTCAATGTCGGCTCCATCTTCCGCACCGCGGATGGCGCAGGTGTCAACCATATTTACTGCTGTGGCACCACACCCACGCCCGACCATCCCAAGATCATCAAAACCGGTCTGGGTGCTGAAGGCTTCGTCTCGTGGTCTTATCACCGCAACGGCCTGGATGTTGTCAGCCAGCTCAAAGAAGGCACACTTCTCTATTCTCTTGAAGCTGCTGAGCAATCGATCGACCTGTTTACCGAAGTCAAACAAATCGAATCTGATCAATCCGTGTTATTAATCCTGGGTAACGAGATATCTGGTGTGGATCCTGTCTTACTACAGCAATCCAATTTGACCCTTTCACTGCCAATGCTCGGCAGCAAAAATTCGCTCAATGTCGCCGTGGCCGCCGGAATTGCCATCTACGCCCTGCGCTTTTATAATTCTCAAAACTCTTAACTTAGCGAGTGTAAAATGCCGATTTACGAATATCAATGCCAGAATTGCAATACCAAATTTGAAGCCATCCGCCCCATGAAAGATGCAGATGCCGAAATCGCCTGCAAAACATGCCAATCCACTGATACCAAACGCGCGTTGTCGTTGTGCTATTCCAAGAGTGACGGACGCTCTGGCGGAGCACGCTGCGGTGGTTGCAGCGGCGGCTCATGCGGATCCTGCGGACATTAGAGAGGTCAATATGGATTTTTATCGTAACAAATTAGCCATGGTTACCGGCGGTTCCAGCGGTATCGGATTAGCGCTCGCCAGACTAATTCTGCGCAATGGCGGTCATGTTGCCATCCTCGCCCGCCGTGCGGAGCTTCTCACCTCGGCCGCAGCAGACTTGGCAAATTCCAAACTTCATCATGACCAAAAGATTTTCACCCTTCAAGCGGACGTATCCAATAAGGATGAAGTTGAAAAAGCCTTGCTGGATTTCGTCAATGAAAACGGGATTCCAGACATGGTATTCAATTCCGCCGGCGTCGCCCATCCAGGACGCTTTGAAGACCTCGGCGACGACATCTTCCACTGGATGATGGATGTCAACTATTTCGGTACGGTAAACGTGCTCAAAGTGCTCGTTCCGCTCATGCAGCAGCGCAAATCCGGCGTGATTATTAACATTTCGTCCATTGCTGGTTTCATCGGCGTATACGGCTATTCAGCCTATGGTGCTTCCAAATTCGCAGTGAGCGGATTTACAGATGCCTTGCGCGCCGAACTCAAACCGGATGGCATTCAGGTTTCCATCGTCTTCCCCCCTGATACCGATACCCCTCAGCTTACCTACGAAAGCCAGTTCAAACCCGCCGTCACCAAAGAAATTGCCGGTTCCGCGAAATTGCTCGACCCCAATATTGTAGCCCTCGAAACCCTCAAAGCCGTTGCCAGAAAGCAATACATAATTCTGCCAGGCAGCGAAGGCAAACTGATGTACTGGCTGCACCACTTCGTCGGCCGCCTGATCTACCCGGTCATGGATATGATGGTGGATTCCGCGTTGAAAAAGAGTTCACAAAAGTAGATAGTTTAATTTATAGATAAAGTAATAAACCTAATTTTAGAATTGACTTTTCTGTTTTTATGATAATTGCATTTCTTATTCGACTAACTTGCTTCTAATTTACACTTATTAATAACTTTGTTGCAATTATTCTGACTTAGCTTGACTGTTTGTATACTCAAGTCAACTTCGTTTAATAAAATATGCCCGAAATAAACTTAAAACATCTTACTTTCATTGAACAAATCAATATATAATCATATTGATCTACTTTTTGCAGAGAATTCTTTAATTACGGGGTTTATTGAAAAATATGAAGACTAATTGGAAATTCATTTTAAGAGTAATCGCAATAATATCCTTGTTTATTGCGGGATTATGGTTTTGGTCCGAACCGGGATTTGAACCTTTATATACGTTAATTGTTACTGTTGCTTCGATAATTGGTTCCTTTTTTGTTCCAGAAGGACTTGAGAACAATCATCTCAATATAAGTGAAGCTAATTTATTTGCCGACGATTGTGGAGATAAAAGTATAGATATTGGCAATCAACGCCTCCAAATTTCATCTGCTTTCGGATCATATTTTTTAGGTTTGTTAGAGAGAGAACAAATCTATATTCCTTTATCTGGGCAGATTGATTGCCCTCCTAACAGAGGTCAAGAAGGTTTTTCTCCAATTCAAAGAATACTTTGGTCTCTACAAAATCCTAAAGGGTCAAAAATCTTCATCTTGGCTGCTGATGGCGGTATGGGAAAGAGTACATTAGCAAGTAAATTAGTTAGGTGTCTTTATGAACAAGAAATAATAAATTTGATTTTGGGGGATAGTGCAAAAAGTGAATTGGTAGATCTTTCCACTGGAAGGATAGTTCTTCACGAACCAGGTTATCAGACACATTCAAGTTTCTGTAAACGATTATGTTTACAATTAGGTGTTCAATATGAAAATGATATTAATTCTGTTAAAGATATTCGTCGCCGATTAGTTGGTCGAAGGGCAATTATCGTGGTTGACAACTTGGAATCTGTAACTCAAGGTGATTTATTTTTAAAAACACTCTTACAAATAACAAATCGCGATATAAGGGCAATCGTTACTACACGTCAAATCAATTATCGTTTACCGCATAACGACCAAATAATACTTGTTCGTTTGAATCCATTACAAAGTCTTGATGTAGTAAGAAAATTTGTAAATTGGCATATTGACCAATATAAAAACACACATCCAAATTTGACAAAGGTATTATCAAACACAACTGGAAATAAGAATTTAAAGTGGCTAATAAAAAAAAGTGGTGGTGTTCCTTTACTTATTCAACTACTCATTAGCGATGTTGCTCGTTCTTCATGGGAACAATTGAATCTTCTACCCTCTGTATTTGGCTTAGATTTATTAGATTACCTATATAAAATGCGTTGGCAAGAATTAACACAATTAAATACTATTGGGTTGTTAGCGCAAGATATATTGTTATTAATATATCAGGAACAAAACAATAACCGGAAGGTTACTTCTAAGAGCTTAGTTGATTGGACTCAAGCAAGGGGTAGATTGGGCGATCTTTCCGATGCGTTAATCTTACTGCATGAACGTTTTCTTATCATCAACAGTGATAATCAGAATGGAAATTATTCAATCTTCCCAAGTCTTGCAGAATTCCTGCATAGCCAACAAAGAGTAGTGATTTAATGACTTTAGAAATTGATTGGAATGATTTGAAATTTTTTTCTGATCAGGTATCCCAATCAGGTGTAAGCCCTGGAGCCTTCCCAGATTCTGAATGGGAACGAGTTCGCTTAACATTATTTGAATTGCAAAACTCAAACGATTTAAATGGAATAATCAAATTAAGAGAATTATTTACAGGATTAATTGCGCGCGATAGTGCTTGGGGAATTCCAATAATTCAAACTCTTGATATAGCTGCGATAAATGCTGCAAGACAATTAAATAATTATCCTGAATTAGGGCATTTGCTAGGAGCTAGAGGACACAATCTACATCGTCAAGGTTACCATAAACAAGCCATAATTGCCTTTGAGGAATCTAATTTAAATTACACAATAATTGGTGATAAATTTAACGCCTTAAAAAGTTACTATATGACTTCATTGTGTTATCGGGCCTTAAATAATAAGGCAAAATCTAAAAAGATTCTAACAAATGTTCTCCAACAAATTAGTATTGATGATCCTTGGCGCGGCAATCCACTTCAAGTTTTGGCTTGGTTAACTCAAGATGAAGGTGACTTACAAAAAACCGAAACTCTACTTAAGGAAGTACTCGTACTACATGAAAAGGCAGCAGACTCAGACATTCTGATCGCTCAAACAATTGCAGATTTAGGTGAAGTTGTTGGATTATTAGGGAGAATTACTGAAGGAATTGACCTTTTTCAGAAAAGCTTGAACATCTTAGCTCGATACAAAGGTCAATACAATCGTCAAGAGGCACGAACAAACCTTAAATATGCAGAATTATTAAGATCTCAAAAGAAATATATAGAAGCACTTCATTTGTTAGATGATGCAGATGATAAGGCAAGTGGATATGGTCATTATTATGATCTGATGTGGCGTATAGAATTATCTCGTTGTTTAATTTTTGCTCAACAGGGGAAAATACCAAGTTCTCTTCTTAAAGCCCAAATGACATTGAAATATAGACGAATATTGGGTTTATCAAATTGGGTTTTACTTAAACAGTTACTTCAACGGTTTATATCCAAAAATGGATTACCAAGGTAATAACATACTCAGGTGGCTCGTAATAAATATTGATTGGTTTCTCACAACATATTTTTTTGTTGGAATCATTAACTCACCTACAATAATTTGTTCTGTTACTCTTCATCTTCGACTACCTTGACATATACAGATTAGGATGAACCACATTCAATCCTAAAAACTGTTCAAACCCATCAAAATCACTATCCCGGTGTAAAAGCATATGTTCTTCCGCGATGCAAAACGTGGCAATCAAGCAATCAATCGTTTTGCGAACGGTGATTCCCTTTTTACGCAACTCGCGGTAATATTGCGAACTTTGTTTTGCTCGTTCAAGGTTAACCATCTCAACCTGTTCAAAAGTGGAGAGTGCCTTGAGCGCGAGTTGATAATCGCGGTCTTCTCGAAAACCTTGCAGCGTTTCAGTTAAAATTAAATCTCCCACCAATATGATTTCATTGGACAATGCTTCGTCGAGGTAGTCTGTTTGCGGGTTGATCTGTCCGTTGAAATAATCCACCCATACTGTGGTATCAACCACCAGCATTTGCCCGCCCCTGCCTTGATTCGTCCAAATTACCATCCCACTTAAGCTTGCCACGTAAGGCTTTTGCAGAAGATTGTTCTTTCAATCTGACGAGAGCATGCAACGCGGTATCAATCACTTCACGTTTTGTCTTTATACCAGTTAATTTCTGGGCTTTGGCGACCAACAGGTCGTCTAATTCTATATTTGTTCTCATTTTTCCTCTCTCACTTATATGCTATGTGTATATTATAGCATTTTTATGTGTATTTTAAAAAAATCGAACCAAATCCTTGGTCTTGTACTTCCCCATATTTTGCCTCAGCTTCTCGGCTGAAAAAGCCTTTCCGTGGCTTGGATAGATCACTTGCGCCCGTGCATCCAGCATTTTTTGCCAACTTCGGTAGCCATCTTCCATGTTCGTCATGAACAACGTGGCATAGCGCGTTCCAAACGGCAGCAAAAAGCTTGACGCCGCATCACCACAAAACGCGTCCCCATTATCCAGCACGATAGCAATATGATCCATACAATGCCCTGGTGTGGTTAAGATTCTGCCTTCAATGCCGATTTTTCGTAATAATTGATCATCATCTGCGGAGATCAAAATGTCTTTCTCTCGTAGTGTAAACGGCGGAAAAGTCAGCGTCCAACTTGGATCAAAGCGCATTTTGATGCCTGCCAAAATCTTGATCATCCCATTTATGTAACCGCCCCCGCTTGTCTTGTCATTTTCTCCAATAAATAATAGAGACCTGGCTTTTTCGTGGCAGATGATCGTAAGATCCGTTTCACTGGTTAATTCGTTTAAAAACCCGGCGTGATCATCATGATGGTGGGTTAAGAAAAGATAGCGAATCTCGTGCAATTTCACCCCAACCAATGACAGCAGATTCTTGTACCCTCGGTAATTTGTTTCGTAACCTGTGTCAACTTGTAGATACCCCCCTTCACATCGAATTAAATATACATTTGATATACCCAATGGCAGAATAATTGGATTTTGAGAGTTTAATAATTTCGAAACATTTGTAGATGCTAAACCAGACATTGTTATTTTCTTATCCTCGTTCAATTGGGTTCTTCGGTTCCCTGATCCACTCGGACCATGAACCCACATACAATCTGGGCATAGGCAGCCCGGTGTAAGCCATGGCGATCAAGTTGTGACAGGCCGTGGTGCCCGATCCGCAGTATGCCACTGCATCTTGTGGCTTGAAGCCGTTTAACAGCGTCTCAAAAGCCGTTTTGAGGCTTTCAGCAGGCAAAAATTGACCACTGCTGTCAAGATTATGGTTATAAAAACGGTTTACTGCACCGGGGATCCTCCCCGCCACCGTGTCGATTGGTTCCACTTCACCTCTGAAGCGTTCAGGTGCGCGTGCATCAATGATGGTATTGGTTTTAAAACCCAGCATGTCTTTAACTTCATTTGTGGTGACCATCATCGTGAAATCAGGTACGCCAGAGAAATCGCCAGCCGGGTTGGATTCAACGCCATCGGTGGTATCTCTCCCTTCAGTTAACCATTTTGGCAAACCGCCGTTCAGCAGCGCTACTTTCTCATGACCAAAATATTTTAACTGCCACCATAACCTTCCAGCCATGCCGCCGCCTGTGGCGTCATAAACCACCACCTGGCTGTCATTGTTTACACCTATTCGCTGCATTGCAGAAATAAAATCTTTATCCTCTGGCAGAGGATGCCGGCCAGAGATCGGCGTAATTGGTCCGCAGATATCTTTCTCAAGATCTGCGTACACCGCTCCGGGGATGTGTAACACTGCATATTCTTGTTCCCCCCATTCTTTATCCGCCAGATCAAACCGGCAGTCAATCACCACCCAATTTGGATCATGAAGATGTTCTGCAAGTTCAGTCGTTGAAATTAATGTATTGAACATACAAGTCTCCTTAAAAACCTAGTAACCACGAACCACACGAAAAACACGAAAAATAAATGCCTAAATAAAATATGATCAACTTTCCATCTAAAAATAAGAGTAATTTATAAATGATCAACGATTCACTATTCACGATTCACGGTTTGCCAATCCCAATTACTATTCCCCAATCCCTAATTACAAATCAATAATCACTAATAACTTTCCTAAACGTTCTGTGCGTCTTATTCCACACGACATTCATCGTATCCATATCAGACTTGCTCTTAAAATTGCGCTCATCCACTTGGACGATCTCTGCTCGTTTGATGTGCGGACCGCTGATCGTCTTATCCAATTCAGAATACAACAATGCATTCCCACCCAGGCCCTGATACTCTGGCAGCATGCCCACAACTTCAACATCAATCACACTCGGATTAGCTTTCGCCAGCAGCAAACCCAGCCAGCCAAACGGATACAATCTGCCTCTGGCAAATCGCAATCCTTTATTAATATTCGGAAACGCAATGATGAATCCGGCAGTCTCTTCTTCATACATAATCGCCTTCACGTAACGCGGATCAGCCAATGCAAGTATATTTCCTGCCAAATCTTCAAACTCTTCTTGTGTAGAAGGCACAAAACCTGGATTGTCAGAAAAAGCACGATGATGAATCTCGTCCACTTTTGGAATCCATGTTTTCATTTCTGCGGTGGATTTAAAGGTTATAACCTTAAATTTCCCTCTTGAAAGAACTTTCTGTGCCACATCATGCACCTTGTGGTTGATGTGAGTTTCTAAAATACCGGAATAATGGTCAGTGAACTTTTGAAAACCACATTTCAAAACCTGTTTTTCATAATAGGGATGGTTATATGTCATTCCGGTGGCTGGCTCCTGGTCAAAACCCTCCACCAGCAAACCAATGCATGTTGAACGTAGCAACCCTCTCGAACCTACAATTTCACTGATTTTCCGTTTTTTACACCAATCCTGCGCAGCAGAAAAAAGCATATTGGCAACATGCTGATCATCAACCGTTTCGTAATAATAGAAAAAAGCAGTATTCTCTTTATGATAGTTGCAGTAATTCTTGTTATGAATGACAAGAATCCGCCCGAGAATATCCCGACCGGATTCAACAACGAAAAAATCAGCTTCAGAATGTGCATAATAAGGATGCCGGGTTTTGTCCATTGAAAATTCTATTTCGCCTGGGATCGGTGGCACCCAAAAGGGATTCCCGCGATAAAGACTGAAAGGTAATGATTTAAACCGCTTAACGTCTTTCTGCTTCGATGAGTCGAGAATCCTGGTTTCCAATTTTTCTCCCTGTTATACTTCTTCGCCTATTGCATGTAGTAATGCCAGGTTGGGCAGATGCATCGCGCCAACTGGAAAACCCGAAATTAGAACAATCTGTTCGCCTTCTTTTACTCTATTTTCACTCATCAATTCCTTATCGACATTATGAACCATTTCTTCCAAGGAGTTGACATAAGGCGTTGGCATGGGGATGACTCCCCAATATAAATTCACCATTGTTATTGTGCGTTCTTCAGGCGATAACGCAAGAATAGGCACCCGGGGTCTAATTTTTGACATTAACAAAGCAGTCTTGCCTGATTGTGTAAAAACGGCCACATTAGACACATCACGATCATGGGCTAGTTCCTTGGCAGCTGCACACATGCTCAAAGCGTCACTTTTAATGGCATCCTTCGGGAATTCTTCCGCTTTACCCCATTCATGGTTGTGTTTTTCAGCTTCCCGGACGATAGAATCCATCATTTTGACCGTTTCGACTGGATACATACCATTTGCAGTTTCACCTGACAGCATAACCGCATCTGTGCCGTCGAAAATGGCATTAGCAACGTCAGAAGCTTCTGCGCGGGTCGGCCTCGGATTATGGATCATGGATTCCAGCATTTGTGTGGCGGTAATGACCACCTTGGCATGTCGATTGGCAGTCTTGATGATTTCTTTTTGGATGCTCGGTACCAGTGCAGGCGAAGTTTCAACACCCAGATCGCCGCGGGCCACCATCACGCCATCCGTCACATGGATGATGTCATGCAGATTTGTGACTGCTTCAGGCCTTTCGAGCTTGGCAATGATGGGAGTATTAGCGCGTGCAGGATTTATTTCTTTCATCGCTTCCCGAACAATTTCGATATCAAGGGAGGTCTCCACAAACGAGATGGCTACATAATCCACGTCGTTGGCCAAACCAAATTCAAGGTCCACGCGATCTTTTTCAGTAAAACTTGGAATCCCCAAGTGTGCTCCGGGCAAATTGACACCTTTATTAGAAGTCAACAATCCACCAGTAACAACTGTTGTTATAACAGTTTCCCCTTTTACATCAGTTACCAGTAACTCAAGATGACCGTCATCCAACAAAATGCGATTTCCTGCTTTAACACCTCTTGCCAGATTTGGCACATCCAGAGGCAATGATTTCTGTTCGCCCTCAAAATCTTCAACACCAAACCCAACGGTATATAGATTTAAAGTTTGCCCTGCGACCAATGAAACTCCTTCTGGAGGCAGTTTGCCTACCCTTAATTTTGGTCCTTGCAAATCTTGCAAAATGGCCACCGGGCGATTAACTTTCTTGGAGCATTCGCGAATATTTTTTATTAAGATGCCATGAGATTCGTGGGTACCATGTGAAAAATTTAGCCTGGCAACATCCATGCCGGCTTCAATAAGTTTGGTGATGGTTTCACAATCTGAAGAACTCGGTCCGAGGGTGCAAACGATTTTAGCAAAACGCATAATAGTTTCCTTCTACTTGATAATTATTACTTAATTGTAACTTATATTAGTCTTCTCAAAATGAAACATCAATTTACCTTTAGTTGTGAACTATTTCTTTCCATTAGCTCTTTTTTTTTGAAACCATCTCATCCAGTTTAGATTGAATGATATCCATCCCCTCATAATAAGCGGGAATACTGTGGTTTTTTATTTCATTAATTGAACGATCTGCAACGCCCATCTCCAGACCGTTGTACTCATCCAGGCAATCTAACTCAATCTTCCCCCTAATCTTTAGTTTTCCTAATGTTGTTCTTTCATACTTCTCTACCTGCTTGATTCGATAATTCAATTCATAATCGAATATTTTTTTTGATTCATCAATAACATACCCGCGTTCAAACTTAACCCTGCTTTGTGAGATTTCACTTTTCTCAACACAATGCAAGATTTCATCTGCAGCGATTTCAACATACCCAGTTTGCCATTTTGTTAGTTTATTAATAAATCCATAAATATTCCACATTTTTAAGGTCAATGCATTAATCAATATCAAAAAAATAAAAACAATTTTCCAAATAAGCAATGCTTCTGATTTACTTGCCACATTAATTGGTAACCCAGTACCGAGATACCAAGCAAATAAAAAATCCAAAATTATTGAAATAATAAAAACAACCACCAACACTGGCCCTTGCTGGCGAATAAATGCACTTCGATTAAACAAATGTTTTGTTGACATGCGGGATCCAGACCCCATAATTTCAGTGATAATAGCATTTCTTCCAAAAAGAGGAGGCTCAAATGCACCTCCTCTTTCCATCCATCAAACGATTCGTTTAGCTGCCCTAATCCATCATCAATACTTTTTTGATTCGCGGAAGCGCCCAATCAATAGTCTTTTTATCAATAACCAGCGGTGGCGCAAAACGGATAACATTGTCATGCGTTTCCTTGGCAAGAATACCTTTTTTCATCAGTGCTTCACAGAACCTTCGTGCGCCATTGGCTTCAGGATGCAGCTCCACACCAATCAATAGCCCTTTTCCGCGAACTTCTTTGATGTGCGGACTGTTAATCTTGCGCAGTTCACCCATGAAATACTCACCCATGGCAGATGAGTTTTCCACCAGTTTATCTTCGCGAATGACCCGTAGTGAAGCACGGGCAACAGCAGCAGCTAATGGGCTGCCGCCAAAGGTCGAGCCGTGTTCTCCAGGGGTAAATAGGCCTAGTATGGCTTTGTCCGCGAGGACAGCGGAAACGGGATAAAAACCGCCAGAGAGTGCCTTGCCGATGATGGTCACATCAGGCCTGACGTCATCATATTGGCTGGCAAAGAGCTTGCCTGTTCGTCCCAGCCCGGTTTGAATTTCGTCAGCCATGAATAAAACATTGTTATCTTCACAAATCTTCTTAACCTCAGCCAGATAACCAGTCGGCGGAATCAGCACACCGCCTTCGCCCTGGATTGGTTCAAGCATCACAGCGGCAGTATTCTTGGTTATAGCTTTTTCAATCGCTTTAGCATCGCCATAAGGCACAGAGACGAACCCCGGTGTGAAGGGACCGAAATCATCTTTATAATGGGGCTCACTTGAAAACGAAACAATTGAGATTGTGCGTCCGTGGAAATTGCCGTCAGCAACGATGATTTCAGCTTCATGACGATTGATGCCCTTGACCTCATAACCCCATTTGCGGGCTAATTTGAGCGCAGTTTCAACCGCTTCTGCGCCACTGTTCATGGGCAGCGACATTTCATAACCTGTCATCTCAGACAGTTCTTTGTAGAAGAATGGCAATTGATCGTTCCTAAACGCGCGAGAGGTAAGCGTCACCTTTTTTGCCTGGTTAACCAATGCCTTGAGGATTTTTGGGTGCACATGCCCCTGGTTTAATGCGGAATAGGCGCTAAGAAAGTCAAGGTACTTGTTCCCTTCAACATCCTTTACCCATACACCCTTGCCACTGGCAATAACGACATCCAGTGGATGGTAATTATGCGCCCCAAATTTCTCTTCAATTTCAATAAATTTGGATGTTTTCATATTTTCAACCTACCAGTAACTTATAAAGAACGGCTTTTTGAGCATGCAAGCGATTGTGCGCCTGCGGGAAGATGACTGAATGCACACCGTCAGCAACATCATCTGTTAATTCCTGGTTGCGGTGGGCTGGAAGACAATGCATCACGATCACATCTTTATCAGCTTCAGCCACCAGACCTGCATTCACTTGATAAGGCGGGAAAACTTTCTTGCGTTTTTCTGTTTCTTCTTCCTGGCCCATGCTCGTCCAGGTGTCGGTATAAATAACATGGGCTTTCTTTACTGCTTCATGCGCATCACGAATAAAGTTAAGTGAGCTTCCACTTTCTTTGGCAAACAATTTGGCATCATCCACAGCCTTGGTGACAATGTCATACCCTTCAGGATTGGCAATGGTGAAATTAGCACCCAGTTTGGCACAAACATGCATTAAGGAAACAGCCACGTTGTTGCCGTCGCCGACGTAGGTAACATTCAACCCTTTAAGACTGCCAAATTTTTCAACAATTGTAAGTGCATCTGCCATACCCTGGCACGGATGGTTGTAATCGCTCAGGCCGTTAACAACAGGCACTGAAGCAAATTTTGCCAGCTCAAGCACATGTTTATGGTCAAACACGCGAGCCATGATCACTTCAACATAGCCTGAAAGGACTTTGGCCACATCATGAACAGTCTCTCGCTGACCCAACCCGATTTCAGCCGGCGAAATGTAAAGGGCATCGCCCCCCATGTGTCGCATGGCCATGTCAAAGCTGATACGGGTTCTCAGGCTGGGTTTCTGGAAGATCATTCCAAGCACCTTGCCCTTGAATAGGGGCTGGTTTCCGTTGGCAAAATGCTCCTTTTTGAGCCTTACTGCCAGGTCGAGCATCTCTTGTAAATCTTTCGGAGAATAATCGGATACAGCGAGAAAATCTTGTTTCATAAAAATCCTTTCGTTCTGTTTATTTTGAATGCAATTCGATGAGTATAACATATGGAAGAGCAGTGATTAGGAAAAATCAAAACCTTTTATAGTCAATTTCCAATCACTAATCCCTGCTCTCTTAAAACATCAACCTGTTTATTTCATCCAGCGCTTCATGAGACGGACGCAGTTTGGAATTCGGTGTACGGTTCAAAGGTGTCGCTGGGATATTGTATATATCAAAAAGTGATGGCACTTCAGGATCAACATAGATCAGACCTGTCACCAGCCAATCATGACTGTGTGCCTCTTCGAGCATGTGCAGCGCTTGCCATCGGTCGCGCGGGTCATATTCCTTCTCAAGCTTTTTGAGCACGACCTGGCTGCCATCATGCATCACTACTTCTCGTGTCGTGCCTTCTTCAAAATCCTCCACTGTAATGTCTTCTTTTGGCGGAACATAAGAAATTTCATGCAGCGGTTCTTCATGCTCCTTGCCAAAGCTATAAGAATGAAAGGAGTTTTCATGATTATGAAAAGTCACACACGGACTGATGATATCCAGTACTGCAATTCCGTTGTGGGCAATAGCTGCCTTGAGCAGCTCCTTCACCTGTCGCGGATCGCCCGCGAAGGATCTTGCAATAAAGGTTGCGTTAGAGATCAACGCTTCCATGGCGATATCCACTGGTAAATAGGGATTGGTGCCTTGTTTTTTTAGCTGCAATCCGCGTTCGGCGGTGGCCGAGAATTGACCTTTAGTCAACCCATAAACACCATTATTTTCAACAATATACACCATAGGCAGGTTGCGCCGCACCATGTGTTTAAATTGCCCGAGACCAATACTGGCGGTGTCACCGTCTCCACTCACGCCAATTGCCTTGAGGGTATGGTCGGCAAACATGCCGCCTAAAGCAAGTGAGGGCATTCGTCCGTGCAGGCCATTAAAGCTAAATGACCTTCCCAAAAAATAGGTCGGACTTTTACTTGAGCAGCCAATACCACTAAATTTGACAACCTTTTCAGGAACAAGATTCATTTCATAACATGCCGCTACAATTTGAGCAGCTATGCCATTGTGTCCGCAGCCCTGACACAACGTAGAGGGTAAACCTTTGTAATCGGCTTTAGATAAACCGACTTTATTGACATTTTGGATGGCAGGGTTAGGCACGGGCGTGGCCATTATTTGACCTCCAAGAGAGATAGAATCTGTTTTTCGACCCATTTTGCATTCAGGGGCAATCCATCTAAATGAGCCAGACTGGTTGTCTTTTCTGAATAAACTGGATAGGTCATGGTCAGCAGTTGGTTAAGTTGTCCGTCGCGATTGATATCTAAAACAACCAGTTGCTCATGCTTTTTCAAGAAATCTTCGACTTCTGTGTCAAATGGCAAGCTGCGGATGCGTAAATAGTCCGTTTTGATACCTTGCTTGGCCAGTAAATCTCGCGCTTCTTGCACAGCCGGGTCGGCAGAGCCTGAAGCAATGATTCCCAATGTGGCCTTCTGGCTTTCATCTGCTATCGCCTTTGGTAAATACTGTTTTCCTGTTTCAAACTTGTTGGCTATACGCTTGAAGATAGTTTCCCATTTTTCCGGGTCTTCAGTGTAGCCGGTGTCTTCATTATGACTCGTGCCGCGTGCAAAATAACCAGATTTTGGATGCCTGTTACCCGGCAATGTGCGCCATGGAATTCCGTCACCGTCCACATCTCGATAACGGCCCCACTCTCCGCCGTGTTTAGCCATAAATTCTTCCATATCGTCTTCCCACAAAATCTTGCCGCGATCCATGGGTTGGTCTGGATATTCAAATTTTTTGCTCGTCCACATATTCATGCCGAAATCAAGGTCAGACAAAACAATCACAGGGGTCTGCAGCCGCTCTGCGATATCAAAAGCCCGCCACCCAAACTCAAAACACTCCTGAATCGATCCTGGGATCAGGATGATCATGTTCTTATCACCGTGGCTAATAAAATTGGCTTGGGTCAGGTCTCCTTGTGCGGTACGTGTCGGCATGCCGGTGCTGGGGCCAACGCGCTGCACATCCCATATTACCACCGGAACTTCAGCATAATAAGCTAAGCCAATATATTCTGACATCAGAGAAAGCCCCGGTCCCGAGGTTGAAGTCATCGAACGCAGTCCGCCCCAACCTGCGCCAATTGCCATACCAATCGCAGCCAGTTCGTCTTCAGACTGCACGATCGCATATGTGTCTTTTCCGGTTTCGGGGTCCACCCGATATTTCGGTAAATATTCAATTAGTGATTCAGCCAAACTGGTTGCAGGCGTAATCGGATACCAACCCGTGAACTGCACACCACCGAAAATGGAACCCAAAGCGCCTGCAGTATTTCCATCGGTCATAATACAGTCGTCAGTACCATCCATCTTTTCTACCAGATAGGGATCTTTCTTCTCAAGGTTTTGTTTTGACCATACATAAGCTGCTTCAACCATATGGAAATTTTGATCAATCGGCTTTTGACGTCCTTTGAATTGAAAATCAAGTGCCTGGTGTATAAGATCAAGATCAATACCCAACAAGAAGCAAAGCACTCCCACATAAACCATATTCGAGATGTAATCTCGCAGACTGGGCGGCACCTCGGCATCTTTAATGAGTTTTTTTACGGGCATGCGATAAATAATTAAATCGTCACGCGTATTTACAAAATTTAAATCATCCGGCAGTAATAAAACTCCGCCGGGTGCAAGATATTGCACTTCTTTGTGCAAGGTAGCAGGGTTCATCGCCACAATGATATCGTCCTGCTCGACTCTACCCATATACCCGTCCTTACTCAATCGCAGGGTATACCAGGTCGGCAGCCCCTGAATATTGGAAGGGAAAATATTTTTGCTAGAGACGGGGATGCCCATTTTGAACAGGGCTCGCATCAGGGTGGTATTGGCAGTTGCGCTGCCCGATCCGTTAACTGTGCTAAAGGTGATACAGAAATCATTAACCACTAAATCTCGTTTGCTCATCTTGATAACAGTCTCCGATTCTCAAGTTTTGAGTTATTCAAAGGATAGCCGCGGAGCAGGTCGTTCGCGCTGGCTGATTAAATCCATATGCTCCAGAAGGATTTGCATTCCCTGGGTGTAATTATTGTTTTTTATTTGTTCTACAATCCGTCCATGATATTGCCAGACCCGGTCAACATAATTAATGTCGGTATACACATCCATACCGGTGAGTCGGTAAAGATCCCAATAAGTTTCGAGGAATTCATAAACCAGATGATTGCCAAGTCGGCGGTACATGGTGAGATGAAACTGACGATGTTCAGCATTTGGCAGTTGGCTGGGAATACTGCGTAATTTTTGCTGCGCTTTCTTGATGAGTGCAGAAAGCTCTTCTTTATCTGAAGTAGAAAGCATTTGTACGGCATCTATAAAATATGCCGCCTCAAGATGCTTGCGCATGTCAGCGACCTGCCAAAATAATCGATTATTGACTTCAACGCCGTAAGATAAACTCGCCAGCAGCGCAGGCTTGAGTTGATATTGGTTCTTCTTAATCCCTGCTTTGGGTTTGATTTCAAGAATACCCATCATGCGCGCGACTTCAAGCTGTTCACGCAGACTTGCAACACTGATTCCCAGAATTTGGCTCAATTCTGCCAAAGGAGGAATACGCGTCTTTTCGTCTTCTGGCAGAGCAACCAAGTATTTAAGTAGTTCTGAAAGTTGATATCGCTTAGGTATGGTTTCCATTAATGTACTCTATTCATCTGATTATTCAGATAAATAGAGTATACCAAGTCTTTAAATATGGTCAATAATGACAAATGTAACCAGTATTAATCTTATTAATCTGATTATTTATCCAAACACAATTCTTCGAAAGCGTTCTAGAAAAACTGGCTGCATTTGTTCGTTAAATGACACCCAGCGCGTTTTCAACATTTCTTCAAAAGCTTGATCATCCATATTGAGCTGAGAGTGGTGACAGAGAATAGCTTTGATCTTTTCACCAAAATACTGGGTCACATCCACTACCAGGTTTGCTTCAGCCGGGATGGAAAACCACAACTCGGCGACATTTACGGGTGCCAAATTTTCTTCACTGATCAATTCGCGATAAAAATTTGGGTTTCCTGCAGCCGGAAATACTGCATCTAAAACAACCTGCCCAACAGCACGGTGATCTGGATGGTTGACCCGATTGTCGCCTGGAAAATAGTTAAGTGGATCGCTGCTGATGACGATTTGCGGTTTATAAGTTCTAATGATACGTACAATCTTTTTGCGCATTTCAAGATCAGGCACTACTTCACCATCGACATAATCTAAAAATTCAACACTTTTGACCTTCAAAGTGTTGGCTGCATTTTGTTGCTCCATTTTTCTAATGGCAGCCAGGTCTTCTGGCTTCTGATTGACGTTTTGTGATCCCTTTTGCCCTGTGGTTAACAAGCAATAGCGGATCTCGTGACCAAGTGCCCCCCAACGTGCCAGCGTTGCCCCCATGAAAAATTCAGGGTCATCCGGATGTGCCAGGATGACCAGTATTGTTTTCTTCTCTTTCCAACCTTCAAAATCTTCTAAAACAGGAGGAAATTTAATACCTTTGACATTGCCCTCCGCAGCCACCACCGCCACCATTACCTCCTCCACAGCCTGCTTGAGCCTTGGCTTCAAGTGCTTCCATTTCATCAGCAGGTTTAAGTACATCCTTGTGATATTCCTTGCGCCCAATTTCGGCCAGTTCAACCAAAACCATCTCACGGATCGGAGAGACATCAATGACTTTGCCAGTTCCATCTGGTGTGATCACACGTTTGTTCTTCTTGGGAAGCAGCTTGCGAGCCTCCACATAATTATCATATTCATAGATCAGGCAGCAGCGTAATCTTCCGCACATGCCCGTAATTTCGGTCGGTGTCAGCGAAATGCCCTGCTCCTTGGCCATGCGAATGGAGATTGAGCTAAATTCAGTGATGAATTTGGAGCAGCATCGGGTTTCGAGTCCGCAAGCACCCATACCGCCCAAAACCTTTGCCACGTCGCGCGGCCCTATCTGCCGCAGTTCAACCTGCGCCGGCCCATAGACGCGCTGCATATCCGAGCGCATAGATTTGAGATCCACTTTGTCTTCTGAATCGCTGCTGAAGAAAATAGTCAGTTTTGAGCCGTCATAGCTGTATTCACTAAATATTATTTTTACACCTTGCAGCCTTAACTCTTTAAGGCGTTTGCGTGCGATTTCAACCACATCCAGTTCTTTGGATTGCCAGTTTTGACGCTGCATCAAATCTTTTGGGGTCGCCAGGCGGTCAAGTGTCTTCCAGGTGCCCTCCGGAGGTGCTACAGGGTCATCCACCACCACGACAACCTCACCAAGCTGCCAGCCGCGGCTGGTCTCAACCACGACCACATCGCCCAATCTCAACGCTTCTATTTTTCTGGCATCAAAATGGTATATCTTGCCAACTTTTGAAAAACGAACACCGACAATGATCGGTGCGGTGTGTGTTTGATCGGTCACGAATCTCCCTCTTTCTGTGACTGGGCATAAGCCATCATACTTACTTGTGCGGCTATTTTCTCAGTCACGCTTACCAACGCTATGGCAACTTCGCTTTCTGGTTTGGATAAAGAAACAGGTTTACCGCTGTCTCCGCCGATTCTGACCTCAGGGTCAATGGGGATGCATCCTAAGAATGGTACATCCATTTTTTCTGCCAGAGCTTGACCACCGCCGGTGCCGAATAGATCCATTTTACTGCCATCAGGCATGACCAGGTAGCTCATGTTTTCAATTACGCCTAAAACGGGCACTTTTAGTTCTTTAAACATTTGCAAACCACGCCCTGCATCTTCAAGTGATACCATTTGAGGTAAAGTAACAATTACCCCCCCGCTCAGCGGAAGGTTCTGCATCAGACTGAGCTGTGCATCTCCTGTTCCAGGGGGTAGATCTATAATCAAATAATCCAGTTCGCCCCACTCAACATCAGCTAAAAATTGGCGAATGGCTGTGTGCAGCATCGGTCCACGCCAAATCAATGGCTGACCGGGTGCCACCATGAAACCAATAGACATCATCTTGACGCCATACGATTCTGCGGGGATCAATCTGCCATCTACCGGAGGAGGCAGTCCATCCACACCCATCATGGTAGGGATGTTTGGCCCATAGATATCGGCATCCAGCAAACCAACTCGTGCCCCTTTGGCCGCCAGCGTAACCGCCACATTCACTGCAACCGTGGATTTACCCACCCCACCCTTACCTGAGGCAATGGCTACGGCGTTTTTAATGGGTAGTTTTAACATTTCACGCGTCTGCCCATCAGACTCCACACGTGAATCCATCAATATCTTTACTGTTGTGACACCTTCAATCGCTTTGACCGCCTTGGTCGCGTCACCCTTGATTTTTTCCACCAACGGACAAGCCGGAGTGGTTAAAATGATTTTGAATGAGACTTCGCTTCCATTAACCTCAATCTCTTCAATCATTTTGAGGGTAATCAGGTCTTTATGCAGTTCTGGTTCCATAACACCGCTTAAAGCGGAGATTACTGCTTCTTTGGTAATCATAATTTCCTTTTGATCAGCGTCTACTGATCTCGTTTGGAAAGATACAGGGTCACTTCTTTGTGACAATCCTGGTAATTGCGCATCAGTTCAGCATCGTTGCCTTTAAAGCGCTTGACAATCAAATGCGCACATTGAGTACAACCCTTCATCGCCCGAAATGAATCTGTATTGCAACCCGCACAGCCTGCCAGCTTGACCACTAATGCAGTCATGGCAATTTTTTCACTTTCATCCGTCTGATCTTCTGAGAGATGATCAATCAATTTTTGCCATTCCGGCCCGCGCGCATTCCCAAGCGTGGGAATCACACGCATCGGAAACAACATTTCAGTGTCAGTATTGAACATGGGCTGCTTTCATCTAACTATGCGGCAGTTGCCTTTTCGGCTTTTTCAGCTTTTTCTGCCACTTCAAGTGCATAATTAACAGGACGAATTTTAGCATAGTATTCGACCGGTTTACCTAACATCTCTTTATTGTAAATATGTGTATCCCCACGCACGTACGTGGCCAACTCAAAATCATGGTTCATCTTGATTGCATCAAATGGGCAATATTCCGCACAGAAACCGCAGTTCATGCATTTATCGGTATCAATATAGAACTCTTCAGGAGACGGAATGGGCTTGCCGGTTTCTGCATCTTTTTTGCGTGTGATGAAGATGCACTGGGTCGGACAAACCTTCGCACAAATGCCGCATGATGTGCAGCGATACTTGTGGTCACCGTTTTCAGCCGTCTCATAAACCAAAAAAGGAATAACTCTGAATTCTTCTGATGCTGCCAATACCTCTTCTGGATATTGGATAGTAAACAGACCCGACGAATTCACCATGCCCCTTTTATCATCCGGAGTCAGATTCTTTTGCTTGCGGCCAAAATCAAAAATATAAGTATCAAAAAAATGTTTCAGGGTGATTAGCAATCCCTTTATTATGCCTATTCCATTCATTTAAGCCTCCACCTAGCGATCCACTTCGCCAAGGACGATATCCACAGCACCCAAAATGGTAACGGCATCCGCCACCTTGGCACCTTTACACATCTGCGCCAGACTGGTCAGGTTAATGAAAGATGGCGCACGTACGTGATAGCGTTTGGGGTTGGGCTTGCCATCTGAGACCACATAGAAACCAAGCTCTCCACGCGGACCTTCCACACGGCCGTAAGCTTCTCCAGCCGGAACCTTCGCCACGTATTGTGGTTTGCCGGCCATAATTGGCCCTTCTGGAATGCGGTCAAGCACCTGCTTCAAGATACGAATACTCTGATGTATCTCGTCTATACGCACTCGGTATCGATCAAAGACATCTCCATGATCGCGGGTGCAAACATCGAAGTCTAAACTTTCATAAATGCTATACGGATCAGCCCGTCTCACGTCATAAGGTACACCCGATGCGCGTAAGTTAGGTCCAGTGGTTGAAAATGCGATCGCATCATCCGCAGTGAGCACGCCCACGCCTTCGCAGCGGATGCGCACAATCTCATTCGCAGAGATATATTTATCCAGTTCATCAATTTTTCGCGGCAGCCGGTTATAAACTAAATGCCTGATCTTTTTGAGCACCTCAGGCGAAACATCCCTCACCACGCCGCCAAAACGAAAGTAATTGACCATCATCCTCGAGCCGGCTACTTCTTCGAAGATATCCAAAATGAGTTCACGTTCTTCAAGTGCATACAATGCGGGCGTAAAATATGCGCCAAGGTCGTTGAGCAGAAAGCCAGTGGTCATGGTGTGGCTGGCAATACGGGTCAGTTCTGCCATCATCACCCTTATGTATTCGGCGCGTTCAGTGGGGACGATGCCCATCAGTTTTTCAACTGTAATCGCGTATCCAAAGTTGTTGCTCATTGGAGCCAAATAGTCCAGGCGGTCGGTATAGGGCATGTTCTGCAGCCATGTGTTGCGCTCACCAATCTTCTCATGGTTGCGGTGCAGGTAACCCACCACCGGTTTGAGATTGACGATAGTCTCGCCTTCCATCACCACCGTCATCCGGAAAACGCCGTGAGTCGAGGGGTGCTGCGGACCAATATTGACAACCATTTGATCAGTTTGTAATACGCGTGAATTTGGATCATCTGAATATTCAAGACTCTTATACATGGCTTGATCGACATCACCGCTGAGTGTGTTTGGATCAAACTCACGCGGGTATTGAACATTATCCTTATAAGGATTTAACAGTTCTTTACGTTCTCCCTTGCCTTCAGGCCACCTGGATTTGAAAGGTTTGGTATCTTCCTCATAGAGGGGTTCTTTCCAGTCTTTGCGCAGTGGAAATCCCTCAAATCCTTCCCACAACAAAATGCGTCTGAGATCAGGATGATCGTCAAAGCGGATACCATAAAGGTCCCAAACTTCACGTTCTTGCAGTTCAGCGCCTGGATACATAGGGGTTAAAGAAGGAACAACAGGTTCTTCTCGCTCTAAAAAGACTTTGATTTCTACTGGTGCGCCGCCAATACTTTTAAAGAGATGATAAATCACTTCAAGTCGTTCTTCAGGGAAGTCATCCACGGCAGTGACAGAGGATAAATAGTCGTATCCAAGATTGTCGCGTAGTTCTTTGACTACCTCAAGCAGCGTAATCGCTTGAACGACAATACCGCTGAATCCCTGACGCTCATCCATTACAACGGATTCAGGGAATTTTTCCAGCAATTTCGCGTAAAGTGGATGAATAACAATCTGATCACTCATGCGGTTTCTCCTCCCTCAACCACCTCTTCAACAACTGGTAAGGGTTTGTGTGTTTCTTCCTTGATTAATTCAAAGTGGCGCGGATCAATAATGTCAGGACCCAAGATTGGAATGGGTATGGCTTCCACAACGCATTTTTTGTACCAGCGCGTATCGGGGATATGTTCGCCTTCGATCTTCTTTTGCAGTATGATCAACCCATGCAGCAAGGCTTGCGGGGTTGGCGGGCAGCCCGCTACGTAAACATCCACCGGGATGAATTTATCCACACCAGGCACCACATTGTAGCCCTCTTTAAAGGGACCTCCGCCTGAGGCGCAAGCGCCCATGGCAATAACATATTTTGGCTCAGACATTTGGTTGTAAAGTCTCACAATTTGTGGCACCATTTTTTTGGTGACTGTACCCGAAACGATCATCACATCCGCCTGTCTGGGGCTCGGACGCATCACTTCCATACCAAAACGCGATAAATCATAACGGCTGGCAGCCGTGCAGATCATCTCAATTGCGCAGCATGCCAAACCGAACATCATCGGCCACAGCGAATTGCTGCGGCTCCAGTTGTAAATTCTATCCAGTGTGGTAACTGCTATTTGTTGTTTTAACTCAGCAGGGACATCAATCTCGGGGTTATTCAAATCGATTTCAGCCATAATTTCCTTCCTTTTTCACCCAAAAATATCTGAATTAATTGTAGTCTGCCTTTTAACAAAGTCAAGTATTTAATTAAGCAAGCTTTATCTTGCCTATTAAATTTCAATTTTCCTAATTACTAATAATATTCACGAAAATCAAATAATTACGCAAGCTTTTTATTACTTAATTATATGAATGAAACCAAATTATTGAATACAACCCCAAAAAATAGGTATAATTAAGCAAGCAATATACTGCTTATTAAAATGAAAACTTCTCAAAATATCCAGAATTACCTCGAAATTAACGGGCCGTCCACTGTGGCTGAGATATCCGTCGCTCTGGACCGCACCAAGGCGGATATTCGCGAGCAAATGGGTCAATTGTTGGCTCAAAATCGCGTAGAAAGGCTTACAGCGAACCGTTTAGATACCCCTGGAAGACCCGCCGCAAGGTTTACATTGATTCATAAAACCCCCGAACCGTTGGTTAAGGGGTTAATATCTGGTATGCTGGGATTTTTGAATGTAAATGAACTTGATCAAGAAAAAGAAGCAGACTTCATTGAGTTGATCATCAATGCCTTAATGTCCAACTTTCAACCGCGCGGATATTCCTCCGCGTCACGCATGAACCAGGCAGTCGCTTATCTTGAAAACATCGGCGTCAGAACCACCTGGGTTGCCACGCGTTCTGGCCCAAAGATCACCTTGGAGCACGAAAACATTTCCAATCTGTTCAAAAACCCTGCCCTCTCAAAAAAAGTGGTCAAGCAGTTAATTCAAAAGGTGAAAGAAAAAGCCGTTGGTAATTGACCAACGGCTCGTTTTTATTATTCTACTGTCACTGACTTCGCCAGATTCCTCGGCTGATCAACATCCAGCCCTCTCAACCTTGCGATGTGATAAGCCAATATCTGCAGCGGAATGACCGTCACCACCGGGCTTAGCATCCATGGAGCGTCAGGTACCCACAAAACGCGATCTACCAGTGCTTCAACTCTGTCATCACCAATGGTGGCTACAGCGATCACGCTGCCGCCGCGTGCTTTAGCTTGTTCCACCTGGCTGATCATTTTTTCATACCACGGATCCTTGGTGCAGATGGCCAGCACGGGCATATCCTTATCGACCAAAGCAATCGGTCCGTGTTTCATTTCGCCCGCCGGGTAGGCTTCAGCATGCATGTAAGAGATTTCTTTCATCTTCAAAGCACCTTCATAGGCAATTGGCATGTTGATGCCGCGGCCCAGATATAGCATGTCACGTGCTTCTTTAAGATAGTTGGCAACTTCTTCCACTTCGGCTTCACGATCCAAACATTCGCCTACCAGTTCAGGGATCAAACGCAGATCATCAACCAGCGACTTGCGCTCATTGGCTGTAATAGTGCCACGCAGGTCTGCCAGCAGCACAGCCAGCATGTATAAGTCCACCAACGGTGCGGTAAAAGCCTTGGTTGAAGCTACACCGATTTCAGGGCCGGTTTGCATTGAAATAAATCCATCAGAGATGCGCATGGCTTGTGAGCCGATGGCATTTACAATCGACCATGTGGTTGAACCGTGCTTGCGTGCTTCTTCCATTGCGGCCAAGGTATCGGCTGTTTCACCTGACTGGCTGATCGAAAGTACCACCGTCTTTTCGTCTACAATCGGATCAGAATAGCGGAACTCGGATGCAATCTCGCAAGTGGTTGGAATGCGCGCGATGCGTTCAATCAATAGTTTCCCTACCATGCCGGCGTGTGAAGCCGTGCCGCAGGCAGTGATCACAATCTTTTCAATCTTTTTCGCTTTTTCTACAGTCAGGTTCAACTGTGGTAAGCGCACCGTTCCATTCTCAAAATCCACTCGCCCAGCCAACGTATCGGTCAAAGCGCGAACTTGCTCATGAATTTCTTTTTGCATGAAATGGCGATATTCGCCTTTTTCTGCAGACACGGGGTCCCAGGCAACGGATGAAATCTGCGGTGAAACTTTATTACCTTCGATGGTGCTGATCTCGATACCTTCTCGCGTGACAATCGCCATCTGACGGCTTTCCAAAAAGATCAAGCGCCGGGTGTGTTCTAAAATAGCAGGGATATCTGAGGCGATGAAATTCTCGTCCTCGCCAAGCCCCAGTACAACACCGCCAGCATTGCCGATGCGGGCAGCAATGATTTTATCTTTTTCAAGTGTAGACATTACAACAACCCCATGAGCACCTTTTAATCGTGACAATGTGGTTCTGACCGCTGACTCGAGATTTTGACCTGATTTTAGATAAAGATCAATCAGGTGCACGATGGTCTCAGTATCAGTATCCGACTGAAATTCGATACCCTTTTGAACCAGTTCTTCTTTTAATTCTATATAATTTTCAACAATCCCGTTATGCACCACCACGACTTCGCCGGTCGTGCTAAGATGTGGATGCGCGTTCCGCGCAGTAGGTTCACCGTGGGTGGCCCAACGGGTATGACCTATTCCGATCTTTCCGACAATCGGTTGATTCTGTACCAACAATTCAAGATTGGCCAGTTTGCCGGCATCGCGCCTGACCTCTATATGACCATTGGTGATCACTGCAAGCCCGGCAGAATCATATCCGCGGTACTCAAGCTTTTTTAATCCTGTTAAAACAATTGGCGTGGCATTTTGATCTCCAATGTAGCCAACAATTCCGCACATGAAATCCTCCATGAGAAAATACTTCTGACCCTTCGACACAACTGCCGACAAGCCACCGACAGATCAGTCTATGCTGATCTTCTATTCAATTATGTGTAGGTTTGGAAAGTGCAGACCCGTGTTGTTGGGTCAGAAGGGCTTCCGCTGATCTTTCGATTTTCCCGGCACCTGCCGGTTAACTCCACCTTGCGGTGAAGAACCCTCTTCCTCGTCAACCGGAAAAAACTCCGGTCCATGCGCTTGGCTTTCCATAGCTTAAAGATGCGATAAACTTATAACAACCTCCTTATGCTTTGATAAGGGCATTATACCCGAAATGTCAACCACCTGACACGATAAAAATGGATAATTCTCAAGAACAAAATCAACCGCCAGAATCAACCCAGTCTTCTTCACTTGAAGGTCTGCTCTTGATGATATTAATCATCTTGATTATTGCGGTTGCAGCTATGCTCCTCTATCGCAATTGGCTGCCGATATCGAAAGCACTTGGTTTTGAAGGTCCGCTCAATTTTGACCAGGTAATGTCGTCAAAGGGGATGCACGATATCACCCTTGAGAACGGACGTGCCTATGATATTTCTTACGAAACCAGCAGCAAACGCGATTTTACCGGTCTTGTGCGCCACACCTCAGCCATTCGTGAATCAACTTTTGCCATCCTCACTTTTGACATTCTTGTCACCAGCGGCGACTTTGCCAACCCTGATCTCGTAAACACCAGTGTTTCAAACCACCACTTTTCATGGATGTCGACCACAAATTCTGAGCCTAACGGCGCCATTAATTTGCTGCACACAGTGCCGATCAATGAAGAAATCAACCAGGCTCTGAAAACCATTCAAAAAGGCGACAACGTCCGCATCACCGGATATGACATTTACCAGATTCAGGGTTTCAATACTGATGGAGAATACATCGGCTTTTGGCAGGATACCGGCTGCAATACCACCCTGGTTACAAATGTTGAAATCCTAAAATGAATTAGTTAGTTTCGAAAATTTATGAATAAAAATATTTTTTTCGTTTATGGCATAATTGCACGATATACTACCAAGCTCAATTTTTTTTTGAGAATTATTTATTTGTGAAAGTGAAATAAATGGAAAACGTCAATCTCTCTGTTGTTGTTTTGAATCGCACTTTTCCCAATCCTGTTATTCCTGCTGCGGGTCCAAATGTCGGTTCTGGAAAAATGGTGCAACGCGCAGCACAAGGTGGTGCAGGCGGATTGTTGACAAAAACCATTTCCAGCGTGGCCGCTCAGGTTCCCCATCCCAACATGGCTCGTTTTGGAAAAGACAATCTTCTCAACTCTGAACTTTGGAGTGAACTCTCACCCGAAACCTGGTTTGATCAAGAATATGATATTTCACTCAACGCTGCTCATGAGTATCAACTCCCAATAATTGCCAGTGTGGGTTACACCACCCATGACCTTGCCACTTTAGGACCCCGCCTGGAACAAAAAGGGATTAACATCATTGAATTCTCCATTCACTATCTTGATGAAAAGCGAATTGTCGAAACTGCCCAGGCGTTACGAAATGCGGTCTCTATTCCAATTGTGGCCAAGCTTAGCATGCACTCGGGTGATTTGGGTGAAATTGCTAAGCTTCTTGACCCTTATGTGGATGGCTTCACTTGCATAAATAGTTTTGGACCAACGTTAATGATCGATATTGAACGTGGAACATCCCCATTAGGCTCTCAATACGGTTATGGATGGCTTTCAGGCCCCTCCATAAAGCCATTAGCCATTCGATCAGTTTTTGAGGTAGCCCGTGTTACTGATAAACCTGTCATTGGTGTGGGGGGTATCACTTGTGGTGAAGATGTGATTGAATTTTTTATGGCTGGGGCATCTCTCGTTGAAGTTTGCACTGCTGCTATCCTCAAGGGGCCAGAGGTCTATGGAAAAATCGCTGTCGAAACCGCTCAATGGCTGGATGCTCATGGATATCATGATATTGAAGAAATCAAAGGTTTGTATCTTAACAAGTATCGGCATGGTCAGACTGTGGTCACTTCGATTAACCAAACTGCCTGGGTGGATGAATTGAAATGTAAAGCTTGTTCGCAGTGTGCAAAAGTTTGCCAATTTGATGCTCTGCAAGCCCCATTAAAACAAATAGCGAGTGTCAACACTGAAAGTTGTGCAGCCTGCGGATTGTGTGTCTCGGTTTGTCCATTTGATGCACTTGAGCTTAGACCACTTCTTCACGAGGATTAATTACGTTGTAAATATTTTATGCTATCCTTTAAGATAAAATATCTACTAAATTTTTTTGATCCGATTGTAATGTTAGTACCAGAAAAAAACAGTTTAGCTTTCTTCAATTGGATGATGAACAATGCATTTTCTGGATTCAATCAAAGAGAAACGCAAAAATAACAAAATCACCAGACTCAGATTATTAGTCTGGTTGATCAGTATTTTCGTACTTATTCTGGCGATTGACTTGACCCAATCCAATTGGGAAAAGATAAAACCACTTTTTGTAAAACCGGTGGTGATTGACAATTTTGATGATGTTCAATATCTTGATAACCTCAAACGCATCATGCATCCTTCTGGTGCTTTTTGGGTCATCTCGTATGAAAGCACCAGAGAAATCAGCTTTTCCGGTCTGGTAGGTTATGCCGCACCTATCCATGAGACTGACTTTGCTCTGCTGACCGGCGATATTCTGATTACCAATGGTGATTACTCAAACCCGTTCGTCGTCGAAATTGAAGTCTATGATCATCGCTACCGCTGGCTCTCTTGGCACGATCCGCGCCCAAACGGAACCATCGGACTCTTGCATGTCATCCCCTCAAACGAAGAAATCAACCAGAGACTGAACTCCATCCACCCTGGTGACGCCGTGGTCATCAAAGGGTTTGATATCTACCGCATCGACAGTTTTGACAAAAACGGCAATTACCTCAGTTTCTGGCAGGATGATGGATGCTTTACCACCCTGGTCACCGAAATCTCCATTTACCCCGGCGCTTTATCTAAATCTTCGGCAAATTAGTTAGCTTTAGTAATTATTAATCAATTTGTAAATTAATATTAAGTACTCAAAATAAATTCCTTTCAATATTTTCAGATTACGCAACCTTTTTTCTGTAAATTGAAGTCAGAAATACCCATAGTTCTTTAACAACTTAATGACTTGCCAGCACAATAATGTTTTCCGATCTGCCACTCCTCGCTGATCTCCATAAGTAAGGCGGAGATTAATCTGAGACATGAAGCCTCATTAGGAAAAACACCAACAACTCTTGTTCGTCTTCGGATTTCTTTGTTAATCCTTTCCAGGCTGTTTGATGTCCGAATAGATCTTCTGTGTTCCAAAGGAAAATCAAAAACCGAAAACCCCTCGGAAAGGTTATTTTCAAGCCATGTTGATAGACGCGGAGCAGATATTTCATACTTCTGTATGGCTTCTTTCAACATCACCTCTGCTCTAGTCTTGTTCGTTGCATTGAATATAGACCTAATCTCGGCAGCCACTTCCAGCCTCATCGACTGTTTGGGCAGGTAAGCACCAGCGTTTTGTTGCAAGTGGAACTGGCACCTTTGCCAAGGCACACTACCAAAGACGGCTCTCCTGGCTGCTCCAAGACCTACGTGGTCATCGCTGGTAATCAGCTTCATTCCATGCAGCCCGCGGTCTTTAAGTGCCTTCAGAAATGCTTTCCAATGGGTTTCATGCTCACTTAGTGATACAGAAACCCCTAGAATCTGCCTTTCGCCCTCTGCAGTGATGCCTGTGGCCACCAAAACCGCAACATCTCTCACTTGCCCGGCTACACGGACTTTCTCATATCGAGCATCCAGGTAGAGATAGACGATCTCTCCCAAAGGTCTTTCTCGCCATTCTTGCAGTATTGCATCCAGTTGAGCGGTGGCTCTGCTAACCTGTGTGGCTGAGATTTCAACCCCACACAATTGCTCGGTGATGGCTTTTACTCTTCTGGTGGAGACTCCTTGAATGTACATCTCGGCCAGCGTAATCGTGAGGGCTCTTTCGCTCCTCAGACCTTTTTCCAGTGCGGATGGATAAAAGCCACCTTCTCTGACTTGTGGCACTGCAAAGGTAATTTCTCCAATGCGGGTCTTTACGGTCTTCGGCTTGAACCCATTTGCGTGACCTATCCGATCTTCTGTTCGTTCGTATTCATCGGCCTGCAAATACTTTGATCGTTCTGCCTGCATGGCCTGATTGATCAACACACGCATCATCTCTGGTATTGCATCAAGTCCTTTTTCCGAAAGTTCTTCTGCAAAGGTATAATCATTTTGGTGAGTCATTTTGTTCTCCTTTTTTGGTTTAGTCACCTTAAGGATACTTCTGACTCACCGCTTTTGTTAAGGTTCAGCATTTTACAGAAAGAATGTTACATCAAC
>CAKMKJ010000046.1 GCA_927443345.1 uncultured Anaerolineaceae bacterium | reverse complement strand
GGGGATGATGTTGAACTTCTCTTGCAAGATGCGGTAGAGCGAACCGCTGGTTTGCAGGTCTGTTTCACTGATCGCTTGTTCAGGAGGCAGTGCCAGGTATGAAATTTGTAATCCGATGGGGATATTGTCGCCCAGGCGGATACGTTCAATACGCAGCACGGAGGCGCCGTTGGGGAGTTCAAGCTTTTGGGTAATCTTGGCGGGAGCGCTGACCCACGAGAGTGAGCGGATGACCTGTCCGGGTTGGATGCCGCGTTTGAGCAGGTCTTCTGAAAAACTGGTTAATTCCATTAACCCCTTTTGCAGTTTTTGCGGCGATACGAAGGTACCCCTTCCGTGTTCGCGGTAGAGGTAACCCTGGCGCACCAGGTGGTCTATAGCTTCACGGATGGTAGTGCGGCTGATGTTATACAACACCTCCAATTGGCGTTCAGACGGGATGGAGGTACGCGTCGGCCATTCGCCATCTTCAATTTTTTGGCGTAAAATTGAAGCAAGCTGGTTATATTTGGGCAGAGCGTTATATGGATCGATTGTTCTTGACATTTGTTTTGAAAGTGGTACACTATGATTGACTGGTAATGTGGTCACTACCAGTTAGATTATCCAACTTTTTTAGTCTTTCGTCAAGTATGGAGTTTTAGGTAGTATGCAGCCTCTCTCGGATGAGCAGCTTCACAATCTGGTTGAACGGGTCGTAAAGCAGACCCTCGGCGGAATGTTGAATCCCGTTGCTGCACCTGTTCAGGCCGCTCCAGAAGCTCCCAAGCCTGTTATGCAAACACCACCCCCCCCAGCCGCATCAAATAAGAAAGTAATAGCCATTGGAACGGATCACGGCGGTGTGGACCTCAAAGCCGCGCTCAAAGCAGACCTTATTGAGCAAGGTTATGAAGTGATCGACTGCGGCACAAATACCAAAGACGCGGTGGACTATCCCGATATTGCCCTGGCCGTGGCCCAATTGGTTGCTTCTGGCAAAGCATGGCGCGGTGTGGTGATTGATGGCGCTGGCATTGGTTCCTGTATGAGCGCAAACAAGGTCCCCGGTGTGCGTGCGGCCATGTGCTACGACATCTCCACGGCTCTAAACAGCCGCGAACACAATGACGCCAATGTGATCACCCTGGGGGCAGGTTTGGTCGGTGTTGCGCTTGCCAAAGCCATCCTCAAGACCTGGCTCGCCACAGAATTCGGTGGAGGCAGACATGCTGCACGGGTGGATAAAATTATTGCGATTGAAAAGTCTTATTTAAAGGAGGGGAAATAATTATGTCCCCTGAACTGAAAACCGTTGAATCATTGGTCGAGATCATCACCCGCGAAGTCCTTTTGGCGATGGTCGAACAGGAAGAGAATAATACAACACCAAATGGCGAAACTTGCCTGGTTGAAATTTCAAACGGTGTCAAGGTGAAGACATGCTTCAACAACGCCGGGCATGTGGTCAGCGCTGGCGCAGAGCGATTAACCTCCACCCTCGGGGTCATCCCTCAAGACATCTCGCTGGCAGGCATGATCGACCACACACTGCTCAAACCGGATGCCACCCCAGATAAAATTGCCCAGCTCTGTTTCGAAGCGCGCAAATATCACTTCGCCTCGGTATGTGTCAACCCTACCCACGTCAAATTATGTGCGGACCTGTTGCGCGATTCTGATGTCAAGGTTTGTACGGTGATCGGCTTTCCGCTGGGAGCGACCTCCGCGGAAGTGAAAGCCTTCGAAGCCCGCAACGCACTGGATAACGGTGCCACCGAGATTGATATGGTGCTCAACATCGGTGCGCTCAAAGCCGGAGACTCTGAAGTGGTGGCAAAAGACATCCGTGGTGTGGTCGAAACCGTGCATGCCGCCGGGTCATTGGTTAAGGTGATCATCGAGACGGCCTTGCTGACGGATGAAGAAAAAGTGATTGCCTGCCTGCTGGCCAAAGAAGCCGGGGCGGATTTTGTGAAGACATCCACCGGTTTTTCAGGTGGCGGCGCAACTGTGCATGATATCGCTTTGATGCGCAAAACGGTTGGCCCCACAATTGGCGTTAAAGCCTCAGGCGGCGTTCACTCCCGCGAAGACGCCGAAGCGTTGGTGGCGGCTGGAGCGACCCGCATTGGTGCGAGCGCCGGGGTCAAGATCATCCAGGCTGGCGGAACTGAAGTCAAAACTACTGCATCCCCTTCGGGGACATCGTCGCCTGCGGCTTCCTCGAAGGCTTATTGATTCAGGAGTAATTATGTTAATTGCGCGCGTGATTGGAACCACAGTTTCGACTATCAAGGATGAAAAATTGGTTGGCCGCAAGCTGCTCATCGTCCGCCAAACGGACGAGCGTGGTGAACCGGTTGGCAAACCTTTTGTTGCCATTGATACCGTGGATGCAGGCGTGGGTGATCTTGTATTAACCGCAGGTGGATCCAGTGCAAGGCAGACTAACATCACCAAAGACACCCCCGTGGATGCCGTAATTATGGCCATGATTGATTCGCTGGAAGTTGGCGGAGAAACGGTTTTTCGTAAGAGTTAAACGATGACTGAATTCGATAAAGACCTTGTCTCTGTTCAAGAAGCACGCGACCTGACTGTTCAAGCCTATGAAGCCTGGAAGGTCTGGTCACACGCTTCTCAGGAGCAGGTGGATAGAGTCTGCGCTGCCATGGCTGAAGCAGCCTATGCCGCCTCTGAACGCCTGGCGAGGCTGGCGCACGAAGAGACAGGCTACGGTGTGGTGGCGCACAAACAGCTCAAGAACGAATTTGCCGCCCGCGGTGTGTGGAAAAGCATCAAAGATGTCAGAACGGTTGGTGTGATCCGCGTGGATGTTGAAAAGAAACTCTACGAAATTGCCTGGCCGATGGGTGTGGTGGCTGCGCTAACCCCCAGCACCAACCCGACTTCAACTGTCATCTATAAAATATTGATCGCCGTCAAGGCGCGGGATGCCATTGTGGTCGCCCCGCATCCCTCCGCGGCGAAATGTTGTTATGAGGCTGCCTCGTTAATGGCTAAGGTGGCTGAAGAGAATGGTGCCCCGCACGGATTGATTGCCTGCCTGCAGAATATCTCTTTGCCCGGCACGCAAGAATTAATGAGCCACAAGTACACCGCGCTCATCCTGGCTACTGGCGGCACCCCAATGGTGCGTGCGGCGCATTCCACCGGTAAACCGGCTTACGGGGTCGGCCCAGGCAACGTGCCGGTCTATGTGGATCGATCCGCGGATATTGAAAAGGCAGCCCGCTATATCGTGGCAAGCAAGGCGTTTGATTGCTCGACCATTTGCGCTACCGAACAGGCTGTAGTGGCGGATGCCCCCATTGCTCGCCGGCTTGAAGAACTGATGAAACGCGAAGGCGCCTATTTTGTGGATGACACGCAGGCCAACCTGCTGCGTAAGCTGCTCTTTACTGCGGATGGCGTGATGAACACCGCTACCGTGGGCAAACCCGCGGATACGTTGGCTGCTATGGCAGGGTTTGCGATTCCACGCGGCACGCGCATTTTGGTTGCGCGCCTGACCAGAACCGGCAAGGATGAACCGCTATCACGCGAGAAACTGACCACAGTGCTTGGCTGGTATGAAGAGAACGGCTGGGAGGCGGGATGCGAACGCTGCATCGAACTGATCCAGTTTGGCGGTCGCGGGCACAGCCTCATCATCCATGCCACAGATCAGAATGTGATCATGGCATTTGGTCTTGAGAAACCGGTATTCCGTATCGCCGTCAATACCATGGGCACCATGGGTGCGATTGGTGTCACTACTGGTGTCATGCCCTCTCTGACGCTTGGTGCGGGCGGAGTGGGCGGTTCTATCACCGGCGATAATGTAACTGTTTCGCATCTGTTCAATGTGAAACGCCTGGTTTATGAAACCTCTGCGCCGCCATTGGCTGCCATGATCCCCGGAGAACCGCGTGTCGGACCCTCCCCGGAAGAAGTGGAAGCTGTGGTACGCAGTGTTGTCAATGAAATACTAAACCGTTAATAACGATACTTATCTCGAGAAAGGATTTACAAAATGGCTTTAGATACTGCTTTAAGTGCTCTAGGAATGGTTGAAACCCGCGGATTGATCGGCGCGGTGGAAGCTGCGGATGCCATGGTCAAGGCAGCCAATGTGGTCTTGATTGGTTCTGAATATGTTGGCGGCGGGTATGTGACTGTGATGGTGCGCGGTGATGTGGGTGCAGTCAAAGCGGCCACGGATGCCGGCGCTGCTGCTGCCAAACGCATCGGTGAACTGGTGTCGGTGCATGTCATCCCACGGCCACACCAAGACCTCGAAATGATCCTTCCGCAAAACAGCAAGGGCAACAACGGCGGACGCGGTAAAGCCTAGTTTTTGTCTGAAGATACCTTTCCACGATTCAGACTGATGGTTTATCCGTTAGGGTTGATATGCTCTAAAGATGGATTTTTGTAGTTGGAAAAAGGAGGAATTATGGCAGATGCCTTTAGTTTGCGCTGCTATTGCTTCATAGACCGCATGCAAGCTCAATATGCGGCCTTTGTAGGCACCATTACCCAGGGTGACCTGCCCGTCGAGGGCATGGCTGCCCTTTATGTAGAAATGGCGCCGGGCAACGAAGTTTTTCGTGTGGTGGATATTGCCGTAAAGGCCACTGAAGCCCGGCCAGGCGCCCAAATCGTTGAACGCGAGTTCGGCATGTTTGAAGTGCATTCACTCAACCAATCGTCCGTCCTCGAAGCCGGGCAGGTCGTATTGGATCGTCTTGGGCTGAAAAAAGAAGACCGCATCAAGCCCGAAGTGGTTTCGACTCAGGTGATCACGCGGATTGATCCTTATCAATCCCAGTTGATCAATCGTTTCAGACGTGGCAGCATGCTGGTTCCCGGCGAAACCCTGCTGGTGCTGGAATGTGCACCTGCTGCATATATCAATTTTGCCTGCAACGAAGCAGAGAAGAAAGCCAATATAAAGGTTATCCACATCTCTTCAGTAGGCCGTTTTGGCCGCATGTGGCTCTCTGGCAGTGAAGCAGATATCCTTACCGCCAAGAATGCCGCAGAGGCCGCCCTGCGCGGTCTGGATGGCATCCAGGGGTAAAGAGGAGCAGCGTATGGCAAAAACCTTTATTACCGAGCGCGATATCGAAGATATGGCCAAACGCGGGGAGCTGACTCTGACGATTACCGATGATTTGGTGCTGACTGAGCTGGCTTTTGAAAAAGCTGAAAGACTGGGTATGGTGCTGCTGCAACCGCATCAACTTCCGCCAGCCGCGCCCATCAGGCCATATCTTTCAGAGCCAGTTGCTGAAAAGAAGCCCTGCATGAATTGTAGCCAGGTAAAAGCTGGCCCATCAGAAGAAGACCTGCGCCAGCGCATTCGCGACGCGGTGAAAGCCAAGTTGGGCAACCAGATTGACCCAGCCTTGCTTGAGACCATCATCACCCGTGTGCTCAATAACGTGGGGATCAAGTAAGCCATGTTATTGGGACGGGTTGAAGGGTCTGCGGTGTGCTCGGTAAAATATCCGGGCACTGAAGGACTGAAGCTGTTGATTGTTCAGCCGCTCACCCGGCATCTTGAACCGGTTGGCGCGCTTCAAGTTGCCGTGGATGTCGTCCAGGCTGGCGCGGGGGACCTGTGCCTGATGGTGCGCTCACGTGAAGCGGCGCTGGCCATGCCTGATATCAAGTTTGTGCCGGTTGACCTGGCTTTGGTGGGCATTGTGGATGAACTTTCTGTGCATCCAGACAGTGAATTTGATTTTGTCATAAAGAAGGGGATTAACCCCTACACATGAGTGAGCTGAGATGATATTGGCGAAAGTGATCGGCACGGTGGTGACCACGATCAGCCATCCCGGCTTTAAACACCGCAAACTGCTGGTTGTGCAGCCGCTGGTGATGGAGGGGGAAAAGGCTGACGATGATTTCGTGGCGCTGGATGCCACGCAAGCCGGCATTGGTGACACGGTGTTGATCAATCGCGAAGGCGGTGGCGCAAGACAGGTGCTCAAGAACCCCGATGCACCCGTCATTTCGGTCATAGTTGGTATTGTGGATTCAGTCAATATTGCATAATTCGTCCCTAAACACGTTGAAATATCTACAATTTCCGGTTGTTTGGAATATAAATAAGGGGATTATTGTTAATCAAGAATTCACTTAATATCCGTACAAAAGATGTTAAACGTTTGTCAACGAGTACTCATTAAGGGTGGAATATTCGTTAAAAATCCCAGCTACCATTTTTCAGACAGAATGTCCTGATTTGTAGATTCATCCGTTATACATAGTGGGAGTCTTTCAAAGCACTGAAAAGGCTTGTTTATGAATAATTATCTAAATCAGCAGACCAGAAATGCAGAATCAGATGAGAAGATGGTTGCGGATGCAAAACATGATCTTCAGACCTTTTCCAAACTCTATGATTGTTATGTAAACCAGGTCTATCGTTATTTACTCAGTCATGTTGGGGATCCCTCAGAAGCTCAAGATTTAACCTCACAGGTCTTCTTAAGCGCTTTGGACCATTTTTCTGGGTATCAGCATCGTGGACATTTAGCAGCCTGGTTGTTTACCATCGCGAGACACAAATGGATGGATTACTTTCGCAGTGACCACAAGGAATTGTCCATCGAGGCAGTCAAGAACCTGCCTTCAAAGGATGATGCGCTTGATCATGAAGAAATTCGAATGATCCGCAGCATCGTATTCAAATTAGCAAAATCAGATCAGGAACTTATTTACCTGCGTTTCGTGGCCAGGTTAAATTTTGCAGATATGGGGGCCGTTTTAGGGTGTAAGGCTGAAGCGGCCAAAAAACGGCTTTACCGATTAATTGACCGCCTTGAAAAAGATATGGAGGCGTTTAATGGTTAACCGACCTTCCAATTCAATATTAAACAAATTTGAAGCAGCCTATTCACTGGCTGAACCTGATGCGCTGTTTGTAACCCGGTTGAGGCAGTCATTGATTCAACAGGCTCAGAAAGCTGAATCAAAGTCAAATAATGCTGGTAAAGTCGTGACAAACAAGCCAGTTGCCTTATTTTTTACCAAAAAAGCTTGGGCGATCATCGGTTTATTGTTATTGGTCTTCTTTATCACTTTTATCTTCAGACAGCCTGTATTGGCAGCAGCGGGGCGTCTATTCGGATATGGATACTTGCAAGAAATTGGGTTTTTCCAGTTGGAAAACGCCCGGATTCTTAAATCCGCGATGATGCAGGAACATGGCGACAGCAATTTGACTGTCATGAATGGATTGGCGACAGAAGAAAAAACCATTTTGTGGCTGAAATTTGTCAAATCTGATGCCACGGCAGGGGGAGCGTGGTTGGAAACGTCATCAGGTGAACGGATTGATCATTCATATTGGAACTATGATGCAAACCAGACAGACTTTATCCGGCTTGAATTTCCGCCGCTTTCACCTGAAAATAATCTGACGACGCTTATGCTGCCAGCCGGATGGCAATTACCCCTGACGTGGATTCCGGCGACGCAATCTGCTTTGCCAGATGTCAGTTTGGTTCAAAATTCAGATGATGACAATGTATCCGCAACACCATCAGAGAATTGTTCCGAACAGCATGGCGTTCAAATATGCATCCTGGCTGCAACTGTTACTGGTGATAACACCTCTATCCTGGTGAAGGCGGTATCTTTTGATGCAGCGATGCGCCCTGGCGATGCATTCATGGGATTAGCCTGGACCACGGAACAAGACCCCGTAACGCTACGTGATGAAAATGGTGTCGTTTACCCCATGTCAGAACAACATGGTGAGACATTGGTGTTTCCAGCTTTACCCATTGGTAATCAAAACCTTACCCTGACCATCCCGGCTGTGATTGCCAAAGTGGATATCCCTGACCAGATGGTTGTAGTGGATATGGGTGACGATCCGCAGCCAGATCAAGAGGTTGCGGTCGAAACCGATATTCAAGTTCTGGGCTGTACGGTCAGCTTTCGCGAGGCCACTTTTGTTGGTGATGGCATTAATAGTCTACGGGTTACCCTGCAGGCTGAGCCTCTGGAGACAGTGGATGGCATCACGCCGTACATGCTCGAAATGAGCAAACCTGATCGGATCGATGATCTGTATGGCAGCGGAGGGTTGGCCGGCAGCAAAGGATTGTTTGTTGAGTTGATCCGCCCGCAAGGGATGATCACCGGGGTTTTGGAACTGCCAATTGTTAAGGCAAGTGTAATCGTGGAAGGCCCATTTGAATTTACTTTCTCACTTTCTCAATTCACCGCACCATCTACCGCCACGCCCGAGATTGCCAACCCTGATACTTTTTCACCAGCAGCGACGCCAACTCCGTTGGTGCTGGATGCATATCAGTTTACCGGCCTTTTGCCCAAAAGTGGTGATTTGTTGTTCACTATTGTCAATGGAGAGACAACAGGTTTGTATTTTGCCGATCCGTCGAATCCGACAGAAATAGTGCAAATCGCCCGATTGCCTGGTCAGGTTTATCAGGTTTACCTGCATCCAGACGGCCTGGGGATTGATTACCTAGTTGGTGAGCAAAACCATATTTCACTGGGCAATTACGACGATGTTTATTATCGTAACGCGCAGCTTTATACGCTGCAGTTCTCTGATTCTGCCCCACGTCTGTTGTTCAGTTTTCCACGGGGAGATGGCAGTGTTGAAGGAACGGAGATTACGGTCGATTGGTCATTTGATGGCAAATTGCTTGCCTATCAACAATGCGGCAGCCAGCCAAAACCCGGAGAAGCTTTTTGGACAACCGGCTGGCTCAACCTAGCTTGTCGGGATACAGGCAATTGTCAAGCACAAGAATTCAAACTGGAGAAAGGATTGGACCTTTACAATCCGCAGTTTTCACCACAGGGATTTAGCTTGATGTTGGAGGGAGCCAATTCCGAGAGTGGGTCGGGAGGAGAGGATATTTTCTTAATCGAATTTAGCGAGCAAGGAACCGCTGGTAATATCATCAATCTCTCAGATACAGACCAAGTAGATGAAGGGTCTCCGAGTTGGAATCTAAAAACCGGTCAGGTTGTTACTTTATGTCAGCCAGATGTAACGAAGGTTAACAAGAATTTCTGTTTCTATAATCCGGTTACTCATGAACGACAGGATGGGACAACGATTGACCTCAACAATCCTCAAAGTTTTCAGATTTCATTAAATGGTGATCAAATATTCATCATGGATATCAATAATAGTGCTGGAGGAAAAAGGGTAATGGAACTTCACTCAATTGATTTTGATGGGAATGTAGGACCCGTTCTTGCCAGCAAGCAATGGTTTGATGAGTTTACTGTTTCAGCTAACGGAAAGGAAGTGGCCTATTTTGAAGATCAACGAATGGGACTGAATATGCTTTCGATCCCAACTGGGACACTAACTTCGGTGTATTCGACAAATTCAGTCGGCGCCGTTTCCTGGATGGGGTGGGTAAATTAGATTATTTGATGAAAATTAGTAACACCGATGCACCCATTATCTCAGTCATTGTTGGCATTGTAGATTCAGCCTATATTGGATAAAATTATTCTCAACAACGTTCTTTGATATTTGTCCCATTGGAATTAATTGTATAATTGATTTTGTAATAGCGTATAGCCATACGCCCTTACAAGGTAAGTTGAGCCCATGACAAAATCCACAAATTCTCCATTTACTCAGGGCAAGATCGCCAACCTGACACTGCGTAACCGCATCATCCGGTCTGGGTGCTTTGAGGGCATGTGTCAGGAGGGCAAGATCACAGATGCGCTGATTGAACATCATCGGCGGGTGGCGGAGGGCGGCGTGGGAATGACCACGGTGGCCTACTGTTCGGTGAGCTATGACGGACGCGCATTTGGTCATGAGATGTGGATGCGCCCTGAACTCATTCCTGACTTAAAACGTTTGACGGATGCGGTACATCTAGAAGGCGCTGCGGCATCCATCCAGATCGGGCATTGCGGATTTTTCTCAAACCCGAAAGAGATCGGCAGACGTCCGCTGGGGGCATCGGTCAAGTTTTGTTTGTTCCGGCTTTCTATTTGTGAGGCGATGAATGAAGCCCAGATTGCCGAAAAAATCGAAGATTTTGGCCGAACGGCAGAACAGGTGAAAGAAGCCGGGTTGGATGCGGTTGAGATCCATGCCGGGCACGGATATCTGCTCAGCCAGTTCCTTTCGCCGTGGACCAATCACCGCAAAGATCAATACGGCGGTTCGCTTGATAATCGGCTGCGCTTTCCACTGGCGGTCATTCGCCGGGTACGCGAGGGGGTGGGTGAGGGTTTTCCGATTTTGATCAAAATGAACGCGAGCGATGGCATCCGCGGGGGATTGGAAATTGAAGAGGCGGTTGAAGTGGCTAAGGCGTTTGAAGCTGCCGGGGCCAGTGCGCTGGTGATAAGCTGCGGTTTTACGGCCAAAACCCCAATTTATATGATGCGCGGCAATGTGCCTGTTAAAGAGATGGCTGCCAACCAGACTGAATGGCTGCTTAGGTTGGGGATGAGCCTGTTTGGCTGGTTCATGGTGCAGCGCTACCGTTTTGACCGTTTATTCCTGCTCAAAGAGGCACTGCGTTTCAAAGAGGCGGTGAAGATTCCCGTGATCTATATTGGCGGGGTGCTGCGGCTAGAAGATATTGGCTATGTGCTTGCGCGTGGATTTGAGTTTGTTGAAGTGGGTCGCGCCACTGTCCGCGATGCTGATTTTGTGAAGAAAATGGAATCAGGAGAAGTGACCGTCTCTGATTGCGACCAATGCAACCGCTGCATTGCAACAATGGATGCCGGCGGCATTTATTGTGTCACTGCAAGTGAGGGCAAGTAGCAAAAATCTACTTGCAAATAACAACAAATCCTCTTAATTTTGGGTCTGATTTTGTATGTTTTTCATCGAATTACTATATAATCTTATTACTTCAATTATTAAATGCTCTAAATGAGGGATTTTTGGACAGCATTGATGTGTTGCTCGTTGATGATGACGAAATAATCGTTACCACCCTTGAAAGGTGTTTACGACGAGAAAACTTTACCGTCAAAACGGCACACTCAGGTATGCAAGCCTTGCAATTATTGCGCAGACAGGTTCCAAAAGTTATGTTGCTGGATGTGATGATGCCCGGTATGGATGGTTACGAAGTATGCCGCGAGATCCGCGCGGATAAAAAACTTTCAAATTTGCCGGTGATTTTCTTGACTGCAAAAACCGCCGAATCAGATCACATCACCGGATTCAAAGCTGGCGGCGATGATTATATTAATAAGCCCTTTAATAGCGAAGAACTGGTTTTACGCCTCAGGGCGATGATCAGACGAACACAGGATCAAAAAAAATCCAGCCGCAGGAACAAAGATGACTCCAGGGTGCATGAATCCAAGTTATTTGACCATAGCCGGGTTTCACAACCGGTCATAGAGCTAAAAGGATTTAAACTCAATATTCTGACCTTTGAATTATTTTTACCAAGCAGCAAGAAACTGTTATTAACCCCGATCCAGTTTGATTTGCTCTTTAATTTCATGACGCACCCCGGCGAGATCTTTTCGCCTTCATCGTTATTGAGCATCATTTGGGATTATCCCCCAGAGACAGGAAGTTCAGATCTGGTGCGGGTGCACATCAAAAACCTGCGCATGCGCATTGAAGAAGATCCGGCATGTCCGGCTTTTATTGAAACAGTTCCAGGTTACGGCTACACCATCCGCCCCGAATAATACAAAAGAGGAAACCTTGATCAGGTTTCCTTTTTTTAGTGGTGGTTAATTCTGATAATGAACTCTAATCATCACCCAAATCAGGCTTATCCACTTTAATGCTGAAAGAAAGTAAGACGACCCCTAAAGCGACAGGAATGTACCAAAACTCGGTAGAAGTATCCAGGAATACCTGATTAGTGATGAGGTCAAACCCCAAAAATGTCATTTTGTTATAAGCCAACATGCCAAAAATCACTAGAATTAAGGAGACACCAACCATTATCCAACTCTTAACACCAAAAGGCGGCGTTCCTTTTGAAGATTGAGGCAAGACTGCCCCTTTTGAACGACCGTTAACCTTTCGGCGTTTAAGTGCATATTCTCGTTCGTAACGTCTTTTTCGACCGCGAAGCAAGGCAATCCGTAGGTAGAAAAAGACCATGGACGCTATGACCACTATGATTCCAGTTGTAAATTTCATTTCTTTTTCTCCGATTTTTTCTTTTCAAGTCTTGCTTTAACGATACGCTTAAAATCCTGTTTTAATGGAGCTAAACCAATTCCATTTTCATGGTAAATTCCACGTGGTGTTATTACTCCAAAAGCAGTTTTGTTGTCTGCCTTGCTACCATCATACCTGCTTAAGATAAAGTATTCGGTATTCTGAAGACGCACCCAGGCAAATCTTCTTTCAGGCCTGGCCACGCAAGCTACCAAAATTGGGTCACCATCTTCTTGCGCTGTCGGAAAAGTTATAAACACAATCTTGGTTTTTGAATCAAAACTTTCAATATCAAAGGATAACCCAGCAGGTGAAAGACGTTTGTTTTTTTCCAATTGGTCACCGACGTGATTCCACCAAAACTTCAAGAATTCAACCCCATCTTTTTCGATGTATTTTATAAATCCGTCGGTTTGCCCATGAAACAAGATAGGAAGGGCTTCAAAGGCATAATTGTATGCGAGTGACCTTTTCTTTTCCATAAATTCTTAGTTTCCTCCGGTATTATTAGTTTTATTTGATAGGATAGTTTGCTTAAGAAAACTTGCAAAAGTTGTGGCAGGTTTTCGCAAGAGTTGATTTAATATATACGAGTTACCGACGAGTCCATACTTATCGTAGTATTTAAACATTTTTACAAGAATTTCAATTTGTGAGCCAGACAAATTTCCAGATAATGCGTTTGAAGCCCACAATTCATTATCAATACACTTTGCTATCACTTTTTCGTTATAGACCTCACTAATTGTTGCGGCTACATCTTCTTGTGAAAGAGGTTGTGGTCCAGATAATTCGTACATTGCACATAGGTGTTGATCGGCTTCGGCTAAAACGAGTGCAGCTACTTCAGCGACATCATTAAGATCAACAATGCTTATTCTGGATGTCGTTGAGTAAGGAATCTCATAAGTTTTTTTGGTAAGAATTGATTTTATATTCGATTGGATATTTTGCATATATGCACATGGTTGAAGAATTGTAAAAGGTATGCCTGATGCGAAAATACTTTCTTCCATACGCATTTTTTGCCAATGATGCGGCATTGATTCTATATGGGGATGCAATACTGAATGGTAAACAAAATGGTTAATTTTTTCCTGCTGCCCTATGTCGAGCATCATTTTTCCAATTTCCAGTTCATCAGGTGAAACATTTGGGCAAATATAATAAAGGCTTTTACATCCCTTTATTGCTTTTTTCAGGGAGGTGCTATTTCGCAAGTCGCCAATTATTGATTCTTTTGCCCCTAATTGTTGTAAATAATTTCCTTGTTCGTTTGTGCGTACAAAAACACGGACATCAACATTACGTTTTGTCAGCGCTTGTAGAATTGCTTTGCCTGTTTTTCCTGAGGCTCCTGTTAGCAGTATCATAAGAAATCCAATTATAACTTAGGATGAATTAAAAAGCTCCCCAAAGTGCTTTGTGACACTTGGGGAGCTTTTTTTTATCTTGGTTTTTTAACTTGACTTCAAAACAGAATTACAAACTCAGTTATTTTTCTAATACATTTTCAGAACGAGTAACAGGTGGCTTGATAAATACGAAGATAAGGTTTACCAAGATACCTAAAACTGCAGCAGTTGCGATCGCGGGCCAGCCTTGGGGGAATACACCCTGGAGCAGAGGAATGGGCAAGAAACCGCCAGGATAACCAATGTTTCCACCAATGCCGACAATCAAAATCATGGCGCCAATAGCAAGTTTACCGGGATCGTAAAGGTCAACTTTTTCAGCCATCATCAAGGCAATACCTTGCATGCCGATGACACCGAACAAGTAGATGGAAAGACCACCAGAAACAGCTGTCGGTAGGGTTTGGATGGCATCTTTAAGGGGTCCAATGAAACCCAAGAGAATGGAAATTACACCGGCTGCAATGAGGACAGTACCAGAGTAATTACGCGTGATGACCATAAGGGAGTTGTTTTCACCGTAGTTGGTACCTGCGGTTGAGCCCAACAAACCGTTGATCAAGTCATTCAAACCATCAAGCATCAGGTTCAAACCAACGAATTTGCTTAATCCAACTTTTTCGCGGCCCAGTTCTTCAGCCAAATGGTCCACGTACAAGCTGATCTGATATAGGTGAGCAGTGGATTCTGGAATCGTTGCGATAGCCATAACACCGACACCAATCAGAACAGTGACTGTGAGGGGATTGCCGAAATCGGGGAAGGTTAACTGTGGAACAGTTATAAAGGCGCTTTGTCCGACACCAGCGAAGTTGACCAAGCCCAAGGGGATGGCGACAATATAACCAAGGATTGCAGCCAAGAGAATCGGGAGCATTCCAATGAAACCTTTACCCTGTAGATAAACTGAGAAAATTACTGCAGCCATGAAAGTCACGAGAGCAGCCAACCACCAAGTTAAGGTTACTTGAGGTGCAGCAACAGGATCAACACCGCAGCAGGTACCGGAGGCCATAGTTAAAGCGGTATAGCCGAGGCCGATACCGATGACGCAGGCTACTGAGCCGGTAATTATTGGAGGCAGAACTTTGTCGATGCCTTTTTTGCCGCCGGTGACACGGATGAGCAAACCAACAAGAATGTTGATGATACCGGTCGCGACGAATCCAGCTTGAACAACTGCGATGGTCTCAGGTTGGGCGGGTACACCAAAGCCTAAACCTGGTTCCATAACGGCAACAATCGAGGTTACTGCGGCGATATATGCAAAGCTTGAGCCGTAGTACAAGGGGATGTAATTGCCCATGGAGAGTTTGGCACCAATCAAAGCAACGATTGTACCAAAGCCAGTGACTGCCAATACAGTAGAAACATCAAAGTGCATGAGTAGGGCGCACAACACGGTCGCGGGGAACATGGTGAGAACGTGTTGGAAACCGAGCAAGACCATCTTGCCGAAGGGGGGGGTATCTTGTGGTAAATAACCCACCACTTTAGGAGTAGTAGTTGCCATAGGTTTAATTCCTTCCATCCTGATTTTATGATTTGGATATGTAAAGATGCAAATTGTGTTGACTGGCTTGAGCATTCTACCTGCTAAAAACAGATATCAGCCCTCCCCGTATGTGCAATAACATTCCTTCCCGATAAGCACCTCCTGATTATTACTTTTTTCCATCTTGATACACTTAATAATACATCAGTTTGTCAAGATGTATGCAGTGAAATTTACCTGCATTTGACCGTAATTGTTAATTAGCCTTTAAAAGGCTAACAATCACCAATAGAATTAAAGCAACAGGAACAATAAACAGCAGCATTCTTACTTCAGTTACTTTAAGTAAACCCTTCCAACCCTTAACAGGTTCGATTTCAGGTTCAACAAATTCGGCTTCCATTTCTTCAATTGATTTCACTTTCTTTTCTACTTCTGCTGACATCGTTCCTCCAAAGTTTTTTGTAATTTTTCACAACCAGATTTAATCATTGATTTGGCGACACTGTCGATCATTCTTTGACCAACGCTAGCCAGGGTACCACCAATATTAACTTCACCGGAGTAGTTTAGTTTCGTTTGATTGTTGCCGATGTCGGTAAACTTAACACGACCAACACCTTTGGCAAATCCGGCTTTTCCTTTGCCTTCAATATTCAGTGTGCAACTTTCGGGCGGATTTACATCAGTAAGAGATAAAACGCCTTCGAATGCTGCCGAGATGGGGCCAATTCGAAGGAAAATCGCACCTTCGTAATGGGTTTCATCGACCTGTACCATTTTTTGCATGCCTGGTACGGCTGTGGCCAGGGCGGTCGGATCGTTGAACATTTCGTAGACTGCTTGTTGTGGGCCGTTAAAAATATATTCGCCTTCGACGTTCATTTGGGCCTCCTTTTTTGTTTTTCTTTGTAATTCAAAGGTGATGTTTTACCTGATTTACCTTTTTGTCGCTTCATTTTTGAATTTATAGAGCAATGACGGGTTGAGATTGGATTCGGTTAAATCCAGGTCATATTCATACAAAGCGTCTTCTACTGCCTGGCAGAAGGCAGGGGGAGGCGGCAGTGCACCGGCTTCACCAACACCTTTGAGTCCAAGCGTGTTAAGCGGGCTGGGATGTACGTTGTGACCAATTTCCATTCTTTTGGGCATATCCGTGGCTTGCGGCATCAGATAATCCATGAAGGATGCGGTCATTAACTGTCCGTTTTCGTCATAGACCATCTTTTCATAGAAAGCATTGCCGATTCCCATTGAGACGCCGCCTTGAATTTGACCTTCGAGTAATAGGGGATTGATCACCGTACCGCAATCGTGCACGAGTACGAAGCGTTCAATATTAACTTTACAGGTCTCAGGGTCAACATCCACGATCATGGCGCAAGCACCAGAGCCTGTGGCGCCATGAGGAGGAGCGTAGTAAGCGGTGGCTTCGAGGCCGGGTTTGACATCCGCTTCAACAGCGCCGCGCATGGGGTTGGCTTTACCTGCCAGATCGCCCAGAGAGACTGATTTTTCGGGGTGTCCTTTGACACAGACGGATCCTTCGCAGAGTTCCACCTGGTCTTCAGGTACATCAAGTAACTTGGCAGCAGTGGCGAAGATTTTCTCGCGTACCAAAACTGCCGCACTGTTGATGGCCGAACCGGCGATGGTGGCGCCGCGGCTGGCGAAGGTGCCTGCTCCCCAATGGAAGTGGCCTGTGTCGCCGGTGATGACTCTAACATCTTCAACTTTGACATTGAGTTGTTCTGCAACGATTTGTGCGAACACGGTGAAGTGTCCCTGCCCCTGGGTGCTGTAACCGGTAGCAACGCTGACCTTGCCATTGTTGCCAACGGTGACACGAGCGCCTTCATAAGGACCAACCGCCGTGCCTTCTGTGAATGTGACCACACCAATGCCCAGGTGTTTGCCTTCTTTGCGGGCCTTGGGTTGAATTTCATTGCGAAACTTCTCGTAATCAATCATTTGGATGCATTTTTCAAGGTTGTTCTTGTAATCACCGCTGTCAAGAACACCGACCACAAAGTCCTGGCCAATGACGCCGGTATTGAGCGGAAATTCTTCTTTTTTGAGCAAGTTCTTCAAACGAATTTCGACCGGATCCATCTTGAGTTCTCTGGCGGCCAGATCCATCATACGTTCCATGACGAAAACGCCTTCAGAACGTCCAGCGCCGCGAACGGGGGTAACCACCATTTCGTTGGTGAAGACCATGCGGATTTCGGTGTAGAAGTTGGGAACACGGTAATTGCTGACCGTATGAGTCTGAGTGTTGAGGGGAACCGTCATGCCATAAGGATCGTAAGCACCGGTGTTGTGATAGAAGATATCTTTGAAACCCAGAATGGTGCCGTCGTTCTTGAGGGCCATTTCGCAGTGATGCACCTGATCCCGTTCGGATGTGGTGGCTAAAAAGTTCTCGCGGCGGTCTTCAATCCATTTGATGGGGCGGTTCAATTTCATTGAGATCCAGGGCAGCAGTACATCATCTGCCTGAGAGGTCATCACTTTGGGGCCAAAACCGCCTCCAATGTAAGGGGTGATGACGCGTACCTGGTTTTCGACCAACCCCATGCGGCCGGCAATGGCGCTGCGCAGAGGAAGGGGAGCCTGGGTACCAGCCCAGACGGTCATTTCCTGGGTGCGTTCATCCCAGTTGACCACGAAACCGCGGTTTTCCATGGCTGCACCGGCAACATGATCGGCTACATAGCGATGAGAAACAACAACATCTGCCTGTTTCTTGGCAGCTTCGTAATCGCCGGATTCTTGTTTGACCAGGGCCGCCATGTTTGAGGGGAGATCATCATGCACGAGCACGGAGGTGTCTTCCCATGCTTTTTCAAGATCAATCACGGCTGGCAGGGGTTCTGCATCGAAAATGATGTCTTCACATGCATCTTCTGCAATGTAGCGAGATTCGGCAATGACCACAGCAATGGGTTCACCAGAGAATCTCACTTTGCCCTTTGCGATTGGGGGTAATGTTCGTGCGTTGAATTGAGCACCCTTGATGGCAAAAGGCGGGGGCACTTGCAGGGGGCCGAGCTTCCAGTAATCGCCCATGTCTTCGGCGGTATAGACTGCCACAACACCGGGGTGTTTGCGGGCTTCGGTTACGTCAATATTCTTGATAATGGCATGTGCATAGTCACTGCGCAAGAAGGCAGCGTGCAGCATGCCAGGGATTACGATATCGTCACAAAACTTGGCTCTGCCGGTAAGCAGATGCTTGTCTTCAAGTCTTAGAACAGGTTGACCAAAGTATTTTCCAGTCACTGTATCACCTCTATCCTTCACTATTTGCCCGAAGACATTTTTTCTGAGGCTGCCTGAACGGATTCGATGATCTTTTCATATCCGGTGCAGCGGCAGATGTTTCCGTCAATGGCTTCTCGAATTTCGTCTTCCGATGGATGGGGATTTTCTTCCAGGAAGGGAACCACGGTCATCAAAATGCCAGGTGTGCAGAATCCGCATTGTAAACCGTGTTTTTCGTTGAAAGCTTCTTGCAATGGATGCAAATGTTCGGGGGTTCCCAATGATTCAACAGTCTTAATCTCGTGTCCGTTGGCTTGAACAGCAAAAATCAAGCATGAACGAACTGGTTCGCCATCAAAGAGGATGGTGCATGCGCCGCACATGCCGTGCTCGCAGCCCACGTGGGTTCCAAAAAGACCCAGTTCGTGGCGAATGAAATCACTCAGCAGAAGTCTGGGTTCAACTTCACGTTCATAAACTGTGTCGTTCACAGTAACTTTTATCTTTATTAGTTGTGCCATTCTAACTTCCTTTTTTTGCGCGTTCCAAAGATAAGGCGAGGGAGCGCGGCACCAACACGCGGATAAGATCACGCCGATATTCAGCGGTTCCATTCAAATCGGTTGAGGGGTCAATCTCTGACTGCACCGCTTCACCAACTGTTTTGAAGGCTGCTTCAGTGGGTTCCTGGCCGATCAGAATTTCTTTAATCTTGTCAGACAAGATTGGCATTTCACCAACGCCCATTAAGATCAGGCGTGCGTCCTGGCATTGATTTTTCTCGTCCAGAGTTAAGACGCTGGCACAGGCCGCCAGGGCGTAGCCGCCATGTTGGCGGGCAACTTGTTGGTAGCTGCTTCCCGTCCGCGGAGGATTGGGAGGCAGGACAACTTCGGTTAAAAGATCTTCATATTCGATCACGGTCATGAATGGGCCGATGATCAGATCAGCGGCATCTACCCAGCGGTCTTCTTTGTCTTTTGAGCGGATTAGGCATTTGGCATTCATCACTTTTGCGATACCCGGTAGCTGTCCTGATGGGTCGGCATGCGCAATAGCGCCGCCAAACGAACCGCGTCGGCGAATCTGGGCGTGCCCAATATAATGTGCAACTTCTGGCAGCAAGGGGAAGCGTTTGATAACTTCGGGACTGTGCTCAACAGTGTGAACACGGGTCATGGTGCCAATTGCCAAACCGCCATCTGCAGTAGGTTTAATAAAAGAGAGTTCTGGAATGTTGTTTAGGTCAACCAAAGCTCCCGGTCTGGCCATGCGGAAGTTCATGGCAGCGATCAAACTTTGTCCGCCTGCCAAAACTTTACCGTCGTAACCCAGTTCAGCCAGTTTGTCGAGTGCTTCTTCAACACTGGCAGGGGCAAAATAATCAAATTGTGCTGGCTTCATTAATTTCTAGCCTCCTGAAATTGAGGATTGCAATCGCCATATGAGTCGATTGCCAACAATTTTAACCGAAAAACAAGTAACATTTTAACTTGATAGACCTTCAGGAAGAACTGACTTTACCTGAAGGTCTATGATAAAAACAACTACTCTTTGAAGGCTACAAAGCGGCCCCACATCGATTCGGCTTCCATTGCTTTCTGAAGCCAACAACCGATGTAGTAGCGTCCGCTCTTGGCGTTGGCGAGATCACCGGCAAGGTTTTCAGCATGCACGATGGTTTTAGAGAAGAGGTTGAGGTGCATATCCTGGTAGAAATCATCCATCGGATACATTTCATCCCAATCTTTGCCGAAGTCTTTGATTAATTTGGCATTGGCTTCTGCAAAGGTCTTGGGGTGCCAGATGCGCATAATGGTGTTCATGGGGTGATCGGCAGACACAGCATCCACACCAATCCATTTGATATCCATGTCAACACACCATTTAGAGAAGTCTGCTGAGGGACCTGGATGTTTTACCATATAGCGGAATTCATCTGATTCTTTGCTGCACCAGCCGTATTTGTTCCAGCCGGTCTTGATGATCAAAATGTCGCCCTTGCGAACTTCAACCTGGTCCATGATCATCTGGGGAGTGTAAACGCTGGCATCGCTGACCAATTTAGAAATATCTGCGATCACGCCAGGGCCGACCCATTCTTTCAGGGGGACTTCACCGATGGTGCGTCCGTTGGGGAAGAAGTGTTTCTCGCCATCCATATGAGTGCCGAGGTGGATGCTGGCATTGCAGATGGAGCCATTGCGGCCCATGCCGAAGTACTGACCACCAACACGTTTGGTATAGGTGACACTCAGGGGAACATAGTTCAACCATTGCGGGGTCTGAACGCTGAAGGGCACGGTCATATCAATCATCTCTGATTTTTCCATGGCCTTGAAGAATTCATCATCGCTCATGCCATCAGGGGCGGTGAGCGCTGAGACACGAGACCAGGCTGTTTCGACTTCCATGTAGGGGATCGGCATGATCTGAATCCATGCACGTTTGTTTTTCAGTTTGTCGATGTCACCAACGATGGCTTCAGCTAACAGAACGTGAGCTTTGGGCATATCGATATGGGTCATTTGGTAGTATTCGCCCTGGGGATAGGTGTCATCCCAAGACTTGCCGGTTTCTTTTTGAAGTTTGGCTTCGGCCAATTTGAAGTGATTTTCGTGCCAGCGGCGGATCGGGGTGTTCATGGGGTGCTCTGCAGCGCCGCAATCCACGCCGATGACTTTCAATTTCATATCAATGGCCCATTGGTAGAAGCTGAGAGAGGGGCCGGGGTGGCGAACCAGGAAACCGAATTCCATGGATTCAACGCCGCCCTGAGCTTTTTTGTTGCTGACTTTGGGCTGATCCCATGAATACTTGTGATAGCCGGTATTGATGATCAGAATATCGCCTTTTTTGACTTCAACCTTTGACATGATCATTTCGGGGGTGTAAATGCTGTAATCAGAGACGAGGTCAGAAATGTCGGCAATAACGCCGGGGCCGTTCAATTCGGTGAGGGGGATATCCGCGATGGCACGTCCGCCTGAATTGAAAGCACGTTCGCCAACGAGGTGGGTTCCAACGGTATTGCTCCAGTTTAAAATTTGACCATTCGCGCCTTGACCGCCGCCATAGGCACCGGTGACGCGTTTGAAGAAGTGAACTTCAAGTGATTTTTCATGTGGATGAGGCGGTGTAAAGATACTGCAGTCCTGGGTCAGGTCATACAGCTTGGCTTCACTCATCATCTTGATAAAATTTTCACGATCCATGTTAACCTCCGTTAAAATATTTAGAATAAATTAGATGTTATATTTTTCTGCGAAGGCGACGAGAGCGTCTTCGAATAAACTCATCGGAGCAGATGCCACACCAGCGCCAACCTGACCCACACCGGGGTCTTTATGAGCGACGCCAGTGTTGACACGAGGCGCGATCTGTTTTTCAACCACTTTGCGGATATCGACACCGGTCGGGGTGCCGCGGAAGTCAAGCAAAGGAATGGTGAACTGCTTGTGTTCTGCATAGGTAATTTCGTACATATCGAGTGTGGTATTAATGGCGTCTTTGGGAACGCCGCCAATGAAGGTGACCAGTGCAGGAGAGTTGGCCATGGCGAAACCGCCAATGCCGGCTGTTTCGGTGATCACGCTGTCGCCAATATCACGGCAGGCGTCTGCTTCGGTGAAACCGGGGAAGTACAAGGATTTAACGATGGGTGATTGGGCAGTAAACCATTGGTCACCTAAACCACTAACCTTGATGCCCCAGTCAGTGCCGTTGCGGGCCATGATGGTGACGATAGTGCTGCCCTCAATGTTATGTCCTGCAGCGGTCATGGTCTTGCAGCCAGCCATAACAGGGTTCAAGATGCTGAGAGCATTTTCGCCAAGGAATTTGATGACTTCAAAGGCAGTATCAGTATTATTGGCGGTTTTGGCAATCCAGGGAGCTAGTTGGGTAGTCCAGAGAACCGAAGCAGCATCCAGGCGGTTATGGCCGTCGTCACCCATGTGCATGGCTTTTGAAAGGATAGCGCGGATATCAATGCCGCCCATGGCTTCGAGTGCGGCTTTAACGGTGGGGCCGAGGGTAGATTCCATCCAGCTCAGTTTATCCAACACATCCTGGCTGTATGCGCCCATGCGTAATACTTTACCACGGCCTTCGTTTAAATTGGAGAAGCATTTGATGCCGTGAGTTTTATTTTCAATTTCATAAACGAGCATGGAGGGTGAAATTACGCCAGCCATCGGGCCGGTGCACATATGTTCGTGATTTGGTGAAAATTCAATCTTGCCGCCAGCGAGCATTTTCTCGGCTTCTTCAGCGGATTTTGCTTTGCCTTCGAAGAGTAAAGCACCAATCATGGCACCCTTCATTGGACCGGACATACGTTCCCAGGTGACGGGGGGACCAGCGTGTAGAAGCATATTTTCGCGAAAACCGGGAACAACTTCTATAGCCTTGGCCAGAGTGGTTGCTACTGGGCGGGCTTCCATAAATCGTTCAACGACTGTTGCATTTGCTTTGTCAATATCAATTGCCATATTAAATCCTCCAGATAATAGTGTCTAGGATGTCTCAACAATGAATAGTTAAAGTTTTTTCATTCTTTCCAGAATCCCGGCAAGTTTTTCGTTTCCACCGGCAGGGGGCTTCCAATCTACTTGCACGTGCGGAGCGTTCTGGTCTTTCAAGTTTTCAGAGAAAGATTCCAAACCAACATTGATGGCTTGCATCGGTTTCTTTAACGAGTCAAGGTCGACGGGTTTTCCAATTGCAGCGATATCTTCTGAATCGCGTTCAGCGAGCGCGCGCAAGATGCGGCCAATGCGGCGAACGACGACTTCGTTGCTGGGATCAACCCATGCACCGGCATCTTTCAAGAGTTTTACCTGTTCATCGAAGTTTTGTGGGTCTTCATCTGTTCCGGTGACTACACAAACGATTTCGAGATATCGGTTAGCTTTTTTAGCATCATCCAAACATTTTTTAATTGCGGGAGCAATTTCGCTGGAGGGGTTGGGGTGAGAACCATATCCGATGACCACATCCAGCATGATCACGGCCACTTCAGGGTCTTTAGCTTCTTCATACAATCTGCGGATGCGCAGTTCATTATCCATCATGGGATGCAGGCGGCCGACGGTGAATTCGTCTTCTCCAAGATCAATAATGGAATGTTCCTGGCTGACCAGGGAGTTTTCCATCTTGTTTTCTTTATTGAGAGGAGAGTTTGCCCATACTTTGGGTAGATAACCTGCCAGAATGTATTGCGCTTCATAGGCCAGGGTTCCGCCTGAGAAAAGACCACGTAAGTATTTTTGTTCAGGTTTGAAGAGCTTCAGATCGACATCAATATCGCTGCCGATTTTGGGCGGATTATTGGTGAGTTCTACTGCCAGACGGGCAGCATCATCCAGGCCGGTGGCAAAGAACAGGTTGCCATCGCGAAGGGTGGTGACGGGGCGGGCGATAAAGTTGATGACAACCGGTTTGCCAGCTTTTCTGGCTTTCTTTAAGACTTCTTCAGCAACTTTAGGTGAGGGCGGTTTCGAGGTAAGCACAATTACTTTGGTGTCTGGATCACGAGCCAGTACTTCAAGCGCCATTAAGAAAGTGATGGCGCCGACTTTTTCTGAAAGGTCTTTGCCGCCGGTGCCAATGCCAGAAGTGATGCCGCTGCCTAATTGATGGATGCGGCAGGCGACCTGCTGCAAACCGGTTCCAGCTGCTGCGACGATGCCAATTGGTCCGAGACGGATTTTATTGGCAAAAGCCAGACCCATACCGCCAATCATGGCGGTTCCGCAGTCAGGACCCATGACCAATAAACCGAGTTCTCTGGCTTCTTTTTTAAGTTCAATTTCTTCTTCTATGGATACATTATCGCTGAAGAGATGCACATGTTTGCCCAAGCGTAAGGCTTCTCGGGTTACACCACCAGCATAGCGACCGGCAACAGAAATGATGACCCAATTTGCGTCGGGCAGCATGCCTGCGGCGGTTTCAAGGCTGCGGGGTTGATAATCTTGATCCTGGTTGCCTTTTCTGGCTGCGAGCAGTTCATCCACTTTTGAAAGCGCAAAATCAGCAGATTTTTCATCATCGGCTTTTATTGCAATGACCAACTCGTCAGGTTTTGAAGCCAAAATTTCCGGGGAGGTTAAACCAATATGAGAGAGCAGTTCCTTGTTGGAGTCCGTTCCCATGATGACACCCGTATCCAATATTCCTGCAAATTCACCTAATGAACGTTGTAATTTCATCAGTTTTGCCGAATCTATATAAACACCACGTCGAATTTCAGTTTTAATTATTGGCATATTCACTCCTGAGAGGCTGATGGATTAAAAAAACGCGGAATTGGCATGGAAAATTACCAATTCCCCGATATTAAACATATGGGTTGGATGCAGCATAAATGAACAATCAATTGGGGTCGTACTTGAAATTGTCTTTGCTCGTATCTTCACCAGTCCATCCATTCATTCTGATATTGAGCTGTCAAGCTGAGACATAGTTCACTATAACACGTGCAAAAAACAAAATCAAATTACCTTAAGCACCATTTGTATGACAAACTTCATAAATTGAAGTAGCCAATAAATCATCCCTTGACCAAATTGCAGCTTGTCAAGGGATGAAAGTTATTCATTGGTTAGCAAATTAGAGTTCAAGAGTTTCAGGTACGCGGAAATTCTCGTTGGCTTTGAGTACTTCGTCGGTAACTTTGAAGTTCAAATCGTCGCCGATGATCTGTTTGCAGTATTCTTTCAGACGACCCTGCCAGGTTTCTTGATTGACATAGAAGACCTTGGCACCGCCCAGTTCATGCTGAATCTGGGGGAATGGTTTGGTTGGTTGGGCCATGGATAAACCAGCCATGCGCCAGCCGTTATAACTTTCGAAAGTTGACCACCACTCTTGAACCTTGAGCATTTCCAGGGCATAGTAGGTTTTGGCATAGTACATCGGGTAGCCCAATTTGGCACGGCGGGAGAAGGTCATAGTGTGCAGGCTGATAGCGAGGTCTTTATCCCAGGCGCGGCCGTTGGCGAAACCAAGGAATTCGCCGTCAATCAGACCAACGAACGTAAAGGGGTCTTTGAGGCGTTTGCGGCGCAATGCCAACACTTCACCATAAACACGAACACCTACGATGTCATAAAAGTCTTTTTCGACTTTCATCACTTTTTCCATTACGCCAAGAATCGGATCAATATCGCTGTCTTGAATTGTGCGGATATATAGCATGCGGCCATCCAGTAATTTGACCTGGGCTCCGGGCCAAACAGGCATATTCATGGCAGGCGAAGATAAAATGCCTTCGATTTCTCGTACATCTATTTTCATCTCTTCAACAGAAACAGGAGTCGGTAGTTCTATTTTCATTTCTAATCCTTTCCAGGGTAATTGATTCTTACAAAAAAGTATAGCAAACCCAAAATGGATAGTCAATCAGTCCTCAGACAATTAAGCGGAATTAGGGACTTATGTAATATTGGCAATGCCTTTTGCACTAACATTTATCACTCAAAACCTGGCTTCAGGCCAAAATTTAATTATTATTTTATGCTCGAAATTCGAAATCAAAACTATAATATCTTTTGTCCTTTCATGTATAAATTATTGGTGATCACCCGAATACGCTTTAACGACAATTGGGCGAGGTGTCGTTTGTTTATGAAAATTTTTAATTGGAATTCTCTTCGAAAATGGGCAACAGTAGTAGTGCTTCTTCTGGCACCATTGCTTATTTATTTGTTTTCTAAAAGCGTAAACGAGAGCAGACAATCACTGATAATGGGGGTGACTGAAATATTATTTAGCCTGTTCGCATTATTTGGGTTGTGGCTGGCGGCAAAGCAATATCGACAGGTATCAAAAAAATACCATATTGCATGGTTGTTTTTATTTTTTGCGATTTTTTCAACACTTGTGGCAGATGTTATCTGGCGATTTTCACCTAATGTGCTGGTTCCTGGTTTTTTCTTTTCTGCTGCTGATACGCTCTACATTTTTGAGTATCTTTGTCTTTTTGTTGCAATGGGGGTTTTTGGTGCACAACAATTTAATCGCATTGAATGGTTGAAGCGTGCTTTTGATATCAGTATCATCCTGATTGCCACATTGTTGGCATTTTTGATTTTTGTTTTTAAACCTGCATTAAATATATTAGAAACCCGGAATAATACCGGCAGTTTTCTCCTCATGTTATACCCACTTGCAGATATTATTTTAATGTTTGCTGTGCTCGCTGTGCTTTATTTCAAACCTAGAAAGGTCTATTTGACTCCTTTCTGGTTTATTTTGGCTGGTTTTGCAGTAATGGGTATCACTGATTACATTTTTGGTATGGGTATGATCAAAGGGGTTTATTCTGCCGGTGACATGGTCAACATTGGTTGGTGGTATTCAAATTTGCTGCTCGGTTTGGCTGGATATCTACAATACCAGTTTCATAATAGAAAAGAGAACACAGAAGTTATTTTACAAAAAACAACGGTCTTCAGAAAATGGCTGACATCCTGGGCGGTGTATTTCCCTTATATGATGGTTGCCTGGGTTTATTTGCTTTTTATTGTCTATCACAATTCCGATCTTAATTTAATGCGTGAATTGTTAACTGGTTTAGGTGCGATCTTCGGATTGGTGCTCATCAGACAGGTGGTGGTGATCGCAGAAAACCGACAATTGCTGAGCTCATTATCTCGAGCAAATCAACATTTAAAGCTTCAAACCCAGGATTTGAGGGGAGAAATAGAGAAGAGCAGTATCATTCAAGAAAAACTCTCTTATGATGCCATGCATGATGCGTTAACTGGGCTCTCAAACCGGGTATTGTTTACTAATCGCCTGGAACATGCATTTGAGAAGATTAAACGAAAACCAGGTTTGGTTTATTCTGTTTTATTCTTGGATCTGGATAATTTTAAATCGATCAATGACATTCTCGGACACAACGCTGGCGACCTGGCACTGATTGAATTGGGGCACAGGCTGGGCAAGTGCATCCGTACAGTTGATACGCTCGCCCGATTTGGCGGTGATGAATTTGTTATATTGCTGGAAAACACTGAAGATATGGATGTAACGCTTTCGGTTGCCAATCGAATTTTGGTTGAATTGGAGCGTCCTTTTATACAAAATGAAATAAAGGTAACAGTTACCTGCAGTATCGGCATTGTGCAATCTATCCACGGATATCGAACCCCGGAAGAAGTTCTGCGTGATGTGGATATCGCCATGTATACCGCAAAAAAAACGGGCAAAGCCAAGTTTGAGATTTTTAATATTGAAATGGGCACAGCGGCCACTTATCAACTCGAGGTCGAGGGAGAATTACATCGCGCCATTACCAACAAAGAATTATTCTTACAATACCAACCCATTGTCAATTTAGCCAATCACAAGATAGTGGGGTTTGAGGCATTATTGCGCTGGCAGCATCCCATGCGCGGATTGCTTGAACCGGATGACTTCATCCCCATTGCAGAAGATTCAGGCGCAATTAATCCAATTGGCGATTGGGTGTTGAGAGCGGCTTGTGAACAAATGGTAAATTGGTCGAAAAACTGTGAAGAATCAAATAGAATGTTTTTAAGCATCAACTTGTCTGGCAAACAGTTGCTCAAGTCTACCTTGGTGGAATCAGTGCAATATATTCTAGCCGATACAGGGTTGAATCCACGGCAATTGACGCTTGAAGTCACCGAAAACACCTTAATCCTGGATGAGAAAGTGGTGTCTGAACGGATTGCTGCTTTACGCGCTTTGGGGGTTTCGATTTCAGTGGATGATTTCGGAACTGGTTATTCTTCACTTTATAACTTGTCTAATTTTATCGTTGATGAAATCAAGATTGATAATCTCTTTGCAGAAAACATTGCACCTGGCAAGAAGAATTATGCAATTTGCGGTTCTCTGATCCAATTGGCGCAAAAGTTGGGAATCCGCACCATCATTGAAGGGGTTGAAGAGGCGAACCAACTAGAGGTTTTTGCCAGCCTGGGATGTGATATGGGCCAGGGCTATTTTTTGGCTAGACCAATGCTTGCCAGCGATGTGCAGTTCAATATTTTTGAAGAAAAAAACTTCCAACTTCCAACCTGATAAAAATTACTTATGACAGAGCGGGATCGATTTTGAGCCCGCTCTTGTTCTATTTGAGTGCCAACCCGTTGTCTTTAACTACTTTGCCATACCAATAAGCGCTGGCTTTGGGAGTGCGCTTTTGTGTTTTGTAATCTACATAAACCAGGCCAAATCGCTGAGAATAGCCTTGCGCCCATTCAAAGTTATCCATAAATGACCAGAGAAAGTATCCTTTGACCGGGATGCCAGCCTGGATGGCTTTGGCAACAGCTTGCAGGTGCATGTCTAGATACTCGATACGCTTGGGGTCTTCGATTTTACCGAAATTATCTGGAGCGTATGAATAGCTGGCACCGTTTTCGGTGATCAGAATTTTCTGAGGATGGTATTCGTCATTCACCTTTTTGAGCAGGTCAAACAGTCCCTGGGGAAAGATTTCCCAACCCATTTCGGTTTGGTTATCCAGCGGGGCAGGCAGAGATTTGAAATGATCTACTGATGGCATTTCAGACTCATCTGTATGGTAAACCTGACGGGTGTAATAATTGATTCCCAGAAAATCTGTTGGTATGGAGATAATTTCCATATCTCCTGAATGGATGAAATCCGGATTTTCGTTTTTTAGAACGCCCAACTCTATATAAGCTTGCACTGCCTCAACCGGGTACGATCCCTTATAAACGGGATCACTGAACCAACGATTTTGCATCGTTTCGGCCTGGTTGGCAATCTGATGGTCGACTTTGGAATCTGTTAATGGATAAACGGAGGCAGGGTTGAGGGCAATGCCTATTTCTGCATCAGGGTAACGCGCACGGATGGTTTTTACGGCCAGACCGTGTGAGAGCAAGAGATGATGGGCTGCGACCAATCCCTGATAAGGGTCTGACAGGCCGGGGGCGTGATGTCCCCAGGTGTAGCTTAAGAAGCTGGCGCATATGGGTTCGTTGATGGTCATCCAGCTTTTGACGCGGTCACCAAAACTGCGGGCACATACATCGCTGAACTCTTCAAACGCGTAAGCAGAATCGCGATTTAACCAGGCGTCTTTCAGTTTAGTCGGGATATCCCAATGGTAAAGGGTTAAATAGGGCTCGATATCTGACTGCAGCATTTCATCAATCAGGCGGTTGTAAAAGTCAATGCCTTGCTGATTGGTTCGGCCGCTTCCATCGGGTAAAATTCTGGGCCAGGCTATTGAAAAACGGTAAGCCTTGTAACCCAATTGCTTCATCAATTGAATGTCTTCTTTCCAGCGGTGGTAGTGATCACAGGCGACATCACCGTTTTCATTGTTGCGGATGGTTCCAGCGCGGTGTGAGAATTCATCCCAAATGGAGGGAGTGCGTCCACCCTGGTCAACTGCGCCTTCAATCTGATAAGAAGATGTTGCGGTTCCCCATTTAAAATCTTTTGGAAATTCATAAAAATCGTACATGGCACCTCGATGAAAGTATTATCTTTGTTTAACTAGTTGTTTGACGCGGATGTCTATTATAAGTCGCAATTACGATAAAAAACCATCCCGACAGGTTCGGATTAAGAATCTCTCAGGATGGAATTTTCTATCTATTTATTAGAGTAAAACAATGATCTAGTCTTCTAACCAGATTTCGACCTGGTTTTGCTGCTCCATTTGGTCAGCGGGGATCAAGTTGCCCTTGATTTGGACGCCGTTCAAAGACAATTGTTTTACGCCTCTACAGAGATGTTTAGGGTTATGTACCGAAATGTTGATTTCTTTGCCTCTGAACATGCGTTTGACCGTAAAGCCATCCCATTTGGAGGGGATGCAGGGATCAATGCGCAGCCCGTTTACCTGTGGCTGGACGCCCAAAACATATTGGGTGGCGCTGTAATAGAACCATGCGGCTGCACCGGTCAGCCATGAGGTGCGGGCATTGCCTGCTCTCGGCGAGAATGAAGAATAAGTGGCCTGTCCTTGCACGTATGGTTCCATCTGCCTGATCTCGGCTATTTCGTTGTAAGCAGCCGGCATAGCAGCGCGTAAATATTCCCATGCCTGATTGCCATTGCCCAGCAGACATTCAGCCATGATACCCCAGCCCTGGGTGTGGTTGAAGATGCCGGCGTTCTCTTTGATGCCGCTATTAAAGACCACCGCGCGCATGACATCGACCGATGTCTTTACAAATGGGGGTGCCGAGAGCATCAAGCCGAAGGGTGTGGCCAATTGTTTTTTGACCGTCTGCATGCTGAGTTTTGCCTGTTCGGGGGTGGCAGCGCCGCTGATCACAGACCAAACCTGGGTGTTGAGATAGACCTGGCCTTCAGAATAGTCTTTGGTGCCGTAAATCGTGCCGTCTTCAGCGATTGCCCAGATAAACCATTCGCCATCCCAGGCGATGGATTTGATACTTTGACCAAGCTTTTGTAGTTCGGCTTCAGCCCATTGTTTATCTTCAAGCCGCCAGGTTTGTTCTGCAATCTCGGCTAGAATCTTTAAGCCAAGGTAAACCTGAAAGGCTACAAACAAACTTTCGCCATTATATCCGAGGCGAAGACAATCGTTCCAGTCGGCCAATAAACCACAGGGCAGGCCGTGCTTGCCGGTGCGCTCAAGGTTGAATTCAAGCGCTCTGCGCATATGTGAGAAAACCGTGTCTTCGCCATGATCGGCATAAGGCAGCACTTTGTTGTAGAAGTCTTTGTCGCCGGTTTCATTCACATAAGCTGGGACGGCATTGAAGAACCATAGGCAGTCATCCGAGCGGAATTCTTCAGGATCGGGCGTCTTCTCTTGCCCTGGTTTGTGGTCGAAGGGTTGAATAATGGGGATTGCACCGCCGCAATTGACCTGGCCGGTGAGCATCAATTCAAGGCGTTCTCGGGCTTGCTCCGGGATGGCAGTTAAAACGCCCAGCACATCTTGAACACTGTCGCGATAGCCAAGCCCATCTCGCTCGCCGTTGTAAACCAGACTGGCCGCTCTTGACCAGGCAAAGGTTATCAAGCAGTTGTAGAGTCCCCACATATTGATGGTGTGGTTGAATTCTTCATCGGGGGTATTGGCGGTCATGCTTCCAATTTGAGAGTGCCAGTTTTGTTTCAATTTTTCAAGTTCTATATCAGCTTGTTCAAGTGACCCGAATTTGGCGAGGGTGCGTTTGCCGATAGTGCGGGCGTCTCCGATGCCCAGCAAGATCATGATCTCTCTGCTTTCACCGGGTTGTAGTGTTATTTCAGTTTGCAGACTGCCGCAGCCATTGTCACCATAGGCGTTGCTGTTGGTACACTGACCATTTTCGACCACACCGGGATTATGGTATCCGCGGTAGGTGCCTAAGAAGGCTTCGCGACTGGTGTCGTAGCCGGTCACTGGTGAGCCCACCATGCCGATCCAGGTGTTCATGGCGCTGTCATCTTCGACGTATGATTCAGTCTCTTTGTTGAGGTTGTCTTGAATGGAGATGCGTAACAAGTTGTCTTCAATACGTGTGCCCTGGATGATAAAGAGGGAGTATTGCAGATTAACAGTGTCTTGAAAGGTGTTCCACTGGTTGGTGAATTCGCAGAACGAAAAGACTGAGAGTTCGCGAGGTTTGTCGCTTTCATTGGTGACCTTCAATCGCCAGTATTCAAAACACTCGCCAATGGGCACGAAATAGGTGGTTTCACTCTTGATTCCGCTGTAGCTGGATTCGATAGTGGTGTAAGCAGTGCCGTGGCGGCATATGGAGCTATACTGCTCAAGCGGTTTGCCTACCGGCTGCCAAGATGCAGACCAGTAATCTCCGCTTTGGCGGTCTTTGAGATAGAAATAACGGCCGGGCTGATCCATGGGTACGCTGTTAAAACGCAGCCTCAAGAAGCGCCCTTTGGCCCCAGATTTGTAGAACCCATATCCGCCGGCGTTATTGGTGATGATGGCGCCATATTCGGTAGATCCCAGGTAGTTGCTCCATGACTGGGGAGTATCGGGCCGGGTGATCACATATTCTTTTTTGTCATCGTCAAAATATCCGTATTGCATTTGAGTCTCCTTTTTCAGGTCATCACGAAAAGCAGAAACGGGTCAGGCAAGAATTATGGTAAATATCTTCTTGTCCTTCCCGTTTCTTAAGTGGTTTATGTCATGACCATTTCAAGTCTTTCCAACGAAAACCGCCAGTGCAAAAACTCATAATTCAAAACCTCAGGTCAGCCCAACCAACTAAATGCCGGCGTTGACGATTTGGGTTTACCCGTTTACTTTATGCTCACAATCACTTTTACTTCTTTTGTGCCATCCGCGGGCAGGGGGATGACAGTGCCGGTGATGGCTTTGCCATCCACGGATAAAGTAACATCATTGCCTGTGCCCAGACGTTCAACCTTGATTTGGTAGTCCACATTGCGGTATTTACGAACGGCCTCGAATCCTGACCAGGTGGTTGGGATGACCGGAGCGATCTGCAAGCCGTCATAAGTAGCGCGGATGCCCAGAATGTGCTGGGTGATGGCTACATAATTCCAGGCGGCGGTGCCAGTGAGCCATGAGTTTTTGGCTTCACCAATGATCTGGGCTTCTTTGCCAGAAATCATTTGTGCATAAACATAAGGTTCGCAGCGGTGCTGATCACTAATCTCTTCGCGAACCGATGGATTGATACGCAGGTAATAGTCAAAGGCTTTGTCACCGCGTCCGATTTTGGTTTCGGCGATCATCACCCACGGATTGGTGTGGCAGAATACGCTGGCGTTTTCTTTATAGCCGGGTGGATAAGAGGATATCTCACCGATATGCAAATAGTATTGCTTATAAGCCGGGTGCAACAGTACAATGCCGTGTTTGGTGGCCAGGCGGTCTTCAACCGAATCAAGGGCTTTTTGAGCTTTGCCGTTTTCAACACCCAGGCCGGCCATAACGCACATGCCTTGAGGTTCAATGAAGATTTGACCTTCTTTGCAGTCTTTTGATCCAAGCGGATTGCCGAAATCATCATAGGCGCGGCGGAACCAATCGCCATCCCAGCCAGCGGTTTCGACCACTTTTTCCATCTTGTCGCGCAGCGATTGATATTGTGTCACCTCATCCGTTTTGCCAAGGTGAGCAGCAAGTTTGCCAATTTCATCAAGAGCCAGACAGAAGAGGCCGGCGATGAAGACACTTTCGGCAACAACACCGTCTTTGCTGGTTGTGGTTTGGAAGGATTGCCCGGGAGTGTCAGAGAAGCAGTTGAGATTAAGGCAGTCGTTCCAGTCCGCACGCCCAATGAGGGGCAAACCGTGAGGGCCAAGCCGATCAGCGGTGTATTTTATCGAGCGCTGCAGGTGAGTGTAGAGCGGTTCTTCTGAGCCCGGTTTGTTGTCAAAAGGAACAGGCGCTTCGAGAATGGACCAGTCACCGGTTTCTTTGACATAAGCGCAGACCGAAAGCACCAGCCATTGAGGGTCGTCGTTAAAGTTGCCGCCGACTTCATTATTGCCTAATTTGGTCATGGGTTGATACTGGTGATACGCGCCGCCAGTGGGCAATTGTGTGGAGGCCAAATCGATGATCCGCTCGCGTGCTCTTTCGGGGATCAGATGCATGAATCCCAGCAGGTCTTGATTGGAATCGCGGAAACCCATTCCGCGGCCAATGCCGGTTTCAAAGTAAGAAGTCGAACGCGAGAAGTTAAAGGTGATCATCATCTGGTACGCGTTCCAGATGTTGACCATACGGTTGGTGTGGCTGTCAGGGGTGTTTACATTGAGTTTGTCAAGCAATTCCACCCAGTAAGACTGAAGCGCTGTAAAGGCTTTATCCACTTCGGCAGGCAGAAGGTATTTATGGATGGTCGGTAAAACGCGTTTTTTGTTGATTGTTTGGGTGTCTTTAGGGTCGAATTTGTCTTCGACCGGGTTTTCTTGATAACCAAGCAGGAATATAAATTTTTTGCTTTCGCCTGGTGCCAGGCTAACTTTCAAATGTTGTGAGCCGATGGGCTGCCAGCCGATGATATGTGATTGTGTCGATTGACCGGTTTCAACCACCACCGGGTTTTCCCATCCGCGGTACGAGCCCAAGAAAGCTTCGCGCTGCGTATCAAAACCTTCCATTTTTTCAGAGCAGGTAAAATACGCAAAATGATTGCGGCGTTCACGATATTCAGTCTTGTGATAAATAATGTTATCTACAATTTCCAATTCGCCGATTGAATAGTTGCGCTGATAGTTGTTGGTGTCATCCACAGCGTCCCAGAGGCAAAATTCAACGGCAGAAAACAACGAGAGATTTGCTTTTTCAGAACGATTATTGGTCACCACGAATTCCCAAATCTCGAGGTTCTCGCCAAGCGGTACGAAATATTTACTCTCAGATTGAATGCCCTGGTATTCTGATTTGATCTTGGTATAACCCATGCCATGGCGGCATTCATAAGTGTCGAGGGTTGTGCGGGTTGGCTGCCAGGTCGGTGACCAGAAAGTCGGTTTTTGTGCATCGTTATCACGGATGTAAACATAGCGTCCGCCTACATCGAGGGGAACATTGTTATAGCGATAACGAGTTAACCGGCGCAAGCGTGCATCTTTGTAAAAGGAATATCCACCTGCGGTATTTGAAATAATTCCAAAATAAGCTTCCATACCCAAATAGTTGATCCAGGGTAAGGGTGTGTCAGGTCTGGATATTACATACTCTCGCTTTTGATCGTCAAACTTCCCAAAACGCATGTTATCTCCTTAAAATTGCATTACATGTACAGTGATATGTAGAACAGCATAAAACCGTGAATCGGTAACGCATTATGGTTTTTGAAATTGATTATTACGGATAAAAATACTCATCTTGTGTAATAAGGTGAGCAAGTTTTATTTATCTGCCGTTAGGATGCTTATACTTTTTGGTGTAAATTCGCTCCGCAAGAATCCCTAACGATTAATTCTGTATCAAGAATGAAGTTCCTCGGCGGCTGAGTGTTATTTTCAATTAGATCTATCAGCAATTCAACAGCTTTGGTGCCTATTTGAGGAATCGGCTGTCTGACTGTAGTTAACTGGATCTTGGTCAGGGCTGCCAATGGAATATCATCAAAACCTACGAGAGCAATATCTTCAGGCACATGTAAGCCAGAATCTTGTAAAGCACGAATGGCGCCTGATGCCATTAAGTCCGAGGCAATAAAAACAGCATCCGGTTTATGTGGGAGCAGGCTCTTCATCGCTTCATATCCGCTGGTTTCAGAAAATTCACCTTTAGCGATCAATGAGGGGTTGATGATATACTCTGCTTCTGTCAAAGCATTGACATACCCTTCTATTCTATCAAGGGTAACCGTGCTGCCATGTGAACCGGTAATTGTGGCGATCCGTTTGTAACCCAAATCGATCAAATGTTTAGTGGCAGTGTATGCTGCTTTGACGTTATCGACATCTATATAATTAAAACAATCATGGTTAAATGGACGACCTAAAACCACACATGGAATTCTGGAATTGGTAAGGCGGTCCATCAAGGGGTCATCAGCACGACCAGATTGAACCAAAATACCATCTAACATACCGCTGCGCGAAATACGCGGCATTATTTTGTCTTCATCCTCTTTATTGGTGACTAAAAAGAGTGAGAGCGAAAGATCGTTTGCGTTGCATCCCACGGCAATACCCTGGGTAAGCTGCGGAAAGAAAGGGTCAGTAAAAAAGGAGCTGACACTGCGGGGAAGAACAAGCCCAATCACCCTGGTGCGCTGGGAAGCCAGCGATCTCGCAGCTGCGTTTGGATGGAAGCCGGTGACACGAATGGCTTCTTCTACTTGCAGGCGTACTTCAGGGCTGACGTTGGGTGACCCGTTTACTACGCGTGAAACCGTAGAACGCGAAACGCCAACCTGTTTAGCGATATCTTCCAGGGTTAATTCAGCCATCCCGATACTCCAAGCCAATAAATGCGAGCAGAATAATTACAGATTGAGAGCGCTCCCAAGAATGCTTTCATTATAAGGATATTTTTATGCATTGTCAACAGGCAATTGTCAGACCAACAAAGATAAAAATTACGAGTTTTTTTGCTTCCACCCTGCATATTTTTTGTTACCCTCTTTTTTGAATTAATGAATCTTTTTTGTTAGAAAGGTTGAGCATGGATTTTTTTGAATAGGGTAATCTATCAATTTAAATCAACATCAACAGTTTTGCAGTGTTCCATGGAGTAAAATTGTTTTAAAATGAAGTAACATATTATATTCGATGTGGAGAAGCTTGGATGTCTGCTTTCATGAAAAATTAATTTTTTGTTTATCCTTTCTTATGAGATTGTCACTAAAGTTTTGGATAAACAAAGAATCCCTTGCGCTGAGAATACATTGCAAGGGATTCTCATATGAATGAGTAAAAATCAATCCACTGTGAGGGTCTTGCTCAAGTTACGCGGAAAATCAGGGTCAAAACCGCGGGCAACTGCCATCTGGTAGGAGAGAATCTGCAAAGGGATGACAGCTAGCAGTGATGAGAACCAGGGATTTGAATTTGGCAAGGTGATCAAGTCACTGGCATTGGTTCTGAGTTGTTCATCTTCTTCGCCAATGGCGATCGCTCGTCCACCGCGGCAGGTTACCTCGTTCAAGCCGCTGACGATAAGCGGCACATTGTTTGGCCCAGCCACAAAGAGGATAGGCAAGCCTTTGATGACCGCGGAAAGCGGTCCGTGCTTGAATTCGGTAGAGAGCATCCCTTCGCAATGAGCGTAGGTGATTTCTTTGAGTTTCAGCGCACCTTCCAACGCAATGGAATAGGTAGCACCGTAACCCAAACAGTAGAGATCGTCCCACTTATTTATATCGGGGGTGAGTGCCTCAACCTGGGGAGTGCTGGTTTTAATTGTGGTTTCCATTAATGCTGGTAAAACATCCAATTCGGTCATGTCTTTACCGCCGAGTTGGTATGCCAAATATAAAAAGGCGATAATCTGGTTGGTGAAGGTCTTGGTGGCAGGCACACTGATCTCGTATCCGCAGCACAGGGGCAGCCATTCTGAAACTGCACGTGTCAGGGTGGAGCCGATCACATTTGAAAGCCCAAAGCAGTTCATGCCTGATTCTTTTGAGGCATGGATTGCATTTAGTACGTCTTTGGTTTCACCTGATTGGCTGACAAAAATACCGACATCCTGGCTGTTAAGGGTGGGCAGAAATTGTTCGATGAATTGGGTCGCCACCACCGGCACAGCGGAGCGGTTAGCCAGTTGTGCAAAATAGACGCTGCCAGCCTGGCAGGCATGATAACTGGTGCCGCAGCCAATCAAATAAACTTGTCTTGCGTTTTTGATCTTATCCAGGATGGTTTTTACGGCCTCATTTTTTTGAAGCACATGCAGCAATTCTCGTGCAACCTCCGGCTGCTCATGTATCTCTTTCAACATGAAGTGTGCGTACCCGCCCTTTTGGACTGCGTTCATTTCTTCGGTAATCATTTCGGTTTCGCGGACGATGATCGATCCGTCGATGACTGAATGCAGTTCAACGCCGTCTGCTTTGAGTGTGACGATTTCACCGTCTTCAAGCCGGATGATTTTGCGAGTGAGGGGCAAAATGGAAGGCAGATCAGAAGATAAACAGGTAAAGCCTTCACCGATACCCACCACCAGCCCTGAACCTTTTTTGATGGCAAATAATTTATCGTCGTTGATTTTGCCGATGACGAAAGCGTAGTCCCCTTGCAAGTCATTATAGGCATTGCGAATCGCCTGGATGAAATCCTGGCCTTGGTTGATATAACGTTCAACTGCATGGACACATGATTCGCCGTCGTTTTGCGAACGAACCACCATGCCTTCAGCCATAAATTGCTTGCGCAGTTCAACATTGTTAACCACATTACCATTATGAGCTCCGACGATATCACCATCAGAATCCAAATGGGGCTGAGAATTAACCTGAGAAGGTTCCCCAAAGGTTGCCCACCGCAGTTGAGTGATGCCCCGGGTTCCACTCATCTCTGTGAGTTTGTATTTGGAAGCGACATCTTCAACTCTGCCTGCGTCTTTGCGCAAATCAATGGTTGAACCGCTAATAGTAGCAACACCCACTGAATCATATCCCCGGTAAGTGAGTCTTTTGGCTGCTTCAACCAGTATTGAGCCTAAATTTTGTTCTTTGTTTGTTACAATCCCAAAAATACCGCACATGGATTTCCTCTTATGTGAATAGTTAAGATTTAATTAAATAGTTCAGCAAAGGAAGTTTATCACAATCGAAAGCCGAGTAAAAACAAAAATTCAATCGTTTTCTTGGAACAATACCTCTTAATTTTTTTTGATGAATTGAAAATCCAGTTATTCTTTTAAGAGGCTCATCATAAGAATTTTAAGATTGGCATAATTTAATGAGTTTTTAACGGCCCATTTTTTTAAGCTTGTTTCCATCAGCGAAAACATCAATTTTTTCATTGTCCAATTAATAGGCTGAGGCTTTGTTTTGTTCTTACCAATGATGGATATGGGTCTTTTTGATTCTTTATTCAAGCCAAAATAATCGAATTGTTAAAAATCTTAAATGCACAAAATCCGTTTGAAAGTTTAAGTTAAATCTCTATGATGTGACTTGAATTGACAGACCAAATGTGCTAATATTGTTTTTACAACCTAGATATAGGAGGGGGACCCATATCTACCCCCACATATGGGGGGTGTTCTTTTGAAAAAGGAAATTTATCGTAGCAAGAGGAGATCGGTGATGAACAAGGTAGAAAAGCATTCTGTTAATGGCATTAATGAAAACATCTCACACAATGGTGAACCCTTTGGTCAGGAAGTCATCGTTGTTCCCAGTACGGTGGTTAAGCGTGATGGAAGTATTGTTCCGTTTAACATTGAAAGAATTGAAATTGCTTTAAGGAAATGTTTTGAGAGTATCGGTAAGAAACCTATTATTCCCATTGAGACCATTGCCCAACGCGCAGTGAATGTTGTAGCCAGCAAGTTTGACCGACCCTCGGTGGAAGCTATTCAAGATATTGTCGAGATGACGCTGCAATCGCTGGGGGAATTCTCGGCTGCCAAGCACTATATCTTATATCGTGCTGAACATGCCAAGCTGCGCCAGTCCCGGCCCGTGCCTCTTGAAATTCGCCAGGCGTTTGAAGAATCAGATTCATACTTCCCGACACAGCTTCAGAAATTCCAGTTTTATGACAAGTATTCCCGTTTTAATTATGAATTGGGGCATCGTGAAACCTGGGTTGAAACCGTGGATCGGGCGACCGATTATCTCAAAGAATTATCAGAAAACAAGCTGCCCGCAGAAACTTATGACCGGGTTCGCAAGGGTATTCTTGAGATGCGCGCCATGCCTTCGATGCGGCTTTTGGCCATGGCTGGCCCGGCAGCACGTCGGAACAACATCGCTATCTATAACTGTTCTTACATGCCCGTAGACAGCATTGATTCATTTGTCGAAGCTTTGATCATTTCAATGAGTGGCTGCGGTGTGGGTTATTCGGTTGAAAAACAATATGTTGAAAACTTCCCGCGCGTTCACCGTCAGATCCCAGGTGATGTACCCACCAAGCTTATCGAGGATTCAGCAGAAGGTTGGGCTGACGCTTTGCGTCAAGGGTTGCAGACCTGGTTTGACGGTCATGATATAAAATTTGATTTCTCCGAGATCAGACCTGCCGGTGCCCCCCTGCGCATAAAAGGCGGACGTGCCTCTGGTCCAGAACCGCTGCGAAAAATGTTAGAGTTTGTACGCAGCCGTGTTTTGGCTCAACAGGGCGGCTTTATCCGTCCCATCGACGCGCATGACATCATGTGCGAGGTTGGCAACGCAGCCGTTTCTGGCGGAGTGCGCCGAACCGCCATGATCAGCCTTTTTGATTACGATGATATCGAAATGCGCAAATGCAAGAGCGGTGATTTTGAACGTGAAAACAGCCAGCGCTGGAACGCCAACAATTCATTGGTCTGGCCTGATCGCAAATTGACCCAACTGGAAATTTTCAACATCATTGCCGACATGCACATGTCTGGTCGTGGTGAACCCGGTATTTTCAACCGCCGTGCAGCACACAACACCGTCCCCGAAAGGCGCAAGAAGGTAGATTTTGGTACCAACCCCTGCGGCGAGATTGTGCTTCGGCCTTACCAATTCTGCAATTTGAGTATCGCAGTCGCCCGCAATGAAGACACTTATGAGACTCTACGAGAAAAAGTGGAGTTGGCCACAATTATTGGCACCATCCAGGCCATGGCCACCAACTTCCCCGGTATGCGCGATATCTGGAAACAAAATTGTGAAGACGAACGTTTATTGGGTGTGGATATCAACGGGCAACTGGATTCCCCGGTAGCTCAAGACCCCGAAGTGCAAGAAAAATTACGCAAAGTGGCAATTGAAACGAATGAAAAATATGCTGACATGCTTGGAATCAAGCATTCTGCAGCAGTCACCACAGTGAAACCCTCCGGCAACAGCTCACAACTTTTAGATTGTTCCCCCGGCATACATCCTCGCTGGTCGCCTTACTATGTTCGAAACGTACGCGTTGGCACACACTCGCCCATATTCAAAGTCCTGCGCGATGCCGGTGTTCCCATGGGACCTGAAAATGGTCAAACCATCGAAAACGCCACCACCTGGGTCATTCACTTCCCGGTCAAGGCACCTGAAGGTGCAATCACCCGTGAAGCGCGCCCAGCTTTGATGCAATGCGACTACTGGCTGCAAAACAAACTGCGCTGGACGGAGCATAATCCCAGTGTCACCATTACCTACAAACCGGATGAGATCATTGACATCATTAAGTGGGTTTGGGAACATCAGGATGTGATCGGCGGCATGACTTTCTTGCCCTCCTACGATTCCCTCTTCAACCAGATGCCATACGAACAGATTGAAGAAGTTGAATACAACAAACTGGTTGCAAAATTCCCAAATATTGACTTCTCGAAGCTGTATTATTACGAAGAAAAAGACCTCACCACCGCAGCCCAGGAATTGGCCTGTCTGGCCGGGACATGCTCGATTGAGTTTTAGCTTCTTTCAGGGCGAAGTAACACTCCCCTGGATGAATGCTCAACCTTGACCTTTTACGCGGATATCAAGCAGGTTGGCTGAAATTCTTGCCAATCTGTTTGATCTTATTTCATAAATTTTGCACAAATTGATCAGGAGCAAACGGTTGACTTCTTTTTCGGGAAAAGTGTTTCTTGTAACAGGTGGGGCGCACCGGGTGGGAAAATCCATCGCATTGGCGCTGGCGCGTGAAGGTGCATCCATCGCCATCACTTACCGCAGCTCCCAAAAAGACGCGCTTCAAACCGTGGAAGAGACCAAAGCACTCGGTGTTCAAGCCGTTGCATTCTACTGTGACCAAACTGACATTTTACAAATAGAGAAAACCGTTGCCGATTGCCATACTTTGTTTGGTCGTCTTGATGGATTGGTCAACAATGCGGCCATTATGCAGGAAATCCCTTTTCTCGAAATCACACCAGAAACCTGGGCTCAAACGATGGATACCAACGCCAAGGCGCCTTTTTTCTTTACCCAGGCAGCCAGCAAGTTGATGCAAGCTGGGGATGGCGGTTCAATCGTCAACATTCTGGATGAAAGCGCACAGGTGCCCACCCGGTATTATATTCATCACAGCGCCTCAAAGGCAGCGCTGCGTATGCTCACGCTTTCTACCGCGCTGGAGCTTGCACCACGCATCCGTGTGAACGCGGTGCTGCCGGGGCCAGTCTTGATGCCCGAAGGCGGGGATGAAGAAAGATGGAAGCGCCTTGAAAAGAACACGCCACTCAAACGTCTGGGGTCGCCCGACGATGTTGCAAGGGCGGTTAGCTATTTAATGAAGGAAGAGTTCATCACTGGTCAGGTTTTGGTGGTGGATGGCGGACGCACGATCAAATAATCTGTAACGGAGATCATTCATGGGTTCAGTTTTGTCGGCGGCAAAGATCAGAGAACTGCAAAAGAATAATCCTCCTTTAATTGAAGGCTTGCTGGATGCAGACCAACAGATCCAGCCCAATGGTGTGGATCTCAGCCTGTATTCTGTTCAGGCTTTTCAATCTGGCGGCCAGCTTGGATTTTCGAGCGCTGAACGTGTTTTGCCGCCATTAACCGCCATTGATTTTGAAGATGGTTGGGTCGACCTTCCCCAGGGGCAGTATCTGGCGACCTTTAATGAAATTGTGCATCTGCCGGTGGAAGTGATGGCTTTGGGGCGTCCGCGCTCAAGTTTGCTGCGCATGGCCGTCTCGGTGGGAACGGCAGTTTGGGATGCAGGTTATAACGGACGCAGCCAAAGTTTATTGATTGTCTACAACCCGGGCGGTTTACGGCTGGCGCAAAATGCCAGACTGCTGCAACTGGTTTTCTTTGAAATTGAAGGCGGCACGCATGCCTATGACGGTTTTTTTCAAAATGAAAATTTGACTCTACCCAAACAAAAGGATGCAGCATGAAAATTACGGCTTACGTATCTGGAGCGCTCACCGGTGGAGATGAAATTGAATTGTTGAAGCATTTTTATGAGCGCATTGCTGAAACATGCAAAGGAGCCGGAATTGAAGCCTATGTACCTCATCTTGTTTCCGATCCGATTGGCAACCCAACTATGACGCCGGAAGAAGTTTATGATCTCGATCGCCGCCAGGTACTGGATTCTAACCTGTTGGTGGCTTACGTGGGATATCCCTCTCTTGGCGTTGGCCAGGAGATTGAAATTGCCCGCGAAAACAACATCCCGGTGGTGATGTTGATGGAGAAAGACCGCAGAATTTCGCGCATGGTACGCGGAAACCCCGCCGTGGTGGCTGAAATTCATTTCACTGATCAAGACGACGCACTTCAACAGCTTTCTCACTGGCTGAAGGAGTGGAAGGCTTGACCCAGTTTGACCGCACTTACAGTGATTGCTTGAAACAGATTCTTGACCAAGGCATTGAAGAGGTCAACGAACGCACCGGGCATAAAGTGAAAGCACTTCCCGGGTTGCACTTTAACCTGGATGCTGGCTTTCCGCTTTTATCGCTGCGCAAGATCGCGCCGCGTGTGTTTGCCGCCGAACAGGTCTGGTTTATGATGGGCAGCCGTAAACCGGTGGAATTTATTGATCAATACACTAAGATATGGAATGATTTTACCAACCTCAACGGCGTGGTGAATTCGGCCTACGGCTTTCGCTGGCGCCAGTTCTTTGGCCGTGACCAAATTGGCTTGCTGGTGAAATTGCTTGAAAAAGAACGCAGCTCACGACATGGTGTGGTCATTACCTGGGATCCGGCTGGTGATGGCCTGAACCCTGAGCTTAAAAAGAAAAACGTGCCATGCCCGCTTTCGTTTACGGTTAATATCATTGGTGAAAAGCTCCACTTCCACACCATTTTCCGCTCAAACGACATGGTGGTGGGCTGTCCGTTTGACGTGGCTGGTTTTGCTTTGTTGCAGCGCATGTTGGCAGCAAGGTTGGGTGTTGGTGTGGGTGTTTACTCCCATTCCATATCTAATGCGCATATCTATGATGTGCATTACGATGCGGCGCTTGAGATTATCAGCCGCAGCGGGCAGGAGAAAGAAATAGAACTCAATGCCAAACCAGACTGGTTTGACCGTGCCGAAAAAGGTGACGTCACCCTGGTGGATGAAATCGTGCAGATTTTGGATGCACAATATACCCCTGCGCCTCCCATCAAAGGGCTGCCGGTAGTTTTGTAAGTTTTTTTTTATTGGTGAAGGGTAAATAGATGACTGATCAAGTGTCGGTTTTGAGAGGTGCCACGCTTAAAGAGCTACTGGCTAAAGCTCACGATTATGTGATCGGCCATGGCGTGAAGCGTGAATCTTCGCGCGGCAGCACCTTTTCGGTTAAAGCGCTTACCCTCCTCTGGGAAAACCCCTCGAATTCGGATGAAAATTATTGGGGATGGTCACGTGAGTCTGCGGATTTCTATCAGCAGATTTTCGTGGATGGCAGACCTGAAAACCGACCAGAGCGGTTGGCTGAAAAAGGCGATTACCTTTTCCCTTACACCTATGCGGCGCGCTCACGTTTTTGGGACGGTGGCTGGGGATACATCCAGGCGGTGCTGCGTGCCACGCAAAAATTGGGCGGTGATTGCCAAACCATTACCAGAAATCAAGATGCTTTTTTTGACTATCTTGCTGCTGCTAGTGAAATGGTTCATTTGCAAGTGATTCTGGCCGTGTGGGATTGGCTGGGATGCCAGCAAATGTCTGCCTTCCTTGAGAATCCTTTTCAGGTAGACTCTTTTTTGGCCAGGTCGCGCGTGGATCAGTTGAAGCGCATCATCAATGAGATTAGTGACAACCCGGCTTCGCGCAGGGCGGTAACCGTCTCATTTGTTTACCCTGAACTGGATCAGCGCATGAAGCCTCTTTTGGGCATTCCACCTTATCAGTTCTTTCAATTGCTGCCGGGCGAAGCGCACGAACCCCTGCATTCCTTCCATGTGCACCGCTCGCTGGATGCCGGGCAGGGTGTTCTGCTGGATTTCATGCATGATTACACCTGGCTGGCTGAAGCTGCTGCCAGTGTTAACCGACCAATTGGAACGATTACCGTTACTGCGGGCGACTTCCATGTTTACCTGCCTTCAGAAGAAGCGCCTGCGGTGGATCGTATTGAACAATGGCTGATGGATGTGACAGACGGCTATCAGGCGGGTATTGGCTTGCCAGCCAAGCTACTGCAAAAAGAAAAGTATCTGCAAAATGCACAAAGAATTTATTCTCAATTGGGAGACGATCAATGATCTTAACCAGCCAGCAAATTATGGAAAGAATTGATAATAAAGAACTGGTCTTCTCACCGCAGATTGATCAATTCCAGATTCAGCAGCATTCTGTGGATTTGCGTCTGGGCTTCTCTTTTTTGCTGCCCAAAGCCTGGGACCTCACCAACGAAGGCCGTGTTGCTGTGCGTACCGACCATCTGGATGTGGATCACAAAACCATGCGTCACACGCTGGTTGAGTTGGAAGAAGGTCAGGTCTTTGATATTTTGCCTGGGGAATATGTGGCGGTGACCACGCTTGAAAAGATAAAACTGCCTGACGATCTGATGGCTATTTTGTATCCGCGCTCGTCGGTCAACCGCAGAGGCCTTTCAATCGACCTCACCGGTGTGGTGGATGCCGGCTATGAGGGTAATTTGCTGATTCCGGTGCGTAACAATACCCAATCTCAAGTGATTCGCATGTACCCGGGCGAACGCATCTGCCAGGTGGTGTTTGAAGAGATTAACGGGGCAGTGGCGGTGAAACAAAGCCGCTGGCAAAACTCTGATGTGATTGTCACCATCAAAGAAGAACGCAGCACCACAGAGATGGATTTTGTGCGCAAGGGCAACATCACAGGGCTGAAAAAAGAGTTTCCGCTGTAACAAGATCAGGCAGGCAGCAGCCTCTGGTTAATTTCAAGCACGTCTTGTGGATAGCGGGTAAGGTCCTGCACCAGTCGTTCAACATCCGATCCGTATTGCAGACGGCGGGCGAGATAAGCAAACTCGTCGCTGTCGTAGGGCGGAATGTTGACATCTTTGGCGTTGCCTCTCACTACCCGCAGTGAATCGATCAGCCAACGCATGAAGGTATGTGCTTTACGCAGGCGGTCATAATCTTCTGTTGAAAGATACCCCGCTTGATTCATGGCTGCCATGGCTTCACGAATATTGGTCAGTCTGAGCGATGGGTCTTTAAATCCGTTATTGATTTGTATTCCCTGAACCAAATACTCAATATCCACCAATGCGCCGGGGCTGAACTTGGCGTTGAAGGTGCCCGCAGCCGTCAGATGGCGTACCTGTTTTTCACGCATGGCGCGCATTGAGGTGACGTCAAAGAGGGTGCCGTTATAGACAAACTCATCGCGGAGCTTACTTAATTGATCACCTAATTTTTCATTGCCTGCAATGGGACGCAGCTTGACCAGCGCCTGCCGTTCATACGGCCAGGCGGGGCCATCAGGGGCATAATATTTCTTAAATGAATCCAGTGACACCGCCTGGCTGCCAGCTTTGCCGTAAGGCCGAAGCTGCAGGTCGATGTGAAAGACGCCTTCCTGTCTGGCCTGGATGGCCTGGGTAAGCGATTGGATCAATTCTTCGTAGAAATTGCTGGTGGCAATGCTTTTTAAACCACCGGTTTTGCCCTGGCCTGCATATACCAGCATCAACTCGATATCCGAGGCGAACCCGAGTTCACGTCCACCGCATTTGCCCAGCGCCAGCAATACAGCTTCGGCAGGCTGGCCTTTATCCAGCTTTGGCTGACCGTGCCGTTTAACCAACTCTTGTTTGCAATGGGTAAACGCTTCGGTCAAGATCACTTCAACAAGGTCGGTGAGCTCTTCAGAGAAGGTGCCAAATTCGGCGGTGTATCCGAGGATGTGGCGCATGTCGATGCGGAACATCTCTCGGTCTTTAAATGCGTTTAATCCGTCGCGCCATTTTGCGGCTTTGGCGATGGATTTTTGGGCTTCTTTCTCTAGTTCATTGCGATTAAATGCTTTTTCAAGCTTATCCACATCGCTAACGATCGGAAAGAGATTGGAATATTGCATGCGCAAAAAGTCATCCCATAAGAAGTCGCTGACGCCCAGCAGCTTGGCCAGGGCATTGAGCACTTCAGGTCTTTCAATATGGGCGAATTCATCCACCCAGTTGGGACGTTCAAAAAGCTGAAGTAAAAATTCTCTGAAATGCAGCATGGCGCTTTCAGGGTTGGGAGATTGGGGCAGTAAATGGGTGAAATGTTTAATCAAGACCGCGGCTGCCCGAAGTTCACGCTGTTTTTCAGGTGAGACTATCTTTTCACCTTTTTCATTTGTGACATGCAAGATGTCGTTGGCCCGGTTGCCCACGGATTGGACCAGCATACGCACGATGTTTATGTGGCTCAGCGCCAGGGCATTGCTGAATTCGTAAAGAAAACCGGCTGTGTCAGGTGCGCTGATGCGCAACAAGGTATATTTTTCGTCTTCGTCATTGTCAATTTCAATTTCCACCGGGTAGAGGGGCATACCCTCTGGTGACGATTCAAGGAACTTTGCACCGACGCGTTTTACCAGGTCGCCTTGAGCTTCTCGTCGCTTGCCTGTCTTAATTTTGGTGATCAAAGTCATTAGATCATCAGCATAGTCTTTCCATAGTGCTGGATGAATGGGTTCATCTTTCAATGAACGGACGGTAAAGACATCCACGATTTTCTTCAGGCCCTGATCGCCGTTGTTGGACGTGTTGGCTTCGTAGGTGAAGACCTGGCTTTCCAGAATATCCAAACCGTAAAGGTACATCAATCCGCAGATGATCGAGAGCACGCCCAAATAGTCGTATCCGACAATGGTGATGCGCCAGCGATTGTCATCCAAGATCAGGGGTTCGACAATGACCGGTTTTTCACTGGTCAGCAGTTCGGTCAGGCGGGTGTGGTGAGAGATTTCATCCGGGCTGAAGGTGGTGGCATACGAGGCATCCATGCGGGCGACGTGCTGCTGCACCTTGAAGGCGATTTCAGGCGTCAGGGCAACTGGTTCGTCTTGTTGGTTGCCAACATATTTCAAGAAAATGGTGCGCAGCGCCAGGGATTGTTTCTCATAAGCCTGGATGAAGCGTTCGCCGGCCCCAAGACCTTCAAACCCAAGGCGGCGGGCTAATAATGCCAGCGAATGCTGGTCGGAGGGCAGGGTGTAGGTCTGCTGATAATCAGTTATTTGCAGATAATGTTCAATGGTGCGCAAAAAGATGTAACCGTCTGTGAGGATGCGCGCTTCTTCTGGTGTTATCAGTTTCGCTTCTCGCAACAGCGGAATGGCTTTCAGGGTTGAGCGGGTGCGAATGGAGGAATGGGTTAACTGCAGAGATTGAACCACAAACTCCACATCGCGGATTGAGCCGGCGCCAAGTTTGACCTCGCCCCATTTTCGACCTTTTTCGAGCAGAAATTCTTCGGTTCGCTGCTTCATCGAAAAGATGCCGGCGCGCACTTCATCCGCGGGGATGCTGAAGAGCAAGGGTTCTACCTCTCTGCGCAGCTCTTCGCCGAAAGCCAGGTTGCCGGCTATCGGGCGTGCTTTGAGGAATGCTTGTTTTTCCCACAGTAGCGCAGATTGTTTGTAATAGCGCAAATAACCCTCAAGGGTGGTAACCAGTGGACCGTCATGTCCCCAGGGGCGCAGGCGCATATCTACGCGGTATAAGAATCCATGGCCGGTGTTTTTTGAGATAATGTCAATCAAAGATTTAGCGAGTGTAAGGGTGTTGTCAGAATTTTGTTTGGCAATAAAGAGCAGGTCAATATCAGAGCTGTAGTTGAGTTCTCGTGCGCCGAGTTTGCCCATGGCAAGTACGGTGAAATTGGCTGACGAGACGCCGGTTTCTTCAGATGCCAGCGCAAGGCAAGCCCTGGTGATGCCAATGGCCATGCGCGAAAGCTGAGAGAAGACTGCGCGCAGGTCGAAGAGATCGAGAAAATCGCTAACCCCGATGCGCAAGAGCTCCCTTCGCTGGTACCTTCGCAGGGCATTAAGCCGTTCAATGTAATCATTTTTAGATTGCCATGCTGCCATGCTTTCGCTGTGGTATTGATCCAATGTTTTGCGCTCGGTGAGCAGGCTGCGTTGCCCCACCAGGCGGATGGCATCTGGCGTGGCCAATAGTATTTCTGTCAGAAAGGGACTGGCTGAAAAGAGGGTTACTAAAATTTCAACCAGGCGTGGGTTTTCTTGCAGGTCGGCAAACAAAGACAAGCCGAATACATCTACCAGTCGTTCGAAGTGCACCAGCGAACGGTCAGGGTCTGCCGCTCCTCCGAGCGCCGGGATCAGCCACGGCAGCAATTCTTGCATCCGGTCAGGGTTGGCTGTGATCAACCGGGTGAAAATGGATTGCGCATTGTGATGGTCAGCAAAAACGTTCTCATGCAAAAGCTGAGAAATAGCGTTATTGGATTCGGCGATGTTTTTTTCGGCTTTCATTAGCGACTCTTCCATGTAAAAAATTATACAGTAAGTGATTGGTTTGCTTATGTGTTAAATCACTCTCTAATCTTATTCCATTTAGGGTTTGAAAAAAGTACCCATTCGGGTAATATACAGGGTAAGGTCTTTTCTCTATAATCACTAAATACTTTTTGAGGACTTATATTTTTTATTATAAAATTTGATCTTGATTTCTAAAGGAGAAAACTCATGGCAAAGACAGTCAAAGAAGTACTTGAATTAGCGAAGAACGTAAAAATGGTTGACCTGCGGTTCATCGATCTGCCTGGAACATGGCAGCATTTTACCATTCCTGCTCACCGATTAACCCTGGATTTGTTCGAAGAGGGCATCCCCTTTGATGGTTCATCCATCCGCGGATTTCAGGAGATTCACGAATCTGATATGCTCCTGTTACTCGATCCTGATACTGCTTTTATTGACCCTGTGGCTCCATTGCCCACTTTGGTAATTAGCTGCGATGTTTACGATCCCATCACCAAGCAGCCTTACAGCCGAGATCCACGCTACGTAGCTAGAAAAGCTGAAGCCTATTTAAAGCAAACTGGCATTGGCGACACGGCTTTCTTTGGTCCTGAAGCCGAGTTCTTTATTTTTGATAACATCCGCTATGGCAGCAGCACTAACGAGTCCTTCTATGAAATTGACAGCGCTGAAGGCTGGTGGAACAGTGGCGATAAATCAAAACCCAATATGGGTGGTCAGATCCTGCCAAAACGCGGATATTTCCCCGTTCCTCCAACAGATACACTCCAGCTTTTGCGCAGCCAGATTGTCATGTCGCTCGAAGAAGCCGGTGTCGAAATGGAAATTCACCATCATGAAGTAGCTACTGCCGGTCAGGTTGAGTTGGGTATGAAGTTCAACACCTTGGTGCGCATGGCAGATCAGCTTCTAGTTTACAAATACATCGCCAAAAACGTTGCCCGACAGCACGGCAAAACGGCCACATTTATGCCCAAACCCGTCTTCGGTGATAACGGCTCTGGTATGCATGTTCACTCTTCAATTTGGAAGAATGGCAAGAACGTATTCTTTGATGCTTCAGGTTATGCCCAGCTTTCAGATACTGCCAAGTATTACATCGGCGGTCTGTTGAAACATGCACCCTCTCTGCTGGCATTGACCAACCCCACCACCAATTCTTACCGCCGGCTTGTGCCCGGTTATGAAGCACCCGTCAACCTGGCTTATTCACAGCGCAACCGCTCGGCTGTCTGCCGTATTCCGGTGACCAGCAGCGAAAAATCCAAACGTGTTGAATTCCGCGCGCCAGATGCCACCAGCAACCCCTATTTGTGCTTCTCTGCTTTGTTAATGGCCGGCCTGGATGGTATTCAGAATCGCATTGACCCGGGTAACCCTGTGGATAAAGACCTGTATGAACTTCCACGCGAAGAAGCCAAGTTGATCAAACAGGTTCCAGGGTCTTTGGGTGATGTCTTAATCGCACTCGAAAATGATCATGATTACCTGCTCAAGGGTGACGTCTTCACCAAGGATTTGCTCGAGGCTTATATTGCTTACAAACGCCAGAACGAGCTGGATCCCGTGCGCATTCGCCCGGTGCCTTACGAATTTGTGTTGTACTACGATATTTAGTTCATTTCCTGTCTCTCCTTTAGACGTTTGTTCAAATCTGGCAGGTGTTCAAGCACCTGTCAGGTTTGTTAAATGATCTTTTTCTTTTTGAAGTGCTACAATTACTTGAGCAGGATGCCAAACATGAGTGAAAAAAGCGCTAATTCCCGACTATTTGATGCACTGGCCAGTCTGAATCAGATTGGTGCTACTGTCAACCAAATCGGACAGGACGGCAAGGTCAGTGTTGAAGATACCTTGAAACTGATCGTGGCCAGTGCCATCCAGGTGTTGCAGGGGGCGTCAGCGGTGATCTATTCTTATGATGACACTTTGGGTGAATTCATTGTTTCATCACGCGTAACCGCTGGGGTTTTGGATAAAAGCGAATTAAGCGATGCACCGCGTCCTTATGGGTTGGGTTTTCGTGCCATCAAACAGCGGCGGCGAGTCTTGTCTTACGAAGAAAAAGGTACCAACATCCATCCAGCAAGAGTTATGGCAGGCGCCAGGGTGATGGGGTGCTTTCCGTTGATTGTGGCAGACATTCCTGTGGGTGCGCTTTATGTTTACCTGCAGGATGAACGCGAGTTCAGTCAGCTTGAATTGTTGATGCTCGATAATTTTGTCAATCAGGCCGCCATGGCCATTTATCACGCTCATAATCTAGAAAAAATGCAGCGCAACCTGGCACGCAAGGAAGAAGAAATTAAACGCATGCGCCGGGCTGGATTGCTAATCTCTTCAAGATTGAGGTTGGAAGAAACACTCGAAGCGATTTTGCAGATGGCGCTTGAGGTCACTGGTGCGCAGTATGGCATCTTCCGCTTGCTGGATCAAAAAGCAAAGACATTAAACACCAAAGCAGTAGCAGGTGAATATACCGCGCGGCCTTTGATTGAAGCGCTGCCGCTGGATTCAAACAGTGTGATGGCCTGGGTGGCTCGCGAGCGGCAATCGGCTTGTATTGCTGACTTGCACGCCGCCCCATGGTCTCATATTTACTATCCGCTTGATTCTAGCCTTGAAATGCGCTCGGAGCTGGCCGTGCCTTTGGTGGGGGCTACCGGCAGGCTCGAAGGGGTGCTCAACCTTGAAAGCCCGATTGTGGGTGCATTTAGTGAAGAAGACAGTTTTTTGCTGCAAGCGTTGGCAACCCAGGCGGTCATCACCATCCAAGAGGTGAGGCTGCTGGATGCGCTTGAAGAAATCACCCATTTGTTATTAACCGAATCACTGCAAAAAGTATTGATTCATCTTTCTGCGCGGGCCTGCGATCTGTTGGATGCCGCTACCAGCGCCATCTGGAACCTTAAAGGTGATGTGCTGGAAGTCGTAGCCGAGAGCGGCGGATACCAGCATGGCGAACGCATCCCGGTGGAGGGAAGTCTGGCCGGCCTGGCGATAATGGAAAGAAAACCGGTGATCAGCGAAGATGTGCGCGTAGACAAGCGCTTCCATCGCTCCGACCTGGCTATGGATCAAGACTGGGCGCGCGCGTTGATTGTTCCGCTGCTGCCAGGGGATGAAGGCGAACCGTTGGGTGCTTTTGGCGTTTACAGCTCCACCAGTGGGGCGGGTCATTTTGCCGAATCGGAGTGGGATAAAAAAGTGCTGGTCACCCTGGCTGACTACGCAGTATTGGCCTATCAAAATGCAGCCCATCAAGATGCGCTGCGTGCCGCACAGGAACAGCGATCAATGGCTGAGACTTTTGCCGCGGTGGGTGATATTGCCTCCAACTTGCTGCATCATCTCAATAACAAAGTGGGCACCATCCCGGTGCGCATTCAGGGGATAGAGGACAAATGCCAGGATGTGTTGGGTGCCAACCCTTATCTGGCGCACAACCTGGATGAGATAGAACACTGCGCCACCGACGCCATGGAAAGCGTGCGTGAAAGCCTTTCGCATTTGCGTCCCATCAAGCGCGAACCTGTGCTGGTGGTGAGCCGTGTGCTCGAAGCCGTCAGCCTGGTTAAGATGCCACCCACTGCTGAAGTGAAGATCAATCAACTGGATCATTTGCCGGTGGTCATGGCCGGAGAGCGCACCCTGACACTTGTATTCACCAACCTGATTGAAAATGCCCTGGATGCAATGAACGGTAAAGGTGTGATTACCATCTCAGGCAGTGCTGACAATGATTGGGTCGAGGTCAAAGTGAGCGATAACGGCCCGGGCATTCTGCCTGAATTGCACGAGCACATTTTTGATCTCAACTATTCGGGCCGCGGTGCTTCCCGAGCCGGCAAACTGGGCTTTGGTTTGTGGTGGGTCAAGACTTTGATGACCCGTCTTGAGGGGAATGTATCAATACAGAGCGATGGTACCCACGGCACAACCTTTGTTTTGAGAATGCCGATTGCGAAACCAAACGGACAGGCGAAGGAATGATGAACATCAAACCCTCTTTGCGTGCAATTGTGATCGAAGATGATGCCTCCTGGCAGCAGATTTTGAGCGAGATTCTTTCAGACTCCGGTCTGACCGTGGATGTGGCAGACAACCTTGAAGACGCCTTGAAATTACTCAAAGCCGAACCCCACCGGTTGGCGCTGGTGGATTTGTCGCTTGAAAGCACCGACCATAGCAATGAAGATGGTCTGCAAGCGCTAGAAGCCATCAAACGGCTTGACCCTGGCTGCCAGAGCATTTTGCTGACCGGCTTTGCCACGGTGGAACTGGCCGTCAGCGCGCTGACCGAACTTGGTGCTTTTTCATTCCTGCGCAAAGAAAGCTTCAACCGCGCGCAATTCCGTGAATTGATCAGTCAAGCGCTGGTGTCAGCCCCCAAGAGTGATGCTGAAGTTGCAAACCTTGACCCTGTTGCCAAAAACACACCAAATGTAAAAATTGAGACAGTCTCGCATAAAGCTGAGAAGGTGCTGGTGGTGGAAGATGACGCCGGTTGGCGCAGCATCCTCTCGGAACTGCTCACAGATGCTGGGTTGGAGATCAGGGTGTGCAGTAGCTTCGGCGACGCACTTGGCGCTTTGCGGCGTGAGACTTTTTCGCTGGCGGTGGTGGATCTTTCTTTGACTGCCGAGGTGGTCTGGGATGATTCCGCAGACAGCGATTTGCTTGAGGGTTACAGTTTGCTGGCCAACACCCATACAGCGGGCATCCCTACAATTGTGGTTAGCGGCGTGGTGGGCGTGGAAGAGATACAGCGCGCCTATAACGACCATTCCGTGTTCGCATATCTTGAAAAGCAGGCTTTCGACCGCAGTACTTTCAGACGTCTGGTGCGTGAAGCGATTGCAGCCGGCAGTACGATTTCAGAACTTGACCAGCTCACCCAACGTGAAAGAGAAGTGTTTGACCTGCTTGCAAAAGGCATGACCAATAAAGAGATCGCGGAAGTGCTGGTGATCACCAATAATACGGTAAAGCGTCATTTGAAGGCGGTATTCGAGAAACTGGATGTACATACGCGTGCGGCGGCGCTATCCAAGGCGAGGGGGAATCAGTAATCGAATCGTTAATATATTCAATGTAGGGGCGACCACCCCTACAATTTTTGGTTATTGCCATAATGTGTGAAAAGAACCTTCTTTGTCGAGGCGGCGGTAGGTGTGCGCGCCGAAATAATCGCGTTGAGCCTGGGTGAGGTTGGCGGGCAGACGGTTGCTGCGATAGGCATCATAATAGGCCAACGCAGAACTGAAGGCCAGCGCGGGGATGCCGCTATCGGCGGCCATGCTGACCACCGTACGCAGGGCGGCCTGTCCGCGGTTCATTTTGGTTGAGAATTCGGGGTCAACCATCAGGTTGGTCAGATCGTTGTTGCGCTTAAACGCATCGCGGATGTCGTTTAAGAATCGTGCGCGGATGATGCATCCACCGCGCCAGATGCGCGCGATCTCTGAATAATTGAAGTCGTAACTATATTCTTTGCTGGCTAATCGAAGCATACCAAAACCCTGGGCATAAGAACAAATTTTTGCGGTATAGAGCGCATCGCGAATAAAGGCGATGTTTCGAACGCGGTCCCCTTTGATCTGGGTTTTAGGTCCGACCAACAGGCTGGAGGCCGCCACACGTTCCTCTTTGAGACCGGAAATAATGCGGCTTTCGACGGCGGCGTTGATGGTGGGAATGGGTGCGCCGATATCAAAGGAATTCTGGCTGGTCCATTTGCCGGTCCCTTTTTGTTGTGCTTCATCCAGAATTAGATCGACAATGGCTTTATCCGTTTCACGGTCGTATCTTGAGAAAATATCAGCGGTAATTTCGATCAAATAAGATTCTAGATCGCCTTTGTTCCAATCGGCGAATACTTGTTGAAGTTCCTGATTGTTTAAACCTACTCCGCGGTGCAAAAGGTCATAGGCTTCGGCGATCAACTGCATGTCGCCGTATTCGATGCCGTTGTGCACCATCTTGACGTAATGACCCGCACCGCGCGGACCCATATAAGCTACACAGGGTTCGCCATCCACTTTGGCCGCGATGGCTTCGAAAATTGGCTTGACCAGCTCCCAGGCTTTGAACTGTCCGCCGGGCATGATGGAGGGGCCCCAGAGTGCCCCTTGTTCTCCGCCGCTGACGCCAGCGCCAATATAGTTTAGGCCAAGCAGTTCCAGCTCACGTGAACGCAGTTCGGTATCGCAAAAATAAGTGTTGCCGCCGTCAATCAGCAGGTCCCCTTTGGCAATCAGTGGTTTGAGCGAGTTGATTGCGGCTTCGATGGGTTTGCCTGCGGGCACCATGATCAATATGCGCCGGGGATGTTCCAGCGTTTTCAAAAAGGATTCAAGCGTGTCACACGCGATCAGATTCTTGGTTTTGGCTTCTTCAGCGAATGAGGCGACCTTGGCGGTATCCAGGTCATAACCAGCCACGCGAAAACCATTGCGTTCCATGTTCAAGGCGAGCATGTGTCCCATCACGCCGAGACCCATCACACCGAAATTAGCTTTTTGCATTTTTCCTCCTGCAATTTGTCATTCAACCAACATTAAATGATCTGGAAATTAATTATTTCATCATATCTTTAGCTCTAACTATACCCTGTTTTATTTTATCTTATGGGTAGCTATAAATCCACAAGCTGGGTTCCTGGATTTATTACTGCTATTTATTGCTTTATAATGATCCGATTTGAATGAAAAAATGAAAAGCAAAATTTGGATCCTCTTTGTGATTCTTGCATGTCTGTCTTGCTGCTGTCTGATTATGCTTCAACCCATTGGCAATAACCTGGTGGAGCAGGATGAAATTCAAAAACCGATCTGATCACTGCGGACAGCCGACCCTACTACCGCATCTTGTGTGCTTCTGACTTCTACATGAAGGGGCTGGCGAATATCGTCTTTTTCACTGGCGGATTCAGCGAAAAAAAAACGCATTGAAGCTTCGTGGAGCAAGTATTTAGCAGAAACCCACGCATACCCGGGGAGGCAATTGCAATTGATGAAAACGCAGTCTTGACAACACACGACGAAGCGGTGCTGTTGAAGAACGATATTGACGCCCATCCCGATACGGTCAAAACGGTGGCACTGGTGACCGATCCGTGGCATGCGAGGCGCGCCAGATGGATCTATCAAAAGGTATTGGGCGACGACATCACGTTTTACATGCTGCCGGTACTGCGCACACGCACGGACTTTCCGAAAAATTGGTGTACAGAAGCCAGTTCACGCCAACTGGGCTTGAAGGAGTATGTCAAGCTGGGTTTTTATTTGTTCCGCTACCAGATTGCCATCGGGCATTTTCGCTCATGGTTGTCACAGTTTGATAAGTTCTATCAAAATGTCATAGGTTTATCTTAACCCCAATCACAATAATACTTAATAGTGTATTAACCTTACACTTATGCAGGTTTAATTTTGGATACTTGCCTTGTATAATGTTCTTTGAGGTTTTACACACTATTATTAGTATGAGGGATTCCATGACTGATTTTTTAACCATCTCACTTGAAGAACTCGTCTCAAGTTTATCCACATTGATGGATCAAACTATTGCTCCCTTGCGCGATCATCACCGCCGTACCGCAATTGTGGCATTCCATATCGCAGATCAATTGGATCTCACGTGGCAGCAGCGGCATGATTTAATCTTTGCTTCTGCCATTCATGATATTGGTGCATTTTCTGTGATGGAGCAACAGGTTTTACATGACCTGAGTTTTGAGTCTCAATATATAAACCTGCATGCCAGGGCAGCCTACTTGCTGCTCAAAGAGTTCAGTTATTTTGATTCCATTGCCGAGATCCTTCGATACCATCATGCCTACCTCAACAACAGCACTGAGGTAGATCGCAGCGTGATACCCTACGAAGCGTTGATCATGCAAGTTGCAGATCAGGCGGCTATTTTGTCTGTGGATTCGCTAAATATTCTTGACGAATCAGCGGGGATTATTAATGAAATTATCCAGCAATCAGGAATCATGTTTTTACCTGAAATTGTGGAAGCTTTTAACCGGGCCGCCGAGAAGGAAAATTTCTGGCTGGATATCAAGAACATGACTTTAAATTCACTTTTTACAGATCATCTAAAACTTGATAATCTACACATAAAAAGCAGTGAATTGATGGGTTTGGTTAATCTCTTTCGAAGGATCATAGACTTTCGCAGTGAGGTAACTTCAACGCATACTGCCGGGGTGGTTGTGGTGGCAGCAGAATTGGCCAGGTTCCATGGAAGAGAAGAAGAGACCATCAACAAAATAAAAATTGCAGGCTACCTGCATGATATTGGAAAACTTATCGTGCCGTCTGAAATTCTTGAAAAACCGGGTAAATTAACGCCGCAGGAATTTAACATCATCCGTACACACTCTTATTTTACATACGAATTTCTTAATGGCATGAGCATTTTTAAGGATATCCGTGATTGGGCGTCACAACACCATGAACGTTTGAATGGCCGTGGATACCCCTTCCATGAGAATTCAAAAACCTTGCCTTTTGAATCCAGGGCGATTGCAGTTGCGGATGAGTTCACTGCCTTGACCGAAGACCGGCCATATCGTAAAGGTGTTTCTGGCAAAGACGCCATGCTTGTTTTGGATGTGGATGTGCAGAAAGGTGAACTGGATGGCGTACTGGTAAGTTTGTTGGGAGAGCATCTGACTGAAATCAATCAGGCACGGATCGCAGCCCAGGAAGCATCCAAAAAAGAGTATCAGGCGTTTGTGCTGGAATTAAACAAGGATGAATTCTAAATTTGCTTCGCCATAAAATTAATAAACGGTTGTTCTATTCATTTAGAGCAGCCGATAATTTTAGACCTCCTGGGAGGAGCTAATAGAGGTCTCAATCACTTCGGTGGCAGTGATTTCGCGGCCAAGCTTTTGTGAGAGGTAAATGCCTTCGGAGATGAGCATGGTGTTTAGCGCAATCTCGGCGGTGGGGATGAGTGGCACGCGCCCCTGAGCGGCGGCAATGAAGTGGGCAAGAGGAGAGTCGTAGGCATCGCCGTTTTCACGTACGTTGTGTATGCGGTAATCAAATCCATCAAGATTGGTGGTGGCGTCAATATCCATGTCGGCAAGACTGCGGAAGAGACCAAAGGGCCTTAATCTGATACCACCGTCAGTACCGGTAATGTATGAGCCTTCGAGCATATCAAGATGCATCGCCCAAGTTTCAATGAGCGACAAAGCAATATTATTCTCAAGATTGATTAAGCCGACTGCAACTTCTTCAACATCAAAATTGCTGATTGCCCTGCGAGTGGCATCCATCTCTGTGCGCTGAAAGGTGCGTCCGCTTATGCGCTGGGGCATGGGGTTTCCAAGCAGGTAAAGCACATTGGCGATGTGATAGATGCCCATATCAAAAAGTGCGCCACCACTGGCGGAGGCTTTCTGTACGAAAGAAGGGGTGCCATAACCATCTACATAAGGACGTCCACGCCGGCGAAAGCCTGAAGAATGGGCAAGGTATGGGGTACCCAGCCAGCCATTCTCGATGGCCATCATAGCTGCTTTGGTTTCCCGGCTGAAGAGATCAGCGATTTGTACTGAAAGTTGTTTTTTCTCCTGTTTGGCAACTTCAATCATCCTCGCCCCATCGCAGTAGGAACCGGCAATGGGTTTTTCGCTGATGACGTGCTTTCCTGTTTTCAAAGCAGCAATAGTCACAGGCATGTGCAGATTGTTATGCAGGCAGACGCTGATCGCCTGAACTTCCTTTTTATCCAGCAAGGCGCGGAAGTCAGTGGTCCAGTAAGGAATATTATATTGATTGGCGACTGATTCAGTTTTTTGCGGATCACGGCCAGCAATGGCCGTTACTTTGGCGTTGGGCATTGAGAGATAACCTTCCAAATGCACCTTACCTATTTGTCCGACCCCGATTATTCCGACATTTGTGATTTCTTTTGACATGTGATCCTCTAAAAACCTTGTGGTTTAATAATCTAATTGTATCTGTTTTCAACGCTTAACTCATATTCTTGCAGGTCCAATTCTCATCCAGTGAATAATCAATAAAAAAAGCCATTGGAGTATTGCCAATGGCTTTTGACTAGAAATTTGTTTTACTAGGTGTGGTCGACAGCGAGTCGGCCTTTTTCTTTGCGAGTGTTTACGAGCACCTCAGTGTAATACTTGTTGTATGTGCAGCAGCCAATCGGGCTTTGCTGGATGAGCAATTCGAGACAGTTGTCGCAGGCTGTGCAATATTTGATTTCACTTTCGCGGCCTTCGCGAAGTTTCAAGGGCAGCATGGGGTCTGCGAAAGATTGACGGCCAAGGCCGATCATATCCACATAGCCTTTTTCAATATTTTGCGCACCGTAGGTCAACAGGGAACTGTCTTCTTCGGTCACGGCCTGTAATTTGTTTTTGCCTTTGCCGAAAACAGAGTAGTTGGAACCGATGACCACGGTTTCTTTTTTCAAATTGTCGCGTAATGCTTTGGCAAAGTATTGGTGCAAGTAAGCGAAGTAAGGACGTTCTTTGTCAGCCTGGGTCAGGCTGATCGTGATGGATGGGCTGCCCGCGGATTGGATGAAGTATTGTGCACCGCGTTCTTCGAGACCTTTGACCAGATCAATGGGTTCTGTGAGATCAATCATCGGAGTATCTGGTCCAGCCGTGCCGAATCCGCCGGGGAAACCCTCCCAAACAGAGATTTTTGAACCGATGAGGAAGTTTTTATCGGGCACTGCTTTTTGAATGCGTTCGTAAAGATCAAAGGCAAATTGACGGCGATTTTCCCATGGGCCGCCGTATTTCCATTTACGGGTATTATAAGGACGCAAAATTTGCGAGCCTAAATAGCCGTGGCAGAATTTCATATCAATGCCATCAGCACCTGCATCGTAGGCAATCTTGGCAGCTAAAACGAAATCAGCCATGATCTTTTCAAATTCATCTTCTGTAAATACATCCGCGGTAAATCCTGGCAGTGGTTTTACAGAAAGGCGTTTTGAAAATTGCGGATTGCTTAATTCGCCTGAATGGGTCAACTGGAAAATAAAAACGGTCTTGGGATTGATCGCTTTTAATTTCGACACAAACGTGGTCAATGCTGACTGATTCTTGGGCATGATGAAAAGCTGATTCAAGCGGGAGCGATTCTTGTCGGTAATGGTAATGGCTTCAAGGCTGACCAGACCGATCTCGCCTTTGAAGAGATTCTCATAACGTTCGTAGGTTAAATCTGAAGGGTTGCCGTCAGCATCCGCATCTGTGCATTCCATGGCCTGGGCAAAGAAACGATTCGGACTCACATGCGATCCGATTTTGATAGGCGAAAGTAATACTTCTTTTTTGTCCATTCCTTTTTACCTCCTAAAAAATTGTTTGATCTATCGGCTTTTCATCTTTACTCTTAAAGAGGTTCGCAAAACTCAAGCGTGACATTGTTGGGGTCGAGAAACAGCATTACTCTGACGCCAAGGTTTGGCAAGTCACAAGTTGCCAGCGTGATTTCGACTCCCTGAGAACGCAAATAAGCTTCGTGTGCGGCTACATCTTTCACCTCAAAGGCGAGATGACGCAAGCCCACTTCAGATTCGGGTCGCGGCAGGCTGTTGTTTTTTCCGTGGTAATCAAATAACTCGAGCCGTGATCCATCAGGCAGGCCGAAATAGGTGATATCAAATTCACCGCAATCTACTGTTTCTTGCTGTTTCAATCCGAGCACTCGTTCATAAAAATCAAATGATCTGGCCGAATCGATAATATTAATGGAAACGTGGTTAATCTTTTCAATTTTCAAGAATTGACTCCAAAAATGGATGGCAGCAGCGAATTAATCATTCCACTGCTGCCAAAAGTGATTAAAGAATTTCGCGTTTGGTTATTTCAGGAGAGACAAAGATTTTGAACAAATCAGGGTCGCGCCGCAGTTCATGTAAAGCCCATTCCAAATCTTCCAGGGGAACTTTCATCGAGAATAAAGGTTTCGGATCGATGCGGCCATTTTCAATTAAGGTGATGGATTCGGGCCAATCGGGACCTGCACCAGCGCATGAACCGGTGATTTTCTTTTCGCCAAGAACGAAATCAAACGGACGAATTTCCATAACATCATCGCCGCCAGTGATACCAAAGGCAGAAAGAGTTCCGCCTGGACGCAGCATTTCCCAGGCTTGTTGATATGTTTTAACCTTGCCAACGGCTTCAATGACGTAGTCAGCACCGCGTCCGCCGGTCAATTTCTTGACTTCAGCGACAGGGTCGGCAACTTCGTTCACATCGAGGATGACATCCGCGCCCATTTGTTTGGCTATGTTGAGTCGTTTTTTATTATCACCGATCACAATGACAGGAGCACAGGCGCGCAGTACTGCCATACGAGCGTGCAAAACACCCAGACCGCAGCCGATCACAGCAACACTGCTGGCAAGTTTGGCGTTCATTGCCTTGGAGGCGTGAATACAACAGGAAACGGGTTCAATAAATGCACCTTCTTCAAAGCTTAGTTTGTCAGGTAAAACGTGAATGAGTCTTGCAGGTGCTTTGATATATTCGGCATAAGACCCATCAGTGTGGATGCCAAGCTGGGTGAAGTTTGGGCATTGCAGGCTCGCGCCATTCATACAATAGAAACAGGTTCCACAAGCCATGTTGATGTCAGCAGTCACACGATCACCGGTTTTTACTCGGGTTACGTCTTTGCCAGTGTCGGCGATGACACCTGAAAACTCATGACCGCCGATCATGGGCAGTTTTTCTGCTGAGTACCAGCCGTTATATATGCTCCAATCAGTGCCGCAAATGCCGGTGTATTTCACTTTGATCAATACTTCATCCGGTCCAATTTCAGGGATGGGGACTTCTTTGACCACAATCTTTTTTATTGCTTCAAACACTGCCGCTTTCATCATTTGAGCCATGGATTCTTCTCCTTAAGATTGGTTATGATTAGTTGAACAAAACGTCGTTTCTGCCCTCATACGGTTTTTCGATCATGAGGGGTTTCAAGAAAGCGATGGTTTTGGTGATGCCGTCATGGCGGCTCATGGTCACATCTTCATGCTCATAACTCATGACGTAGTCATAACCAACCATCGAGAGTTCGGTGATCACTTTCTTCCAGGGCACTGAGCCCCAGCCGGGAATACGGAAGCGGAATCCACGGTCAAGACGCTGCCAATCGCCCTGCGGAATCAAACCAGAGCGGCCAACATTGTGTGTAACGATTTCGCCATCTTTGGCATGGACGTGATAAATGCGATTTCCGAGTGCATCAATGAAGTTTTCAACATCGATGCCGAGGTAGATCAGATTGGCAGGGTCAAAGTTGAAGCCAAATTCCTTGCGTCCGCCCATCAATTCCACGGCGCGCAGGGCTGTTTCAACGTTGTAAACCAATTCGTTGGGATGAGGTTCGTGAGCAAATTTGACACCATATTCGGCAAATTTATCCAAAATTTTGCCCCAGCGTTCGACAAACTCGACTTCCATATCAGACCATCCCTTGGAATAAGGCCAGGGGAAGAAACGTCCAAAGTTTTCGCAGCCGATAAAGCCGGTTACCACTGGAACTTCCAGGGCATTCGCGGCCTGGGCGGTTTTGATCATGCGTTCAGTGCCAAATTTGATCTTTTCTTCTTTGGTTCCGGTGCAGATGGCGTCTGTATCTTTACCGTAGGGGCCAAGCACGATCTGACCTTCGGGGTGATTGGCCAAAGCGGAGATGGTCAGGCCATAGGTACTGGCAAGCTTCTTGAAGTCTGCAGCTTTGTTTCCTGTAACCACATCTTCAATATCCAAATGTGGATTGCCGATAAAGGCAGGTACTTCAACTGCCTGATAGCCCAGTCCGGATGCCAATTTGAAAACTTCTTCGATTTGCAGGTCCAAATAAGTCGCGGTAAAAAGTCCGATTTTCATTTGTTTGTTCCTTTCGTTTTATAGTTAAATTTTGAGAGAACAATTTGTTGAATTCCGGTATTTCTGCATTGGTTTGTCACAGAATCAAATTCTTAATGCATAAAGTTTCTCGCTAATAGTGGCAAGTTTTTCGGTAGCCTCCGCAAAAATTGGGATCAATTTTTCGTATTTCTGATTATTTTCTGTAACAGGTTCAACAAGTTCGATGGTTTTGTGTATCTCGTCAATTTTGTCGAAATTTTGCCATAATCCAACACCGACGGCAGCAATAGCAGCCGCGCCAAGAGCGCCAGCATCCTGGTCAATGTTTGTTTTTAGTATTTTTGTGTTGAATACATCTGCAAAAATGCCCAGGTAAAAGCGGCTTTTGGCGCCGCCACCGACGAACAAGATTTCATCTTCAAGCTTTGTGTACTTGCGTAAAAGGTCAAGCCGCAGGCGCAGATTCATGGCAATGCCTTCCATGGCGCTGCGGATGAGCTCGGGTTTGCCGTGTTTGAGGTCAAGCCCTACATATGCACCCCGCAGATGAACACTACTGTCTTGTGATGTTCCGCCTGCCAGACTGGGATTAAAGAGCAGTTTGTTTGATCCGATGGGGGCTTTTTCAGCATATTCGTTCATGAGCACATAAACATCTTTGCCTGTTGTTTGGGCTTCAGTTTCAAGAAGCTCACAGAACTGATCTTTGACCCAAGAATAAGTGGTTCCTGCAGAAAAAATACTGACTGCGGAGGTAAACATATTGGGAACGACATGGGTGAAAACATAAGGTTTGTATTGGCTATCAAGCACGGGTTGTTCGGAGGATACAGCAATCCAGGCGGCTGAGCCCAGTGAAGTGTAAACACGACCATCTCTGGTGTTTTTTGCGCCTAACGCCATGCAAGAATTATCCACCCCACCGCAGACCACTTTTACACTGGTTGGAAGCCCCAGTTGTTTGGCAGCGTCAGGTAAGATCTCACCCAAAACGGCTGTGGAGGGTAGAATTTCAGGCCATATTTCCAATGGCAGGTCGCTTGCTTCAATAAACTCCTGGTTATATTGCCAGCCTTTAAGATCGTAAACACCTGTGCCAGATGCGTATGAATAATCAGTGGCAATTCTGCCAGTTAACTTCAGGTTGATGTAATCTTTAGTGCCGATAACTTTGTAGATTTGGCTGAACATTTCTGGTTCATGGGTTCTATACCACATGATTTTAAAGACCGTGTAAAGCGGCGCCGGGAAACCATTTCCGGTGGTGAGATACCATTGATCGGCATCCACATGCTTGAAGAAAGCTTCAGCCTCTTTTTGCGCTCGCAAATCTGACCAAATCGGCGTGGTTTCTCGCAAGAGAGTGCCGCTTTTGTCCACCGGTACGGCTCCAAGACTGTGGCCTGAGATGCCCAAACCCACAATCGTGTTTACATCCACTTTGCTTTTTTCAATCAGTAGTCGGGTGCTTTCAATAACGGCACTCCACCAATCAACCGGTTTCTGTTCATGCCAACCCACTTCGGGGTAGAGGGTGTCATAACCGACAAAGACATTGGCCAAACAGTGGCCATCAGCGTCATACAATGAAGCTTTATTTCCACCAGTGCCGAGATCAAATGAAATGATTTTTTTATCCATGCATAAGCCTTTTTGGTATTGTTTTGATCTAAGTATAGAAAGTTAAACTTCAACTCCATTTGGTAAAGCCATACATTCTTTAACGATACTGATGCCGCTCTTGAGATTGACACCAAAACGTCGTGCGCCAGCCTGGTACATGGCGACAAGGGTTTCCAGATTGCGGATACCACCGGAGGCTTTGATTTTGGCTTTATCACCAACAAAAGATCTGATCAGTTTCACATCATCCAAACTGGTGGGCCGATCAGCCCACCCCGTACCGGTTTTGACGAAGGTGGCATTGGCGGCAACTGAAATGGCACAAGCCTGTTCAACTTCAGCAGGAGAGAGATACATCACTTCAATGATGACTTTGACCGGCAGCGGATTGATCACCTGAATGACTGCGTTGAGGTCATCCTGAACTTCCTCAATCATGCCTGAGCGCAGTTTTCCGATGTTCAGCACCACGTCAATTTCGTCGCAGCCCTCGTTTTTCATATCCTGGGCTTGAAAGACCTTGGTTTTGGTGGAGTCGGAGCCGGATGGAAAACTTACATTGCCGACGATGCGAATATCTTGTGAACTTGCGAGCAGTTGCTTGGTATACGGGATGAAACATTGCATCACAGAAACCTGGCCAAATTGATATTCTTTGGCTGCGTTAACCATTTCTTCAATATCTGCCCTGTTTGAAATTGTGCGCACACAAGACAGATCAACCATTTTTGCGACATCTTGAGCGGATAAGAACATGCTATTTGCCTTTCAAAGCATTTTTATAAGGTTTCTTCGAGCAGAGCAACGGCATCTTTGATGCAATCGCCGCAAGTTGTTTTGAATAAACCTTGTCGAACGACTTCTGCCCGTTCTTCATCGATACTGAGGTCATGACCAATCAAATCGCGGCAATAAATAGAGCCGTGTTTGGCTTCGAATTTTTTTGCCAATTCGGCGACCTTGTGATATGTTGTTTCGGTATTGCTGCCATATTTTGAACCGTCTGTTTTTACTTTGCCGTATTTAAGGCCAACCACCATGAAAGCGCCAGTCAATGCGCCGCACACTTCACACATTCTACCCATACCCGAGCTGAAATCCGTTGAAATCTTCAGGGCTAAATCTTCGCTCAAACCATAATCAGAAGCAAAGGGCGCCAAAACAGCCTGCCCACAACCGTATCCATTGTTATGGTATTGTTCTGCCAGTTCAGTTTTCTCGCTCATTTGCTCTCCTGTTTGATTTACTTGCCTCTAACTGAAGAAGCAGCTTCGTTCAACTTCTCGAACAGGGCAGGTGTAAGGTCAAAGTGCAGCACCTGGGCAACTACCTGCGTCCATCCGTGGACGAAGTAAATCCAGCCATCTTCTACTTTGACGTTGCGGCTTTCAACCTGTGCCAGAGATTGGTGCAGGTAATCTAATTCGCCGCGATAATTGAATTCCCATGAAACGCTGTTCATTGGGAACTTGCCTTCCCAGGTGATGGGAGAGCCGGGTGTGTCTTTGCCCATGCCCGTGGCATTGATAATTACGCTGTTCGGTGGGAATTTTTCCATGATCCCATCATTAACCTTGGGATCAGAATTGCAAATATATTCAATCTCAATATCTGTTTTAAGGTTGCTGACCATTTCTTTGGCATGATCCAAACGGCCTTGAGAACGGTTGACAAAGGTGAACTTGGCAGGGCGGTCGCCTTTATCGTTTTTGTTGATCAAATGAAGCAAGGTAGCAATAGCAGAGCCGCCGGAACCAAAACAAAGCACATGGCCGTTTGTTTTGCCGAAATAATTATTTCCAATAATGGCATCAAGACTGGCGCCAGAGGTGAGCGGGTCTTTGGCGTGGCCTTCAAGACGGCCATCTAATTTTGAGATGCTTGAAATTTCATCTGTGATCAAGGCATAAGGATCAAGGTATTCAAACATATCACGGGCGGCTGACAATAAATCAATCTTGTGTGTGGTGACGAGCGCACCCAATGAATTGGGATCATATTTAATCTGCGCCACTGCTTGACGGTAGACTTCGGAGTCATCGTGGATTTTGCAATCAACACCTTCCATGACGACGTCTTCTCTTCCCAATACTTTCATCCATAATGGGAATACTTTCATAATGGATGATTTGCCAGTGGTCACACCTATGAAGTAGAAAGTAGGCACTTCTTTTTTGGTAATTGGATATTTTTCGTTATTCATAAATGGCTCCTCTATTGGGTTATTGTCTGGATGTGTTTACAACTTGAACAAAGGCAGCAGCAAGCTTTGAGATTTCCTCAAATTTTCCATCTTTAGCCAATTGGGGAGGACATAATTCGCTTCCGGCGCCAACAGCCACTACACCTGTTGCGAACCATTCGGCCACATTGCCTGCATTCACACCGCCGGTCGGCATCATAGGGATGTAAGGGAAGGGACCTTTAAGCGCCTTGATATAGGCAGGTCCTCCCAATGACCCCGGAAAGATCTTAATCACGTCCACGCCGAGGGTATAAGCTTGAAAAACTTCAGTAGGAGTCAATGCGCCGGCCATGGTGAGTAAACCGCTGTCGACCATTCCCTTGACCAGGTTAGGCTCACAAATTGGGCTAACCAAGAAATGAGCACCAGCACTTTTAGCAGATTGGGCTTGTTCCGGTTTGGTCAGGGTTCCCATTCCAAGCACGATGGAATCGCCAAATTTCGTTGACAATGCTTTCACAACTTCTTCAGCATTAGGGGTGCTGTAAGTGATTTCGATGCCCAGAACTCCGCCTGCCACCAATGCTTCCACCATTTTTACTGTTAATTCAGGTGAGGGTCCTCGTATGACTGCCAACAGACCCAACGCTTTTACTTTTTCCAACATTTCCAGTTTATTCATCATGCACTCCATTGTTTCGGATTAATTTATGTAACACGATATAAAGGTTTTTCGTCTTTCAAAACTGCCAGGCAGTCTTTCATCGCCAGCCAGCCCATGTTGCTGGTCGCACCGTCGGTTTGCGCGCCGAGGTGTGGTGTGGCAATCACGTTAGGTAATGCCAAAAGTGGATGATTCGGATCGGGAGGTTCAACGATAAAGGCATCTAATGCAGCTCCTTTTAGGTGTCCGCTTTGCAATGATTTTAATAAAGCATCCTCATTGATCGCTTCACCGCGAGAGGTATTAACAAGGTATGATCCTTTTTTCATTTTGTTCAAGAAGTTTTCATCCACGATGCCGCGTGTTTCAGGTAGCAGGGGCAAATGAAGGCTGACGAAATCAGAGGCACCAATCACCTGATCCATGTCAGCGAGCGTGATGTGATTAACCATAGCGAACTGTAGGTCGGCATATGGATCAAAAGCTAATATTTTGCAATCAAAGCCGGTCAGTCGGCGGGCGAGTTGTTTGCCGATTGCCCCAAGACCTAGAATACCAATTGTTTTACCTTCTAGACTGACACCCGAATAGCGCGGCCATTTGCCCTGATGGACAGCATCCACGGCTTCGGGAATTTGCCTTGCAAGGGCAAGCATCAAGCCGAGAGCAAGCTCTGCCACAGAAACGGAATTTGCGCCGGGGGTATTGGTCACCACGATGTTTTTACTTTTTGCTGCTTCAAGATCGACGTTATCAAAACCAACACCGTAGCGGGCAATCACCTTAAGTTTGTCGGCAAATTTAAGCGCATCGGCATCAATGACATCCAAGCCGGCGATATATCCATCGATGCCCGGTAGCCATGCAGCGACTTCTGCAGAGGTTAGGGGTTTTCCGGTTGGATTGTAGATGACTTCGCCAACCAGGGCTTCCAATTCTGTTTTCAAACGGGCGTCATTTTTGCCATATGAGGTGGGCGTTACCAATAAGCGGCATTCTTTTAGATTCATGTAAGTTCCTGCCTAATTAATTCGCGGATTGTCGATAATCTCAGGTCCTTTTTCGCCATCAACAACCAACTTGCGAAAACCTGTTTTTTCAATAGTGCCGTAATCATGACCTGCATTGCCGGGGTAAGCGAAAAAGGTGACCAGGTCTTCTTGCCGCGAGGTGCAAACGGAACGGTGCGCCCATCTCGGTGGCACGTAGAGAACCTTGCCGGGTGATAGGGGTTCAACGGAAGTTTCCCCTTCGGGAGTTTCCATTACCATGTAGCCTTCACCCTTGAGGGTGTAATAGATTTCAGAAGTCTCAATCACGGAATGGAAGTGCCCCTTGGTCATAAAGAATTCATTGCCTACCTTGCCCGGATGGACGATGGAAATGCCCATCAGTAATTCACCTTCAACTTCGGGACGTTTAATTTCGTAGACTTCATAAATCAATTTGTCCTCTTCGAGCAACATTTTGTTGAAGGCTGGTTCATCCAAAAATTGACCTTTTAGGGCAGACAGCGTTCGTTTGATGTGGTTATCAATTCGTGAAGGGATTACAGCAGGTAACGGTATGGTAAAAGAAAAAGGTAGGTCTATCATTTTTATGCTCCATTAATTAGAATTAAATTATTCCAGCAAGACGGCGGGCGATATTGCCGCCGATCATTTGTGTAATATCTTTATCTGAGATGCCGCGTTCTTGAAGTTTGGTTTTGATGTCAGTTGGCAGACTGTGCAGGCCAGGGCCGTCTCCAAGATAATGGTAAAGCGCTGCTTCAGCCATGTCTGTGGCGAGGGCTATGCTGCCAGCCAGCTCATTTTCAACCATGTGATCAATCAATGGCCAAAGATTCTTTTCAGGATCATATTTTGGTCGGTAGAAGGTGTCATATTCAAGCAGTACACCCAGTCGGGCAAGTTCATTTTGAAGACCGTAATCAGGTCTTTTATCCATATGGCACAAAACGATCTGATTTGGTGAGACCCCATTGTCAGTAAAGTAAAGGCAGGCTTTCTCGGCCAAGGCCCCTTTTTCAGTATGGATTTCGATCAGTGCACCTGTTTTTTTGGCAGCAAAGGCAGTACCTTCCAATGCAGCTTGGGGGCAATCTCCCCAGGCGGTTTCAAGCGCGATTTTTATAAACCCTGCCTTGAGTGGTCTTTCCAGTTCAAGTGTTTCATACATTCCGGTTTCTAGCTCAGTACTGAGAAAATCACACACTTTTTGAGCGCGTTTACTAAACAACCAATGCTGGGGTGGGTAATACTTTTGTCGGTGAAAGCCGGTACAGGCAATAACCGTGACGCCGCTTTTTTGTGAAAGTTCCATTAATTTAATACTGTTTCGTCCACAGCCTTCAGGTTGACAGTCCAGAAGTGATTGGCCACCCGCTTTCTTATACTCAATCAACTCCAACTCAATCTCATTGAACTGATTGAGTACGGGGCTGTTTGGATCCACCCCCGGCACAGGGTCAATCCAAATGTGATTATGGCAATCAGTGATGCCAAGATCCTCATATGAGATTGGACCCTGCACGGTGTTGACGGGGCGTGGAAAGGAGAAAGAAGTGAGATTTGACATGTTATGGTTCCAGCACAATTTTTAGCGATTTCCTGTCTTCTGCTGCGGCAAAGGCTTGCACTGCCTCGCTCAATGGAAATCTTTGACTTACAATATCTGACAAGTCCACCAATCCGCTGTTTACAATTTGGGCTGCCTGCCAACAATCAGCGGTGCTGCATGCTGTTGTGGCGGTAATCACCAATTCTTTATAGTGAACCAAATTGGAGTCAAAATTGATGGTGGGTCTGTCTTTTGGTAAGCCGCCAAAATAATTAATGCGGCCGCTTATGGCTGCTAGATCAAGGGCTGCTTCTTGCGCAACGTGAACCGGGGCGGCAACAATGATGACATTTGCGCCGCGACCCTGGCTTTCTTCGAGAAGTGCTTTTTTGAGGTCTTCAGTCGCAGGGTTTATCACCTTGTCAGCACCCATGCGTTTTGCCTGTTCAGCTCTGTCTTTAATTGGTTCGCTGACGATCACTTTGCCTGCCCCGCGTGCTTTGGCCAGTTTGACGTGCATCACGCCGATGGGGCCAGCGCCGATGATAAGGACGATCTCTCCCGGTTGGATGTGTAAGGCATTCTGTCCACGCAGCACGCAAGCAAAAGGTTCCATTAATGCGGCAACAGCGGGGTCTACTGTGAAGTTGATGGGGATAATGTTGCCCTGGCGGACAGAATTGGCAGGGATGCGCACATATTCTGCAAATCCGCCGTCTGAGGTGACCCCAATCGCATCGTACTGCGAACAAAGATTGTTGGTACCGCTGATGCATTGCAGGCAATGTCCGCAGCCGGTATTGGGGGCGCAAAAGACTCTTTGTCCGACCTGATAACCTTCAACATTAGCTCCCATTTCAACTATCGTTCCAACAACTTCATGACCGGGGATGCGCACAGTTCCCTCTGGATACATGCGGTGATTGCCATGGAAAATGCGTAAATCAGTTCCACAAATGCTGGCGCTGACCACTTTAACCAGCATTTCACCAGCACCGATTTTTGGTAAATCTACTTGTTCAACCCGAAGGTCATTAGGACCATGATAAACTGCAGCTAACATACTTCCTCCAGAACGAATAACACTTATCCGGTTATTTCTTTTAACAAAACAGGGCGTTCTTCAAGGAACGATTTTGTGCCGGCAAGCACACCGGCAACAGCCCAGCGGCCGTCAATTCCGCCAGCTCTTGGGGTGGATTCAGTTTGGACGCAGGTAACGAAATGTTCAAGTTCATTAATGTATGCCCAGGCAAATCTTTCAGGCCAGGTGCGCTGAATAGGCGTGATTAAGCCCTGGTCGCGATTGGTGCACACGACGACAGATTGGCCTTTTAATTCACCAATTTGCATGATGCCCTTATCGCCAACAATCTCAACTCTGGCGTCATATCCGTAGCCACAAGGGCAGATGCCTGAGATCAATCCCAAACCACCGCTCTCAAATTTGATATTGACCAGCACATTGTCATAAAAATGAGGTGTTTCCACGTTATTGGCAGCACCTTTAAAGTTGGCAACTTCTGTGTAAACTCTTTGATAGTTAGAGCCCATAAACCAACGCACGGTATCCCAATCGTGGCTGTTCACTTCAGCCAGCATGCCGTTGGATGTTTTGAGGTCGCGTGCCCAGGGTGGGGGAAGACCGGGGCCGTGGGTATTGGATTTGACCATCATTGGGGTTCCGATTTCACCAGCTTCAATGCGCTGGGCAGCAGCCACGAATTCCGGATCGAAGCGGCGCATAAATCCTAGTTGGAGAATGACCTTGTTTTTTTCAACTGCTTTATTGATTTCATCGCATTCTTCAAGATTCAAAGCCATCGGTTTTTCGAGAAAAACATGTTTTTTGTGATCTGCGGCAAGCTGGGTCAGGGGCAAATGGGTGGGGGTGGGGGTGGTGATAATCACTGCATCAAACTCAGCATTTTCAAGGGCCATTTCGAGTGTATCGTATTGTTGATCAATGCCGAAATCTTTGGCAGTTTCGTTTCTTACTTCCGCCATCGGATCTACGAGGGCGACAATCTTTGCAGCAGCGATATGACGAGAGAGTGCACGGGAATGGTTTTTACCAACCCTGCCAGCGCCTATCATACAAATCCGTACTTGTTGTTTCATGATGTGCTCCTAAATGACTTATTAATTTGAAAAGAAATGGGATAGGGTGCTTTCCATTTCTATATATCTTTGTATGAGAGGTTGATAGAGACTATGGTTCGATGAAGACGGCAATAATGCACTTCCATTCACAACGGCAGTTTTTTCTGCATGTTCGACCAGGTTATCAATCAGACCCACTGCCTTGCCGGCGATCATGGCCGCACCCCAGGCGCCAAATTCGTTCCCCATCAATTTTTGATAGGGTACGTTTAATACATCAGCTTTGAGCTGATTCCAAACCTGACTGCGGGCGCCCCCACCAACCACCCTGGCTTCAGATAATTTCAAATCAGGAAGGTTTTCTTTAAGAATGTATAAATACCAGGCATATTCAAAGGCGATGCTCTCGAGGATGGCTCGGGCAAAATGGGCTTGCGTGTGCGACCAGGATACTCCGATCCACGCGCCGCGCATAGCTGAATTGGATGGACAAATGCGACCGCCAAGGTGTGGAGAGAAGAACAAGCCATCAGCACCGGGTTGTATGTTTTCAGCCAGTTTGATGATCTCGGCATAGAGATCATCCTCTTCAAGTTTCTGTGTTTCACCTTTGATGGTGTTGAAGAAATTGTCTCTAAACCATCTCAGCGCAATACCGCCGCCGCCAATATAGGCAAGGGGGTTCCATAAACCGGGGATGACGGAGCGCATGGTGAGCAGCGCCCTGTGTTTAGTGTCCGCGACAAACTTATCGGTGCATCCTGCTAAAACGGCGGCGGTTCCTGCCACGTCGAAGATCATGCCAGGCCGCACGATGCCTGCGCCAAGCGCATTTGCGGCAGTATCGCCTGCTCCGGCAGCAATGATGGTTCCGGCTGCCAAGCCAAAATCGGCCGCGGTTTTGGCGTTCACTTCGCCGATCACATCGCAAGGGTCAACGATGCGGGGCAGTTTGGATGAATCCAATCCGAAAAGATCGCAAAGTTCTTGTGACCAACTTCCTTTTTGAGCATCAGAGAACCCAGAAAAATGGAGGTAGGTGTGGTCAATGAAGGCTTGATCTGTGGATAAGTCTGCCAGGCGGCCGGCAACATAAGTGCCGGGCATGACAAATTTGGCAGTTTTATTGTAAATTTCAGGCTGCTCATTCTTCCACCACAGCATTTTTGGGCCGTGGTCGCAAGTGGGTGGGCAGCCGGTGAGTGACATGACCAGGTCGCCTGCTTTTTGATCCATCAGCTCAATGTAAGGCTTACAGCGCATGTCAAGCCATGAATCAAAACGGGCAGCCGGCTTAAAATCTTCATCAATCAATCCAACCCCGGCCATTTGTGAATCAAAGGCGATGGCAGCGATATCCTTGTGATCTACTCCGCTTGAACTGATGCATCGTTTGACGGTTTTGGCTGCGGTTGTATAGAAATCTTCATTTTTTTGTTCAACAATTCCTGGTTTGGGATGATATAAAGGCACTTCCAAAATAGCGTCAGCAACCAACTTACCGTCTGTTTGATACAAGGCGGCTTTTGTACTGCTGGTTCCGAGGTCTACACCGATCAGGTATTTTTTTGCCATTTATATCTCCGCAAGTCTCTCTGTTCGTGATAAATTTCTTTATGATTTGGGTAATCCAGAGAAACTTGGAACCACTTCAGCGTTTATTGAATCAGAGTCGTGCTGGCGAAGCAGTTCAACTTCAAATCGAGAACGGTCGCCGCGGTGAACAGCATGATAGTATTCAACAGGCTGTCCGTTTTCTGAAAAACTGATGCTGTCTAACATCATTAATGGCGCGCCTTTTTCTATATCCAATAAGTCGGCTTCTTCTTCATTCGCAGCCACGGCTTCGATGTACCTTTTCCCTTTGGCGATAAAAACATTGCTTTCTTTTTCAAGGAATTCATACAAAGAACGGTTGCTCAGATCGAGGCTGGCAAGGGGAGGGCAAAGGTCGAATGGAATGTAGGAAGTCACTAGTTGAATGGGTTGATCGTTAATAAAGCGCAGCCGGCGGATATCGATGACTTGCGTTCCCGGGGCGATGTTTAGAAATTGAGCGATCTTTTCTGGGCACGGCACGGTTCTTTGATGTAAAACCCTGGTCACCGGTTTTAAACCTCTTTCGACCATGTCTTGATAAAAACCGGTTAATTTGGCAATTAAACTCTCATTGATTTTTGGGAAAGCAATAAACGTGCCCTTTCCTTTACGCCTGGTGATTACACCTTCGAGTTCCAACTCCTTGAGTGATTGGCGAACAACCGTGCGGCTGATTTTGTAAAGTTCACATAAATCTTGCTCACCCGGAATCTGATCGCCGGGCAGCCAGACTTTTTGTTTTACTTTTTCCTTGAGAATATCCATCAATTGGATATAGTACGGAATGTGACTTGCAAAATTTATCATATCGCCCATTTTTCCGACCCCTTTTCATTTTATTGTTGTAATCCTGTTATTACAACTCATTATAGGAATTTACTTCAATCATGTCAAGAGAAGAATCTTAAAAAAAGCGGTTTAGGAGAAAAATCATGACAAGAAGATAAAAATTTTGACAATTTGTAATTTTAAAGTTAAAAACCTTGAAATCTAAAAATCCTGTGGTTATAATAATGTTATCCTGTAATGACAGGTGAGCGTTTCTGTGGTAAAAAGGGATTCAAAGATTTTGTTGATGTTATTTCTAACTACTACGAATAACCTGAACCATTAAAAACCATTAATCCAGGAGGAATCAAATGAAAGTAGGCATTGACAGTTATTGCTACCACCGTTTTTTCGGCGAAGTGTATCCTGATCAAAAAGCGCCAGCCAAAAATATGACCATGCAAGATTTTCTTGTTCGGGCAAAAGAGCTCGAAGTGGATGGTGTCTCTCTGGAATCTTGTTTCTTCCCTTCTACAGATTTGGCATGGTTCAAAGACCTGAAGGCGCAGTTGGATGATTACAATTTTGATCGTGTTTATGCCTGGGGACACCCCGATGGTTTGGAACGGGGTCAAAATTGGACGGCTTATGAAGAAATGGTCACCATGATTCCGTATGCCAAGGCTATTGGTGCAGATGTTATGCGCGTGGTTGGCAGCAGCCTCATGTTCCGTCACGAACCGCATCAACCCCAGATTAAAGCCCTGGTTGAAATGTTTAAAAAAGCAGTCGAAATTGCCAAAGACAACGGCGTTAAATTAGCCGTTGAAAACCACATTGATTTCACCGCTGATGAAATTTTGCAGCTCTTGAGTGAAGTCGATTCTGATCACTTCGGATTGAATTTTGATACAGGCAATTTCCTCCGCCTGTTGGATGATCCCATTGCCGGCATGGAAAAACTTGCGCCTTATGTTTTGGCCACCCATGTTAAAGATTTGATGCCAGACAAGAATGCCCGTCCCACTGATTGGTTTTTCTTTGCGGGCGTTCCAGTGGGCAAAGGCTTAATTAATAATCAAGCGCTTGCTGAATTGCTTTATAAAGCCAACTTCAAAGGTTTCCTGGCAGTTGAGATTGATCATCCTCACACAGATTGGACTGAGAGAGAAGACGAAGCTGTTGCCCTCAGTATCAAGGAATTGAAAAAGATTACCTCATCATTCAAATAAGAAAAATTTACTGAATGTAGATTATCAGAATTCTGGATTTATAAGGAGAGGATTCCTTGAAAAAGGTTAATGTCGCAATCATTGGCACAAAGTTTATGGGTAAAGCCCATAGTAATGCATGGTCTCAAGCGCCAAAATTCTTTGATGTCGGGCTTACGCCGGTTTTAAAAGTCGCCTGTGGTCAAGATATGGATGCCACCTCAGATTTTGCAAAAAATTGGGGTTGGGAAGAATCAGTAGGCGATTGGAAAAAAGTAGTTGAGCGCAAGGATATTGATATTATTGATGTTTGCACCCCAACTTATTTACACAAAGAAATCGTGCTGGCAGCAGCCAAAAACGGTAAGCACATTTTTTGTGAAAAACCGCTCGCGTTGAATTTCACTGAAGCCAAAGAAATGTATGAAGCAGCCGAAAAAGCAGGTGTGTTGCATTACGTCAATCACAATTACCGCCGCACGCCTGCGATTGCTTTTGCCAAGAAGTTGATTGATGATGGCAAGATTGGCCAGATCTTTCATTGGCGCGGCACTTATCTGCAAGACTGGATTACCGATCCGAATTTTCCATTGACATGGCATCTGCAGAAACAATTTGCAGGGGCCGGGCCGCATTATGATTTGAATTCGCATAGTGTTGATTTGGCGCGCTACCTGGTTGGAGAAGTGAAATCAGTCTCTGCCATGTTGAAAACTTTTGTGACTGAAAGACCGCTGCCCGGTAAGGATGCTGGAACTTTCAAATCTGGTACGGGTGCGGCAGAAAAAGGCAAAGTCACCGTTGATGATGCCGCCTTCATGGTCGCTGAATTTGAAAACGGCGCTTTGGGTGCCTTTGAATCCAGCCGGTTTGCCAGCGGCCGTAAAAATTTCAATTACTTTGAAATTTATGGAAGTAAAGGCAGCCTGGCATTTGACCTTGAAAGAATGAATGAATTGCAATATCTTAACCTTGATGATCCCGTAGATGAACAAGGTTTCAGAACGATCCTTGTGACCAATTCGGCCCATCCCTATGTGGGCGCCTGGTGGCCGCCCGGACATATTATTGGTTATGAACATGAGTTCACTCACGCTGTCGTTGATTTTTTGGCAGCGCTAGAAAACGGAACCAAGATTACACCCAGTCTTTATGATGGCATGCTTGATATGCAAGTGCTTGAGGCCGCGATCGTCTCATCTGATACTGGTCGTAGAGTAAATGTTGCTGATATTAAATAGGTGCGAAAACGTTTAGTGGTTGGTTGGAGGGATGGGATATCTCATCCCTCCTGTACTTATTTCTTTTTTTAGTCATAAATTTGAAAATCAGGAGATGACCCAATGAAAGCCCAACTCGTCCCAATCTATTTTAAGACCGCCGATGACCCTGATTTTCTTGCACAGCTCACCAAGTTGCGCGAATTGTTGGTTGATGAAGCCGAAATCTTGGCACCAGTTAAACTGGGTTCGAAAATCCCCGAAACGGACGGGGTGATATTTCCGCAGATGTTGGGTGAAGCTTTTAGAGAGGCAGATAAAATAGCCAAACTGCCTCAACCACTGCTTGTAGTGACCTCTGAATTTGGCACCGTTTCAATGTGGGATTGGGAAATCAACAGCTTTTTATCTGCCAAAGGCATAAGAGTAATTGGCCCCACCAATCTTGATAAAACCAAGCAAGCCTGCAAAGCTATGGCTTTGCGCCGCCAATTAAGATACTCGAAGTTGTTGGTGTTTCAAGACAACCCGGCCAGCGGCACGGGCAACCAGGATGATATTTTCAAACGTTTTTATTGGTGGGAACCTGAGTGTGTTGATGCTATTGAAAAAAAATATGGCGTAAAAGTTGAAAAACGAAGCCTAAAGAAACTTGGTGAAGATGCTAAGGCAATTTCGGATGATGATGCGATAAAAATTTGGGAAGAAAAGAAACGCGGTACCCCGATTGGTAAATTGCAGTCTCGCGCAGTATTAAGCGCCGTCAAGCTTTACATGGCGGTGAAACAGGTGCTTGATCAGGATCCCACAGTATTGGCCGTGGGCATGAATTGTCTCAATGAATCTATGTTCTCTGACACCACGCCTTGTTTAGCCTGGAATTTCTTGTATGAGGATCAGCGTATCATTTGGGGTTGCGAAGGTGATTTGGTATCCATGTTAACAAAAGTACTGATCAGCAAAACACTGGATGTCTCTTTCATGATGACCAACTTATATCCCTTCCAAATGGGGGATGCTGCTCTCAAACATGAACATATCCCCAATTTCCCCGAAGTAGATGGCGCGCCGGAGAACTATATTTTGGCAGCGCATTGTGGATATTTTGGTGTTGTGCCGCAATCTTTCTCAACCAAGTGGAAACTTAAAGACAAAGTACTGACAATCGTGGATGATAACGCCACGGCAATCGATGCAAGATTCCCAACCGGAAAAATTACTTTGGTGAAATTGATGCCACCTTTCAACCGCTGGTCAATTGTTGAAGGTGAATTACCCAAATATGCACAATTCAAAAATTCACATTGTTTGAATGGTGCTGTGATCCGCGTGCCAGACGGCAAGAAATTGGTGGATGATCTTGTTTCGCATCACTACATCATCACCACCGGTCACAATTTGAATGATCTTGAAATGGTTTCAAAAGTATTCGAACTGGATTGCGTGCGCGTATAACGGTTCTTTGCGCCTCAAACAAGGCGAAATTTTACACAAAAAAAGTAAAAGTTTTGACCAATAAAGACAAAAGATTAAGTCTTATATGCAAAACATATTGACTTTAAAAAATGGCTCGTTATAATGCAATGTAATCATGTAATTACCTGTCACTTCTTCGGACTAACCGTCCGGTTAAACAACTAAATAAATTGAATTAGTGAACCAGCCCAAAAACAGTTTTGTTTTTAGGGTGTCCTTAAGTTTTGTTTTATGCTTTTTG
>CAKMKJ010000045.1 GCA_927443345.1 uncultured Anaerolineaceae bacterium | reverse complement strand
TACTACCAATGGAGGTGATTTGTGCAGCCATGAGAAAATTATTGCATCTTGTTTATGGAGTTTTAAAAACCGGCCGTCCCTTTGACCCTAATTATCTCAACAAAATGCAAGCTTCCTCTTGACTTTCAAGACAGCATCTACCGGTACTAAATCTGTCATTGCGAATCCTGGAAAAAAAACTCCATAAGCAAAAAATGCAAGCAATTGTTTACAATCTTTACGCTATTTACTCCTGTCAGGATGAAGCAATCCCCTTCTAGGAAGAATCCAATTATCCCAAAGCGGTGGTTTGAATAGGGACAAATTCAGCCCTACCTTGATTATATTGTGTAGGTTAAAATACAAGCCCTATACATTACACCTTAATAAAAGTGACCTATTGAGCCCAAACGCCCCATAGGGAGAACCTGTTTTTGCTAGCGTGGAATTGGAGATTGCTTCACCCTGACATGAGTTATTTATTTGTCAGCAGAGCGCCCTTGTTGAAAATGGCGTTTTAAGGAGTAAAAAATCCAGGGTTCGCAATGACACGACAAGAGCGGGTTCACCGATCGAACCCACCCAATGACCAACCCCAATATGAAACCTACCCACCACCCCCCATTTTCTGGTATAATCTCTAACTGTGACTCGACCAATCTGCGGGGTCTTCCTGCGGATTTGGAGACATAAATTTAATCAGGAGAAATTGTCATGCCCTTAACAAAAGAAGTAAAGTCCGAAAAGATTGCTGAATTCCACGTCCACGATACGGATACCGGTTCAGCCGCAGTGCAAATTGCTCTGCTCACCACCCGCATCAAGCAGCTCACCGAGCACATGCGCAACAATAAAAAAGACAATTCATCACGTCGCGGTCTGCTCCAAATGGTCGGAAAGCGACGCCGGTTGCTGGCCTACTTGCGAAGAACTGATTTTCCCCGCTTCGCAGCCATCACCGAAAAGCTTAGCATCCGCACTAAGTAGGGCCTAACTTAGACGAGTAGGTGGTGATTTCCACCTACTCGTTTTGATTTACGCCTTTTCTGCGGAACCGTAGCCGCCGGTTGGGTATTGAAAAATGGTGAGGACGCCACCCGTCCCCGACAATTTTCAGTTCCTGACTGGGCGGAAAATGAAAGGAACTTATATGAAACCAGAAAGCAAGAAATATATCACCACCGTTGGTGGACGTCCTCTGACGTTCGAAACCGGCAAATTGGCAGCCCAGGCTGGCGGTGCTGTCACCGTTCAGTTTGGTGACACGGTTGTCTTTGCAGCCGCCACCATGGGCAACGAACCCCGCATGGGGCAAGACTTCTTCCCCCTCACCGTTGAGTACGAAGAAAGAATGTACGCCGGCGGCAAAATTCCGGGCTCATTCTTCCGACGCGAAGGTCGCCCCGGCACCGACGCCATCCTTGTCTCACGTTTGACCGACCGCCCTTTGCGCCCCCTGTTCAACCAGGCTATCCGCAATGAAGTGCAGGTCATCATGTTCTCACTCTCGGCTGACACCGAGAACCCCCTGGATGTTCTGGCCATCAATGCCGCCTCTGCTGCTTTGATCATCTCTGACATCCCCTGGGGTGGACCTGTCGGCGCTGTCCGCGTTGGACGCGTCAACGGCGAATTCATCCTCAACCCCACCTACGCTCAAATGGACGAAGGCGACATTGACCTGCGCATCGCCGGTACCTCTGACGCCATTTTGATGGTGGAATGTGGCTCTCTGGAAGTCGATGAAGAAACCATGGTTGCTGCCCTGCTCTTCGGACACGAAGCCATCAAGACCATTTGCGAAACACAGGTTCAAATGGCCAATGAAATTGGCAAGACCAAACGCGAAGTGCAGCTCTTCTCTCTGGATGAAACCATTGCCGAGAAGGTTTACAACCGAGCTTCAAGTGACATTGACGAACTCCTCGAAGCACCCCACACCAAACACGAACTTCAAGAACAATTGGATGCACTGCGTGATTCTGTACTGGTCGAATATGTTGACCCTGAAGATTCCGAACAAACAGGTGCCTACAAAGAAGCCTTTGAAGAAACCCTCAAACGTGTGGTACGTTCACGCATCCTTGACCAGCACAAACGTCCTGACGGCCGCAATCTTACTGAAATCCGCCCGATTTGGTGCGAAGTGGGCGTCAGCCCGCGCGCCCATGGTTCAGGTCTTTTCACCCGCGGCGAGACCCAGGTCTTGACCATGGCTACCCTTGGCACGCCCAAAGAAGCCCAAGAGATTGATACACTTTCTCCCAACGACTCAAAACGCTACATGCATCATTACAACTTCCCGCCCTACTCCACCGGTGAAGTGAAACGTACCGGCGGACAATCACGTCGGGAGATCGGCCACGGCGCCCTCGCCGAACGCGCTCTTCTGCCTGTGATTCCGACAGAAGCTGAATTCCCCTATACCTTGCGACTGGTCTCAGAAGTGCTCGCCTCAAATGGCTCTTCTTCCATGGCTTCAGTCTGCGGTTCAACCCTCGCCCTCATGGATACTGGTGTGCCCATCAAAGCCCCCGTCGCCGGTGTGGCCATGGGTCTCATCAAAGAAGATGACAAGTTTGTCGTCCTCACTGACATTCAAGGCGCTGAAGATCACCTCGGCGACATGGATTTCAAAGTGGCCGGCACCACCGCAGGCATTACTGCCCTGCAAATGGATATCAAGATTAAAGGTATCACCCCCGAGATCATGAGCCAGGCTTTGGCCCAGGCAAAAGTTGCCCGTCTCTTCATCCTCGACCAAATGCTGGATGTGCTTCCTGCTCCTCGTCCTGAGTTGCGCTCCTTCGTACCCCGCATCACTACCATGAAGGTACCCGTCGACAAAATCGGCGCCATCATCGGACCCGGCGGCAAGATGATCCGGTTGCTGCAAGAAGAAACCGGCACCAAGATTGATATCGCTGACGATGGAACTGTCTTCATCGCAGCTACCGACGGCAAGAGTGAAAATGAAGTCCGCGAACGCATCGCTGCCCTCACCGAAAGCGCACAAATCGGACGCATCTACACCGGCAAGGTTGTCCGTGTGGCTGATTTCGGCGCATTCGTTCAGATTCTGCCCGGCATCGACGGCATGGTTCACATCTCCCAACTGGACACCGAACGCGTCGAGAAGGTTGAAGATGTGGTCAAGATGGGTGACGAACTCACCGTCATGGTCACCGCCGTGGATGAGAATGGCAAGATTCGCCTTTCTCGCCAGGCCGTGCTCGAAGGTTGGACCCCCGAAGAAGCCCTCGAACATGACAAGGGTGGACGCAGCGGCGGCAGCAGTCGTCCTCGCCCCGGTGGAGATCGCGGCGGACGCCCAGGCGGCGACCGCAACGGACGTCCCTCTGGTGGACGCCCATCAGGCGGCAACAGCGGCCCACGAAGATAGTTTTTCTAGAAGACCTCGAACTTTCGAGGTCTTCTTTTTTGTGCTAAAAAGAGTCCCCGAATTCTATTACCAGAATTCGGGGACTTGCAGTAAATGAGGAAAGCAGGACACTATTTCGATGTCGGCAGTTCCGGCATGCGCGAACCGTTGACTTGCATGTATTCAGCCAGGGTTGCGCGAAGTGCAGTGCGGTCATCCAATGACTCTTCGAACGTGCCCAAAAAGCTTTCAGTATCAATTCTTCTTGCGTATAAATAATTAACCCTGGTTTTATTTCTTCACAATTTTGTAATCTTTGTTAAAAAATTAACTGGCGAAGTGTATAATTCAATAATAGAAATTCTTCTCTAAATCTTGAATTATTGAAATAAATATTGGAAATTATTTTATTCTGAAATTGTTACTTGTATGGACTGGAGGGGTCAACGATGCCCGATCGTATCATGTTGGTTGAAGATGAAGTTATTGTTGCTCTTGATTTACAACAACGGTTGGAAAAAAATGGATACGAGGTAATAGCGCATGCTACATCAGGAGATGAAGCAGTACGGTTAGCCAAGAAAACCGAACCAAATTTAATCCTGATGGACATAAAAATTCGTGGAGCAATGGATGGAATTGAAGCAGCCGCCAAGATTCGTGAATCCCAAAATATTCCAATTATCTATATTACTGCTTTTTCTGATGAAGAAACACTAAAACGAGCTCGACAAACAGAAGCTTATGGATATCTCGTAAAACCATTTGAAGATCGAGAACTTCGGGCGGGAATTGAAATCGCCATTTATAAACACGAAATCGAGAAAAAACTTCGCGAGAGCGAAGAGCAGTTTCGGATAGTCTTTGAAAATTCTTCAGTCGGCTATTCTATGACCTCTCTCGAAGGAATCTGTTTAAAAGTTAACCAGGCGTTTGCTTCAATGCTTGGGTACACAATTGATGAAATAACTGGCAAGAATTGGAAAGAGATCACACAAACTGAAGATATACAAACCAACCAGGAACAAATAGAATCTATTTCATCTCAAACAAAAAATACACTTGAAATTGAAAAAAGATATGTCCGCAAAGATGGAATTAGCATCAATGTACTAATTAACTCAACGTTACTTTTCAATTCAAAAAACGACCCACTTTTTTACATTACCAACGTAATTGATATTACTCAGCGAAAACTAGCAGAAGAATCTATCAGAATATTAAATCTTGAACTCGAAAAACGGGTCAAATTCCGAACATCTGATCTTGAGAAACTTAACCTAGAAATGGCTGCTTTTTCTTATTCCGTTTCACATGACCTACGAACTCCCCTTCGAGCAATTAATGGATATTCACAAATCATTATCCAAGACCATTCCGAATCGCTAGACGCGGACGTCCTTAATTATCTTGATATAATTCGTAAAAATTCTATTGCAATGGGTCAACTTATAGACGATCTTTTAGCTTTTTCGAGATTAGGAAAACAGGATCTTCATAAGGTAAACGTCAAGCCAGGTCTCATCGTTCAAGAAGTTTTAGATGAATTACGTTATGAGATTTCTCAACGAAAAATAAAGATCGAAATTAATTCACTCCCCGATTGTGAGGCAGATCCTGCCTTATTAAAACAGGTTTTTATGAATTTAATTTCCAACGCTATTAAATTTACGCGTGCAAAAAAAGATCCTCTGATCGAAATAGGTGTTAGTCGAGTACCCCCCCCATTAACAGATTTGGGAATTCGAAAAGAAACTAACTGTTATTTTGTAAAAGATAATGGAGTGGGTTTCGATATGAAATACTACGATAAACTCTTTCAAGTGTTTCATAGGCTTCATAGGGCTGAAGAATATGAAGGAACAGGCGTTGGTTTAGCTTTCGTTCGAAATATTGTACTACGCCATAATGGACAGATTTGGGCAGAATCCATTCCAGATCAAGGTGCAACCTTCTCTTTTTGTTTGGAAGAAGAAAAGGGTTTAGGCGGGAAAAAAATGAATCCTGAATAAATGAAAAAAACTTTTATTCAGTACCCATCTGTTTATAAAACAATTACTGCTCTTTCATATTTACCTGCTCAATAACCATTTTTTGAATTAAAGGGTCAGTTTTGCTTCAGATTCATACAATTTTTTTTGTTGATTTACAAGAATTGGATGGGAACAATGGTATTCCCTAATTACATTCTAATACTCATATTGGTTGTCTCAACATTTGCTTCCATTATAACCGGGTCTCATTGGATACTTCGCAGAAAGACAAAGTTATCTCTTTGGTTTGGATTGCTGTTAATTAGCCAGGCTATAGAAGTATTTTGTTATTTGTTACATTGGATAGTCAAAGATAATAATGCAACCCTGCTTGTCTCTTTCATCCAGATGTTTGCCTATTTATTACTTTGTGTTTTTTGGTTGATTCTGGTAATCGAGTTTACAAATCACAGGAGATGGTTCCGACCTCTCAATATTGGGTTGATCTCCTTAATACCTGCAATCGTCCTTTCAGTTATGGTTGCCCGCTGGAATCAAGGTTTTGATGATTTGCCAATTGAAATGAATACCTTAGGTATGATAGCGCATTCACCACTACTTCATGGTTGGCCTACTACCATAAATTTATTTTTTTCATATGGTGTTGTTATATTTTCATTAGTTATTTTATTAGATTTCTATTTTAAAACAACAAAATTATTAAAAATATCTACGCTGCCATTTTTTGCTGGTGCTCTTTTACTACTCGTTTTTGGAACATTTGAACTCTTAAACCTAGACTTTTTTTCTTCAGTTTCAAGTCACCAACTGGCAATTGCTGGCATAAGCTTAATGCCTTTTCTTGTTATTATTGATCCTCGTTTTAAGAACATGCTCTCGTCTGCACATGAAATGGTCATCAAACAAATGCATGATGCCGTTATCATTTTAGATAATGATAATAGAATTATAGAAATTAACTCGACAGGTGAAAGGTTATTTAGGATTAACAATCGTCAAGCAAAGAAAAAACCACTCTCAATAATTTTGCCAGAAGGGGTAAGCCTCACTGAAAGTGAACTCAAGTCAAATAGATTTAAGGAAGAAATTAGAGTTGAGGTAGATGGAGTTGTATCCAGTTTTGATTCCAATATAACTCAACTATTTGATCCTTACGGTGAACCATTAGGACGTGTGGTCGTTTTCCGAAATATCACTGAGCGCGACATAATTGAAAAAGAACTTCTCGAAGGGGCAAAAGAACTAAAACATACCTACTCTTTATTGTCATCCCTTGCTGAAGTGAATTCAAACCTTCAAACTGTTTCAAAACTCGCTGAAATCACCGATGTGCTTGGGCAAGAATTTGAAAAACTCGGCTTGGTTTGTTTTATCGCTGAAATTAAATCCAGTTCAGATGAATTGCATATTAGTTATCTTTCTTGTCAACCAGGTCTACTTGGGAAGGTTCAGAAGATTCTAAGGGATAAAATTATTGGATTTCGGTTGGAAAGAAAACAATTTGCAGAACTATATAGATTGATAGACACAAAAGAAGTGTCTTTTAAAAGCTTCATAATTACTGATTTTGATGACAACCCCGATTCTTTACCAATTAATCGCCTGGAGCAAATCATCCGGATGATCGGTTTACAACCAGAAATGGAAACCTTGGTTCTTCCTTTGGTTTCTAGATCGAAAACCCTTGGAATAATGGGAGTCTGGGGTTCAGTTTTAAGAGAAACTGATATTGGTTCTTTTAAGATTTTTGCAAATCAACTTGCCCAAGTAATGGAAAAGGCCATTCTTGAAGAAGAAGAAATTAAAAGAGCTAAAGAGGATAATCGTTCTAATAAATTACTCTTTGCACTTTCTAATGCAGCATCATTATTAGGCTCTACCTCAAATTCAACCCTTGCATATGACATCCTTGGTAAAAAAATCAGTGAGATTGGTTTGAATTGTGCAGTTGTTAAGTTTGATCAAACTTGGGATAATGCCTTCATTAGATATCTTTCCTTTTCGCCTGAGCTCATTCGTCAAATAGAAGAAATTACCGGAATTCAAACAAAAAACTTTTCGATTGCAAGACGATTTTGGCCTGGAGATCGAGTTGTCACAGCGAAAAAATCTAGTTGGTATTCAAACCCGAATATAATTTTTCGCAAGATGTTTCCGATGGTTCCCCAGGCTATGGCAAAAAAAGCGTTTAAATTATTAGGTTTTGGTCCTGATGATCAACTTTGCATCCTTCCATTAATCCAAAATGACCACACCATTGGTGCAATGCCGATATGGGGACCCACAATAAAAATTGAAGACACCTCTATTTTGGAGATTTTTAGTAATCAAGTCGCTGGTATTCTTCAAAATATGTCGAATTATGAAAGCGAAATCAAACGAACTGATGAATTATCGCGTTCTAGTGCCATGATCATTGCCCTTTCAAAGGTATCCGCACAATTAGATACTTCAACCAATTTAGCACAGGTATTTGAAACACTCGGAACAGAGTTGAAAAAGGTTCATATCAATTGTATGGTGGGTACTCTTGATACCGCCAAACAAAGCCTTAAGATCGAATATCTCTCAATCTTGCCTGAAATTTCAAAATTGGTGAAACATATGAAAACTATTTGGCCTAAAGATGTCACTATTCCCAGACACTTATGGCCAACAGATAAAGCCGTAACCGAAAAAATCCCGTTTTGGGACGTAGACCCAATAGGAAATACAAGGAAAATGTTCCCCTTTATACCGAAATCAATTTTCTTAAAAACATTCGACAAGGCAGGCATGAATCCTGATGACCAGGTATGTTATCTGCCATTGATCAGTGAAGAAGATGTGATCGGAATACTTGCGGTATGGGGTCCATTTATTAAAAACGAAGATATTCCTGGATTATCTGTTTTTTCCAATCAGGTCGCGTCGGCAATTAAAAATGCTCGCCTATACGACCAAGCCCAAAACGAGATTAGCACTCGAAAAGAAGCCGAAGCTCGAATCCAACAATCTTTAAATGAAAAAGAAGTGCTTCTTAAAGAAGTGCATCACAGGGTAAAAAACAATCTTCAGGTGATATCAAGTCTTTTGAATCTCCAATCTGCACAGTGTTCAGATCCAGCAACCATAGCAAATTTTCAAGAAAGTCAAAACCGAGTGCGGTCAATGGCTTTGATCCACGAAAAGTTGTATCAGTCACCTGACCTCGAACATGTCGATTTTGGAAGTTACCTCCACAGCCTGGTCAATTCGTTGGCTTCAACCTATCGCATCAATTTTGATAAAGTGAAATTAAGTATAAACTCAGACAATATTTCTCTAAATATTGATACTGCCATCCCATGCGGATTGATCGTTAATGAGCTTGTATCCAACAGTTTGAAATACGCATTCCCCGACGGCAAGTCTGGTAAGGTTTTAGTATCCTGCAATAAACTTCGAGGGGACCTATATCAGTTGTTGATTCAAGATACTGGAATTGGATTACCGGCTGATTTCAGTATTATCCAGGGTAACTCACTAGGATTGAAATTGGTTTCAAGTCTAGTCAAACAGATAGACGGGGACCTCAAAGTTATAGAAAAAAAAGGAACCTGTTTTGAAATATTATTCAGACATGCTGAATAACATTAGATTAATTTATTATCCTCAATTTGTATATTAATTACTTGAAGTCGGAAGTTCCGGCATCAAAGGCCCTCTGACATGCATGTATTCAGCAAGGGCTGCGCGAAGTGCAGTGCGGTCATCCCATGCATACTCAATCGTGCCGAAACACATCGATTGTTCGTGCCCCTTGCCGCAGGGCATCACCAAGTCGCCAGGCTGTGCCAGTTTCACTCCCAATCGGATGGCATCACCGCGGTCAGGCACTCTGAAAAACGTCTGGCCTTCCACACCGCCAGCTTTGACCGCTTCGTCGGCCATTTCTGCCAATATATCTTCCAAAGATTCGGTGCGCGGGTCTTCTGCGGTGAGGATGGTAATATCAGCCATCTTGACCGAGGTCTCTGCCATCATGCGCCGTTTTTGGCGGTCGCGCAGACCTGCCGAGCCAAATATTGCAATCACCCGGCCGTGCGTCATTTGCCTGGCCGTTTCAATCGCGCGCAAAAGTGCATTGGGAGTATGGGCGAAATCAACAATGGCAGAAAAAGGCTGACCGAGATCAATCCATTCCATACGTCCTGAGACACCTGGCAGCTCACCAATGCCCCTGGCAGCTACTTCAGCATCAATGCCAAGCCCTTCTACTGCAGCCGTGAAGGCTGCCAGACAGTTAGACACATTGAAAGCGCCAGGTAAATTGCAATGAACTGAAACAATGGCTTTATTTACCTCAACCACAAAATCGGTGCCGCTCGGTGCATAACGAATGCTTGACGCATTCACATTTCCGCTGCCTTTAATGCTGTAGCTGCATTTGCTGCCTTTTACGAACTCGTTGAGGTAGTCATACACACCATCATCAGCATTCAAGACCGCCAGCCGTGGGTTGCCAAACGCTTTTTCTTTAGTCTCATTCAATAGCGCAAATAGGCGAGCCTTGGCAGTGCGGTAACCTTCGTAAGAACCGTGATAATCCAGGTGCTCATGTGTGATATTGGTCACCACAGCAACATCAAACTCACAACCCGTTACGCGATGCTGCGCCAATCCATGCGAGGTGGTTTCGAGTACCACATGGGTAAGACCTGCCTTCACCATTTTTGCGAGCAATTGCTGCACCTCAGTGGCTTCGGGTGTGGTGACGTGAAAACCGGTATCGATCACCTCATCGCCAATAACAGCATTAACCGTGGATACTAATCCGGCTTTAATACCAGCGATTTTCAAGATTTGAAAAAGCAGGTTTGAGGTGGTGGTCTTGCCATCAGTCCCCGTGACACCGATCACGGTCAGCTTGCGCCCCGGATGGTCGTTGAAAGATGCAGCCAAATAAGCCAAAGCTTCGCGCGAGTCTTTCACTTTGAAGTAGGGAACAGTTAAGCTGAGATCCATGGTGCCAACGACGGCTGCTGCCCCATTTGCTATTGCGGTTGGAATGTAATCATGGCCATCCGCACTGCCGCCGGTAAGCGCTACAAAAAGGTTGCCTGTAGATACTTTTCGAGAATCAAAGTGAATATCGGTAATCTCTACTTCGGCATATTTTTCTGGGCGATCAAAACAAACCTGGCAATCATCAATCAGTTGTGAAAGTTTCTTTGAAGTTTTCATTGTCATTTATATATTTTCTATAGAGCATGATGAAGTACTTAAGTCGGTTGAAAAATTTTTTAGCTAAATGGTCATATAGTTCAAATTATAACAAGTAAAAAGAGGCTATTTTTGACTATTTTTTGTTACAATGCAGATTGTACAGGCTTTTTATACCTTCTTTATATATTTTTTCATGTGAAAAGGTATAATACAAAGATTGAAATTCAGTTAGGCACAAAGAGGAGAATTTCACTTTGAACGAAAAACGCATCCAAGAAGTTGTAAAAATTGAGAAACAGGCAGATGAGATTTTTAGCAAAGCAGTGTCAGAAGCAGAACGAATCCCTCTGCTTGCTGAACAAGAAACAAAAACTCTCATCGAAAACGGCCGCTCACAAGCTGAAAAAGAAGCCAAAGTATTGATAGAAAGCTCCCAAACGAATGATGAAACCAATCGAATTCTGAGAGATGCCGAATCCAAAATCGAACAGAATTCAACCCTTGCCAAACGCAATTTTGAGCGGGCAACAACTTACGTGATTTCAAGAGTTGTAGGCCGAGGTTAATAATGGCCTCTAATGCCACTGCCGATTACGCTGCGATTAATGCGCGTGTTCGCGTCAAGTATTCTACACTTCTTTCAAGAAATGACTTTATTGCATTAAGTGAGACGACTGATCTTCCGTCATTCATTAACTTGTTGAAAACCACCTCTTATGGCCCTTATTTAGAGCTGGCAAAAGATAAGGAATTGAACGCCAGGCGTGCCGCATTTTTAATCAGACAGCGAATCAGCGATTCTTACCATACCATCATCAATTTTTCTCCTGATTTTGTGAAATTCTTTTTGCTCGAATTCTACCGACTAAACGAAGTGAACAATTTAAAAGCGGTACTGCGCGGAATAACCACACAATCCAGCTGGGATAAAGTCAGGTTTGTGCTTTTTCCATTCGGACCCGATGGAGTCCTTCCAACCCAGGCCATGGTTGAATCTGGGAATGTTGCTCAAGCGGTTGAATTACTGCGTGGAACACCCTATTTTAAAACATTATCCTTTGCGATGAGTCGTTACAGTGCCGAACAAAATTTGTTCCCATTGGAAGTAGCGCTTGACCTTGATTATTGGCGTAATTTATGGAAATCAATAAAAAAATTACCTAATGAAGATCAAGATTACGCTACAAAAATAGTCGGCTCACTACTGGATATGAATAACTTAATGTGGGCAATTCGTTATCGCGTTTATCATAATCTGTCTGAAGAAGAAGTTATTAATTACACCCTTCCTGTCGGTTATCAAATACACGACAAAGAAATCCGCAGCATTGCTGCTGGTGCTGATATTCCACAAATCATAAAACGAATATATCCAGACCTCCAGGGTGTGGATGATATTTTGTTAGATTTGCACACAGGTTTACCAAAACTTGAAATGCTGCTTGAGAAACGCATCACAGAAAAATGTCATGATGTTTTCCTGGGTAATCCCTTCCAAATCGGAATTCCCCTCGGTTTTCTTGTACTATTGGATTTTGAAATTCGCGACCTGGTCGTTTTGCTTGAAGCAAAAGCAGGCTTAACACCAATCGAAAAATATAGTGAATTCTTAACCACTGATTTACTAAAGTAAAAAATTAAAGGTCAACGGTGAGCATATGTTTTATCCGCAAGAAATGACTGAAATCGAAATCATCGCTCCTGCCAAAGATCTGTTGTCTGTCACTAAAGCACTCAGCGGACAAGGAATCTTTAGTCAAACAGATGTTAATTATCTGAATGCTGAAAAAGGCAGCCAACAACCAAACCAATGGCAAGAAAAAGCGACTGCCTATTCTGCCCTTGAACGCCGTCTTCAATCAATTTTGACATCGCTTGATGTGCAAAAGAAGAATCCTTCAATCAAAGAATATGACTCAATAATTGAAGTTGACAAAGCCAAAGCGATTGTTGATGAAGTAGAAAAAAAAGTCAAAGAAATAATTGATCAAATATCAAATGAAAATAAACACATTGAACGACTAAAAACGATCCTTTTACAAATTGAACCTCTAGTCGATATTGATGCTGATTTCACCACCTTACAAAACGCCAAATACATCCATACCATTCTGGGTATTATGCCCGGTGAAAATGTTGATCGATTAAAAACGAGCCTGGCAAGAATTCCACATGAACTGATCACTTTGACTCAAAAACAACAAAAAGCAGTGGTTTGGTTGGCAGCCAGTCAGGATAACCTAGATGTACTCGAAAGGGCTGCCAAGAGTGCATATCTTGATCCTATTAGTTTGCCCGATGGATATTCAGGCACCCCTGCAGAGATCTCAAAATCAGTTAAGCAATCAATACTCGATGCTGAAGCAAAGATCGAGAATCTTAAAGAACCGATTGCTCAAATCAGACTTGAAAAAGAAAAAGAACTCACCGAGCTTTTATGGGATATCAAATGCAGCCATTTGACCACCAATGCCATTTTGAAATTTGGCCGGCTTAAATACACATACATAGTCGTAGGTTGGGTTTTTTCCAATTATGTTGACTTCCTTAAAGAAAAACTTAAAAACATTTCGCAAGATATTCTCATTGAAACGCGTGCCACAAAACGTGATAAAGATAGTCACGAAGTTCCGATTTCCTTATCAAATCCAAAATTACTTCGTCCATTCCAAATGCTGGTCGGGAATTATGCAGATCCGAAATACAGTGAATTGGATCCAACCCCCCTGGTTGCGATTCTCTTTCCACTGCTTTTTGGCACCATGTTTGGTGATGTTGGTCACGGTCTGATCCTCGTGCTAATTGGCTGGCTTTCGTTGACCGGAAAAGTAAAAATCTTCAAATTCCTGGGTGGATTGGCACCGATAGTAATAGCCTGTGGCGTCATGTCAACCATTTTTGGTTTTCTCTATGGCAGCATCATGGGTTTTGAACATACGATACCAGCTCTTTGGCTGCATCCAGCAGATGAAATTATGACCATCCTGATCATTACGATTGTGGGCGGGGTTGTGGTACTTTCATTAGGATACATAATTAATATTTTCAATCTATTGAAAGTAAAAGATTGGGCAAATGCTTTCTTTAGCCATAACGGTATTATCGGGGTTTTACTTTACTGGTCTTTGATCGGTATGGGACTCGCCTTGGCAATGCCCCAATTCGGACTACCCGCATTGCCCTTCATAATCTCCACCATCATTGGGGTAATTGGCATAGGACTCTCTGAAGTCTTTATTCGTCTAATTGAAGGTCATCGCCCCTTGATTGATGGCGGAATTGGCACGTATATTGTACAAGTGGTTTTTGAATTACTTGAAACGTTCATCAGCTACTTGAGCAACAGTCTTTCCTTTGTCCGTGTGGGTGCCTTTGCAGTCGCCCATAGCAATTTAATTGGTGTGTTTTTCATCCTCGGAGAAATGGTCGACCCGGGTAAAGGTGTTGGCTATTGGTTGATGTTCTTGTTGGGTACGGTATTTGTTGTTGGATTTGAAGGTTTGATTGTAGGCATCCAGACAATGCGTCTCACGTACTATGAAATATTTGGCAAATTCTTTAATGGTGGAGGAAAGAAATTTGAACCGCTTTCTCTCCGTCCAATAGATAACGATTAACTTAAATTTAAAGGAGAAACAAAATGATGCTGATTGTTGCTATTCTCGTAGGTTTGATCCCCTTGATCCCTGCCGTAATTTTTTTCTTACGTGATCGCAAAAATGATCCGTCCAATGCCACTCGTAAATTAGTTTTTGGCTTAAATGGATTTAATGCGGTCGTCGGATTGATGGTGGTTGGTATCGGCGTCCTCTGGCTGGTCACCCCCTCAACAGTAATGGCAGTTGGACTGGAAGAAGTTGTTGCTACAACTGATCCATTTGCTGCACTTGCTGCTGCCATTTCAACCGGCGTAGCTTGCATTGGTTGTGGTATCGCCGTTGCCAGCACCGGTGCCGCTGCTATTGGTGTGATTGCTGAAAAACCCGAATCCTTCGGCCGTTCTTTGATCTTCGTTGGTATGGCAGAAGGTATCGCCATCTACGGTTTGATCATTTCCTTCATGATCTTGAACCGGTAAACGGTCATGAAAGTCCTTGTAATTGGTCATCCACAAGCTGTGCTGGGTTTCTCCCTGGCTGGTGTTCAGGGTATTGCAGTAACTACCGCTGCTGAGACAAACAAAGCGCTTGATGAGGCCATGGCTTCGAGCGAAACTGGAATCGTTTTGATTACTCAAGACGTCTCCAATCTAATCGAGTCACGCATGGATCAACTCAGACAGAATAGTACTGTTCCATTGGTCGTTGAAATTCCGGGTGTTCATGGTACCAGTGCGGATCAACCTTCAATTGGAGACGTATTGTTACGCGCAATCGGAATCAAGATCTAGCTTTATCCAAGCCAAGAACAATCAACAGATCAGATAGGTTAAACGTATGACACAAGATGACAATATTCAAAGACTCTCTCGAGAAATCATCCAACAAGCCGAAGCTGATGCCGAGAAAATTTTATCTGATGCCAAAGTAAAAGCAGATGAGATAAGAAACCAGGCTCAAGCAACAATGGATGGCGAAAAGAAACGAATTCTTGAACAAGCCAAAAATGACGCTGATAGAATTCGAGGTCAAGCCATTGCGACAGCCCAATTAAAAGCGCGCACTTTGATATTGGAATCTCGTGAGAAATTATTAGTGGAAGTATTTGATTCTTCTAAAGGCAAGATTCCAGCCATCCAACAATGGAATGATTACCCGGTTATTGTTGAAACCCTGGCTTTGGAAGCTGTGCAACAATTGGCAGTGAACAAGGTTATTCTCCATGCCGACAAAGTAACCCATGATCTTCTAAAAGAGTCAGTCTTGAAAAAAATCAGTACAAAATTTGATGGCACAATTGAATTAGGTGAACCCTTAAAAAAAGGAACAGGAATCATTGCTGAAACAATTGATGGACACCTCAATTATGACAATACCTTTGAAACCCGTCTGCGTCGCCTCGAAAATGAATTGCGTTCTCCTGTCTATCACCTGCTTATGGGAGAGACTCTATGAGTGAACGTATTGGTACCGTAAAATGGATTAACGGCCCCGTCATCCGCGCGGAAGGTTCGCGCCAAGTCGGTATGATGGAACTGGTTGAAGTTGGTGAAGAACACCTGATTGGCGAAGTGATTGGCCTGAATGGCGACATCATTACCATTCAGGTTTACGAAGAAACCTCAGGTATGCATCCTGGTGCACCCGTATTTGGCACCGGTTTGCCGCTTTCGGTTGAACTTGGCCCAGGCCTCTTACGCAGTATTTTTGATGGCATTCAAAGACCTTTACCGATCATTGAAATGCGCACCGGCTCATTTATCAGCCGCGGTGTGCATCTGACACCTTTGTATCGCAAAGATCGCTGGGAATTCACCCCTGTGATGAAGGAAGGAACTGTCGTTACCGGTGGTGAAGTTATCGGAACTGTTCCTGAAACACCTTCCATCGAACACCGGGTCATGATCCCGCCTGATATTTCAGGTACAGTCACCTGGGTGGCTCCTGCCAAGTCTTATACCATAGTTGAGCCTATTGCCCGTGTCAAAACCGCGGATGGTGAAAAAGAATTGACCATGCTTCAACGGTGGCCCATCCGCCGCTTACGCCCTTACAAAACCCGTTTGGATCAATCCATTCCGCTGATTACTGGTCAGCGTGTGCTTGACACCTTCTTCCCGCTCGGCAAAGGTGGCGCTGCTGCCATCCCCGGTGGATTCGGCGCAGGCAAGACTGTTACCCAGCACTCCATTGCCAAGTATGCAGATGCCCAGGTGGTGATCTACATCGGTTGTGGTGAGCGTGGCAACGAAATGACCGAGGTATTACAGGAATTCCCGGAATTGATCGATCCCCGTTCGGGCCATCCTTTGATGGAACGTACTGTGCTAATCGCCAACACCTCCAATATGCCTGTGGCGGCTCGTGAAGCCAGCGTTTACACCGGCATTACCATTGCAGAGTATTATCGCGACATGGGTTACCACGTTGCTTTGATGGCAGATTCCACTTCCCGCTGGGCTGAAGCCTTGCGTGAAGTGTCAGGCCGTCTTGAAGAAATGCCTGCTGAAGAAGGCTACCCCGCTTATCTGGCTGCACGTTTGGCCGAATTCTATGAAAGAGCCGGTTACGTCCGCACCCTTTCGGGTGAAGAAGGTTCTGTAAGTATCATCGGTGCAGTTTCACCTCCAGGTGGTGACTTCTCAGAACCGGTGACCCAACACACCAAACGTTTCATCCGCTGCTTCTGGGCGTTGGATAAATCTCTGGCATCCGCAAGGCACTTTCCATCCATCAACTGGTTGGATAGCTACAGCGAATACCTTGACGATGTTGCCCCCTGGTGGCATAAAGCCACTGACCAAAACTGGATAGGCATGCGTAATAAAGCCATGGAACTACTCAGCGAAGAAAGCCGTCTATCACAAATCGTTAAGTTGGTTGGTCCTGATGCGCTACCCGATGAGCAGCGTCTAGTGCTCGAAACATCTCGTCTATTGCGTGAGGGTTTCTTGCAGCAAAACGCCATGGATACCATTGATGCCTACTCGACTGTTCAAAAACAGATTGGCATGCTGGCATTGATGCTTTACTTCCATGACCGCGCACATGACATCATCAAAATGGGCGCCACCATCAGTGTCATTCACAAATTGCCCGTAGTCGATACGCTTATCCGTATGAAGACTCAGATTCCAAATGATAAATTGAGTATGATTGATGAAATTCATGAAGCGATTAACGCGCAAATGACTCAATTGGAGGCAGATTACAAATGAGCGAACTAGTTGATCGCGGTGGTCAAGAAGTTGTCGGCGTAAGCCGAATTGAAGGCCCCATCCTCGTCATTGAGAACGCGGGCAACCTCGGCTATGATGAAGTGGTCGAGGTGATTGATTCAACCGGTCACATGCGCCGCGGACGAATTCTGGAAGTTAGCGAAAAAATGGCTGTCATCCAAATCTTCTCCGGCACAACCGGCCTTTCGATTGATGGTACCAAAGTACGGATTACCGGCAGCACCCTTAAGATTCCGGTGGCTGAAGAAATGCTTGGCCGCGTATTTGATGGTCTCGGCACCCCTATTGACGGCGGTCCGGTTCCATTAACCAACCATTTTGCCGATATCAACGGGCAGCCAATTAATCCGACCTCTCGTGTTTATCCTCGTGATTACATCCAGACCGGTATTTCGGTGATCGACGGTATGAACTCGCTGGTTATGGGTCAGAAATTGCCTCTCTTCTCTGGTGCAGGTCTGCCTCACGACCAATTGGCCGCTCAAATCGTGCGTCAGGCCACCCTGGGTGCCCCGGCTGGCGAATCTGCCAAACATGCTGAAGATTTCGCCATTGTGTTTGCTGCCATGGGCGTCAAGCATGATGTAGCAAACTATTTTAAGAATTCTTTTGCCGAAAGTGGAGCGCTTGCCAGAGTGGCAATGTTCCTCAACCTGGCAGATGATCCCCCCGTGGAACGGTTGATCACCCCCCGCGCTGCCCTCACCCTGGCTGAATACCTGGCCTTCGAAAAAGGCATGCACGTGCTCGTGGTGCTCACCGATATGACAAACTACTGTGAAGCTTTACGCCAGATTTCAAACATCCGCGGCGAAGTTCCCAGTCGTAAAGGTTATCCGGGCTATCTTTATAGCGACCTGGCCTCCATGTATGAACGCACCGGCCGTGTCAAGACCAGTAAGGGGTCCATTACCCAAATTCCGATTTTGACCATGCCGAATGATGACATCACCCACCCTGTGCCTGACCTGACTGGCTACATTACCGAAGGCCAGATCGTGCTGGGGCGCACCCTTTACCAGCATGGTATTTATCCTCCAATTTCTATTTTGCCCAGCCTCTCCCGTTTGATGAAAGACGGCATCGGTGAAGGTCAGACACGCGAGGATCATCCACACTTGATGGCTCAGCTATACGCAGCATATGCCCATGTCCAGGACGTTCGCTCATTGGCATCCGTGATCGGTGAAGAAGAGCTTGGCGAAGTAGATCAACAATATCTGGCATTTGGTAAAGCCTTCGAAGGCAAATACATCAGCCAATCATTCACTGAAAACCGCAACATTGAGCAAACCCTCAATATTGGCTGGGATTTGCTCGGTCTACTCCCCAAAGAAGAACTCACCCGTGTCAGTTTGGCTGAGATTGATAAGTACTATAAAGGCATGTAATGACTAAGATTAATGTCGCGCCAACGCGCAGCAATCTAATTCGAATCAGAAAAGAGCTTCAGTTTTCGAAAGAGGGTTATGAGATCCTTAATCGCAAACGTGAGGTTTTAACCACTGAATTGATTCAGATGGCTCACAAAGCCGAAGAGTTGCAGAGAGAAGTCTGGTCGCAGCTTGCTGAAGCTTATGCCGCCATGGAAAAAGCCCAACTCAATATGGGAACTGAGCGCGTCGAATGGGCTGCCCTGGCTGCCAATAAAACAGTCGAAGTACAGCTCAAATTCCGCGGTATTATGGGTGTTTCCATCCCCATGATCGAATCTAAAGGTGCTCCTCTTGATATGCTTTACAGTCTCGGCGACACCAATGCTTCGCTTGATGAAGCCAGTTCAGGCTTTGTCAAGGTCACCAAGATGATTCCAGAACTTTCTATGGTCATGACCACGGTTTGGCGGTTGGCCACTGAATTACGCAAGACCCAGCGCCGTGTCAATGCCTTGCAATACATCTTCATCCCTGAATATGAAGAAACGGTTAGTTTCATCGTCAGTTCGCTGGAAGAACGTGAACGCGAAGACACCTTCATGTTGAAAATGTTGAAGAATCGCACAAAAAAGAAACAAGAAGCAGAAAGCGCTAAAGCTGCATAACTGATAATTATTCAGAGCGGTTTCAATGATCATAAACCCCCGCAGATTATAAAACTGCGGGGGTTTGCTTGAACGCTGCCTTGTAAGGGCAATTCACGCGAAGTTTGCGTCCACTTGCTGGATGAAATGCCCTTACAAAATAGATAACGGGATTTAGAAACCCACCGTTGCCCAATTGGAAATTCCAAACCAGGGCGTCAGCACCACACCCATGACCACCACCAAAACAAGGCAGAGTATCAAACCGACAAGCCACAAAGGTTCTTTTATCTTCAGAGGGGTGTTTTCAACCGGTTCATCCACATACATTACCTTGAGCACTCGCAAATAATAGTAAAGACCGATCACTGAATTGATTACACCTACAATGGCCAGCCACGCCCATCCAGATTCAACGGCTGCCCCAAAGACCAGCAATTTTGCAAAGAAACCGCCAAAAGGTGGAATACCTCCCAGTGAAAGCAACCCGATTAACATAGCCAGTGCCAATCCCGGAGAACGTTTGCTCAATCCAGCAAAAGCTGAAATATCCTCTGAGCCAGTCTTTCGACCGACCCAGCCAACGATTGCAAAGAGCGCCAGGTTGGTCACCATATATGCCATCAAATAATAGATGGCGCTGCTAAACCCAAGATTACTATGGCTTGCCAGCCCGACCAGGATGTATCCGGCTTGCGCAATGGATGAATATGCAAGCATCCGTTTGATGTTCTTTTGTGGGATGGCGATTAGATTACCTATTAGCATGCTGGCAACTGCCAGCGAGGCTATCAGAGCCTGCCATACGGCACCGTCGTTGGCTTCGAACAAAATCATCAGAATGCGAATCAAAGCAGCGAACCCGGCTGCCTTCGAAACCGTCGATAGAAAACCGGTAACCGATGTCGGAGAACCTTCGTAAACATCAGGGGCCCAAAAATGGAATGGCGCAGCACTGATCTTGAAAGCAAACCCGGCCAGCACCAAAACAATTGCTACCACCACACCCGCAATCGGAACCTGATGGGCAATCACACCTTGTGCAATATCATACAGGTGAGTCGTGCCGCTGAACCCATAGATTAAACTGAAACCATAAACCATAATCGCCGAAGACATACCGCCAAAAAGGAAATATTTTAACCCTGCTTCAACGGATTTTTCTTCTTTAATCTTGATACCCGCCATTACGTAAAGCGGAATAGATGCAGTTTCAATTGCCAAAAAGAGCATGATGATGTCGCTCGAAGATGCCATCAAACTCATTCCAAGGGTCGAAAAGACCAGCATCATGTAGAACTCGGGCCTGCAACGGATGGAATCTTCGGTGCAAGAGAAAATCGCGGTTAATGCAGCGCCAAACAAGAAGATCATTCTAAAGACAAAAGTTGCCGAATCCAGACGCAGCATGTCGCCCCAGATCAGGGCAGGTTCAGCTTTGGGCATGGCAAACAAAAAGGCTGAAACAATCGCCAGAATGAAACCTCCAGCAGTGATGCATCCCAGCAGCTGGTTGCATTTTTCGCGCTTAATCAGGCTGATTACGATCAGCACCCCGACCAAAACAACTAGTAATATCTCAGGTAAAATTGCCAAAGTCATTTGAGAAACTGAAAGAGTCATCTATGCACCTCCCACCAGTGAAAGAATATGGCTGACGCCGCCTTGGATCATCGGTACCAGCAGGGAGGGAATCAAACCGATAAAGATCATGAGCAGTGATAATCCTACCACCACGATCTTATCCATAACCGAAATATCGCTCAACCCAGCGCGGATCGGTTCGGGGGTTTCTCCAAAAAAGACCCTTCTAACAACCAGCAGAATGTAAGCCGCTGTAACCACTATAGATATTACAGAAATAATCGCCACCAGAGGCATGGTTTTCCATGCGCCCATATAAATGGGAATCTCAGCCACGAACCCTGAAAAGCCTGGCATTCCCATGGATACCAGACCACCAACAACAAAGCCCATCATTGCCAGCGGCATATGCTTGGCAAGACCTCCCAATTCCGCCATGTTGCGGGTATGTGCCCGATCGTAGACCATCCCTACCACAGCAAAGAAAAGTGCTGTCATAATGCCGTGCGAGAACATTTGCAAGCCTGCCCCGGTAAGCCCTTCAGGTGTTAGCGTGGCAAAACCAATGAAGACTAACCCCATATGTGACACGGATGAAAAACCAATCACATACTTGAAGTCTGTCTGAATCATGGCAATGAATGCACCATAAACCACGTTGATGGTTGCCAGAATCAAGACCAAAGGCGCCCAAAATTGCATTCCATCTGGCAACAGCATCAACCCGGCGCGCAAGGCGGCAAATGCACCCACTTTCATCTCTACCCCTGCCAGCAGCATTGAAACTGCGGTCGGTGCGGCAACGTGACCATCTGGCGCCCAACTGTGAAACGGAAAGAGACCCCCCAGCACACCAAAACCGATAAAGATAAAGGGAAACCACAGTTTCTGTACCGCCAAACCAAAACCGGCTTGTTCCAGTTCCAACAGGTTAAAAGTTAGCAATCCAGAAGTGAAGTAAATTGCCAACACCCCCACCAGCGCTACCACCGATCCGAAGAAGAGGTAGAGCGTCAGCTTCATACCGCCGTATTCCTTTGTCTTCGGAGAGCCCCACATTACAATCATCAAATACTTGGGGAAAACCGCCAGTTCAAAAAAGAAGAAGAGTAAGAATAAATCAAGTGATGCAAAAACACCAAACACACTTGAAGCAAGGAACATGATAAATGCAAAAAACTCACGCGGTCGGTCTTCCACTTTCCATGAGACCATTACACCGCAAAGTACTACGATACCGGCCAAGAGTTCAAGCGGCAGGCTGAAACCATCCACCCCAAGATGATAAGAGATTCCCAAAGCAGGCAGCCATTGCATCTGTTCAACAAACTGGTATCCAGCTGCAACTTTATCATAAGCTGCAAATAAATAGACCGATATTGCAAAGGTGATCAGTGAAACACCCAGAGCAATTCCGCGGATCAATCCGCGCTTGCCAGCAGGCAGTAGCAGCAAGATCACCCCGGCCAAAAGGGGAAGAAGAATCAAAACACTAAGAAACGGAAAGGTCATGATGCTCCTCTAAAACCAGCGCATAACGGTCTGGTTGATTATATTTAGAATCCAGCTTGGCCATATACCAATAGACAAAATCAAGATCATCAACGGCACAATGACAAAAAGTTCGCGCAAGTTAATTTCTGAAATTTTGC
>CAKMKJ010000044.1 GCA_927443345.1 uncultured Anaerolineaceae bacterium | reverse complement strand
CGCTTTGGCATGGATATTGTTCTTGCCCATCCACCCGAATTCATTTTGATGCCCGAAATTATGGATCAGGCCTACGAACAAGCTCGAAAATTTAACGTTGGTTTTGAAGTCACCGACGACATGGATGCTGCCTTTAAAGATGCCGACGTCGTATATCCAAAATCATGGGGTGCGCTCGTTCATACCTCTGATGCAGAAGAAGGCGCACGCATCATTGATCAATACAAGAGTTGGATTACTGATGAACGCCGTATGAAATTAGCCAAACCGGATGCCATCTTTATGCATCCATTGCCTGCCGACCGCAATATTGAAGTTACTGATGAAGTAATCGACGGGCCTCAATCCGTTGTTTATGATGAAGCCGAAAACCGAATGCATGTGCAAGAAGCGGTGATGGCTTTGACAATGAGTTAGTCAAAATCAAAAACCAAAAAGGACTAAGAATAATGAGTAAATTAGCAGTAGTTGCAATTGGTGGTAACTCTTTAATTCTCGATCCAAAGAAAGTCACCGTAGAAGACCAGTACATTGCCGCAGCGGAAACATCAAAACACATCGCTGACATGATTGAAGCTGGCTGGGAGGTCGCTATCGGTCATGGAAATGGTCCTCAAGTTGGCTTTATTTTACGCCGGTCTGAAATTGCCGCCAAATATGAGGGTATGCATGAAGTGCCACTCGAAGTTTGCGGTGCAGACAGCCAGGGTGCCATTGGTTATGCTATTCAACAAACTTTGCAAAATGAGCTCATTAATCGCGGCATAAAGAAACCAGTCGCTACGGTTGTCACTCAAGTCAAGGTTGACAAGAACGACAAAGCTTTTCAGAATCCCACCAAACCCATTGGCGGATTCATGGATGAAGAAGAAGCCAAAAAACGACAACATGATCTGGGATGGAATGTTGTGGAAGATGCAGGGCGAGGTTGGAGACGTGTTGTTGCGTCACCTATTCCGGTGGAAGTTGTTGAAATTGAATCGGTAAGAACTCTGCTTAATAGCGGCACTTGTGTAATTACTGTTGGCGGTGGCGGAATCCCCGTAATCGATAATGGTAAAGGTGGGTGCCTCGGTGTCGCAGCCGTAATCGACAAGGATTTTGCCAGCAGCTTGTTGGCTAGTTTGATCAAAGCAGATCTCTTTATTATCTCCACAGCTGTTGAAAAAGTAGCCATCAATTATGGCAAACCTGATGAAAAATGGCTTGATACCATGACCGTGGCTGAAGCTAAAGCCTACCTCGATGAAGGAATACATTTTGCCAAGGGTTCAATGGCGCCCAAGATACAGGCAATCATTAACTACTTTGAGAATGGCGGCAAAGAAGCTCTCATCACCAACCCCGAGAACATTGGCCGAGCCTTGAGAGGCGAAACCGGAACTCGTATTACAAAGTAGTAGTTTTATTCGAAGAGGGTTATACTTAACTGATAACTCTCTTCGGATTATTTTAAGATCATGACACAAAATTTTAATATAACTTGTCTAGAGGTTAAGATAAAATTGAATTAAGTGTTGTATGGACAACATGAACAACAAACACCTACCCGAATACAACTAAACTCGTAATTGGATTGAAAGGAGGTGCAGTAGACGATCAATTGTTTGCTTGCAACCAAAGTAATCCTTTTTTTAAGATAAGTTGTTCAACTATTCCAAGGAGGAGTATTCATGTTTTCTAAACGTATCTGGACCCTTGTAAGTTTGTTAGTCGTCATGGCCCTTGTGCTTGCTGCATGCGCCACCCCGACTGCCGCCCCCGCACCTGTTGAAACAGAAGCCCCTGTTGCAGCAACTGAAGCCCCTGTTGTTGCTACTGAAGCACCTGCCGAACCCTTCGTTATTGGCATCCTGACTGTAGGGCCGATTACAGATAATGGCTGGAGCACCGCCAATTATCTCGGCGCTGTCTATGCTCAATCCAAAATTGAAGGCGCTGAATTGATCTATGCAGAGAACGTCAACTCGGCTGCTAACCCCAACACCACTGCCGCCCAATTTGCCGAGCAGTTGCTCGATAAGGGCGCCAATGTGATCATCTTCAACTCTGATGACATGAAAGACGGCGTTACTGAATTTACCTCCCTTCACCCTGACGTCCCCGTGATTTGGCTTACTGGTGATTTCGCATGGGAAGATGGCAAACGCTATCAACCTGATATGAAGAGCCAAAGCGATGTCTTCTCAAAAATGGAATACGGCAAAATGATGGCTGGTTGTGCTGCTGCATTAACCACCAAAACTGGAAAAATCGGATTCCTTGGTGCATTGATCAATGATGAAACTCGCCGCCATGCCGCCGCCGCTTACTTGGGCGCTGACTATTGCTGGAAGAGTATCAGATCTGAAACCACTCCTATTGATTTCAAAGTCACATGGATTGGTATGTGGTTCAATATCCCTGGTGTAACACTTGATCCCACCCAGGTTGCAGATACCTTCTTTACTGATGGTTATGATATCGTCATTTCTGGAATTGACTCTACTGAAGCCGTAACTGTAGCCAAGAAATTCCGCGATCAGGGTGAAGATGTCTATGCTGTTCAATATGACTACGAAAAAGCCTGCGACGTTGCTCCTGATGCCTGCCTGGGCGTTCCCTATTACAACTGGGGTGTTGATTTGCTGCCCATTATCCAGTCTATCAAAGATGGCACCTATACCCGCCAGTTTGTTTGGTCAGATCCCGATTGGTCTGATATTAACAATCCAGATACTTCATCGATTGGATTCAAGAAAAGTGATGGTCTGTCAGCCGAGAATAGTGCACTCCTTGACCAATTCATTGGTGAACTCGCTGGTGGCTTGAATCTTTGGACTGGTCCGTTGAATTTTCAAGATGGAACCGAATTCCTTGCCGATGGCGTTGAAGCAACTGACCAACAGATTTGGTATCTGCCTCAATTGCTCGAAGGCATGACCGGCGATTCTGTTACCAAGTAATTGATTCATTAATAAAAGGGAAGGCATTCAATTGCCTTCCCTTTACTTTATGTTGATTGAGGTTCCATGGATGTAGAGGTACGCAACATTCACAAGACGTTTGGCAAAGTCCATGCCAATAATGACATCTCGTTAGTAGTGAAATCAGGTGAAGTTCAGGGTATTTTAGGCGAAAACGGGGCAGGTAAAAGCACCCTGATGAAGATTCTATCTGGTTTCATTTCTCTTGACGCTGGAAGCATTCTATTGGATGGTAAAGAAGTAACTATTGGATCTCCTGCTGATTCTGTAAAATTTGGAATCGGTATGCTTCACCAGGATCCTTTGGATTTTCCTCCGCTAAATGTGTTGGATAATTTGATTCTGGGAAGCCGTGAGAGGATGATCCCAAACAGAAAAAAAGTTCGGCAGGAATTTGTTGAACTTCAAAAGCAATTTGATTTTTCAATTTCACCAGACGCATTTATAGACAGTCTCTCCGTTGGAGAAAGACAACAGTTAGAAATCATCCGGTTACTATGGCTTGGCGCAGAAGTATTAATTCTTGATGAACCGACAACCGGCATTTCTGCTGCACAAAAAATTCAGCTTTTTGCTATGGTTCGCAAGTTATCAGAGCAAGGAAAAGCGATTCTTTTTGTTTCACATAAATTGGAAGAAGTAGAAGCATTGTGTACCCAGGTTGCTGTCTTTAGACAGGGGATGAACGTCGGGCAAATGCTTCCGCCTTTTGATAATGATAAGTTAGTTGAAATGATGTTCGGAAAAATACTAACTCGCAGTGATAGAAAATGCTGCACTCAAGAAAAAGTCAATATCGAGGTCAGTGATCTTAAGATTGATGACCCTCGTTTACCGATTAAAAATGTAAATTTCTGCATCCAAAAAGGCGAAGTGATTGGACTGGCCGGCATGGAAGGATCAGGGCAGGGTTTATTGCTTAGGGCATTAGCCGGCATAATCCGTCCTTCTGGTGGACATATCTGGCTTTGTGAAGAAAATAGCTCAAAAAAAGATTTTGTGGGCAAGCACTATTTTGATTTTAAAGATTCAGGCATTTCTTTCTTGCCTGCCGATCGGTTGGATGAAGGTCTTATTGCTGGCCTTGATTTGAGAGAACATTTTATCCTTGCTGAAAAACAAAAGGGCTTTTTTGTGGATGCGAAAGCAGCCATGCAGTTAACAGAAAAACGAATAAAAGATTTCAACATTAAGGGCACGGCTGAAAATATGGTTGAATCCCTTTCTGGAGGAAACCAACAACGAGCAGAATTGGCATTGCTCAGGCAACCCTTAAGATTGCTCCTTTTGGATCATCCAACTCGTGGTTTGGATATTGAATCAACACTTTATATCTGGAGTAAGTTAAAACAACGTTGCTCTGAAGGAGCTAGTATCTTCTTTGTGTCTTCTGATCTTGACGAAATTCTTCAATACAGCGATCGTATTTTAGTCTTCTTTGGCGGCAAGGTTTCAAAACCACTTGACGCAGGCGATGTCTCTGTAGATCAATTAGGTCAGCTAATTGGCGGCAGGGGTTGGGAATAATTATAAAAGGATCTTTATATGGAAAAAGAAAAAACTAAAAATCCCAACCAGAACTCCTTTCTGTTCAATTTGTTAACAAACCGAGCCAGTTCAATGACATTGGCGGTGGTATTTGCATTAGTCTTTACCAGTCTGTTGGTATGGATGATGAAGGCAAATCCCATTAGTGTGTTTCAAACTATCATTACAGGCGCTTTTGGATCAACCAATAATTTCACTCAAGTGATTCAAGCATGGGTACCACTGGTTTTAGCTTCACTTGGTTTGATGTTTACTTTTACCGCAGGTCTTTGGAATATCGGCATGGAAGGCCAAATTGTAATGGGTGCAATTTTTTCTTATGGCATCATCCGTATCTTTGATGGGTCCGATGCCTCAAGCGCTCTGGTGATTATCTTGTGCATCCTTGCTGGAATCCTTGGCGGTACATTGTGGGCTTTTTTGGTTGGTTTGTTAAAGAACTTTGGCGGGGTAAATGAAATCTTCGGCGGCTTGGGATTCAACTTTATTGCCGATGCAGTGATGTTGTTTCTCGTTTTCGGTCCCTGGAAACCCGAAGGCGTTGCCAACGGCTCAACCAAGATGCTTGATACCAGATTTTGGCTTCCACAAATTGAAGGGACATACCTGAGCCTTTGGGCATTGGGCATTGCGATTGTATGTGTTATTTTGGTCACGGTAATTTTGCAGGGTACTTATTTCGGTTTGAAATTAAAAGCGGTGGGCAAGAATAATAAATCATCATTTCTATTAGGAATCCATACCAATCGCTATATGCTTTTAGCTTTTGTGTTGTGCGGTGTATTAGCTGGATTGACCGGTGCTTTGCAGGTGCTTGGCTTTAATCATGTATTGCGTAATAACATTTCTGGTGGTTATGGTTACATCGGATTGATGGTTGGTATGCTGGCCAATATTCAACCACTGATTACTGCACCAATTGCCTTCATTTTCATTGCTTTAAGCAAAGGAGCGGCTGGTTTAGGAATCGACTTAAAACTTGATTCGAATCTCGCCGGGGTCATTCAGGGAGCTCTGGTAATTTTTGTGCTGATCATGGATGGTGTTAGAAAAGTATTGATTAAGAAATTCAAAGGAGTGCAAAGTGGATAATTCGTTGGCGATCAGTATAGGATCCATTTTTGCATGGGCAGGGCCTGTTATTTTCGGAGTAATGGGAGAGACCATTACCGAACGCGCAGGGGTGATGAATCTTTCACTTAATGGCAGTCTGATTCTCACTGCAATGGTGGGATTTGTGGTTGGTACAACAACGAATAATTTTATGCTTGGATTTTTAGCTGCTGCTTTGGTGGGTGCCTTGATCGCGTTGTTGATAGCGTTCATGAGTATTTCATTGAAGCAGTCTCAGGTAGCAGTTGGTTATGTGCTGGCAGTAGCCACGAAAAGTCTGGCATATTTTTTGGGCGCACCCTATGTAGGCAAGCCCGTGATGTTGCTTCCACAGGTGCCAATTCCATATTTATCTGAAATTCCTTTTATCGGCGCCATACTATTTAAACAAACAATCCTTACGTACATGAGCTATGTCTTGGTCTTTGTGTGTTTCTGGTGGATCTATAAAACACATCAGGGATTGATATTACAAGGCATTGGAGAACGCCCGTCAGCAGCTTACATTCGCGGCGTGAATGTCAATCGCATGCGGTATATCTACACTGGCATTGGCGGCGCTCTGGTGGGCATTGGCGGCGCGCTATATTCCCTAAGTGTCAAAACCTGGAACGGTCAACTTTCTGGCTTTGACGGTATTGGTTGGATCATCCTGGCCATCACCATCTTCGGAAGTTGGCATCCGCTAAAAGGGGCCATGGGTGCATATTTGTTCGTTTTATTACAATATCTTGGAATTGTGTTGCAGCCCTTGCTCCCAAACATCAACTCTCGCATTTTTCAGGTGGCACCTTTTCCACTGATGATTTTAGCGTTATTATTCGTTAACATTGGTAATGCAGATTGGGTGGATCGCACCCTGGCTGGCTTGCCTGAAGATGTAAGAAGGACGATTGCAAAAATTCTACGGGCGATGAAAACCTCTCCGCCTGCAGCATTGGGCATACCATTCGAAAAAGAATAGGCAATGTATGGCACAATATACCGGTTACAAGTGCTCCATTTGTAACAAGGAATTCCTACCAGCCTCAGTCTTATACACTTGTCCACATTGCGGTGGCAACCTGGATGTAGTTATTAATTTTGACCAACTGGGTCATAAATATCAACCTGAAGACATTACCTCACGAACAGATTATTCTTTGTGGCGCTATTTGCCGCTGCTTCCAACTTCTGATCCTGGTGGAGAGCGAACACCTCTTCACCATGCAGGTTGGACACCCCTCTATTCACCCCGCAAATTACTACGAAACCTTGGATTGCACCGTTTTTGGCTGAAAGATGAAGGCAAAAACCCCACCTCATCCTTTAAAGATCGAGCCTCCGCGATTGTTGTGGGCAGGGCACGCGAAATCGGTGCTGAAATTGTTGTTACCGCTTCAACGGGCAATGCGGGTGCAGCGCTGGCTGGCATGGCCGCAGCCATTGGTCAAAAAGCGATCATTTTCGCTCCTAAAACCGCCCCACAGGCCAAGGTCGCTCAGTTGCTTATCTACGGCGCAGAAGTGATTCTGGTGGATGGAAACTACGATGCGGCTTTTGACCTGACGGTCGAAGCAGCCCAGGAATTTAATTGGTATTGCCGAAACACAGGTTACAACCCCTTTACACTTGAAGGTAAAAAGACCGCTGCTTTTGAAATATGGGAGCAAATCTGTCTGGACCTCGAAGAAGATTCCAAACCCTTGTGTGTTTTTGTCTCAGTCGGAGATGGCAATATCATCTCGGGTATTCATAAAGGGTTCAAAGATTTATTCGCTTTAGGGTGGTTGAAACAGATGCCCCGCATTTTTGGCGTTCAATCCGAAAAATCTGCAGCCATTGCCAACGCTTATTTTGCCAATACCGAAACCATAATTCCGGTTTCCGCCACAACTTTAGCGGATTCCATCAGTGTGGATATGCCGCGGGATGGGGTTCGTGCCATCCGTGCTGCAAGAGATACAGGGGGGGCCTACCTGACAGTGGCTGATGATGATATCATCAAGGGGATCAGTGAGCTAGGTACCTGTGGGATTTTTTGTGAACCAGCGGGGTCTGCTGCCTTTGTTGGTCTAAAAAAAGCAATATCAACCGGTATGATCTTTGAAGACGACCCAGTTGTGGTAATCAATACCGGCAACGGACTCAAGGATATCCGATCTGCTATGATGGCAGTACAGGTGGCTCCGATCATTGAACCAAATCTAAAATCACTCAAAAAGCACTTGCAAAAATAAAGGACTTCTACCATGAAACCTGTTTTTTCAATCATTGCCCCCATATTCAATGAAAAAGGGTGTTTTGATGAATTGTATCGCCGCATCAGCGAGGTAATGGATACCACTGGTGAGGAATGGGAATTTGTGATGGTGGATGATGGTTCTTCAGACGGCTCTACCGATTTGATCCGCGAACTGGCGAAAAAAGAAAAACGGGTACGACCAGTCATTTTTGCACGAAATTTCGGTCATCAAATTGCTGTGACTGCAGGTCTGGATTACAGCCGGGGAGAGGCCGCCATTATCATTGATGCCGACCTACAAGACCCTCCCGAAGTGATTCTTGAGCTGATTGGCAAATGGCGTGAAGGTTACCAAGTAGTCTATGCTGTGAGGTCTGAGCGTGAAGGTGAAACCTGGTTTAAGAAAATAACAGCGTCGGCATTTTATAAACTCATATATCGCATTACTGACGTAAAAATCCCGATGAATACCGGCGACTTTCGTTTGCTTGATCGCAAGGTCGTGGATGTGATGAACAGTATGCGTGAACGACACCGCTTCTTGCGCGGTATGTCCGCCTGGGTTGGATACAAAACCATCGGCGTGTCTTATAAACGGTCCGCGCGCTTTGCCGGAACGACAAAATATCCATTCAAGAAAATGATCAAACTGGCATTTACGGCCATCACCAGTTTTTCTTATGTGCCGCTTCAAATAGCCATGGTATTCGGTTTTATATCTGCCGGTGTTAGCATAATAGCCATTCCTATTGTAGCGATCTTACGTATGATAGGCTCTCAATTCTTTTTTGGGCAAGCTACCACTTTGATTGCAGTTTTATTCCTTGGAGGTGTGCAACTGATTTGCCTGGGAATTCTCGGCGAATATGTGGGTAGAATTTATGATGAAGCCAAGGGACGTCCTCTCTACATTACCAGTGAGGCTCCGGATAACAAATAATCCAAATTGGAGTTGATTGAATGACGAAAATTGATTTATCCGTAAATAAAGAATCACTTGATCGAACAGTTGAGCGGATGAGGAAGCAGAATATCATTCTGCCAACTTTTGCGCAAATGAAGAATCCTGAATTGATCCCGGGAAAAATCAAAGACGAATTGCGCAATGTTGGGCTTTGGGACGTGCATCCACGCAACCTGTTCCGCATCACTTGGCATAATCAACCGGTTGAAAAGGGAGGTGGTTTTGACGGTGCGAACTATCTGGAACTGCCTTCCAGTATAACGGGAACCAAAGCGCGCGTAATTGGTTTGGTGGGCAAGTGGTTTCCAACCGGTGCCCATAAGGTGGGGGCTGCTTATGGCTGTCTGGTGCCGCGTTTGGTAACCGGTCAATTTGATCCAACAACACAGAAAGCGGTCTGGCCTTCCACAGGCAATTATTGCCGTGGTGGCGCTTATGATTCCGCGCTCATGGGGTGCGAATCAATCGCTATCTTGCCTCAGGGTATGTCTCGTGAACGTTTTGATTGGTTAAAGAATATCGCCAGCGAAGTGATTGCCACACCTGGAACAGAGTCAAACGTCAAAGAAATCTTTGATAAATGCTGGGAGCTGAGAAAATCAGGTCAGGATTTGATGATCTTTAACCAGTTTGAAGAATTTGGCAATTACATGTGGCATTATGAGATCACCGGCCATGCCATAGAAGAAGTGTTAAAGAAAGTTATCCGCCCAGGCGATAATTATCGTGGTGTCGCATTGACTACTGGTTCTGCAGGGACGATCGCTTCAGGTGATTATCTGAAACAAAAGTATCCCACCAGCAAAATCATTGCCAGTGAAGCTTTGCAATGTCCGACATTGTTAAACAACGGTTTTGGTGCGCATCGGATAGAAGGCATTGGTGACAAACATGTGCCGTGGATCCATAACGTTAAGAACACTGACTTCGTGGTAGCCATTGATGATGAGGCTGTGGTTAATCTATCTCGACTTTTTAATGAGCCTGAAGGCCGCAAGTACTTGGCAAAGAAAGGTGTACCACAGCAAGTGATTGACCAACTGGATTTACTTGGTTTTTCAAGTATTGCCAATATATTATCTTCGATTAAATTTGCCAAATATAATGAATTGACTGAAACTGATATTGTTGTTACTGTTTTCACTGATTCTATGGAACTCTATGGTAGCAGGATTAATGAAATGCATGCCGAGATGGGTCCTTTTACCGAGGTGGATGCAGCAGCAGCTTATGCTCAATACCTGCAGGGGGTCACCAGCGATAACCTGTTGGAATTGACTTATGAATCCCGCAAGCGGGTGCATAATTTAAAATACTTCACATGGGTGGAGCAGCAGGGTAAGACTTATCAAGAAATTCAAGACCAATGGTATGCCCCGGATTATTGGACGGATGTTCAAGATCAGGTTGGCAAAGTGGACGAATTGATCTCTGAATTTAATGATCGTGTTGGCATAAATAAATAACTGTAATTTAAAATTAAAAGTCTGGGGCTGGTGGCTAGTCAGTCTCAGACATTTTTTAACCAGAATCAGCTACAATATTGATGAAATATTGTGTGGGATATTCAAGGGAGGGACTCATGAACTCTTTTTCTGAAAACGCCCTGATTTTGGTGGCAGTAATGCCCAATACCAAGGATTTCGATATTGCACGTTTGTTGGGCTGGTATCGCATCCCCTTGAGGATGGCGCCAAAAATCATTGATGTGGATTATCTGGCTTTCTATCAAACAGGCAGTTTTGGTTATGAGCATCGTTGGCGGATAGAATATTTTGCTGAAGTGATGGGACACGAATTAACCACGCGCGGTGCTTTACTCAAAGATGAGGTGGATCATCCAAGAGCAAACGAAGAGTATTTCAAGATACAGATCGGACCTATTGAAAAACTATCTCCACCAATCCCGGCCGGAGAGTGGAAAAGGATCACATTTTTATATACACTGGGGTCTCTGCTGAATGAAGCTCGTATCGTGAATGATCTGGTGGTAAAGGCTAATGACCGCGAAGTGTTGTGGAAGTGTCTGCGAGAGAGGAAACAAACCTATCATCCAGATGACACTAATAAACAATTAAGATTATTCTCTGATGATGAACTGCTGCAGCTTCTTGGCCAAATGATATCCCCTTCAACTCAACAAGATTTTGCCAATATATAATTCGTTTTTCAATGCTGGTAGAATTGGTTCACGCTCGTTTAGGTTAAGCCGCCAATGGGAGTTTCAATGCTCACTTTGATCAAAAATGGAACACTGGTTACCGAAGAAAAAAGCCTTACAGCCGATCTTTTAATTGAAGATGACAAGATCATCCAAATAGCAGAAAAGATCGAGATTGGCGAAAACATGAAAGTGGTCGACGCCACCGGACTCTTTGTGCTTCCTGGTGGGGTGGATGTACATGTGCATCTCGATTTACCCATGTTTGGTACAGTTTCATCCGACGATCATTATACAGGCACAAAGGCTGCGGCTTTTGGAGGCACAACGATGGTCATCGATTTTGTTTCGCAAGACAGTGACGATCTACTCAAAAATGTAAGGGTGCTTAAAGAAAAAGCAGCGAGTAAGGCGGCTGTGGATTATTCCTTCCATGCCAATATTACTCATCTTACGGATGCAGTCGAAAAGGATATTCCCCTACTTGTAAAAGAGGGGATTTCCAGCATCAAAGTTTTTACAGCGTATAACAATCGCCTTCGCCTTCAAGATGGAGAGATTTTTAAGGTCATGCGGATAGCCAGAGATCATGGTATTCTCACCATGCTGCATGCAGAAAATGGAGATGTGATCGAGATTATGGTTCAAGAAGCCATTGAGGCTCGGCATTTTTCTCCTGATTGGCACGCTAAAACAAGACCTTCATGGGGGGCAGTTGAGAGTGTCATGCGGGCTTCAGCCATTTCTGCCATGGCAGATGCACCACTTTACATTGTTCACATGAACGCTGGCGGTGAGGTTGATCTGTTGGAATACGCCCAAACCCATGGGCTAAAGGTTTTTGGAGAGACTTGTCCGCAATATTTGTTCTTTACAGAAGATGAACTTGCCAAGCCTGATGGTGCAAAGTGGATTTGTTCGCCACCGATGCGCACCATACAAGATCAGGTTCGTTTATGGCAGGGTCTTGAGAAGGGTATTGTGCAAACCATCGCCACAGACCACTGTCCATTTTTCTTTGACGGGTCGAAACCAATAATGTACGAGGGAATCCCCATCGCCATTGCTGGCAAAGAGCTCGGCAAAGGCGATTTCACCAAAATTCCAAATGGTTTGCCAGGGGTGGGTGACCGCATGCCCGTCTTGTGGACGGAGATGGTTGGTTCGGGCAGGTTTACAGCCAATCAATTTGTAAAACTTACGAGCTCGAACCCGGCAAAACTATTTGGCATGTATCCGCAAAAGGGTACTCTACAAGTCGGTTCAGATGCAGATGTGGTTTTGTGGGATCCAAATAAAAATCTACAATATGGTGTTGCTTATTCTCAACAAAGGACGGATTACAATCTTTATGAAGGGTGGAATCTAAAAGGTTTTCCTGTATCCGTTTTCTCTCGCGGAGAATTGATTGTTGAGCATGGTAAATGGCTGGGTAAACCAGGCCGGGGTAAGTTCATCCCTCGCAGGCCTTTCAACCCTGATTGTTTAGGTTAATGATCGAATGCTAATATTAATACCGATCATTTTGCTGCTCTTTTTCGCGGGTGGAATAAACCTGTTGGTGGGAAGGTACAAATTATCCCTGGGATCAATCTGGTTAATTACCGCTGCTTCTGTGTTAATTGTCTGGATCTCAATTATTATTTTCAGATTTGCTTTGCCTGGAGGAGCCAGTATTAGTAATTGGAGTCCCCAAGGGATTAGCACGGATACCCTTGTATTTAATCTTTCAGAAAGAACCTGGATTTTCGCCTTTTTGCTTACCTCACTTCTTGTCGGTGTGATTTTTACTGATACAGTCAGATTTGGACAAAGCAATAATTTGGTTACCTGGGTAGGATCGATGATTCTGACCGCAGTAGGGTTGCTCGCTATTTATTCACAAACTTTTTTAGCGGTGATTATCACCTGGACGATTATTGACATAGTCGAGTTTGGGATTTTGATAAAAGTTACCGATCAACCCAAAATACATACCGCGGTGGTGATCGAATTTTTTACCAGAATCATCGGAACGTTTTTAGTTATGGCCGCCCTCATTTTTTCTAACTTTCATACGGCCATCGTGGAGAGCTCACAATACACAAGCGGGGTTTACCTGTTGATTTTGGTGGGAGCCACATTAAGGTTGGGTGTTTTTCCATTACATATTCCACTAACAAGCAGTTTGCCGATCAGGCGTAGTCTGGGGACGATCCTTCGGTTTGTTGCACCGATATCAGTTGTCGCTTTTTTAACGCAGATTCAACCGCAGCAACAATATGCAACTTTGACCAATATTATGTATGCAATCGCTTTGATTGTTTGTTTTTATGGTGCCATTAAGTGGGTCAGCGCCAAAAACGAGTTATCAGGACGGCCATTCTGGATGTTGTCCTTTTCAGGATTAATTCTTATTCGCTTTTTGTTGGGGCAGGTTGAAGGGGCAATTGGGTTGAGTATCATCATGGTTATTGCTGGTGGGTTTATCTTTTTATATTCTTATTCCTCCAAGGTAAGCACGATTGCTGCATTATTCTTGGCAATAAGCTTAGTAGGTCTGCCCTTTACACCGACTGCTCCAATTTGGGGATTTGTTGGAAATTCTCAAAACTGGTTGTTATTTTTGGTTGTCTTCATAACTTATAACCTTTTGTTTCTCGGCTTCATAAAGCATGTCTTTCGCCAGCGAGATCAAAGCAGCCCTAAAGAGAGTTGGATGCAGCTCTTCTATACTGCCGGGTTGGTTTTATTGTCGATTAGTCCATGGATTATTCTGATTTGGCGATTGTCAATCATAAAATTAGAATTTAATCTGAGCGCGCCAATCGGGTGCCTTATCTTAATTACAATCATGGTTGTGATTATGCGACGGAGGATTTGGGATTTGTTGATTCAGAAACAACCAGCACAGCGTTTGTTGGTTCCATTCAAACTTGCAGGGAAAATTCTCAACTCAATTTTTCAATTTGAGTGGTTTTTTGCTCTATTGCGCCGATTGTTCGATTTTTTCGCAAGGCCGTTAAAGTTTTTTGCTAATCTACTCGAAGGGGATGGCGGTTTGTTGTGGGCGTTTGTTTTTTTGGCGTTAATTTCCTCAGTTTTGGTCGGAGAGATTTTGCCCTAATGGATCACTGGATAAACATCCTCCCAATACTCATACTTACGGCAGCCTGCATTTTTATTTTTATTACCAATGATTGGCGCAGAATTCTAATTGCGTATCTGGTTATTTACATTTCTGCATTTGTGATCATAGCCCAATATTGGTCATTTACATTTTCATTGGTGAAGCTGATAACTGGATTAATGTCTTTGGTGGTTATAGGCATTTCTATTAATCGATATTATTCCGTCCACGAAAAAAAGGTCAAATCGGAACTTGTGTTTAGGTTGATTGCCCTGTGTTTGATCTTCATTCTTGTTGCATTTATGGTTTACAGCATATCCAATTACCTTTCAATTGCGCTTGAAATTGTTCTTGCCGCTTTGCTTTTGATTGGGTTTGGCATCTTTCAACTTGGCATCACCCATGAACCCTATAAAATATTTCTCGCCATTTTGGTACTGTTCTTTGGATTTGAGCTAATTTTCTCTGCTAATGAATCTTCATTGTTGGTCAATGGATTGCTAGCCGTTGTAACCATGTTAATTGCATTAATGGGTAGTTATATGATCATCAATGAATTTGAAACAGGTGATGAATGAGCACTCCTGTCATCTATATTGTTTTTCCATTCGTTTTATCTCTGCTGCTGTATTTTTTGCAGAAACGCACAAGACTGATGATTGCCATCGGAATAACAGCCTCAATACTGCTGATGTTGTTTGCTTTTTTGCAAAATTTTGGCGCAGTATGGAAAATTGGTCCAATATCCATTGAAATAAAAACAACCCTCGCTATCTTTGGCAGGTCTTTTGCACTTGGCAATCAAGACAAGTACTTCCTTGCTTTTGTTTATTTTTTTGCAGCTTTATGGTTTGGTGGGACGCATATCGCACAGATTTCTTCCCGCTTCATACCCTTTGGATTCGCGATAATTGCGGTACTCACAGCAGCCCTGGCGGTTGAACCTTTTCTTTATTCGGCTATTCTCGTTGAAATCGCGATCCTGGTTTCGATTCCTTTATTATTGACTCCAGGTAATCCTCCGGGGAGGGGTGTTTTACGCTTCATCGTATATCAATCGTTGGCTATGCCGCTGATTCTTTTTGGCGGGTGGCTTCTTGGCGGAATTCAAGCAAGTCCATCTGATACGGCGCGTTTACTCCAGGCGGTATTGTTCCTGGGAATTGGTTTTGCTTTGTGGTTGGCTATTTTTCCGTTTCAAAGTTGGATTCCTCAATTAACGATGGATATCCATCCCTTTGTCAGTGGTTTTATTTTGGGAATGTTTCCTATTGTCACGATGTTGATTATGCTTGATTTCATTTCCGGGCTGGTTTGGCTGCGTGAATCGCAATATCTGCAGCCAGTTCTGACACTGGTAGGGACAATTATGGTGGTTTCGACCGGCGTATGGGCCGCAATCGAAAAAGACGGACGGAGATTGTTGGGTTATGCCGTTTTGTTGGAAAGCGGCCTTGCTATTTTGGCTGTTAGCCTGCAGTCTCAGATAAGTGTCATGACTTTGTTTGTTTCCTTTTTTCCGCGTATGGCAGCATTGGCACTGATGGCATTATCTTTATCCATATTTATCAATAATGGCACAATTCCCGATATGGACCATCTTTCAGGCATGATCAGAAAATTCCCATTTGCATCATCTGGACTGATTGTAAGCTTATTGAGTGTTGTGGGCTTTCCTTTGTTGGGAGCTTTTCCGGTTCGCCTGGCTTTACTTGAACAATTGGCAGTCTTAAATCCGATCATCGCTGTATGGGTATTGCTTGGATTGGTTACTTTTTTGTACTCTGTTTTGAGATTATTAATGCAAATATCCAAACCAGAAAGTATCGGCTGGCAAAGGGGAGAAACCATCGGCCAAATTATTTTTCTGGTTATAGGCATTTTAGTTCTTATCTCTATTGGCGTGTTTCCAAATTTCTTCAGTGGACAAATTTCATCCCTGTTCCTGAATTTACCCATCTTGCGGTAAGATTAGTGTTGGCTAGATTCTAAATGTGAGGCTTAAATCATGGAAATTGAAGAACTCGAAAAAAGATTAAATTGGCTCGACAACGAACGACAAAAAGATAAAAAGCTGATTGCCGAGCTATCTGATTTGATTGCTTCAATGCAAGAGGAGTATGCAAAAGAAAGTGGAAAGATAATTCCTCTTGAATTGGAAATAAAATCTATTAAGAAGAATTCTTTACGTGCCGAGAAAGTGGATGCAGATTTTGCTGAATATAGGACTGAAATACTAAAACAGATAACTGAAATCGATAAAAAAACGATCACTACAATAAATAAGCAAGAAAAACAACGTAAGGATGATATAGAACAACTCAATAAAAAAATGTTGGAATATCAGACAGATGTTAAGGTGGTTGCAGAAATTAAGAAAAACCTCCAACTGCGTACAGAAGATACACTCCGGTTGGGTCAAAAAATAGATGAACTTGCCAAAGGACTACCTGAATTTCGCAATGCAGATGCTGACCTACAACGACAGCAAAGGTCGATAATTGGTGACTTGGCGATTGAAAACAAAAGGCTTTCTGAACTTCAACTTGAAACCAGTTCAATCCGTAAGCGGATTGAAGAAGATCGAAATGTCACAGAATTGCATAAAGAGACTATCCGCAAGTTAGAAACCAGAATCAGCGATCTTTACAATGGTGAACAAGAAAGAAAACAAAGCCAGGCTGGTTTTATTGAAAAACAAAATTTACTTCAAGTCGAAAAAGAAAACACATGGAAAGATTGGCAAAAAAGGTTTTCTGAACTCGAAGGGTTAGGCAGCGATTTTAATTCTCAGTTGAGTCTGTTGGAAGAAACACACCGATCTGTAAAAAACTCACAGCAGGAATTTGAAGAAATCAATGATCGTTTTAATCGGCGAATTAATGAAATCACTGAAATGAACCGTCTTTCTGAAGAACGCTTTCGGCAAGAGTGGGTGGCTTTCAAAGCTGACGATCAAAAGAGGTGGACGAATTACACGCTTACCCGCGAAGAAGAGCAGCGAGAGGATGAGCGCCAATTGTCAAAAATTCTTGATCGTTTAGTTGTGCTGGAGGATACGGCTCAAGAATTAAATGACACGATGCATCTTGTAAATGAAGAGACCCAAAAACAAATAGGGAGTTTCCTTTCGTTGACTCAAGAATTATTAGAGTCTTATACTCAAACCATAGGAAAGCGAATTCACTAATTTACAGACGCGGCATCTCGGGTCATTGACAGTTATCAGAGCTGCCTTTATAATTGCGTCTGCCTTGTTCTCGATAGAAGAGACAAGCATATTTATCCCCAACTTCCCCGCAACCGGCGTTTATTACGCAGGAAAACGGCGAAGTGAAGATTGGAGAAGTTGATAATGAAATATGCAATAGTTGAAAGTGGCGGTAAGCAGTGTCGTGCCGTCGAAGGTACAACCATCGACGTGGATTTGATGCTTGATACCGAACTTGGAACTCAGGTGATTTTGGACAATGTTCTTTTCCTTGCGGATGAAGGTACCTACACAATTGGTACACCTTCCATTAAGGGAGCCAAGATTACCACAACAGTGGTTGATCATGTAAAAGGTCCCAAATTGACCATCTTCAAATATCAGCCCAAGAAACGCATTCGAGTAAAGACCGGCCATCGCCAATATTACACCCGGTTATTGATCGAATCGATTACAGTGGAGTAGATAGAATGGCACATAAAAAAGGTGGTGGCTCTAGTCGTAATGGCCGTGATTCAAATGCACAGCGGCTCGGTGTGAAAAAATACGCCGGTGAAAAAGTGTTATCAGGTAATATTCTTGTTCGGCAGCGCGGAACAAAAATCAAACCCGGTTTGAACGTCATGGTCGGCACTGATGATACCTTGTTCGCAGTTGCTCACGGCGTGGTGGAATATCACACCCTGCCCAATGGTCAGAAACAGGTTCACGTAAAACCGGCTGTCTCTGAATAACCCAGGTTTTTACATATCCGTCTTTCGAGACAATTGTAAAAAGTAACCACATCAGAAAGGTCAGCGAAATGAGAAAAGGGATTCACCCGACTTATTACCCAGATGCCAAAGTGACTTGCTCATGCGGCAATACCTGGGAAACTGGATCAACAAAAAAAGAAATTCGTACCGAGGTTTGCTCAAAGTGCCATCCGTTCTTCACCGGCCAACAACAGCGTATGATCGACATTGAAGGTCAGGTTGATCGCTTCTACAAGAAGCTTCAAGCTCGCCAGGAATACGTTGAAGAGAAAAAATCTCGTGAGACTTCAAAAGTTTCTCCGGATCGTTCAGTGAAAGAAATTGGCTTACCTGCCCGTGCCACTGAAGCTCTCGAAAAAGCCGGCCTTGATAACATTGGTAAACTGATTGTCAAAATGGGCGAAGGCGAAGCAGCTATGCTTGCCATCGAAGGTTTTGGACGAAAATCCTTGATTGACATGAAGAAAAGCCTGCGCCAGATGGGTTATGAATTACCCTCTGCTGCTGATGAAATTGTTGTCTAATTTAGAACGAATTACTGACACCTCCGGTATTTTGCCGGGGGTGTTTTTATATCTATTCAAAATCAGTAACTCTCTCAGATTAAGGTAGAATGTTAGTTATCATCTCTTTGGAGGATTGGCATGCCCCATCATAATGGCAGTGTGGAAGTGATCTGTGGTTCTATGTTTTGCGGCAAAACGGATGAATTGATCCGACGGCTGCGCAGGGCAACCATCGCAAAACAAAAGGTGCAGGTATTCAAACCCGTTATTGATCTGCGATACGGAGTTGAAAAAGTTACTTCTCATGCCGGGTCGGATTACGCTGCCACACCAGTTCAAAAGGCTAACCAGATTATGCCACTGTTGGAACAAGACACCACCGTCGTTGGTGTTGATGAAGCACAATTCTTTGATGATGAAATAGCCAATGTCGTTGAGACAATGGCTGAAAAAGGAATTCGTGTCATTGTGGCGGGGCTTGACCTTAATTTTAAGGCGGAACCTTTTGGCAGTATGCCGGTCATTATGTCACGAGCAGAACAAGTGTTGAAACTTCAGGCAATATGCATGGTATGCGGTGAGCCTGCCAGCAGGTCACAAAGATTGGTGAATGGCAAACCCGCCCGTTATGATGATCCAATTATTATTGTTGGGGCATCAGAAATGTATGAAGCACGCTGCCGCTTACACCATGAAGTACCGCGAGATTAAACGTGATTTGGAGATTGAATGAGAGATTATCGAGAATTCCTTGGTGAAGTACTAATTCCAGAAGACAAATTACAAGCGCGTATTGCCGAAATCGGTGCCGAGATCAGCAAGGATTTCAAAAATGAGGACAATTTATTATTGGTCTGTATCCTGCGTGGGGGAGTGCTTTTTCTAACCGATCTAATGCGGCAGATCACAATTCCACATGCGATTGAGTTCATGGCGGTTTCATCTTACGGTGTTGGCAATCGCGAAAGCAGCGGCCATGTTCGCATCACATTGGATTTGAATATTGATATTCGTGATCGCAATGTGATATTGGTTGAAGACATTATTGACAGCGGATATACCATTGCAGCGGTTCTTGAACTTCTTTCGACCCGCAAACCAGCCAGTATATGTGTTTGTACGCTTTTAGACAAAGCTGAGCGCAGAGAAATAGATGTTCCTATCAAATATTCCGCCTTCTCAATCCCCAATAAATTTGTTTTTGGATATGGACTTGATATTGATGATTACTACAGAAATTTGCCATTCATTGGCGTGGTAGATCTGGATAAATATCAAGCCATTGACTAAGGTTGGTCTTTGATCACACTTCCGCAAGTAACCTCAGTAATTCAGTCTTTGATGAAGCCAGGTGAGCATCTTTATCTGGTGGGAGGTGCAGTCAGAGACGCATTACTCTCAAAGCCCAATCAAGACCTTGATTTTGTTTGTGCAGGTGACCCCCGAATTATTGGTCGAAAGCTGGCAGATAAGCTCTCAGGCGCTTTTTATATGTTGGATGAAGAGCGTAATGCCTGCAGAGTAATTGTAAAGAACGAGCAGGATGGGTTTTTAGTTTTTGACTTTTCACAAGTAAGAGGCCAAACCCTAAATGATGATCTTTTGGAACGTGATTTCACTATCAATGCTATAGCGATTGATCTTAATAATCCCTCAGAGATAATTGATCCATTAAATGGTTCCCAAGATTTGGTTGAGAAGTGGCTGCGGCCATGTAAAGAAACCAGTTTTATAGATGACCCGTTACGTGTGATTAGAGCCATTCGCTATGCAGTAAAGTATAGTCTTGATATAGAGCCTTCTACAATCGACTTGTTAAAGAGTGCGATAGATAACCTGTCTTTAATATCAAAAGAACGTAAAAGGGATGAGCTTTTCAAAATTTTAGAAATTGAAAAACCCGCATCTGCCTTGGAACTTTTCGCACAATATAATATGCTTGAACACCTCAGTTTGAGTGCTATTCCTAACTTGCAGAATGCATTGGTACGCTTAAAAATTTTTTTAGAACTGACAAAAAATTTGAATGATGAAAATTCCGGTGAGGCAAGTAAAGAATCCAATCCAAGTTCTTTAGGCTCAATCTTTTCCGAAAATATGCGTTTCCTGAGAGAACGTTTTGATCAGGTTAACCTGTCAGGGCGCTCCATCCGCATATTAGATGCTCTGATTGCGTTGTTGTGGGATCTTAACGAAGTGGAAGGTGAAAAAGCAGTTGAAGGCCTTGCACTATCACGAGAAGAGCAGGAGTTAATATGTATCTCTCTCAGGCACAAATGCTGGATTCTTGATCAATTTTCGTTTCAAAAAGTACCGGATCGACAATTTGTCTACCGTTATTATCACTCCTTGGGTATTGCAGGGCTTGATGTGGCTGTGCTGACACTTGTTGAGGCTGTCAGCAATCCATCATTTGATGGGGGAGAAGCCCAACGGTCTGAATTAGGAACTTTCTGCCAGAAGCTTGTTGAAACCTTTGAAAGGAACCCTGAATATGTCTACCCAAAGCTCTATTTAACCGGAAGAGATTTGATGTTTGAATTTGATATTCCCCAGGGGCCCCGTATTGGTCAGCTCCTTGAGGAGCTTAGAGAGCAACAAGCGATTGGATTAATAGAAAACCGCACCCAGGCATTAGCCTGGGTGGATAGTCAAATTCAGAAGGGTTTTATCAAGGGGTAAGTTAAACTGCACCGATGAAATGAAGTGTTGAGGTGTTCGTGTCAACTGATGTGTTGCGCCGGGTAAGGTTGTTGATGTGTGCAATCAAGACATTTCTTGGTGCAGGTTTGATTAGATAATCATCAGCACCGGCATCCAATGCACGCGCGACCAAACCCGGATTGTCAATAACCGAAAGAATCATGACTGGTACAGAACTGAAGGTTCGTATTTCAGCCGTAATTTGCCACCCATCCATGTCTGGCATCATCAGGTCGAGAATCACCACTGAAGGCGATAATTCTTTAATTTTCTTCAACCCTTCAATACCGGAATTCGCAGTGAATACTTCAGCGTCGGTGGATACCAATATCAGTTTGAGTAGATCGGTCATTGCAGGATCATCGTCAATGACAAGTATTTTCATAAAATCTCCATAAAGTAATTCTGACTCTATTATCAGACAAATGGAGTTGAAATTACCTTTCAACTTATTAACAAAAAAATGATTAATTGATAATAAAGGCTTAATAATCAAGTTGTATGAACAGGGTATAATCATGGTAAAATTCAACATTTGGTGTAAATTTTCCGCTACGGCGGTGGATGAGATTTCATTTTATCTGGAGGATAAAAAATGGCTGGTAAGAAATGGGTTTATTTATTCAACGAAATCAAACAAGCTGAAACATATGTAGGAAATGACTGGGACAAAGTCCGCGGTCTCCTCGGTGGCAAAGGTGCCAATCTGGCTGAAATGGTCCGCATTGGTTTACCTGTGCCTCCCGGATTCATCGTCACAACAGAAGCCTGCAATGCCTATCAGGTCGAGAAGAAATTCCCTGAAGGTCAGTGGGATCAGATGCTTGAATCATTAAAAGCAACTGAAGAAGAATCTGGCAAGAAATTTGGCAGTGTTGAAAATCCTTTGCTCGTCTCTTGCCGATCGGGTGCAAAATTCTCCATGCCTGGCATGATGGATACCGTGCTCAACATCGGATTGAACGATGAGACCGCGAAGGGTATGGTCAAATTAACCAGCAATGAACGCTTTGTTTATGATTCTTATCGCCGTTTGATCCAAATGTTTGGATCAGTGGTATTGGGAATTTCTGACGAAGCTTATGAAGAACCCCTCGATGAACTTAAAAAAGCAAAAGGCACAAAATTCGACACTGATTTAACTGCCGATGATTTGAAAGGGCTTGTTGAAACATTCAAAGCCGTTACCAAAAAAGAAATTGGTTTTGATTTCCCGCAAGAACCTCTCGAACAATTAAAATTGGCAACCGAAGCTGTGTTCAAATCTTGGAACGGAAAACGTGCCATTGATTACCGCCGTGCCACCAACATCCCTGATGACCTGGGAACCGCTGTTTGTATAGTGACCATGGTGTTTGGCAACATGGGCAATGACTCAGGTACCGGCGTGGCATTCACTCGTAATCCATCTACAGGTGACCGTGTCTTGTTTGGTGATTATCTGCTGAACGCTCAAGGTGAGGATGTGGTTGCCGGCATTCGCAATACTGAAAAGATTGAAACGCTTGGCCGGGATCTTCCAGAAGCCAACAAACAATTTCTTGAAATTGCAGAGAAACTTGAACTCCATTACAGAGACTTGCAAGACGTTGAATTTACCATCGAACGAGGACGTCTCTGGATGCTTCAATGCCGCAATGGCAAACGCACCGCTGCTGCAGCAATCAAAGTTGCTGTTGACATGGTTGAAGAAAAATTGATCACTAAAGAAGAAGCTGTTGGTCGTGTTTCACCTACTGATGTAGATACCCTGCTTCACCCACAGTTTACATTAGACAGCAAACCTGCTGCCAAAAAAGAAGGCCGCTTCTTTACCACCGGTATCAATGCTTCTCCTGGTGCTGCTGTTGGTCAGGTTTACTTTGATGCAGACTTAACCGAAAAGATGTCAAAAGAACAAAAACAAGACACCATCATGGTTCGTCCATTCACCAAACCAGATGATGTTCATGGTATGTTAGCCTCAAAGGGTATCTTAACCAGCGAAGGTGGAGCTGCATCCCATGCTGCTGTGGTTGCCCGTCAATTTGGTGTACCTTGTGTTGTGGCTGCTGCCAACCTGGTGATTGATCTCGACAAACGCAAAATGACCGTGAATGATATCGTTGTCAATGAAGGCGATTGGATCTCTCTTGATGGAACCACTGGTGAAGTTTATATTGGCAAATTAGCTCTAACCGATCCTAAAATCGAAGAACAAAAAGACCTCCTGACCATCCTTAATTGGGCAGATGAAATTTCTGCCACCGAAGGTATTCGCCAGGCACCCAAGGGCTGGCCGACAAGAGGTTTGCAGGTTTGGGCAAACGCTGATTATCCCAAAGATGCACAGCGTGCCCGTTCTTATGGCGCTGTTGGTATTGGCCTCTGCCGTACTGAGCACATGTTCTTTGAACCAACCCGATTGCCAATTGTTCAACGCATGATCCTTGCCAAGTCAGAAGATGTGCAAAAAACTGCCCTGGATGAATTGCTGCCTTACCAGCGCGCTGACTTCGATGGTCTGTTCACAGCGATGGATGGCTATCCGGTAATCATTCGTTTGATCGATCCTCCGTTGCATGAGTTTATGCCTGACGAAGAGAAACTTCTTGAAGAAGTCATCACCATGCGCGTAAAGGGTGAAACCAAGGGATTGGCTGAAAAAGAAACGCTTCTCGAAAACATCCGCTTGTTACACGAAAGCAATCCGATGATGGGGTTGCGTGGTGTTCGTCTCTCAGTAGAAATGCCTTTGATCGTCGAAATGCAAGTTCGTGCGATCTTTGAAGCTGCTGCTGATTGCACGCTGCGTGGTGTTCATGCTAAACCAGAAGTGATGATTCCTTTGACCGGTCACGTAAATGAACTTAAGTGGATCCAGCCACGGTTGGAACGCATCGCCAAAGCTGTCATGGAAGAAAAGAAAGTTCAGTTCCCATACAAATTTGGCACAATGATCGAAATTCCGCGCGCCTGTGTAACTGCTGCAGAAATCGCCGATGTAGCTGAATTCTTCTCCTTCGGTACCAACGACTTGACCCAAATGACCTTTGGTTACAGCCGTGACGATGCTGAACGTAACTTCCTTGTGAAGTACGTTGAAGAAGGTATTCTCCCCCAGAATCCATTCCAGACACTTGATCAAGAAGGTGTTGGCAAATTGATGAAGATGGCGGTTGAAGATGGCCGGTCAGAACGTGCTGAGCTTGAAGTCGGTATCTGCGGTGAGCATGGTGGTGATCCAGCGTCCATCGAGTTCTGCCACAGAGTCGGCAATAACTACGTTTCCTGCTCACCATTCCGTGTGCCGGTTGCCCGTTTGGCTGCTGCACAAGCTGCCTTGAAGAACCGCAAGTAGTTTGTTATATGTAAAAATAATCCCCCGCGGATATCAATCTGCGGGGGATTTTTTTTGGACTTAACTTTTTTTATCGTTTATAAAGGTTATCGTATATCTTGTGGTTTTCTACTATTGATTTAATATAGTTTTTAGTTTCACTATAACTAATAATCTCTAAAAAGAGGTCCTGGTCGCCACCTGATAATTCCTTCCATCTGGTGGTTGCAGTATCACCTGCGTTATACGAGGCCAATGCTGCATAAACATCGCCATCATAAAGATCCAGACCTCTTTTTAAGTAATGCGTACCCAGGCGGATGTTTACCATCGCACGGTTGAGATCATCCACGGTATAGTCTGGTGGCCAACCGTAGTTTTCTACAATACCAACCGCCGTGTTAGGTGTGATTTGCATTAGGCCCTTGGCAGAAGCAACGGATGTGATGCTGCTGTCAAACAAGCTTTCCTGGCGGATGAGACTGAAAATCAACATCGGGTCTACTTGATGTTCAAGCGCTGTTGGAATGACAATATCACGGAAATAGGACCCAAAGCGGATATGGTTGAAATAAACGGGGGGATCAGTCAATGTTGCCGCCTGACTCAATCCAGCAAGATCCAAAACGTGGCGACTGCAGAGGATGGCGGTGCGATAGTATCCCAATTCCAGGGTGCGATTCATCAACCGATATGTGTTTGGCGCATCTCCGATAAGACTATTACGCAGTAATTCAAACTCACTGCTTGCCTGTTCTCGCATCCCCAGTTTGGTATAAACTTCAGCCTTCTTCCAGGATTGATTATTTGCCAACTCCGATGGCGAATTTACATCCACTGAAGTGTCCAGTTTGAAAGTGTCTGCCACCCATCGATTGGCTTTTATTTTCTCGTTCTCTAAATCTACTGCCAAATCGATGTTTTGAAGCTGAAGTAAAGGTGCCTGGCCAGCAAGAATTTCAGCAGCACGTATGCCGTAATACCCTGTAGGGTTAGTAGCAGCAGCTTTTTGAAAATAATCTTTTGCAGCCGCAGTATCATTTAGTTTTTCAAGACTTTTAGCTAGCCAAAGATAATCTGCAGCTTGTTCCTGGGGATTATCCGTTAAAACCACCAATCGAAGAAATGTGGTTTGTGCTTTGGCAAATTCACCCAAGCGGTAATAGAGGATGCCTGCATTGAATAATCCGTTATATGCCTGTTCAGAGCCGGGGTACTCATTAAGAATTCGCTCATATGTTTCTGCCGCTATTGAAAGATAGCCACCATCCACATATATGCGGGCAGCTTTATCAAGCATAACAGGGGCATTTGAGGATGTTGGTACTGAAGCGACAAAAGTAAGACAGGTTTGCGCTGCTTCCAGATATTGATTAAGTGACAACCATTGCGTATTAGATTTTTCGTCAAAGGCGTCGAAATAATAATTTTGCTCAGAACTGTGATCAAGAATTACCTTATCCCATTCGGCGATTTCATTATCATATTGTTTTAATTCCCAGAAACTTAATGCTTTATAGGAATGAGCTTCGGCATCGTGATTTGGGTTTTCATTAAGGTAATTTGTCAGCGCTTCAATGGCTATCCCATATTGTTTAACATTGAAATTAATAATGCCCCGGTTCAATTGATTGACCGGTTGGCCATCCTCAACAAGTTGAACCAAAGCTGAATATGAATCATAAGGATCGGTGTAATTGTTTACCGAATCTTGAAAACGCGCGTAAGCTTGGTCAATAAGCCCCATTTGCAAATAGATGCGGCCTAAAAGCAGATCAGCTTGCGCTTTGGTGTATCCGCTTTGACTGGTTTCTAATAGGCCAAAGTAAATATTGATCGCCCTGTCAATGTCTCCGGCTGAAGTGGCTGCCTGCGCCAATTTAATTTGGAGTTGATCATACCTGCTGCCACTGGTAGTGGCCAGTGCTGTCTCATACGCGCTAATGGCACCTGCGAAATCTCCAAAATTCGACAGTGAGTTTCCGCGCATTTCGTGGATCTCGCTATCGAGAGGCCCTGGGAGTGCGCTAAGGTAATTGGCATAAGCATCCGCGGCAAGACGATATTGTTTTATGGCATCATAAGCTTTTGCGAGGAAGAAAAATGAAGTATTGCGCGCTTCACCTGTCGTGTAATTTATAAGAAAGGGTGAATAATGGTTAATCACTCCGTAATAATCTTCCTTCAACAATAATGCTTTGCCCATCCCCAATAAAGCCGAAGCAACAAGTTCGGGGTCAGAACTCTGAGTGCTGCTGGTCAGGAATTCGTTATATGCTTGATCGTAATCACCGGTAATAAGCAAAGATTCGCCATTTAAGACACGTACTTCAGGTGTCGGAGTGGGGGTAAACGTCGGAGTTGGAGACGATTGGGGCGTCGTATCAGTGGGTTGGATAAGTGATGACGTGGTGATATCACGTGTGCAAGATACCAAAAAGAATAAAACCACCATGGAATAAGAAATGGATTTTTTTATCATATAGAATTTATAACGGAGTGGGGAAGAAGTGTCAATAGATTTATTTAGCTAATTGTTACGATTTCAGTATTTTTTTACGGTGCTATTGTTGTGTATATCATAGAATTGGTTTATATAGGCAAGTATGTATTGAAGGCAGATATTTTTATGATAAACTTAACTGGAAGGAACGCTCTCCCACGGGAGCGTTTTTTGGTGGTGAATTGCGTACGATCGAATGGCTTCCTGAAAAAAACCAAGTCAGCATGATAGATCAGCGGCGTTTGCCGCGCCGGTTTGTATATTTGCATTGTCATACTTTGGATGAAATGGTTGAGGCGATCCGCAGTATGGCCATTCGCGGCGCACCAGCTTTGGCTGTGGCAGGCGCATACGGCATGGTTCTGGCTGCACGCAAGGCTACTCTAGGCAATGTCAGGAATCAATCGAAACAAGCTGCTGATCTTTTAATCGCTTCTCGACCAACTGCAATCAACCTGGCTTGGGGCGTTAACCGGATGCTGAAGATTGTGAACGACAATTCAATTTCAGATGCGGATATCACTGCAAATCTTCTCACAGAAGCCCATGCCATGGCCGAAGAGGATATATTGGTAAACCGGAAACTTGCTGAAAACGGAGCCAGTCTGATCAACGATGGAGACACAATCATCCATCACTGTAATACCGGTTCGCTAGCTGTGGTTGATTGGGGGACTGCTTTAGGTGCGATCCGTTTCGCGCATGAACAAGGCAAGCACATCCATCTATTGGTGGATGAGACAAGGCCGAGGCTTCAGGGCTCCCGGTTAACAGCCTGGGAGTGTGAACAATATGGAATCCCATACGAAATCATAACTGATAATGCTGCAGGCTATTTCTTACGCAGCGGTAAGGTAAACAAGGTGTTTTTTGGCGCAGATCGTGTGGCTGCCAATGGCGATGTGGTCAATAAAGTAGGCACCTACATGCTCAGCCTGGCTGCACATACAAATGGTGTGCCGGTCTACAGTGTTTTTCCACTATCGACCCTCGATTTGAGTATTCCGAATGGTGACCAGATTCCGATCGAAGAACGTGATAGCGACGAAGTGGTGGGGTTGGAATTCCATGGCGAACCCGTGGCACCTTTAGGCGCAAAAGCGCGCAACCCGGCGTTTGATATTACACCATTTCATCTTATTACTTCATTTGTTACTGAAGCTGGTATAATCACTCCTCCGTATGAGCAAAATTTAGCGAGATACGTTTATAATACATGTTTGGAAGGGAAATGATGGCGATTGTAATCACTGGTTCTATTGCGTATGACTATTTGATGACTTTTCCGGGCTACTTCAAGGATAATATTCTGCCAGATAAGCTCGACAAGATAAGTTTATCTTTTCTTGTAGATACAATGACCAGACAACGGGGCGGGGTTGCACCCAATATTGCCTACACTCTGGCACTATTGGGTGAAAAACCGATGGTTTTTGCCACCGCTGGCGAAGATTTCGAAGAATATCGTGCGTGGCTCGAATCTCATAGAATCGATACAAAATATGCCAAAGTTGTCCCAGGCAAATATTCCGCTTCATTCTTTGTAAATACAGACCTTGATAATAACCAGATTGCCAGTTTTTATACCGGAGCCATGGCTGATGCCTCTTCTCTCTCACTAAAAGAAATGGAACGTGGTGAGGCGGATTATGTTGTGATCTCTCCAAACGACCCGATTGCAATGAAGAAATATGTCGAAGAATGTATCGAATTGGGAATCCCCTATTTATTTGATCCCTCTCAGCAAGTTGCCAGAAATCCGCATGAAGATTTACGCCGGGGTGCACAAAATGCGCATGCGATTTTCTGCAATGAATATGAATTTGAGCTGATGCAAAAGCACACAGAGCTTTGTGCCGAAGATATGGAAGGTTGCGTTAAACTTCTGGTTGTAACTCTTGGAGAAAAAGGTGCGAGTATCAAATCAGGTGGAAAAGAATATATCATTCCAACTGTGCCAGCAGACCAAATTGCCGATCCTACGGGTGTTGGCGATGCCTTCAGAGGCGGATTCCTGCGCGGATATCGGCTGGGGCTTGACTTGCAAACCAGCGGACAAATGGGGGCTTTGGCTGCTACATACTGCCTTGAACAGAAAGGTACCCAGAACCATTTCTACACAATTAGTGATTTTGTCAAACGTTACCGGAAGCACTTTGATGATAAAGGTGCGTTGGATATTTTGAATTAACCATACCTGGAGGATGAAATGCCGAATTACGATGTTAAAGATTTGAAACTTGCCGATGGCGGTCGACTCAAGATCGAGTGGGCAGAACGTGAAATGCCGGTTTTGCGCCAGATCAAAGAACGTTTTGCCAAAGAACAGCCGCTTAAAGGGATGCGCATCTCTGCATGTTTGCATGTAACCACTGAGACTGCCAACCTGATGAAAACTTTGCAGGCTGGTGGCGCAGATGTGGTCTTAACTGCTTCCAATCCCCTTTCTACACAGGATGAAACCGCCGCCTCTTTGGTTAATCATGATGAGATCCCGGTATTTGCAGTGAAGGGTGAAGACAACGTCACTTATTACAAACACATCAACGCTGCCATTGATCACAAACCTCATTTCACCATGGATGATGGTGCCGATCTGGTCAACGTTTTGCATACCAAACGCCGTGAAGTTCTTTCTGGTGTGGTTGCTGGAACCGAAGAAACCACCACGGGTGTTATCCGCCTGCATGCCATGGCTGCTGATGGCGCTTTAAATTACCCGATCATTGCCATCAACGATGCCATGACCAAACACTTCTTTGACAATCGCTACGGCACTGGTCAATCAACCCTTGATGGCATCATCCGTGCCACCAATGTACTGCTGGCTGGCAAGGTCTTCGTGGTCGCCGGCTACGGCTGGTGCGGACGCGGTCTGGCCTCACGTGCCCGCGGCATGGGCTCAAACGTGATTGTTACCGAAGTTGATCCCCTCAAGGCGCTTGAAGCGGTTATGGATGGCTTCAGAGTCATGAAAATGGAAGAAGCTGCGAAAATCGGTGATATTTTTGTCACTTTGACTGGTGATATTAATGTCATTGATGAACATCATTTTGCTGTGATGAAAGATGCATCCATTGTCTGCAACTCGGGTCATTTCAATGTTGAGATCAACATTCCTTCACTTGATAAAATGTCCAAGTCAAAACGTCTGGTGCGCCCCTTCGTGGAAGAGTACATCACCAAAGACAACCGCCGCATCTACATCCTCGGTGAAGGCCGTTTGATCAACCTTGCATCTGCTGAAGGTCACCCCGCCTCTGTTATGGATATGTCTTTTGCCAATCAAGCGCTTAGCCTTGAATACTTGATCAAGAACGCCTCCAAGATGGATAAGAAGGTTTACTCTGTTCCTGATGCCATCGATCAAAACATTGCCGCTCTGAAACTTGCCGCCATGGGTGTCACCTGCGATACCTTGACAGCCGAACAGGTGAAATATCTGGGTTCCTGGGAAGAAGGCACCTAATCCATTAACTGGATGATTGAAACTGCGAGGCTGATTAGCCTCGCAGTTTTTTGTGCGCCCAGCATGGGCGTTGATTAGTGGGTGAAAGTCCCATATGGAGGTTGGTCGCACCAACCATTAGCCAAAGGCACGGGCGTCACTGTGAAGTGGGGTCTGGAGGAAGCCGGAGGCAAACCTGCGACTTGAA
>CAKMKJ010000043.1 GCA_927443345.1 uncultured Anaerolineaceae bacterium | reverse complement strand
TGGCACTACCTCTTGCTGGGGCAACAATCAATATGGTCAACTAGGCAATGGCACCAATCAAGAATCCGCCAGTGCAGTGTTAACAACTGGAATTTCTGAAGCGAAAGAAATTGGCATTGGCAGAAATCACAGTTGTGTATTGGTTGGACAAGGTAATACGGCCATGTGCTGGGGAGAAAACACCTACGGACAGTTAGGTAATGATTCAATTATTGACAGCAATCTTCCCGTCTATGTAATTGAACCCTAAACCTTTTCTTCATAACGAAAAACTTAAAACAACCAGGATCATACTCCTGGTTGTTTTTTTGATTGTCGATCAGTCTTGTGATTAAAAATCGATTCAGGTTATAAGTAATCAATGTGTCTTTGTTTATCAATTTGCAGACCATCATCCATAATCCCCTTCATCTTCTTCAAGACTATTAATAAATTTCACTTTCTTGATAAGTTAACAGGAAAGTATGGAAAATCTGGTTTATGATTAATGACGATATGGTTTTCAAAAATAACAAATCAATGAATTCAAGGTTAACAAAAAAGGATCGCTGCCATGAACAGAAAAAGAATTTTTGCTCTCGTTGTCTGCTGCCTGCTGGCGCTGAGCGCATGCGCCAAAGCCACACCACCACCACTTACCCAGGCCACCATGGATGCACTCTATACTTCCGTGGCGCAAACTCTGGCCGTCTCGATGCCTACGGTCACCCCGCAGCCAAGCATGACGCCATCACCCACGGCCACCATCACCCCCCTGGTCACGAATACCATGGCGGCCACTCCTACCTTAAAAATCACAGTTCCTGTTTGTGACAGTTCATTATTTATGGCCGACGTGACCATCCCCGATAACACGATCATGACTCCCGGCCAGACCTTCACCAAAACATGGTCGCTCAAAAACTCAGGCACCTGCAACTGGACTACTTCTTACAAGGTTGTCTTCGTCAGCGGAACAGCCATGGGCGGCGTTTCAACCGCCATCCCTGCTATCGGCTCAGGCCGTGTGGATAATGTCTCGGTAAACCTGGTAGCGCCTATTACTAAGGGCACTTATACCGGCTGGTATTCATTGCAAAACGGCGCCGGTAAGACTTTTGGCGCACCTTTTTCAGTGGTCATTGTGGTTTCCACTTCTGTGACAGCCACCGCCACCGGCACCATCACCCCGACACCTGATCTTTTGGCGACTGCTGTTGCGGGTGCATTAAATGGCACAGCAACAGCCAACGCTGCCACAGCAACCGCATTCGCTTCAATCACACCTGTTCCATAATGATTACAGAATAAACACTTTGTAATTAAGTTCCAAACATCAAAAAAGGGGAGGGTATGTTATATTATTGAGTATGCGGCAGCCCTCCCTTTTTCAAATTACTTCCCTGACAGTCAGCGACATCTCGCGCTATCTGCGCGAACTAATGGATAGCGACGAAATCCTGCGCGATGTGTGGATTCGCGGCGAAATCTCCAACCTGTCGCGGCCGTCTTCAGGCCACATTTACTTCACCCTCAAAGACCCAAGTTCTGCGCTCAAATGCGTGATCTGGAAGATGAACGCCGCCCGTCTGCCGCTGATGCTGCAGAGCGGCATGGCCATTGAAGCCCACGGCGCAATAAGCGTCTATGAGCGCGACGGACAGTACCAGTTATATGTAGACGCCGTGCGCATGTCTGGCGAAGGCGCTCTCTATCAGGAGTTCATGCGGCTCAAAGCCCGCCTCGAAGCGGAAGGCTTGTTTGACACTGCGCGCAAACGTCCGCTGCCAGAAATACCGCAGCGCATCGGCATCGTCACCTCACCCACCGGCGCAGCCCTGCAGGATATGCTCAACACCCTGCGCCGCCGCTATCCGCTGGCTGAAGTGCTGCTGGCGTCTGCCCCCGTTCAAGGGGATGAAGCACCTGACGCGCTGGTGAACTCACTTAAACGCCTCAACGCCCTCGGCAGCGCGGATGTGATCATCCTCGCGCGCGGCGGAGGCTCGCTTGAAGACCTGTGGGCATTCAATGATGAAAATGTGGTCAGAGCTGTAGCCGCCTCGCACGCGCCTGTGGTCACCGGCGTCGGCCATGAGACAGATTTCACCCTCTCTGACTTTGCCGCGGATCTACGCGCGCCCACCCCCACCGCCGCCGCGGAATTATGCACCCCCGATCGGGCGGAACTTTTTGAAAGTCTGGCTTCTCTCTCTTCACGCCTGGGTTATGCCCTGCAAGCCGTGACTTCGCAATCCGCGGTTGACCTCATGGATCTAAAACACCGGCTCGACAACCTCTCTCCGCTCTGGCTGGTGCGCAACGACCGCCAGCGCCTGGATGAACTTGCCAGCCGTGCAGAACTGGCGCTGCATAACGAACTGCGCATGCAGCACAGCCAGGTGAAAAGCCTGCAAACCCGTCTCGCTTCACTTAATCCTTTTGCCGTGCTTCAGCGCGGATACGCCATCGTCAGCGATTCCGCGGGCCAGGTGGTGAGCAGTGTCAAAACGGTAAAAACGTCAGATCAAGTTACAATTCAAGTATCGGATGGCACGATTAAATCCCAGGTGGTTGCAATTAAAGGAGGTGGTACCCATGGCGAAAACGGATAAAACACCATTAGCGTTAACCTATGAACAGGCGTTCAGCGAACTAGAATCCATTGTTGAAGCGATGGAGAACCAACAGCAGCCCCTCGACGAGACCATGAAGCTTTTCGAGCGCGGACAGATTCTCTCACAACACTGCACCTCCCTGCTGGATAATGCCGAACTGCGCATCAAGGAGCTCAACACCTCCAAATCCTCCCTCGACAAAGAGGATTAGTCCATGTCTTTTCTTGTTAATTATCCCGAACTGATCACCTGCATCGTTGCCTGGCTTGCCTCTTCCATTTTAAAGATTCCGGTATTTTTCATCATGCACCGCAAGTTTAATGTCAAACTGGCCTTTGGCACCGGTGGCATGCCCAGTTCTCATTCCGCGACCTTGTCAGGCACCACCCTGGCCATCGGTCTCTTCAGCGGATTCGACCACCCGGCCTTTGCCATAGCGGTAGCCATCACCATGATTGTCGTGTATGACGCTGCAGGCGTCAGGCGTGAAGCCGGCTATCACGCCGAAGCTCTTAACCGCATGCTGGATGACTGGTTTGTTATCGCCAAGACCCCCAACGAAGAACAGAAAAAGCTCAAAGAAATGCTCGGCCACACCCCCTTTGAAGTCGTTGGCGGCGTCCTCACCGGTTTGGCTACAGCCCTGATCTTGTGGCTCATCTGGCCTAAGTAAATCTGTTTATTAACCACAAACGACACAAAAAAATTGAAAAGAAATCAAAAACCAAAATCATTATTACCACGAAACACACTAAACACACTAAAAAGAAGGGCAAGATACGAAATATCAATTTTATAGGAGGGAATTATGAATTCTACGGCAGATAGTAAACTCCTGCTTAAGGAAGAGAGCTTTGTGCTTCAAGGAGCAATATTCGAGGTTTATCGAGAGTTGGGTTGTGGTTTTATTGAAGCCGTATACCAGGAAGCGCTAGCCAGAGAATTTTCAATAAGAAATATCCCCTTTATGTCTCAATCTGAAATGACAATTGAATATAAGGGGTTCATCCTCAGTCAAGTCTATCGTCCAGATTTTGTTTGTTATGAAAAGAGAATTCTTGAACTCAAAGCCGTTAAAGAAACCAACGATGAACACAAAGCCCAACTCCACAATTATCTAAAAGTATCAAAACTTCATCTAGGATTGCTAATCAATTTTGGTCATTATCCGCGGGCAACTGTTGAACGAATTGTTTTATAAAAATAAGAATTCATTTATGCTTTTTGTTTTTAGTTTTTGCCTTTAGTTATTGCCCTTAGTTTTTCCTTTTAGTGTATTTCGTGTGTTTCGTGGTTAATAAAGTTTTGGTTTTTGGTTTGGTTTTGTTTTTTTGGTTTTGTTATAGACTTTTGCCTTTCCTTTTAGTGTTTTCCGTGTGTTTCGTGGTTAATAAGGTTTTTACCAACCTCTCCAACGAAAATCAAATGCTTTGTTTACATTCTTTTAATACTCAGGGGATATATTAATACTATTCTAATGCACTAAATCCCTTTGAACCTGTGGAGGTTTTAAATATGTCAAAAATTATTGGAATCGATCTTGGCACCACCAATTCAGTTGTATCCGTGATGCAGGGGGGCGACCCGGTGGTCATCACCACCGCGGAAGGCAGCCGTCTATGTCCATCCGTTGTCGGCTTCACCAAAAGTGGTGAACGTCTGGTGGGACAAACCGCCAAGCGTCAGGCCGTCATCAACCCCGAGAACACCGTATCATCCATCAAACGCTTCATGGGACGCCGCTTCGATGAGGTCACCTCCGAACGCAAGATGGTGCCCTACGAAGTCATCTCCGGCCCGGCCAAAGATGCGCAGGTGCGCATCCCCGCCACTGGCAAAGATTACTCACCGCAAGAAATCTCGGCTATGATTCTGGCCAAGTTGAAAACGGATGCCGAAGCCTTTTTGGGTGAAAAAGTCACCCAGGCCGTCATCACCGTACCGGCTTACTTCAACGACAGTCAGCGCCAGGCCACCAAAGACGCGGGCAAAATTGCCGGTCTCGAAGTGCTGCGCATCATCAACGAACCTACCGCATCCGCGCTGGCCTACGGACTCGATAAAAAGAAAAATGAAAAGATCCTCGTCTTCGACCTGGGCGGCGGCACCTTTGATGTCTCCGTGCTGGAGGTCGGCGAGGGCGTGTTTGAAGTCAAATCCACCAGCGGCGACACCCACCTGGGCGGCGACGACTGGGACGAGGTCATCGTCAACTGGGCTGCGGATGAATTCCAGCGCGAACAGGGCATTGACCTGCGCAAAGACCGCCAGGCCTTGCAGCGTCTGCGTGAAACTGCCGAAAAAGCCAAGATTGAACTTTCTACAGTGATGGAAACCGAAATCAACCTGCCCTACGTCACCGCGGATGCCAATGGCCCCAAGCACTTAATGCTTAAACTCAGCCGCTCCAAATTTGAGCAGATGACCGCTCAACTATTGGCACGCTGCAACAAACCATTTGAAAGCGCCCTCAAAGACGCTGGCTTGAAACCTTCCGAAATTGACGAACTGGTACTCGTCGGCGGTTCCAGCCGTATGCCGCAAGTCTACGAGATGGTGCGCAAGCTGATCAACAAAGAACCCAACAAAGGCGTCAACCCTGATGAAGTCGTCTCCATTGGTGCGGCCATCCAGGGCGGCGTACTCGGCGGCGAAGTCAAAGACATCTTGCTGCTTGACGTAACCCCACTCTCACTGGGCGTTGAAACCATGGGTGCCGTGATGACGCCGGTCATCGAACGCAACACCACCATCCCCATCCGCAAGTCACAGATCTTCTCGACTGCTGATGACAACCAGACCGCCGTGGATATCCACGTACTGCAGGGCGAACGCCCCATGGCCTCAGACAACATGTCTCTTGGTCGCTTCCGCCTGGAGGGCATCCCCAACGCGCCGCGCGGTGTGCCGCAGGTCGAAGTCACCTTTGACATCGACGCCAACGGCATCCTTAATGTCACCGCACAAGATAAAGCCACTGGCCGCGAACAGAAAGTGACCATCACCGCCTCCACCAACCTGGCCAAGAACGATATTGAACGCATGGTTGAAGAAGCCAAGCTTCACGAAGCTGAAGACCTGAAGCATAAAGAACTGGCTGAAGCCCGCAACATCGGCGACAACACCGCTTACCAGGTCGAAAAAGCCATCAAAGAAGCCGGCGACAAAATCCCAGCCGACCAAAAAGCCGGCGTCGAAGCCAAAGCGCAAGCCTTGCGCGATGCTCTCAAAGGCGAAGACGTTGCCCACATCAAGAGCCTGACCGAAGAACTGCAGGCTGAATACAGCAAAGTCATGACCGCCAACGCCCAGGCGCAGCAAGCGCCCGGCGAACCGGCACCGGAGGCTGGCGAAGCCCCCAAACCAGATGGCGACGTCATCGATGGCGAGTTCACCGAACAAAAGTAACGAAATGTAGATTTTCAAGGCGCGTCCCGATGGGATGCGCCTTTTGAGTTAAAATAAGCCCTATGAAAAAACAATCGCTCATCAGGGTAAAATCCCTGGCCTGGATCGAAGACCAGGGCATGTTATTTGTGGTTAAAATGACCGATAAAATCAAAAAAGATGATTACTACCGCTCCATTGGCGGGTCGGTGGAGTTTGGCGAGCTTGCTATTGATACTGTTTGCCGCGAAGTGCACGAAGAACTGAAAACCACGGTTGAAATTACTGGCGACCCTTTGATCCTTGAAAACATTTTTACTTGTGAAGGCGATCCCGGCCACGAAATTGATTATTTCTATCCCTGCAGGTTTGTTGATGAAAGTTTTTACGAACGGAAAATATTCATCTTGTCTGAAGCGGATGGCAGTCATTGGGATGCCATGTGGGTTAAGCTCGAAGACTGCCTAAAAGGAACAATCCGTTTGGTGCCAGAAACCCTGCTGGCTTGGTACAAAAAATAGAAGATTCAAAAGTACTTTGCGCAAAATTGACGCGTCTCAATGAGACGCGTTTTTCTTTACGGTGTAAAAAGCCGCGAAACGAATAACCGATTGCCGCGTATATATGTTTATGAAAGTTGATTAAGAGAAGGAATACAAATTATGCCATCACACCGAATCGAAACCAGAGCTTCAAGAACGGCCGATATCACCTGCGGATGCCGCGCCGTCTCTTTCTATGAATCCAATCCCTTATTGAAAAGCGGTGACTGGGTCGCCCCCATGCTGCTGCCGCGAGAAGTGCAGACCCTGTTGAAAATTCCGCATGCCAATAGACTGCTCAGATATCTGCTTGGACCCAAAGGCGTTTATGAATGGGTCATTGCACGCACCAAATATATTGATACCCTCTTTGATAATGCCGCTGCTGACACTTTCAGTCAAGTCATCATTTTGGGGGCCGGGTTTGACTCACGCGCCGTGCGTTTTCACAAAGAACTTGCCGGGGCCAGAGTCTTTGAGCTGGATTCAGGAACCACCCAACTCATGAAAACGATCCAGTATGTCAAACGGGGCATCATCGTACCTGACAACGTCACCTTCATCCCCATCAATTTTGAAATGGAATCTGTCACCACGAAATTGGAAAAAGCAGGCTTTGTCAGAGAAACAAAAACCTTGCTGCTAATCGAAGGAGCTGTGCAATATCTCAAACCTCAATTGATGCTTCAGACCATGGCCTCCATTCTTGGGCTCACCGGCACAGGCAGCCACCTGATCCTCGAGTATGGCGAGGCAGGCATGGCAGATTGGCAAGACAACGGCTTTGAGCAATTGAAATTTGGGTTTAGCGAATCTGTCGTCGATCTTTTCCTGGCAGAATCAGGCTATCGATTACTTGATCGAAAAGATGCCAAGGAACTTGAGAAAACCTTCTTTACAGACACCCGGGGTCGCGTCAGAAACAAGGTGCGCGGAAACCAATCCATTCTTGTGGCTGAGCGACTGTGATACCGCAAATTCGATTCGTTATACAAACTCTTTTAATGCCTCTTGACAAGCCCATTTGATTAATGCTATAATGCAACCGGTTGCAATACACAGGATAAAACATGGGCACAAAATTAGTCAAAACCATTGAAGATATCGCCAAGCTGGCCAACGTCTCGAAATCGACGGTCAGTCGGGCATTAAATGACAGTTCCCTGATTAACCCTGAAACCAAAGAACGCATCAAGGCCATCGCTGAAGAACACAACTTCTGCATGAATCTGCCCGCGCGCAATCTCAGCAGGCGCCAGAGCTGCACCGTGGGCTTCGTCACTCACAGCCATCAGTGCGGATTCACCGTTGAAGACATGTTCGGCCTCGAGATCATGAGCGCCATCGGCAGCGGCCTGGATGAACTGGACTACGATTTGCTAATGATTCACATGAAACCGCGCGATACCAGTTGGGCGCACCAATATTTCGACAGCGGCAGAGTGGATGGATTCATCCTCATGAAAACCGGCCGCGGACATGCTTATTCAAAACTGCTTTCAGACATGAAAGCCCCCTACATTCTTTGGGGTGTACCAGACCCTGAAGCCAATTGTTCCACGGTCACCGGTGATAACATGAGCGGCGGCATGCTGGCCACCGAACACCTGATTCGCATCGGCAGAAAAAAGATCGCCTTTCTCGGCGGGCCTGAGTACGATCTTGAAGCGCAGCTTCGACAAAAGGGTTACGAAACCGCCATGCTCAACGCTGGCCGCACGATTGATCCAAAATTGATGGTTAACGGTGATTATCTGATGGATTCAGGTATGACTGGCATGAAGCAGTTGCTTGAAAAAACCCCAGATCTGGATGCCGTGTTTGTTTGCGGCGATGTCATGGCCATCGGGGCCATTGAGGTGATCCAAAATAGCGGCAAGCGCGTGCCCGAAGATATAGCCGTGGTCGGCTACGATGATCTGGCCATCGCCACCTACAACAACCTGCCCCTAACCACGGTCAAGCAGAACATCCAGATGTCGGGCAAGCTGCTGGCTCAAAACCTGGTGCAATCCATCAAGACCGGTGTTGTCACTCATGTGACCGTCCCCGTAGAACTTGTCGTCAGAAAATCGGCTTAATACAGCCGAGGTTCGTTTTTTTAGACCGGCCTGCAACCGGTTGCAGATGAAAGGAGAATAAAATGTTCAGTACTCAACTCATTACTTACGTCGTGGTTTTGGAAAACAAACTCAAAGCCGAAAACCTGAAAAGGTAATCCTATCAATCATATTTTTTTAAACCCGGTAGCAACCGGTTGCAAAGAAAGGAGCAACACCATGTTCAGCACTCAACTCATTACATATGTCGTACTTTTTGAGATAAAACTCGAAGCACTGCACCTGAAAAAGTAAATCAACACTGGCTATTTTGCCCGGCGGTCTGCCGGTTTTCGCAAGAGGAGAATACCATGTACGAAAATATGATCAATAATGTCCTGCTATGGGAAAGAAGACTGAATTTCGAAAACGAGCAGCGCAAGGCGCATCGCATTTCAATTGCCATGGAAGATTCCATGGCGCCCGGCCCTTGCCGCATCGAATACAAAACCATCTTCACCTGGAACTACAAATTCGAGAAAGATTATCAACCGCTCTTTAGTGGCAGCACTCAGGACTGTGTTTCGATCTTGCAGCCCTGTTAAAACGTTTCTGATTCTTTTCTCCGACACACAACGCGTACTGCTTCGTACGCGTTGTGTGTTTAATTTCTGCAATCCGTTTGACAAAAATTATCTGATTTTCACTGTTAGTGCTATACTTAAGCCAACGCCAATTCCTGCAAACGAACAAAGGAGATGAGACAATGGGAGAAAATGGTGGCAAGGCCGATAAGGGCAATAAGGAACAGAAGAAGAAACCCAAGATGACCCAGAAAGAAAAAAGGAAAGAGAAAAACGAAGCCAAGAAAAAAACCGAATAATCTCACCTGTTCAATTATGAACTGCGCCCCCAACAAGGGCGCAGTTTTCGTATAATAGAATCATTCAATCTTTTAACCACGAAACACGAATAACAAAAAATGGAAGTGCAAAAAACAAAAATAGATCTTCAAATTCAGATTTCAAAACAGGATTTACTTTTGTTTTTTGCTTTTGGTTTTTCTTTAGAAATTTTGGTGTGTTTCGTGGTTAAAAGAATTAAACATACTAAATTCACCAAAATCTCGAAATAAACAATCAAAAGAGAGAATCCATTGAGTAAAACGATCAAACGCATCATCATTGCGCTGGCCAGTCTGTTAGGGGTGGCGCTGCTGTTCGTCATCATCTTGGGGGTAGCCTTTCTAATCGTCAACAAGACCAACGGCACCCTTGTCTCATCCGGCGAAAAACGACAGTATCTTCTTCATGTGCCTGCCTCCTACGACCAAAATGTGCCCACACCCCTGGTCATCAGCATCCACGGATTCGCGGAGTGGCCGGCCCACCAGGCACAGATCAGCCGCTGGAACGATCTGGCAGACGAACAGGGGTTTATCGTTGTCTACCCCTCGGGCACAGATTTCCCCAAACGCTGGCGCACCACCGGGTTGACCGACTCCCCCGGCGACCCCGAGTTGGACATAAAGTTCATCTCTGACCTGATTAACAAACTGGCCTCCGAGTACAACATAGACCCCAAGCGCATCTATGCTAATGGGCTTTCCAACGGCGGCGGCATGAGTTATCTACTGGCCTGCAAAATGGCCGATCGCATCGCCGCCATCGGCAGCGTGGCCGGTGCTTACACTTACCCACCCAACCTTTGCAAACCCTCCCGCCCTGTGCCGCTGATCGCTTTCCACGGCGATGCAGACCCCGTCGTGCCCTACTTCGGCGGACCCTCTCGCTCCTTTGAAATTCCTTTTCCTTACATCCCCGATTGGATGCAGGCCTGGGCAGACCGCAACCAATGCCAGACCACTTCTCTGATCCCGCAAGATGGCGAGATCAGCGGCACAACCTGGTCTGAGTGCAATCAGGGTGCAGACGTGACCTTCTACACCATTGCCGGCGGCGGTCACTCCTGGCCGGGCGGCGAGCCCATCCCCGCATGGATTGTTGGCAACACATCGCAAGCCATCAACGCCACCCGCGTCATGTGGCAATTCTTTGAGCACCATCCCTTGAAATAAAGAGTGGGCCTATAGAATCACCGGGAGGGAAATAAGATGAAACGCAAATTAACATTGGGTCAGCAATATCTGCGAGACATTGCGATTTTGATGGTCATCGCTTTAGGCATATTCTTGTTCATCAAGATCAAGGCGTGGACTGCTGAAACAAGCAACGTGAAACTGACCTCTTCTGGTGAAGACCGTTCTTACCAGCTTTACGTACCCAAATCGTATGACCCAAAAACGCCCGCCCCACTGGTCATCAGCCTGCACGGATACTCTTCCAAGCCGTCAGATATGGCGCCTTACAGCCGCTGGAACGATCTTGCCGACGAAGAAGGGCTGATCGCGGTCTACCCCCTGGCCAGCGGCAGCCCCACCCACTGGCACACTTCAGCAAACACTTTTTACGGCAGAAATGCCCAGATGGATGTGCTGTTCTTTTCCGATTTAATAGACCAGCTTGAAGAGAGCTACAACATTGATCCGTCGCGCATTTATGTCAACGGCCATTCCAATGGCGGCGGCATGAGTCATGTGTTAGCCTGCAACCTGGCAGACCGCATTGCAGCCATCGGCGGCGTGGCAGGAGCTTATGATTATCCATCAGATATATGCTCACCGTCGCGGCCGGTACCTTTTATCGCTTTCCACGGCACTGAAGACACCACTGTTCAATACAAAGGTGAAGTAATTTCGAAATACAACATCTCTTATCCCTCCGTGCCCGAATTCATCAAAGCCTGGGCAGAACGAAACCAATGTGCTGAGCTAACAACTGTCCCACAGGAAGGCGAGATAAGCAGCGTTAGCTATTCACACTGTTCTCAAAATGCGGATGTTGAGCTCTACACCATCCATGGCGGTGGGCACACCTGGCCAGGCACCCCGTCAGACGCCTCTTCTGCCATGGGTTATTCCACCCAGCGAATCGACGCCACCCGCCTCATGTGGCAGTTCTTTGAAAAGCATCCGCTGCCAGCGAGTGAGTAAGTATTGTGCGCGAAATTAATATGGGTATAAAAGATATAATTTTTTTGTTATTCTTTGTACACTAGCTCGCTTCGCATACTATGTATTATGAAATTTCTGCTTCTGAAAGAAAATAGAGACTTGAACGCTTTCAATTATTCAGAAGTAATAAGAAAAAGTGGTTGCTCTTAGAAGAAATTTTTGATTTTTCAAATGCACTTAATAATCCCAAGGCACCCTTCTCCCACGAATTTTGCGCCCCCGAGCTGGTTTAGCGAGAGGGGAGCAAGCTGGAGAAGGACCGGGGATGAGGCGAATAATAAAAATTGGTGATGACTTTGTGAAATTTAGTATATTAAATTAAGTAAAAGTGTTTTGGTTTTTCTAGAAATGATCTTCATGGCGAACTTTGCGACTTCGCGAGAAAAAGGTTTTTCATAAATTTATTAATGACTTCGTTGGCTTTTCAGGAGGTAAATATGAAACGCGCTTTGGTTTTGATCAGTTTTGCCGTTCTGCTTTTGGCTTCTTGCCGCCTTTCGCAGTTCAATCCGTTCAAAAGCGTTGAAGAATATCCTGCCCCCGAATTTACCGCGGATAACACCCGCTTCTATGAGTTAGGCTGTTTTGAATCTACCGATTGTCTGCCCGCTGATCTCAAGACCATTGAGCACCCCATTGGTCGGATTTATCCGCTGGATAACACCTTAGGCGGCCTGGACCCTAAACTACCCATGGCCAAAACCGAAACCATGAGCTTAAAATACGATATCGTGATTCCGGCTGTATACACTGAAGGCTGCAGGGGAATTTTCTACGTGCGCTACCTGGTCGAAGTGGAAGGCGAAATGCACTTGATTGATTCCGCACAAGGCATGCAGCAGCTCTACGCCCCCATCGAGTCCGAAGACGAAGCCTTGAGTTACGCCGTGGCCGCCACCGGTTTGACACCTCTCAACGATCTTGAACAAAATCCCCTCTACAAACGCTATTCCCGGCCGCTGATCGAAAGCCATTCCACTTTTGACGGCACACAGTTCACTGTGAATCTCTACGACACTAATCTCTGCGGCTGCGGACCCCATGTTGTTTCAATGACCACGGTCACCGTGCAGCAAGACGGATCGATCAGTAAATCAGAGGCGGTGGGTGCTTTTAGCGACCCCGAGACGGACGGGCTGTGTGTTGATTAAAAACAGCTTTTTGGATGCTTTGAAAATGTTATAATCTTTCTATGCAAAAAAACAGAAAAAAACTCGCAATCGGAATTCTAGCCCTGTTGGTGGTTGGGGGTATTGTCCTCGCCCTGCCGCCGGTCTGGTCGCGGGTTAGTTATTACACCAACAAAATCTACACTGAACTCTTTTACAAGATCAACCCACCGCAAGCTGTAATTTTTAACCCATCCGAATCCACCCCGGATGAGATGGCTACAGCGGTTAAAGCCACTATGAATGCCCTGGCCAGCCCCACCCCCGCAATCAATACTCCCACCCCGCAATCAACTCTCGCACCCACACCCACCCAAATGCCTTTGCCGCCATCCGTCTATCTGGCGGGTGTGCGCACTGAAGCGCAAATGTGGAACAACTGCGGCCCGGCCACCCTCTCCATGGCACTCTCCTTCTGGCAGTGGAGTGGTAAACAGCAAGATACCGCTGCGATTCTCAAACCCAATGACCGCGACAAGAACGTCATGCCCTACGAGATGCTGGACTATGTCAACAATCATACCGACCTGCGTGCAATCATGCGCATGGGCGGCGACCTCTATACTATTAAAGCCCTGCTTAATGCGGGCTTTCCGGTGTTGGTTGAAAAAGGCTTTGAACCCGAAAACCTGGCTGCCGAAGGCTGGATGGGACACTACAATCTGGTGATCGGGTATGATGATTCCAAACAGGAGTTCACCACCCAGGATTCTTACCTGCTGACCTTGCTGGATTCGGCTGATCGTCCCTCAGCGAAAGGGTTTAAAGTCTCGTACGAAAACATGATCAATAACTGGCGCGCCTTCAACAATATCTTTATCGTCGTTTACCCTCCCGATATGCAAAACGACGTACTCAACGTGTTGGGACCTCTGGCGGATGAAACTGCCTCATACCGTATCGCAGCCGATCGCGCCATCGCCGAAGCTGCATCCCTTACGGATGCACGCGGCCAATATTTTGCCTTGTATAACATGGGCACCAGTCTGGTGAAGTTGGCCGATTATGGCGGCGCAGCCTCGGCATTTGACAAAGCCTTTGCGCTCTACCCCTCCATTGATGAAATCCACCGGCCTTACCGCATGCTCTGGTACCAAACCGGACCCTATTACGCCTACTATTACACCTCCCGCTATCTAGATGTCATCAGTCTGGCCACGACCACCCTGGATGCCGAGAGCGAACATATCCTTGAAGAAAGCTACCACTGGCGCGCGATGGCCAGATTACAGTTGGGCCAGCAAGACGCCGCCATTACAGATTTCCAAAACGCACTCAAAGTCCATCCCGGCTTTGGCCCGAGTTATGAGCAATTGGTGCAGTTGGGCATCACCCCATAGACAACCCACGGACGGTTGGGGCAACCGATGATTAAGGTATTACATTTTGCCGACGCACATATAGATATCGCCAACCACGGAAGGCATGACGCCGTTTCAGGGTTGCCGTTGCGCGTCCTCGATTTTCTCAAGTCACTCGATCACATCGTTGACACGGCCATCTCTGAAAAGGTTGACCTGGTGATCTTTGCCGGGGATGCCTACAAAGACCGCCTGCCCTCTCCCACCTACCAGCGTGAATGGGGTAAACGCATCATGCGGCTTTCCGCAGCCAAAATCCCCACCATTCTACTCACCGGCAACCATGATGTCAGCCCGGCCAGCGGACGCGCCCACACCCTGCAGGAATTTGACACCCTCGAAGTGCCCTTCGTGCGCGTGATCAACAAACCCGAGTTTCTCAAACCCGCGGACTTGTGGGGCTTGCCGCTGCAGATGATTGCCCTGCCGTGGATCTTCCGCTCAGGGTTGATGGCCTCCCAGCAAGAGGCGGGCATTACAGCGGAGACTGCCAACGAAGAGATTGAAAAACGTATTGGCGATGTGGTGCACAACTGGATGAACGAACTTGACCCCGCACTGCCGACCATTATGACAGCGCATGCTTCCATTCAAGGCGCGCTTTACGGCAACGAACGCACCGTCATGCTCGGCAAAGATCTGGTGCTGCCCGGTGCGTTGGCCAAAGACACCCGTCTGGATTACACCGCCCTCGGCCACATTCACAAATTTCAAGACTTAAACCCCGGCGCTCACCCGCCCGTGATCTACCCCGGTTCGATCGAAAGGGTAGATTTTGGCGAAGCCGCGGATGACAAGTTCTTCGTTATCGCGAAAATCGAAAAAGGAAACACCACTTATAAAGCACATAAGTTATCGGGAAGGCGATTCATTGATCTTGCGGTAAAGATCAAAGCCAGTGACAACCTAATGGAAAAAATCCTTGCCGTGCTGCCCGCCGAAGACCAGCTTGCCGACGCCATGCTGCGGTTGGTGATTGACTATCCGCGCGAAACTGAAGTCTTTTTAGATGAAGCCTCGCTGCGAGAGAAATGCGCTTCGGCTTTTGAATTTCACCTGGTGCGCCGTCCGCAAGAAGAAGCCCGTTCTCGCTTCTCGCCTGATGAATCCGTGGCCAACCTGACGCCCATCGAACTCTTGGGGCGTTATTGGCAAACCGTTAAGTTAGACCCTGGCAACACACAACCCTTGCAAGCACTGGCTGCTTCCATTATGCAAGAAGTCTCGGGCATGGCCGAAGTCGATCTGCAATCTGGAGATAAATAATGAACAACCTGTTTTTTGAGATCTTATTCATCATGGTTCTCATTCTCATCAACGGCTTCTTCTCAATGTCAGAATTGGCATTGATTTCATCAAGAAAAGTGAGGCTTGAGCAGCGGGCTGAAGACGGTGATAAAGGCGCTCAATCTGCGCTTGAACTTCTCAAGAATTCAAGCCGTCTGCTTTCTGCCGTTCAAATTGGCATCACTTTGGTCGGTATTTTTACAGGCGCACTCGGCGGTGCCACGTTGGCTGAAAGAATGGCTGTCTGGTTGGCAGAAGTGCCCTGGCTGGTGCCTTACGCAGGTGGTATTTCGATTTTCTTGGTTGTAATTATCACCACTTATCTTTCCCTGGTCATCGGTGAGTTAATCCCCAAACGCATCGCCTTAAACAACCCCGAAAAGATCGCCTCGCAAGTGTCTGGTTTTATGAAATTCCTTTCAAAAGCCATGTTGCCAATTGTACGCCTGCTTGCAGCTTCAACTGATTTAGGCCTAAAAATACTAGGCATGTCTGCCTCAAAGGAACCCCCCATTACAGAGGAAGAGATCAAGGGGCTCATTGAGCAGGGCACCCAGGTGGGTGTTTTTGGCGCAGTTGAGCAAGACATGGTTGAAGGTGTTTTCCGTTTCAATGACCGTTCAATTAACGCCATTATGACCCCGCGCACCGAGATCGAATGGCTGGACGCCAACGACACTCCCGAACAGCTTCTTAAGCAGATCATGGATAGCAGCCATTCGCGTTTTCCGGTTGCCCAATCTTCGCTGGATAACGTCGTAGGCATCTTAAACGCCAAGGACGTGCTTGAAAAATTCGTCACCAACACCCCTTTTAATTTATTAGATATGGTTACCAAACCGATCTGGGTGCCCGAAAATACCCCCGCCATGCGCATGCTCGAAATGGTGCGCGAAGGCGGCACACATGAGGTCATGATTGTGGATGAATACGGCGGCCTGCAGGGCATGGCTACCTTGTTCGATATTCTAGAATCCATCGTGGGTGAAATCCCCAGCGCAGACGAGAGCTCTGAATCCGAGATCGTCATCCGTGAAGACGGCAGTTATTTGCTTGACGGCTTGCTGCCCATAGACGAACTCAAAGAACTCCTGGATGTAGACCAACTGCCCGAAGAAGACAAGGTCGGTTACCAGACGGTCGGCGGCTTTGTCATGAACCAGATCGGCGCAATCCCTACCACTGGTCAGCACTTTCACCTTCTGAATTATCGCTTTGAGGTCATGGATATGGATGACCGCCGCGTGGATAAGGTGCTGCTCAGCAAATACGATTCACCTAAAGCCCACAAGGCTGAAAAAGAATGATTCCTGTACGTCTGCAGATCAAGGGTTTTCTCTCATATTATGACCCTGTGGATATTGATTTCACCGGCTTCGACATGGCTTGCATCTCAGGCTCCAACGGTGCGGGCAAGTCTTCTCTGCTTGACGCCATCACCTGGGTGCTCTTTGGTGAAGCGCGTCGAAATGATGACGCCGTGATTAATCACAGAACACAATCACCAAAAATTAACAAACCTGCAGAAGTTATTATGGATTTCGATTACGAGAATGCGCATTATCGTGTTCAACGGATGAAGTTTAAAGGCAAAACAACCACGTTGGATTTTTTCATCCGCGCAGAAGATGAAAGCTGGCGTCCGCTCACCGAAGCCACCCTGCGTGCCACCGAAGAACGCATCCGGCAGACCCTGCGTCTGGATTACGAAACCTTCATCAATGCTTCATTCTTTTTGCAAGGCAAAGCCGACCAATTCGCCCAACAGCGTCCGGCCGACCGCAAACGCATTCTGGCCAGCATCCTTGGCCTCGAAGTTTGGGAGCAATACAAAGAAGAAGCGCTAAAACGCCGCCGTGCCCGTGAGCTTGAACTTGCCAATTGCGAAGGCATCCTTGCAGAATACGCCTCCGAATTAAACGAAGAGCAAGAGCGGTTAGCATCACTCAAAGCCCTGCAGCAAGAACACGAAACCCAAAACGCTCTGGCTCAGGCCAGCAAACAGATTCTCGACCAGCAGCGTCTGATCGCTGATCGCCTCGAAGGCGACAAATCCCTGCTCGAAAAGCAATCCGCTGAAATCAAGCGTCTGCAATCCGAGCTGGATCAGAAACTGGATGACCTGCGCGAGCGCCAGGAAGAACAAAAAACCTTCCGCCTGCAAATAGCCAACGAAACCCAAATCCGCGCCGGGCATGCCGCCTGGCTTGAGCAGCAGAAAATGCTGGCCGCACTGGATGCACAAGCTGCCAACTTTCACCAGTATGAATCGAAACGCCAGTCACCCCTCTTGAAAATTGAAGGCGAACGCGCCAGCTTGCAGGCCGAATTCAATGCTTTAAGCAGTAAAGAGACCGAGATCGCCAACCTACAAAACCGTCTGCCTGAATTGCAAAAACAGGTTGATGAAGCCCGCCAGGCCGTCGCTGCGGATGAAGCCCAGCTTGAAATGCGCGTTGTGCTTGAAAAAGACTTGCAAGACCTGCAAGCCGAAAAAGCTCGCGCCAAAGCCGAGAACGCCGTCCTTAAAGTTGAAATGGATGAACTCGCCGCCCATCGCAAAGAACTGCAAGACATCCAGGGTGCCAATTGCCCCACCTGCGAAAAACTGCTTCAAGAAACCGAAAAACTCCACATTATTGAAGACCTGACCGCCCGCGGCACCCAAAAAGCAGAAATCTACCGCAAAAACCTAAAATTTTTTGAAGGGGTGGATGCCCAATATAAAGAAAAAGAAACCGCGCTGGCTGCTTTGCAGCGCGTGGATGCCGACCTGAAACTTCAGCAGCGCCTCTTTGATTCAAAATCAGAAGAGCTTTCCCGTAGCCAGGCCGAGATTGAGAAATGGCAGTCTGATGGTCTCAAACGCATTGAAGTTTTGCGCGTCAGCCTGAAAAAAGAAGATTTCGCCGCGGAAGCAAGATCCGCATTAGCCGAAATTGACAAAGAATTGAAAAAGCTTGGCTACGACGCAGAAGCGCACACCCAGGCGCGCATGGCAGAAGAAGCCGGCCGCGAATATCAGCAGCAGCTATTATCATTGGAACAGGCACGTTCCGCGCTGGTGCCCCTTGAACGCGAGATCGAAACCCTCGAAAAATCTGTGGATGCCTCAGAAAAACATCTTGAGACCCTTGAAAAAGAATACCAATCCGCCAGCCTGAAGCTGAATGAGAGCCTTTCTGCTTCGCCCGACCTCTCTGATCTGGAGCGCAAATATCGCGATCTGCAAGAGCAGGTCAACAGTCTGCTCACCAGAGTGGGCTACGCCCGCAACCGCGTCGACGTGCTGGATGACGTCAAAAAACAACAGACTGTTAAAGAAGATGAAAAAAACGAAATTCTGAAGCAGATTGCTCAATTAAAAATGCTTGAAAAAGCCTTTGGCAAAGACGGCATCCCTGCTTTATTGATTGAGCAATCCCTGCCTGAGATTGAAGAGCACGCCAACGAAGTGCTTGACCGCCTCTCCTCTGGCATGATGCGCCTGACCTTTGCCACCCAACGCGAATACCGTGACAACAAACGCGAAGACCGCAAAGAAACCCTTGATATCATGATCAGCTCCTCCGCGGAAGAACGCGCCTATGAACTCTTCTCAGGCGGTGAAGCCTTCAGGATCAACTTTGCCCTGCGCCTTGCCTTAAGCCGCATGCTTGCCCACCGCGCCGGCGCACGTCTATCCACATTGGTGATTGACGAGGGCTTCGGCAGCCAGGATGCAGAAGGACGGCAGCGTCTGATTGAAGCCATTAATTATGTGCGCGATGAGTTCTCCAAAATCATCGTCATCACCCATCTTGAAGAACTCAAAGACGCTTTTTCTGCCCGCATTGAAATAACCAAAGAGACAAACGGATCGCAAGTCAGGGTGGTGGCCGCATGACCCTCATCCCCGCCCGCCTCGCGCTGCAGCAACGTGTCTTCCCTGAATACCGTGCGCCTTTCTTTAACTTGGTGGCACAATCCTGCCTGCAGGGATTCAGCCTGTTTGCAGGTGACCCGCGCGCTGAAGAAGCCATCCACACCTCCCCCGGCCTGCAAAACGGAGATTACCAACACACTCGCAACCTGCATATCTCGAGAGGCAAAACCTATGTCCTTTACCAGCGTAATTTCCTCGATTGGCTTGCACGCTGGCGGCCCAATGTGCTGATCGTTGAAGCCAACGCGCGCTATCTTTCAACCCCCATTGCTATTCAATGGATGAAAAGCCGCGGATTGCCCGTCATCGGCTGGGGTCTTGGTGCCCCTTCCGCCGGTAAAGCGGAATCTATCTTGCGTAACAACTTCTTAAACTCGCTCGACGCTGTGATCGCCTACTCAAAGGCGGGTGCCCAGCAATATGCTGACTGCGGAATTTCTCCCCGGCGCATCTTTGTAGCTGCCAATGCAGTGGCACACCGTCCAACCCAGGCAGCCCCTGAGCGGCCAAATTCTTTTAAGGGCGGCAAACCTCATTTGCTTTTCGTCGGCCGCCTGCAAGAGCGTAAAAAACTCGACCTGCTGCTGCAAGCCTGCGCTGGCCTGCCCACCCAACTAACGCCAATCTTGACCATTATCGGAGACGGACCCGACCGCGCCAGTCTTGAGAGGTTGGCCAAAACGGTCTTCCCCTCTGCTCACTTCGCTGGCGCCAAACACGGTGCGGAACTTGACCCTTATTTCAACCAGGCTGATCTCTTCGTGCTGCCCGGCACTGGTGGTCTGGCCGTGCAGCAAGCCATGGCCCACGCCCTGCCGGTGATCGTCGGCCAGGCTGACGGCACCCAGGGTGAACTCGTGCGTCCTGAAAACGGCGTGCTGCTTCCTACCGCCAACCTCGAAACCCTGACCACGGTGCTGACCTCCACACTATCTGATGTTGTCAAATTGCGGGCAATGGGTCAGGCCTCTTACCGCATCGTTAGCGAGGAAGTGAACCTCGAAGCCATGCTGGATTCTTTTGCAAAAGCGATAAAATCAGTCTTATGAAACTACTGCTGATCGCCGATGGCCGCTCTCCCATCACCCGGCGCTGGATCGCCATGCTCAAGCCCCTCAATTATGAGTTGGTCTTGATCTCGTCGTATCCCTGCGAACCCATTAGCGATTTGCATAAGCTTTACGTTCTGCCGCTGGCATTTGCCTCTCAGGGCGGCAGCCAGGCCGGCACTGGGACTAAAAACCTCGTCAAGCAGTTGGTCAGCCGTTTCCGTCCGCTGGCCCAACGCATGCGCCACCTGCTCGGCCCATGGACGATCTCAAAACACATTGATGCCTATTTAGACATCTTAAAAACAGAAAAACCCGATTGGGTGCATGCCTTCCGCATCCCCTTCGAGGGCATGCTGGCAGCCTCAACGCCCCCTGAATTTCCACTCATCCTTTCCACCTGGGGCAACGACTTCACCCTGCACGCCTCCTCCACCGGACGTATGCAGAGCATGACTCGCAAAGCCCTGCGCCGCGCAGATGCCCTCATGTCGGATACCCAATGTGATCTTCAGCGCGCACAGCAGTGGGGTTTTGACCCGCAGAAACCCTGCATGGTCGTGCCCGGCAACGGCGGCACAGATGTGGATGAATTGATCGCACTTACAAAAATCATTGAGCGCGCCGATCCGGCCCAGGTCATCAATCCGCGCGGGCTGCGTTCCTACGTGCGCACCGACACCTTTTTTAAAGCCATTCCGTTGGTACTGGACAAAAAGCCAGATGTGCAGTTCGTCTGCGCCTCCATGGAAGGTCAGGCTGAAGCCGTTAATTGGGTGACGCAGCTTAGCATCGAAAAGAATGTGCGTTTTCTACCCTATGTTTCACAGCCTGAATTATGGCGTGAATACGCCAAGTCTCAGGTAATGGTCTCAAACAGCACCCACGACGGCAGCCCCAATTCGCTTCTTGAAGCCATGGCGCTGGGCTGCTTCCCCATCTGTGGTGACATCCAATCCATCCGCGAATGGATCACGGACGGCGTAAACGGCTTGCTGGTTGACCCGGCCAACCCAAGTGCCCTGGCGGCAGCTATTCTGCATGCCCTCGATAATGAAGACCTGTGTGCATCAGCCGCCAAACGCAATGCGCTTGTCATCCGCGAAAGGGCAGGCATTCAATCCGCGCGCGACAAGGTCAAGGAGTTCTATGAACAACTTGTCTGATCGTCTGCAAGGCATCTCCGTTGGCGCGGCCGTGGGTGACGCGTTGGGCATGCCGCTTGAATTCAAGCCACCCAGTTCAATCCACAACATGCTCACCGAGATGGTCCCCGGGGCGCTGCCAGCCGGCAGCTACACAGATGATACCGAGATGGCGCTGGCGCTGGCAGAAAGTCTTCAGCACGCCAATCCGCTTGACGCGCGAGATCTGGCCGGTCGTTTCACCGGCTGGTTCCAGAGTCACCCCGCAGATGTCGGCATTAGCACCGCCAAAGTGCTCAGGCTGATCGCCCAAGGTGTTTCATGGGAAGATGCCTCCCAAAAGGTTTACGCGGATAACCCCGACAGCGCCCCCAACGGCGCACTGATGCGCTGCTGGCCGCTGGCCATTGCCAGACATCAAAACCTGGCGCTGCTGGTAGCCGAAACCCGGCTGCAATCCGAGGTCACCCACAAGAACTCGGATGCCGTCAATTCTGCCATTCTATTGAACTTGATCTTGAGAAAATTGATTCTGCGCGAGTCTTCCACCCCGCCGGGGGCGGCCTTGCGCGCGGCCATCGTCGAATGCACCGCCCAGGTCACCCTCACCGAGGAATTTTCGTTGGCCATCAACCTGGCCCCCATGCGCTCTCGGGACGATCTCAAAAATACCGGCTGGGCGCTGCACACCTTCGAAAGCGCACTGTGGGCCACCCTCACCACCCAATCTTTTGAAGAGTCGCTGGTAAAGGCGGTAAACCTTGGCAGCGATGCGGATACCACAGGTGCGGTCACCGGCGCGCTTGCGGGCGCCATGTACGGCCTTTCCGCCATCCCTTCCCGCTGGAAAGACCTGCTGCACGGCGAATATCCACTCAAGTCTGGCCACATCTGGGTCGCTCAAGATTTCATCAACCTTGCAGACGCGTTGAACGGATTACCCGCTGAAGTGTAAATTCTATATCATTTTCAACCCTCGAAACGTTGATAGCCAAGGTAGGGGCACGGCGTGACGTGCCCTATCCCGTAATTTATTCAGATTTTTATTCAATTCTCAAGTAAATTGGATGTCACTTCCTTCGCAGGATCACAGCCGTATCGTCGCTATAAACACTCTCCCAACCCAAATCAGAGCTGAGCGCCTGCACAATACCATCCTTGCTTGGCAAGATCGCCCATTCCACCTGGTAGTCCTCCAGAATACTCTGCCAACCCTCGGCAGCATTCATCACCTGTGCGTATTCACGCGAGAGTGCTTCTCCGTAAAAATCGGTCTGTCCGTCAATAAACACCTGTTTTTCAGGCCACAGACGATATAACAGATAACCGCCCCAGGTGAATGAATTGAACATGTCTCCCTTTTGCGGATTCTCCTGCAGCCAATTAACCGCATCTACCGGAAATAATTGTGGATAAAAAACATTCCCGGTCTTGCCGGCATCAAACCTGAACCCCGCCGAAAAACAAATCACTGCAATCACCACGCTGAGGATCGGCCAAAAATAACCTTTGAGCGTCACATCCACCTTTTGAATGCGCACATCCATGTCATTGAGCCGCCCAAGAAACTTGACCCGGCTGGTGACGCTCGACATCAGCTCATCCAGCCCCTGTGCCAGCAGCGGAGCAGCCACAATCGCGAAAAGCGGAATATTGCGTCCGCTGTAAAGACCCATCACCAACCAGGCCGCGGATGTGAAAAGCAAACCTGATTCGATGCGCTTTTTACTTAATCCAATGACAACCATCAGCAAAGCGATAAAGATCAAAAACGGCCAGAAATTGGCGTTATGAAAATTTGGCGACATATATTCAACGGTGTGATTAACCAGATAATCATTGCCAATGTAACCCAGGCTGGTTTTCCACAATCCGAGGCCGGATGGGTTAATCAGCGAGACCAAAAAAGCCGCGCCTCCGCCGAGCAAGTAATAGCGCCAAAACCGCGGATGCAGCGCTTCGTCTTCAGGAATATTGTGATGAAGAGAATCCCAAAACAAGCCCACGCCGTAGGTTATCCAGGTCGCAAAACTGGCAATGAAAGCGCCGTGCAGGTTTGCCCAAATCAACATCAAAGCGGGCAGCAGCCACCACTGCTTGACCTTCCCTTTGCGCAATTGATACAACACCGTCATCCAGACCGCCAGCAGTAGAAAGGTGAAGATATGCGGACGCGATAGCCAATGCATGGCGGAGGCTAACATCGCCAACATCACCACCAATAACGCGGCGCTTAGCGTCCGGCTCGCCATCCGCGCCTGCACAAAAACGAATCTAAAAGTAGTGGCAATGATCAGCGCACAAACTAAAATAACGCCATTTAACCCCATTATCTTATCTACCAGAGCAAAGATCACCTGAGACAGCCATTCGTGCGGTGTCAGCGGCTGCCCCGCCATGGTATGCGAGAACAGATCCCGCAGCGGAATTTCAGTATGCTCAAGCATGTAGCGGCCAATGGTCAGGTGGCGGCCCAAATCGCCGTCTGCATTCATCAACCGCGGACCGGAGATCAACACGATGAAAAAAGCCAACATCCAAACCAGATTGGCAAAGGTGGGCAATAAATAATGCAGCAGCTTTGAAGGTTGATCTTTCATGCCATTGTCCTTAAAAATTACCTAATAACAAATACCAAACCCAAACCTGTTTACAATTCTAATTGTAGCCGAGATGATATTTCCTTCAAGTCCAACCTATCCTCTATAATTAGACAATATCTTAATCAACCCAGGATGCCCACTTGCTCACTTATGCCCTCAGCATTTTTCTTTCAGCCTTCTTGCTCTTTCAGATTCAGCCGTTAATCTCCAAAACGCTGCTCCCCTGGTTTGGCGGCGCTTCCTCGCTGTGGACGGCCGCCATGTTGTTCTTTCAAATCTTGCTCACTGGCGGATACGCTTACGCCAATTGGATGGTGCGCCTGCGCAGCGTCAAAAAACAAACTTTGACCCATGTGGGCTTGCTGGCCGTGTCGGTCTGTCTGATCGCCGCCCTGTGGGTGCTTTGGCCATCGCCCATCACACCTGGCAGCAGCCTCAAACCCGCAGAGATTTCTCATCCGGTAGCGTATCTGTTTTTCCTGCTGACCATCAGCGTCGGTCTTCCTTTTTTTGTCTTATCCACCAACAGCCCATTAACCCAGGCCTGGTTCAGCCGCAAATTCCCCGGCCGCTCACCTTACTGGCTGTATTCCCTCTCCAACACCGGTTCGCTGCTGGGATTGGCCGCCTTCCCCTTCGTCTTTGAACCGCTTTTCTCCATCCGCTGGCAAGGTTGGATCTGGGCCAGTTGTTACCTGCTCTTTGCGGTGTTGGCTGCTCATAATGCGCTTAAAACCCTGCGCCATGCCCCCACCGCGGAACGTGCCGCAGAAAAGCCCGCTGAAATTAACCTTCTAAAAATCAAGAAAAGCAGCCAAATTTTGTGGATTCTATTGAGCGCCTGCGCCTCAATTTTACTGCTGGCGGTCACCAGCCAGATCACCCAGGAAGTCGCCGCGATTCCCTTCCTGTGGGTTATTCCGCTGGCGCTCTACCTGCTTTCATTCGTGCTCACCTTTTCAGACAAGGGTTGGTACCACCGCAAGGTATTTTTCGTCTTGCTGTTGGCCGCTACCATCGCCTGCTTTTTTGTGCTGCTCAAACCGCAGACCCATTTCATCCTACAAATCATCATTTATAACTTTTTCCTCTTTACGGCGGTCATGATCTGCAACGGAGAGTTGTATGCTCTGCGTCCGCAATCCTCCCATCTCACCCGATTCTACTTGTTGGGCTCCATTGGCGGTGCGCTGGGCGGACTCTTCGTCAATCTGGCCGCACCCTTGCTCTTCAAAGGCTATTGGGAGCTGTATGTCGGTCTGGCCTTCGTGTGGATTCTGCTGGCCCTAACCTGGCCGCGGACGAGCGCGCCTTCCCGCATCAAACCCGGCTTTTGGGTGGTCGCTGTGGCGGATGTGGTCGTGATCGTGTGTCTTTACTTCATCATCTCTTCTTCAGGCAGCAATTTGTTTGTCAAACGCAATTTCTACGGCGTGGTCACCGTCCAACAAAACGAGGTCGGCGCTGCTCAACAACCTGCAAATTTGCTGGTGCACGGCACCACCATACACGGCTTTCAATTCATTGAGCCTGCCCTGCGCAGCACCCCTACCAGTTATTTCAGCAAAAACAGCGGGGTTGGGCTAGCTATTCTGAACCATCCGAGTTACGGCTCAGGCATGCGCGTGGGTGTCTTGGGGCTGGGCGCCGGTACGCTGGCTGCTTACGGTCAATCCGCGGATGACTATCGCTTTTACGAGATCAACCCCGTGATGATTGACCTTGCCAACGGTTTGAATGGATACTTCTCATACATCGAAGATAGTGCGGCGCACAACACCCTCGTCCTCGGGGATGCACGCCTCTCGCTCGAAAACGAACTCGACTCAGGCATAAAGCACAACTTTGACCTGCTGGTGCTGGATACCTTCAGCAGCGATTCCATTCCCGTGCATCTGGTTACCCGCGAAGCCTTCGAGGTCTATCTGCAGACCCTCGCCCCGGATGGTCTCATCGCAGCCCACATCTCCAATAACCGTCTGGATCTGCGCCCGGTCTTCTGGCTGTTGGCCGAGTACTATAATCTCGAAATGGCCATCATCCAAACCGCCGCGCAGGATGGCGACTCCGCCTCTGCTCAATCTGTGTGGGTGCTGCTCACGCGTGATATTGAATTATTGCAGAACCCCGCCCTCGCAAATCAAATCGATGGACTGACGGGGTTCCGCCGCGACATCCGCCTGTGGACGGACGATTATAGCAACTTGATCCAGTTGCTGAGGTGAAATTTCTTGCCCTTGACAATGGAACTTCATAATGAAATTTGTCATTTTAAACTTCTTTCCCCGCTGTTGTTTCAATAGATGAAATGAGGCAATTCATGAAATGCCCCATTTCATCAACTTGATTTTCTATTTCTTATTTATTTTAATCAACCTCAAAATCAGGTCGTTTTACCGCAAACCCCAATATTAACTTCGCCATAAACAAGGGGGCAAAGGCAAAAAGAAAGGGCAGTGAAATCGGAAATAATACTGCAAAACATACGCCCGTCGCAACCAGCACACCTGCGGCGGTTTGCTGCAGCTCTCGATCTTTGATCAGGTTGACCCCAAACGCGGACCCCAGTGTATAGATCATCACGAATAATAGAAACCACACACTCTGCGGAAAGACCAGAATCAACAGCAGCGGGTGAACAACATGCATGGCTAAAAAGATTGGCCGCAACTTGGCTTTCCGTTGATAATACTGATTGGTTGAAGAGGTGAGGTTTGCTGTCACCCCGCCGCCGATATCCAAAAACATTATCACCGCCAGAATTACCTTCCAGACCGGCAGCTCTAGAGGGACCATCTGCCAGAGTGCAATCCCGCCCACCACCAGCGCGGTCAAATAAACCAGCAATAGACTCGAAAGCCTGGCCTTCTCTCCGTGCAGTTCATGTAGTACTTTAGGTATGTTGATCTCTTGAGTAAGCATATTCCACCTGTAATGTATTGATTGATTTTTAGGGAGTGTCTCCCCGATAAAACCGGGGGACACACCCTCAATTTTATCTCATTCATTGTTTTGTCGATTCTCGTAAGGCCTGATCAACCCATAAATCCCTGTCACTAAAAGAAACGCCCCGGCCAAAAAGAATAAATTTTTTGGAAAAAATTGAAAAAATCGCATTTGGATATTTACCCAATTAATCGCATGCCCCCAGGGCGTGGATGCTAACATTGCCAAAAATCCAAGCCCAAGCCACACAATACTGTGAAATTTGGTTCTGTGCTTATTGTTGATGAAATAGAGCACCCCCGCGAAAATCACCAAGACAAATACAACGCGGCCCAGACTCCACAACCACATAAGTAAATCCATTTTGAATATCCGGGAGTAATATTTTGCCGTGATGGGTTCAAGATAATCAATCGTCATCGAAATAATTAACATCACAATCGGCATCATCACCAATAAAATGTTGGAATACTGAAATTTCTTTTTCATTTTTCCCTCTTTTATTTCAACATTTTTATAGGGTGCATCCGCGATGCACCACTTTGTAAACCTTATAGGATCCGTCAGTTAATTACCATCCGTACTCCCAATATGGAGCATAACGCTTATTTCTTTTTTAAATGCGAAATAGCCAATAAAATCCCTTTACCAAATATTAATATGAGATATAAAATGATCACCCCAATTGCGATGGCCTCTGAAAATGGGTTCTCTTGATGCCTCGAAGCCCATTTAGACACTAATACGAGTCCAATTGATGCAGTAATGATCAGTGAAAAAGTTTTTATAAATCGAATTACTCTACCTTTCTCAAAATGAGGTGACCTGTTTTCATTGTTTGAGCCAGTCGCGGATTCTGGTTGCGTGGAGGGTGGAAGTGGTGGAATGATTTCTTGATTTACATTGCTATCTTTTTTAAAAATGGAGTCGAAATTTAATCCATATCCAATTAGAAAACCGCCGAGGATGACAAACATCGGATAAATTGTATTGTCAACAAAAAACGCAATCACAAAGAAACCCAAAAACAATATCCCCACAATAATTGCCAACACTCTCAATAATTTGCTTGGATTTCTTGTAAACAAAGCTCCTTTTTTTGTTACCCGTTTATCCAATAAAAAAATCAACGAAAATACCGAAATGATTACCAGAAGTACAATCACAATATTCCACGAGTCCTCTGTCATTTTATTTGTCTCAATAGTATTTTGTAGTTTGTAGTCCGTAGGTGCATCGCGGATGCACCCAGCAACTGTCATTGCGAGCCCCGCATAAGTCGTTAATAACGGACTTATATACATACGGGGCGAAGCAACCCCCACCAAGGTTTTTGACGTATATCTTAAAGTTATTTTGGCCTAACTGTACTTCTTGTCGCCAAAACCCTTAAATCTCGACCTTCCCACGCGGACTTTCGCTGCCTGAATTGGTCAACTTGAACAAAAAGTCATTGCGAACCGCGCACTTTGCGATGAAGTGCATCGCGGATGCACACTACTTTTTTCCTTTTCTTTCTTGTAAAAAGTTTTCTGCTTTTATTTGAGATTGTTCTTTTCCTCCAAAATCTTTATCTGAAAAGAATAATGACCACCAATTATCATTTATTAATATTTCAACTTTCCACCCTTTTTGAGAATCGCCTTGGTTTTCAACCCTAATAATTGAACTTTCTGGTGGCATGGGAAATGCGTCACCATAACCAACAAAACCAGTCTGAAGGAAAAACAAATCTTCTCCACTGTGTAACGCGAGATCCAAAAATTCTGTAAATGATTTAGCAACAATTCTACTATCTCCTTGTTGAGCAAAAGATTCATGGAAACAGTCAATAAAGTTGCATTCATCTCCATTTATTGACAATATATCAATTCCTATATAGTTACCATCCATCACATCACAAATGGTTAACCATGTTGCTGGTCCATATTCGTCTGTGTCTATTCCGTAGATATCAATCCGTGTTGAGTGGATTTCAGTTATAGGTACAATTCGATAAGTCGTACAAAATTGGTTGTCAAAAAGGCTGGCATTTTTGAATTTTTTGTAGAACAATTTTATGTCGGAAGGTAACTTAAATCCAATTTGCTTTTCAAATCGGTCAATCTCAGTTACATCTATACATGGTTCGGAAAAATGGTGTAATTTTATTTCCTGAAAAAGTGTTGTAAGACTCCCCATTGTAATCACTCTCCAATATTTAATTAGTACTAAACTTTATTCAAATTTGCAGATCATTGTCCTGGTTTATGAAAAAATGTTATTCTCAATCTTTTTTTTCGACGATATTCCAGCAAGAAGAAATTTTTAAATCAAATTTTACCCATATATCGCCATACTGGAGTATTTTATTGAAGTGTCATAATCCCGCCAAGTCGTATAAACTGTCTTCATCTTATCTGTGTCTATAATATGTGTGACTGTTAGTTAATAAGTTTTCTCAAAACAATTCGTTATTTAGAATCATTATATATCGAAGAGTGAAATCATGCTTGCAACTAAAGAGTATATACTAAAAATTTCATTATTTCCTTCTTGACAAAACAGAATTATTGTTCTAATATTTCATTCTCATTATCCCCCATCATCGCGGATTCCTTCACAACTCAACAATCATCTAATTTAAGCGGAGTCGTTTTAGTCGTTTTCTTTTTTAAGACGAATACGAATAAATAAATAATCACATTTTCTGAGGTCTTCACCGTGCCGCGCGATTCGTGCATAAAAATGAATCACTAAAAAATAGTGTGGTTAGATTTTTTCATTTGTAGTATTTTTTCAGGAGTTTTCTTGCTTTGAGATTTTCTCTGCGTACTTTGCGCCTTCCCTGGCACTTGCAGCCTGGGCAAGTGTGCGAGAGAAAGCCCTTCCCGCGCGCCGCCCTCTTTGACTCCCCTCATGGACTGCGCTATACTAGATCATGAGCCGAAACATCAGGCGTTAACCCAACTTACCCCGGAGGATTCGCAAATATGTCGTCAGAAAATCAGTTCAAGTTGACCTACGCAACCATGTTCAACCCACCTGAAGAACTGCATACGCGTTTCGATGCTGCCTTGCAAAAAGTGAAAGCGTCTCTTGGAAAAGAACATGCCATGTTTATCGATGGCATAGAAGTCTTTGCCAAAGAAAAATTTGAAAACCGAAACCCCGCCAACACGGATGAAGTGTTGGGCATCTTCCAAAAAGGCGACAAAGATGACGCTCTGGCAGCCACCGCTGCCGCCAAACGCGCCTTCCCTGCGTGGAGCCGCAGACCCTGGCAGGAACGTGTCGCCATAGTTCGCAAAGCCGCCGCCCTCATGGATGAACGCACCTTCGAGATGGGCGCTGTCGTCTCACTCGAAGTCGGCAAGAACCGCATGGAAGCCCTCGGCGACGTTGCCGAAACCGCCGACCTCCTGCGCTATTCCTGCGACCGCATGGAAGCCACCAACGGTCTCGTCACCCAGATGGGCAACGACCCCATGACCGGCTTCACCAGCACCAACACCTCCGTCATGCGCCCGCACGGCGTATGGCTGGTCATCAGCCCCTTTAACTTCCCCGCGGCCCTCACCGGCGGACCTGCCGGCGCGGCCCTGGTCACCGGCAACACTATTGTGCTTAAACCCGCCACCGACACCCCCTGGACGGCCCGCCTCATCACTGATTGTCTGCACGACGCAGGCGCTCCGGCCGGCGTGGTCAATTTCGTCAGCGGCGGCGGCTCCACCATCGGGCAGGCGCTCATCGATAGCCCGGATGTCGCCGGCGTCACCTTCACCGGTTCATTTGGGGTGGGCATGAAAATCTATGCCGACTTCGGCTCTGGCCGCTGGGTGCGTCCCACCGTGCTCGAACTGGGCGGCAAAAATCCCGTCATCGTCTCACGCAATGCCGATCTCGAATTAGCCGCCACCGGCATCATCCGCTCGGCTTTCGGCCTGCAAGGGCAAAAATGCTCCGCGGCCTCCCGCGTCTTAATCGAAGCGCCCGTCTATGACCAACTTGTTACCCGCCTGGTTGAAATGACAGAAAAACTGGTCATCGGCGACCCCACCCTGCGCACCGTTTACAACGGCCCTGTGGCCAACAAGAGTTCCTACAAAGATTATCAAGATTTCATCGCCGATATCAAAGCCTCGGGCAAGATCCTCACCGGCGGCAAAATCCTTACCGAAGGCGAATTTGCCAAAGGCTTCTTCTGTGCCAACACCCTCGCCGAACTGCCCTTCGACCACAAACTGTGGAAGCAGGAAATGTTCGTGCCCATCACCACCCTCGGCAAAGTGGATAGCCTCGACCAGGCCATGACCATTGCCAACGACGTAGATTACGGTCTGACCGGCGGATTCTACGGCACTGAGGCCGAAGTCGACTGGTTCTTTGACAATATTGAATGCGGTGTGGCTTATACCAACCGTGCCCAGGGCGCTACCACCGGTGCCTGGCCTGGCTTCCAGCCCTTTGGCGGATGGAAGGGTTCAGGCTCAAGCGGCAAGAACGCAGGTGGTGTTCATTACATTCAACTCTACACACGCGAACAGATTCAAGTTCGCGTCAAGAAAAACTAATCTCTGCGAAGCTTGAGGTTGTCTATGTCGAAACTCTGCACGTTGAAAGAAGCCATCTCCAATTATGTGCATGACGGTGATACCGTCTACTGCGCCGGTTTTACGCACCTCATCCCCTTCGCAGCGGGTCACGAAATCATTCGCCAGGGTCGGCGCAATCTCACCCTGGCGCGCGCCACCCCTGACCTGATCTACGATCAAATGGTGGCAGCGGGCTGCGCTAAAAAACTGATCTTCTCCTACATCGGCAACCCCGGTGTGGGTTCTTTGCGCATCGTGCGCGAACAGCTTGAATCTGGCCAACTCGAGTGGGAGGAATATTCTCACTTCGGCATGATCGCCCGCTTGCAAGCCGGCGCTTCAGGCCTCCCCTTCGCCTCCATGAACCAGACCGCCGCACCTGACCTTGAAAAGAACAATCCCAATTACCGCCGGGTAAAAGACCCCTACACCGGCCGTGAAGTGGTCACCCTGCCGCCGCTTACGCCAGACGTGGGCATCATCCACGTGCAGCGCGCGGATGCCAAAGGCAACGCCCACATTTGGGGCATCATCGGCGAGCAAAAAGAGGTCGCCTTTGCCTCGAAGAACGTCATCATCACCGCCGAAGAGATCGTGGATGAAGACGTCATCCGCTCTGACCCCAACCGCACCCTCATTCCAGAGTTGATCGTTAAGGCTGTCTGCCTGGTGCCTCATTGTTCTCACCCCTCCTACACCCAGGGTTACTCAGACCGCGACAACGCCTTTTATCTCAACTGGGATAAGATCAGCGAAGACCCCGCCGCCGTCAAAGCCTGGCTGAATGAGTGGGTCTATAACCTCACTGATGCCGAAGAATACTGGCAGAAGCTTGGCGCAGAAACACATCAGCGCCTGGCAGTGAAACCCAAGTTTGCCGCGCCCGTTAATTACGGCGATTATTAAGAAAACACGAGAGAATTATGGATCAACCAACTTCTCCGCAATACACCGCTTCTGAACTAATGTGCGTCAACGCTGCCCGTCTGCTTCGCGACGGCGATGTGGTTTTCGTTGGCGTCGGCCTGCCCAACCTGGCCTGCAACCTGGCCCGGCGCACCCACGCCCCCAACCTGCAGATGATCTATGAAGCCGGCGTCATCGGCGCCCGACCCTCCAAGCTGCCGCTTTCGATCGGCGACCCCACCCTGGTGACCGGCGCCAGCTCCGTCTGTGGCATGTATGATATCTTCACCCTCTACCTGCAGCGCGGCAACGTGGATGTTGGCTTTTTGGGCGGCGCGCAGATTGACCGCTTTGGCAACATCAACGCCACCGTCATCGGCGATTACCACAAACCCAAGGTTCGTCTGCCAGGTTCAGGCGGTTCGCAAGAAATGGGCGGCTGGGCCAACCGCAATTACATCATCACCCCGCATCAAAAGCGCCGTTTTCCTGAAAAGGTGGATTACATCACCTCGGCAGGCTTTCTAGGCGGAAGAAAACAGCGCGAAGCCACCGGCGTCCGCGGAGGCGGCCCGTTGGTGGTTGTCACCAACCTGGGGCTGCTCGAACCGGATGAGAACGGCGAACTGATGCTCACCGCGTTGCATCCCGGCTGCACCGTCGAACAGGTTAAAGACAACACCGGCTGGGATATCAAAATTGCCGATACCTTAAAAGAGACTTTACAATTAGAGTCATCAGAACTAACCTTATTGCGAGAAGAGCTCGACCCTGAAGGAATTTATCTTAAAGGTTCGTGAGAAAGAAATGAAATGAGCGCTCCAAAGAATATAGAAGTATTAAGTACTATACCCTTCCCTGATGGTGTGATGCAAAAATTGAGAAGTCTGACGCCGCGCATTAAAGTCACCATGATTGCGGCTCAGAAAGTCGAAGACATCCCCACCGAAGTATGGAGCAAGATCGAGGTACTCTACACAGATGTTTTACTCCCCCCACCCGAACTTGTGCCCAACCTCAAATGGATCCAGTTTCACTACGCCGGCATTGATTTCATCCAGGAATCAGCCCTGCTCAAGACGCCCAACCTGATCTTTTCTTCCATGAGCGGCGGGTCTGCCATCCAGGAAGCTGAATACATTTTGATGATGTTGCTGGGATTAAGCCACCGCGCACCCGAGCTATTTGCCAACCAAATGCGCAAAGAATGGCCTAAAGACCGTTGGGATAAATTCACCCCTGTGGAGCTTACAGACTCAACCGTCGGTCTGGTGGGATACGGCAGTATCAATCGTGAACTTGCCCGGATGCTGCAGCCTTTCAACGTGAAAGTGCTGGCCGTCAAGAAAGACGCCATGAAACCCATGGATGCCGGATATTCCATTGAAGGCCACGGCGACCCTGAAGGCAACTATTTCCACCGTCTCTATCCGGTTGAAGCATTGAAGCATATGCTTAAACTGTGTGACTTTGTGGTGGTGGGTCTACCCATTACTCCTGAAACCCGCGGCTTGATTGGCGCAGCGGAGATCGCATCCATGAAGACCGGCGCTTTTTTGGTGCATGTGTCGCGCGGCGGCATCGTGGATGAGACTGCCTTGATGAATGCCTTGAATGAACACAAGCTGGCTGGTGCAGCCCTCGATGTATTCACCCAGGAGCCTCTGCCCGCTGAATCGCCGTTATGGAAAACCCCTAACCTGATCATCACACCGCATGTATCGGGGTTCTCTCCGCGCTATAAAGAGCGTGCCGGTGAAATGTTTACCGAAAACCTTAACCGCTACCTGCACGGAGAACCAGTTTTGAACCAATACAACCCTGAACGCTACTATTAGCTGTGTTTTGGGTTATATCAATAATGGCAAGAAAACGCCGAATTTTTATTGCCAGGGGATTTTGTTGTGTTAACAATTGAAAAAAAGAAATTATCAGTAATTTTATTTGATCTCGGATTTACACTTATTAATTTCGAGGGAGATTTTCACCAGGCCATGCGCGAATCCTACCTGGCCATGGCAGATTCTTTACTTGCCTCTGGATGTAAAATAGAGCGCCAGACCTTTGCAGGTAAATTTTACGAGGCGATCTCTCAATATTATCGCAATCGGGCAGTAGACCTGATTGAACGGCCAGTCGAAGAAACCCTGCTCAAGACCCTGATTCATTTTGATGTGCATCATTTGGATGAACCCGTATTGGCAGAAGCTGTCAAAGCCATGTACCTCTACACCGAAGCCTGGTGGAAGTTGGAACCCGACACCCATGAAACCTTGACTACCCTGCGTAACATGGGTTATCGGCTGGCGATCATCTCAAACGCTTCAAACACCCCCGACCTTAACCGTCTGATTGATAACCACAACCTGCGCCACTATTTTGAATTAGTGGTCATATCTGCAGAAGAAGGCATCCGCAAGCCCGATCCGCGCATATTCACCAAAACCTTAAAAAAACTGGGTACCCAACCAGAATCTGCAATCATGGTTGGCGACACCTTGCCTGCTGACGTTTTAGGCGCGCAAAACTCGGGCATCAAATCGGTATGGATTACCCGGCGGGCCAACCGTCCTGAGAACAATGATGTAATAGAAAGCATCCAGCCAGATTACAAGATCCCTGATCTGACCTCGTTGGTTTCACTGGTCGATCAAATCAGTTAGGTTAAATAAACTAATCTTAATAGTAAGCTGAATATCCGTGACCGATAAGTTGTCTAAATTTTTCGACAATCTGCGGGTCAAACAAAACGCCAGAATTCTTCTCAATGTAGTCCCAGGCGTTGCCGTCCGTCCAGGCTTGGCGCCACGGCCTGTCAGATCGCAAAGAATCCCAACAATCCACTATAGCAAACACTCTGGCGCTCAGCGGAATGTCATTGCCGGCTAATCCTTCAGGATAACCTGATCCATCCCAATGTTCATGATGATAATAAGGGATTTCGACTACAGATTGCAGGAAATCGATAGAAGTGAGCAGCCGCTTGGCTACGGCTGGATGGGTTTTCATAATTACCCATTCCTCTTCGGTCAGCGGACCGTTTTTCAACAGAATGGCATCAGGAACACCCAGTTTGCCAATGTCGTGCAGCAGCGCGCCGCGTCTTAAAGCCAACAACCCTTCACCCTGCACACCCACAAACTGAGCCAGTTCAATCGTCAGTTCAGCAACACGCTTGGCATGCAGTTCAGAATCGCCGCTGCGCAAGTCAATTGAGCGCGCCCAACCTTCGATGGTTGCGTCATAGGCTGAGCGCAAATTAACATTCACTTTCTGAACTTCATCCATCAGGGTCGCGTTTTCGATGGCAATTGCCGCCTGGCCCGCCATAGATTCAAGCAACCCCATCCAGGCTGAATCTTGAACAAAAGGTTTACGGCCAAACAATTCCAGCACCCCTTTGACGGTTCCCTTAGACACCAATGGAATGCCCATATAACTGGTAAACTCTTCCAATTCGAAATCTTTGGTGGGCGTCCACGCGCCTTTGACATCCAGATTCTCAATCGTGACAATGCGCCTCTCTAATGCAGCCTGACCAGCGCCACTTTGTCCAAGGCGCAAATTTGTCGATTCGATGGCGTTGGTTTTAAAGCCTATTCCTGCTGCGTAGCGCAGCGTCTGAGTGTGTTGATCAAGGATTAAGATCGAGACAGCCGGCGCCATCAACTGCTGATGCACCTGATTGAGTAAAACACGCAGCGTGATCGGAAGGTCCATGCTGGCAGATATAGCCATATCCACAGCGCGCAAGGCTGCCAGATACCTGACCTGCACTCTGATCTGCTCTTCAGCTCTTTTGCGCTCCGTGATATCCATGATGGTAACCAATATTCTGTTGTAGTTTTCAGGGTTATCAGGGATGGCGATTGAGATCCACACATTGATCATTTCACCAGTTAATGTCACATTAACCGTTTCATGTTCATAAAAACTTTGACGGTTCCAAAATGCCACCAGTTCCCTTTGAAAAACGTTGAAAGACTCTGGTGAAAAATATTGGTCAAGCGAATAAAGCAATTGCTCTTTTGATTCGGCTTTATATATCCTCAGAGTCTCCTGGTTGACTTCAATTATTTTCACACTTTCAACTGCTTTTTTCGCCCATTCCGGGTGTTTCGAAAGATACTCCTCAAAATCCTCTACACCTGCCTGGCGTAGTTCTTCCATCATCGCATAAATGGTTGAAAAATCTTCTTCTTTTATCGCGACAGGTACTGTGTTAAAAATTGATCGATAACGATTTTCACTATCTCTCAAGGCTTCTTCAGCCATTTTACGAGCGGTAATATCGTACATGACGCCATGCCAGTCTTCAGGCTTACCCTGCTCGTCATAAACCAATGTTGCTTCTTCATGAATCCAAAGCATTTGCCCGTCTCGAGTAAAAGCCCTGTATTCAACAACAAACGGCTCACGTGAAGCATCCGTTCGATTATCTTCATCAAGTACAGATTGACGATCATCTGGATGTATGACCTTGGTCAATAAATCAGGATCAGCCAGCCATTCATCTTGAGAATAGCCTAACAGTGATTCAATTTGCGGAGAGATGTATTTTGTCCTGCTGGGAAGTTCCACGTAATCGAGGTAGACCACAACATTGATCTGCTCAACAAGGTGGCGATACCTTAATTCGCTTTCAAGCAAGGCTGCTTCAGCCAACTTTCGTTGTGTTATATCTGTCATGCTGACCAACACATTCCGATATTTTTCTCGCTCAGCCGGAAGCCTCAAGAGTAGATTTACAATCATCCGATTTCCATCCAAATCAAGGTTGACTGTGTCTCCATTGAAATAAGGTTCACAATTCCACATTGCCAATAATTCACTTTTAAATATTTCAACTGATTCATCATTAAAGATTCTGTCTAATGTAAATAAAAGCTGTTCCTTCGAATCGGCTTTATACATTTTTAGACTGGCATCATTAACATCCAAAATTTTGATAGACTGTACCGCCTTGATCAGAAACTCATGATGATTACTCATATACTCTGAGAGATCAGTAATGCCTGATTGCCGTAATTCTTCAAGCATGTCGTAAACTTCCAGCAGATCTTCTTCCCAAATAGCAACAGAGACAGAATCAAAAATTGATCGGTAGCGGATTTCACTTTCTCTGATCAGTTGTTCACTCTTTTTGGTGTCATCTATATCTCGCGTTATTGATAAAATGCAAGGCACACCATCGACTTCAATCACACTTGCCGACAATAATCCAACTCGAATTTGGCCATCTTTATACCTGAATTCAGCTTCAAGGTTTTTATACTCGCCGTTCGCAATCAAGCCATCAACTAATTTGTGGCGATCTTCACGATGCACCCAAAGTTCAATATCAAGAGACGTTTTTCCGATGATTTCATCTCGGGTATAACCAGTAAGTTCAGTAAATCCCCTGTTAATATCAATAAATCTCCCGGTTTTTAACTCGTTCACAATAATCGCATCAGGAGAAGTAAAAAATGCCTTGGCAAATCGGTCTTCGAGATTTTGAATCTTATGTTCAATGGTAATTTGAGCTGTTAGGTCTTCAATGAGTCCGATTCCACCTTGAATTTCATATTTTTCGTTGTGGAGTGGGGCTGTTTGCATTTTTACATAGACGCTATTTTGTGCTTTTGAGAATATGGGGGTGATACGCCCTTCATAGAAACCGTTTCCATTTTGGTTGACTATCTTGAGTGCATCAATAATTCTTTCTTCTTTCAGTTTATGAAGATCATAGCCTTCAAGGTCACTTAACGTTCCCCCAAAAATCTCGGCGAATCGGTGATTCACATTGGTAATGATGAGCTCTGAATCATAATGAAATAAACCGACTGGAGATTGAGCAAAAACCAGCCGATATCTTTCTTCACTTGTTTTAATGGATTCCTGCATTTTCCTTTCTTCGGTGACATCTGAAAAGAAAGCAAGTATCGCAGGCTTGCCTTCCCATTCAATTTTTGCGGAATTAACTTTAATCCAGCGCAACTGTTTGTTAATTGTATTGATACGAAACGAGATCAGCACATTGGCAGGCAGGTCATCCATGATTTGTTGATACTTGATCAATACCAACTCATGATCAAGTGGGTGTATAAAATCAAAAAACTCCAATTGGCCTTCGGGGATTTTATCTTCAAACCCAAGAATCATTGCGGCTTGCAAATTCAAAAAAACGACTTTACGTTCGACCAGAATAACCACGCCCTCGGTTGCACTGCTGATCAATTGCTTATATTTCTTCTCACTAGCTTTTAACTCCGCAGTCCGTCGTTTTACAAGTCTGCGCAACGACCAGCCCCACGCGACAATAATAAAAATGGCTGTAAAGAAGATAACCAACCCATAGATAATATATTGGTTTTTATCAAAAAAACTGGCTTTTTGGTAAGCAGATAACCATTTGTTATTTAGCTCATCATAAATGCCTGAAGCGTTTATGATTGCCATTGATTGATTGATCTTGAATAATAAATTTCTATTCCCCTTTGCGACTGCAAAGCCATAATCCAATTCGTTTAAAACATCACCCACGCTTTTGAGATTGCTAATATTGTATTTGTTGATTAAGTAATATCCTTGAATCTTGTTAATTACAACGCCATCATATTTGCCTGAAGCCAGCCAGGTTAATGCCTCTACTGGAGTCTCGGCCGCAACAACTTGACCGGCAATGCCTTGTTGAGTGAGGAAATTGATTATTTCATCACCAGCAATAACAATGGCAATTTTATCCTTCATGGATGAGATAGATGAAATGCCAGAATCTTGTCTCACAAATAGATCGTAATATTGAACCGCGTGGGAGGTGCCAAAAAGAAGGTTTTCATCTTGATGTTGTGAAAAAGAAATACCGCCTATAACATCCACTTTGCCATCTATCAAGTTTTGGCGGGCTTCTGCAAGCGTTGATAAATTAAAAACCGCTTTCATCCCAAGGTTTTTAGCCACTTCACGCATCAGGTCATTATCCAACCCTAATGCTTCGCCATCCTGAATATATGAATAAGGAGGGTTGGAATCGTCCCCGCCTATCAACAAGGTTTGTTGTTTGCTTACGACAGTCTGGTCATTAACAATAGACTTCGCATATTCTGTTTCATTAGAATCACCACGAGTGTTTGTAACTAGAATTCTTATCGACCAGAACGACAAGGCAGCCAGAATGGCACACATGAGAATTACTAACCAATTGGACGAACGAAGTTGTTTTTGCATTTAGCCTGTTATCATTTCGAATGGAATCTCATAATAAAGAGTATCACCAATAATTACTTTTCGCCATTAAGTCTAGCTTAATTCTATATTTATTGCCGCGTTTTCAAGCTAAATAAGTAAAATTAAGATAATTGATGCAGTTGAAGATGCCCTATGCTACAATAAATTATGAGGAAAAATGGAAAGAACCGTCCCTAAATCAGCGTCAGACGAAATTGACCTTTATATCCGAACAATCTATTCACTTTTGCGGTCAACCACAGATGTGCAGATTCGTTCGCTAGAAGAAGTTCATGCCGGCATGAACTCTTCTTTACACATTGAAGCGCGACAAGAAAAACTGGATACTTCAGCCTTTATCTACGCCACCCTGAGACTGCCTTCCTGCATCTCCGCGGTCAACACCATCGTCCTCGGACAAAGCAGCCTTGTTTTTTCACGGCATGGATACCAGGATGTTGTAAGTTGGCAACAAGTTTATACAAAAGCCAGAAGAAGACCGACCTATTATGACAAAAACGGTACCCTTGCCGTTTTTATTGCCAGCCAATCTGACATTGAAGATGTTGTTCCTGTTTTGACTGCTTTTCAAATTGAATGGAACAAAATCCACGGTTTTTTAAACAGAGACAGCGATTTTGATGCTGACCAGTTAACCAATATTGATGCCGTTAAACTTGCCAAATGGCTGGATATTTCTCTGGATGACGCATCAAGGTTGATCACCATTTGGGGTAAAGAGACCAGCGCCATCCTTTCGCAAATCGCCAACCGCCGATGTAATTTCAAAGTTCGCTTATTAAGTGGCTCTTTGAGTGAATATTGGCGGGCAACACGCATCTGGTATGACAACATTGAAAAATACCAGCCCAAATTACTAGACCGGCCTGTGTATTTTGTGTCAAGTAACACACACAGCATTCCAAATCTGCTGTCAGGATTTGCGCTGGCAAACAAACAGCCTATCATCAAGTATATTGAAGAATGCGCTGATAAAACCCTGCAAACTGAGTGGAAGGACCTGCAGGCATCAATTACACCATCCTCACTTGAAAATTTTCTTTACTACGCACTTAAAAAATTTCAACAGTCAGAAGAAGGCAAAGCCTATTTGTCGCAGCAATACGCTGATGAAATAAAATTTGGCATCGTTCGTGTTCCTTCTGAGCATTCATTTGATGTAGAAACACAAGTCATTGAGTTGAACAAGTTGAACCCTTCTCGCCTTGATCCTCGGTTGTTTGCCAGCAAGGAAGATGCGGAGTTTCTCAAACAAAGTAATGCGCTGATCCTTAATATTGATTATCCATTAGGCTTGGGTGCTTATAATATTCTGGTCAAACTTGCTGAACATATCTCAGAGATATTAGGTGTTTATATAATGGGCAAAGCGGCCACACTAAATGGCGTCCGCGGTGATGTTATGATTCCCAACGTCATACAAGATGAGCACTCTCAAAATACTTATCTGTTCCAAAACGCGTTTTCAGCCGCGGATGTCATGCCTTATCTGGTGTTTGGTAGTGTATTAGACAATCAAAAAGCCTTGACCGTATTGGGCACCTTTTTGCAGAACGCTCGATTAATGGATGTGATGTACCGCGAAGGGTACACCGATATAGAGATGGAAGCCGGCCCCTATCTGTCTGCCATCTTTGAAATGTCACGGCCAAAAAGACATCCGGTGAATGAAATTGCTAATCTGCAGGGAGTTTCGTTTGATATTGGCATTCTTCATTACGCATCTGACACCCCATTAAGCAAGGGTAAAAACCTGGGCGCAGGCACCATGTCTTATGAAGGCGTAGATTCTACATATGCCTCATCACTTGCTATTTTGAGACGCATATTTAACCAGGAACGAAAAAGACTGTTAACATTAACCAAATAATCTTCTTTTCGTGATTGACAAAAGCCTGGATTAATCTTATTGTTAATTTTCAGTTCATAATTCACCAAACTTATTGATTATTTCATTGATGCAATCATCCTGAAAAGGGGTTGTTTTATGTCCAAGAACACAAACAGTAGCTCAGAATCTGAATTTTCCAAAATTGAAAATGCGGTTTTAAGGGCCAAAAAGGAATGGGAAGCCACTTTTGACAAAATCCCTGATTTGTTGGTTTTAACCGATGCTAATGGCGTCATCCTGCGCTGCAATCGTTCCACTATTATCAAATTGGATACCACGTATCACAAAATACTGGGACAGCCGATTTCAAGTTTTTTCGCAGATTCCATAACACCTCAAGTTGAAATTGATGAACTGGCCGGAACTGAAGTTCAAATCATTGGCATCTCAGATTGGTATAAGTTAACCTTATGCCAGGTTCCCCTTTCAGGCAATGACAACAGCTTGTTATATATTTTTCAAGATATAACCCGTCAAAAACATGATGAAAACGAGATTCTTAAACAAAAAGAGTTTTTTGAATCTCTTTTCCAAAACAATCCTGTTGCAGTTGTAATCCTTGATTTGGAAGAAAAAATCAGATCCACCAACCCCGCTTTTGAGGTTTTATTTGGCTACGCAGAAGGCGAAGTGATCGGTCAGAAATTAGACCCTTTGGTGGCTCCAGAATCCCTTCAAGAAGCCGTCGACTTGACCCGCACAGTATTAGACGGAGGCGCAGTCAAAGGGTTGGCAAGTCGTCAACGCAAAGACGGCACTAAAGTGGAGGTTGAATTTGCAGGTGTGCCCGTAATCGTGGAAGGAAAAAAACAGGGCATTCTGGCAATCTATTACAATGTCACTGAACTGGTTGAAGCCAAACGGATGGCAGAACAGGCCGATCGGGCGAAGAGTGAATTTCTCGCCAATATGAGCCATGAGATCAGAACCCCGATGAACGGCATCATGGGCATGCTTGAACTGCTGCTTGATACTTCATTAAACTCTGAACAAAAAGACTATGTTAGTACTGCCCGAGATAGCGCAGAAGCACTCCTGGGTATTCTTAACGATGTTCTTGATTTTTCCAAGATTGAAGCTGGTCAACTCACGATTGATGCGATTGAATACGATTTGCGTTCCACAGTTGAGGGGGTCGCCCACACTTTGGTTTCTCGAGCAGAGAATAAAGGTATTGAATTAGCCTGCCTGATCGACAAGGAAGTTCCATCTCGCGTTCAGGGGGATGCCGGCCGTCTGCGCCAGGTATTGATCAACCTGGTTGGCAATGCCATAAAATTCACCCATGAAGGTGAAGTGGTGATCAGGGTCATGATGCAATCGAAAACCGAAAAGAACAGCACCCTGCGTTTTCTCGTCTCAGATACCGGTATTGGCATTCCGGTGGATCGTCAAAAAGCGGTCTTTGAACGCTTCGTCCAGGCGGATAGTTCTTCAACCCGCAAGTACGGAGGTACCGGGCTTGGTTTAGCCATTTCAGCCCAATTGACCAAAATGATGGGCGGCGATATTGGCCTTGAAAGCGAACCCGGCAAGGGCAGCACATTCTGGTTTACCATTAATGTGGGCAATGTAAAAGAAGGCAGCGTTCCGCTTTTGGCTCTGCCGCAAGATTTGATCAATGTGCCCGTCCTCATTGTGGATGACAACTTCACCAATCGCACCATCCTTGAAAAGATGATTAAAGGGTTTGGTTGTAATGCTTTTGCAGTCGCCAGCGGCAAAGAAGCCTTAAACATTCTTAAATCCTTTAACGAATTGAATAAACCTTTCCAACTCGTTCTTTTAGATATGCAAATGCCTGAAATGGACGGTGAAGAAGTGCTCTCAAGGATCAAGAGTGATCCAGCCCTTCACGATACCACGGTAATTATCCTGACCTCCATGGGTCAGCGCGGAGATGCCGCCCGCTTGGAAGCCATGGGCTGCAACGGTTACCTGCTCAAACCGGTTCGCCAAAAAGAATTATTTGGCGCTTTGCTAAACATCCTTGGCAGACGAAATCAAACTGATGAAGCGAAGAGCAAATCATCTCTAATCACCCGTCACTCTCTCAAAGAACAACAAAGGGGATTGACTCACATCTTGCTTGCTGAAGACAACCCGACCAACCAAAAATTAGCCATCCGCTTGCTGCAAAAAGCGGGTTACCCGGTTGATGTGGTCAATACAGGCAAAGAGGCCGTCGCTGCAGTTCAAAATAAAAAATATAAACTCGTACTCATGGATGTTCAAATGCCCGAGATGGATGGGTTTGAAGCCACCAGACGTATTCGTGAAATTTCTCCTGAATTTGCGAACTTGCCCATTGTGGCCATGACTGCCTATGCAATGGCTGGTGATCGTGAACGCTGCCTTGACGCTGGCATGAATGATTATCTATCCAAACCGCTCAACGTTGAAGAACTTTTCAAGGTCATCGAACATTACTCTGATGGTGTAACACCAAATGAAAATGATGAACAACCCCAAAACGCATTGGATGTGATGCTTCAAAAAGCGGAAGGCCTTTTTGATCTTGAAAAAGCACTACCCAGGTTTGGCGACGATTTGCCCACCTTCTTTGAACTTTTAGGAGAATTTTTAGAACACATCAAGACTTCAATCAGTGACATGGAAAAAGCCCTGCTGAACAACGACGCCAGAAAGATTCATTTTCTTGCGCACAGCATTAAAGGCGCTTCAAGTAATTTTGAAGCTAAAACCATCTCTGCACCCGCTTTGAAGTTGGAAACACTTACCGCAGACGGAACACTAACCGGAAGCTATCCATATATTGCTGAGATCAAACGCCAGGTACCTCTGGTTGAAGCGTTCTATCTAAACAACAAAGATTTATGACCCTGCAAAAGAGGATGGCCAAATTGACCATCCTCTTATATTGATTGTTACGACACAAAAACCCAAGATCTGGCAATCACAAAAACCGAATAAAACTTAGACTTGGTAAATCATGCCTGTTTCGGCTTCGCTGGGTGTTCTTTTACAATTAATATCATTCCTGCTCCTGGCGTTTCAAGGCTGTAGTGCGAGTATTCTCTTCTATGGCCAACACAACGTTAATCAACTCACCCAATGAAAAAGTCAGCAACCCGCAAACCAAACCTGCCAGAAAAATAAGGACACCGGTGATGATCCCAATCATTAATCCAAACGCGGGATAATAATCTCGTATTCCCGATTGAAACAATGAAATATGAGAATCTGATAAAGCCAGTGGCAGCACAAATGCGCAAAACAAACCCACGAATAATTCGAAAACCCCGATAATTTTCAACAGTAACCCAATGGTGCGCAATCCGCGATATTTTCTGTGCATAGACCCTCCAAACCGAGCCTTAATAATTCTTCCTAAAAGATTAAACCATTCATGAGGATTAAAAGTCAAATGCCCGGGTGAGGGGGGCACCCGAGCATCTGACAAGGTCTATTTTAACATGAAATCAAAAAATAAATCAATAGTTATTTCAAGGTTTATACAAAAATAGATAGAATGTCATTTGAAAATGTGACACATTTCATATTACCCCTCAAAATTGCTTGCGTGATTATTACAGGCTTCCGTATAATAGTATTAATATAATTCATTACCCATTGCAAAATTAACGGTGAAAACAGGTGGTTGATTTAGTCGTGATTGGAGCCTGAAATTGAAGAGAATCGAACCGACAATGATTAATGTTAGTGAGCGAAAAAAAACACCTCCACTTGAACTGGAGGAAAATCAGCAGGTTTTAGTTGCAGCCATGGCAGATGTATCCATGGCGCTTAATAGTAGTTTGAATCTGGATGAAGTTCTCGATCGAATTCTCGAAAATCTTGCCAAGGTTGTGGCATATAAAACCGCAAACATTATGTTGATTAATGGCAACATTGCCAAAATTGTTCGTTCAAAAGGATATGAGGTTCTTGGCACTAAAGAAATGATGATGTCAAAATCGTTTGATATCAATGAACTAAGTAATTTTTCACAAATGATATCAACCAAACAACCAATATTGTCATTTTATCCACATCTCGAGCAAGATTGGCATCGGCTTGCTGAATCAGAGTGGATTAAATCGCACATTGCATCACCCATAATTTCAGACAATGAAGTAATCGGCTTTTTAAACTGCGACAGTGATGTTGCAGGTTTTTTCAATAAGGTTCAAACCTACGCCATGCAGATATTTGCCAGCCAGGCCGGGCTAGCCATTCGTAATGCCAGGTTGTATGACGCCTCAACCCGTCTTGGAAAGAAACTAAGATCCATCAATGACCTTACGCATCAGGTGCTTGAAGCGAAATCCTTGATAGATATCTTTGATCTGCTGCCTGAAAAACTGATTGATCTATTAGAGGGCACAAATGTTTATATATCAAAATGGGATGAAGACACCCAAACGGTCACAGGATGGGCCGCAACAGGAGAGTTTAGCAAGGATTATGTCATCGGAAAGTCAGATCCGGGTGATCGCACGCTGACAGAAAAAATTCTCGAAAATCAGCACTCAACCTTGATTGAAAACCTTGACCATTCTCATTTGATGGAAAAGAAATTTCACGGTTTATATCGTGAAAAATCCCTCTTTTGCCTGCCGCTCATCGCTGAAGGCATGAAGTTTGGCGCAATTATCATTGGGTACTCAAGCTTAGACCAGGTCAATGAAGATGTGCGGTCAATGGGCGAATACGCAGCCATGCAGATATCCACTGCTATTTGTAAGATTCACATGCTTGAGCAAGAACGCATCCAATCCAGCCAATTGACCCATGCCAATGCTTTGATTGAATCTTTGAGTCATGTTTCAACCGCGATCAAGAGTGGTGTGGATATAAACACTGTCATGAACACCATAGGTTTGGAGCTCGAGTTATTAAAAATCCACAGCATGGTTGCCTTGAGGGTTGGCGAAACGGATAATCTGGCGCTTACTTATTCATCTGTCCAATCAAAATTAGTCGCATTTATAAAAAACCTCGGCAAAACCAAAAACACTGAAGTAATCACTTCGATTGATACTTTACCTCTGTTCCGCGAGATAGTTGATACGCAACAAGCCGAATACATTGAGCATCCAGAAGAAGTTCTTATACAAATTACACCTCCAAATTTTAAACCGGCAATCGTAAAATTGATTGAAACTCTGGCGATAACAAAAAACACCAAATGCATTTTGGTTCCGCTGGTCATCGATAAAAAGTCGATAGGCATATTAAGTTTGTGGGGAGAAAGCCTGCAAAAAATTGACATCCAGGCCGCCAGCATTTTTGGAGGGCAGGTTGCCATAGCAATTGAAAATGCCAACTTACTGCAAGAAGTTCAACGCTTGGCCATTACTGACGAGCTGACCAACGTTCTAAATCGCCGTGGCTTTGATGAAGTTGCCAATCGCGAGTTTGGAGCGGCAAAACGATATTCCAGACCATTATCCTTGATTATGGTGGATATTGACCGTTTTAAAGCCATTAATGATGTTTACGGTCATCCCATAGGCGATGAAATCCTGATTGAAATTGCCGCCCGCGCCCGCACAAAGATCAGAGAAACTGATTACATTTCAAGATACGGTGGTGAAGAGTTTCTAATTCTTTTAACCGAACAGAAACCAGACAACGCCAAGACCGTTGCAGAGCGGATTAGAAAATCTGTAGCCGAACAACCATTTAATACATCTGTTGGTAAAATCACTGTTACTATTAGCGTCGGTGTTACGGGAGCAAATTCTCAAATTTCCTCCATCAGCATGATGATTAAAACGGTAGATAAAGCCTTATATAAATCTAAAGAGAATGGACGAAATCGTGTGACGATGATCGACAAGATATAATGTGAATAATATGCCTGACAGCCTCATCGATGAACAAAAAATCAATCCACTGGATGACAAAGTAGCTTTTTGGGCTGAGTCTCTTCAATCTTCGATACTTGTAATTTCTGAAAACGAAGAAGTCTTATATTCAAACGCGACCTGTGCGCGTGATTTTCACATCCTCAAAAACGAATTTGTTATTTTCGAAAAACAAAAAGGCGCAATCAACCGCATCAGAAAACTAAAAGACCCGATTGCCAAAGACAACTGGATCAAGGTGTCGTCCTTGTTGGATCTTGAATACAAGGGGGTAAAAGCTCACCTCGTGATCCTTGAAAAATCCGCTTTTCTGGTCACTGACGAAGAACCTTCAAAAAGCAACGACATTGAGCCCTTGTTAGGAATCATGCCCGGTGTAGTTTATCGTTGCAACAATGACGAAAAACGTATGATGCATTTTTTGAGCGAGGGTTGTTATCAATTGACCGGCTACCCGGCTGAGACCCTCCTAAATAAAAAAGAATTCCCCTTCTCAAAATTGATTCACTCAGAAGATTATTGGCGAACCTGGAAAGAAATTCAAACAGCGCTCAGTGAAAACAGACCTTATCGCATTAATTACCGCATAAAACATTCCGGCGGTGAGATTCGAACCGTGCAAGAACAGGGTAAAGGCGTTTTCAATCAATCGGGTAAAGTGGTTGCCCTTGAAGGGTGGATCATCGATATCTCTGAACAGCAGAAAATTGAAGATGCCCTGATTGAAAGTGAAACCCAATATCGGAATCTGGTTGAAATTTCACCAGATGGCGTGGTTTTGGTAGATCCTGATGGTAAATTAATATTCTCAAATCAACAATTTGCGGTACTCCTTGGTGTCGAGGGTAATCACATTCTAGTCGGTAAAAGTGTGATGGATTTCATGACGCCAACCAGTAGACAAAATGTTACTGCGGCGTTTGTTGAAAAGTTCGCAGGCAACAACATTCATCGAAACAATTATCAGATCCAAAAAATTAACGGTGAAGTGATTCCTGCCGAAGCAAGCATTAGAGCCATTCGCGATAAAGATGGTACCGCCATTGCCTACATCGCAATTATTCGAGATATCAGTGACCGTGAAGAAACCCTTCAGGCACTTAAAAACAGCGAAGCGCGCTACCGGGCAATCGTTGAAGATAATCCTGAAATGATCGTGCGTTTTAAACCCAACGGGGTGATGACGTTTGTCAACCAGGCCTTTTGTTCCTTTGCCCGGTCAACTTCTGCTCAACTGATTGGTGACAAGTTAACCAATGTGCCATCGGATGAGTTTAAGAAAATCGCTGAACGCCAATTTGCTTATCTCACCCCGGATATGGCAGCGGAAATCAACGAATATTGCGTGATGACTAAACCCGCAGATCCTTGCTGGTTCCGTTGGAAAACCCAGCCCATCAGAAACGATGAAGGATATTTCATCGAATATCAAACGGTGGGCGAAGACATCACTGATGAAAAGAAAGCCGAACAAGCCAACATCCAGTCAGAACAGCATCTGCGCACTTTGATGGAATCCATAAAGCTGATTGCCATCATCACAGACATCAAAGGCAACATTACCTTTTGCAACAGCCATTTCCTCGATAAAACCGGCTGGCATAAAGAAGACGCCATGGGCAAAAACTGGTATGAGCATTTTGTACCCACCGATTCAGCCGGGCAATTAATGGAAGAACTAATTGATCAGGCGCAGGAAGGTGAAATTCCGCAGCGTCTTGAAAACATGATTCTCACTCGCTCTGGTGAACAGATCATGGTCTCCTGGAATAACACACTGCTTAAAGATGATCAGGGCAACGTCACGGCTATCGCCAGTATCGGTGAAGATATTACCGAAAAGTATTACAACGAGAAAGCCCAGGCGATCATCTATAAGATCGCCCAATCTACGATCACTTCAAAAAACCTGGATGAATTATTCCAATCCATTCATGCAGTACTGCTCGATTTGATGCCTGCAGAGAATTTCTTCATCGCCCTTTACGATGATGAAACCGACACGGTTAGCTTCCCTTATTTTGTAGACCAATACGATCCGCCGCCGCCTCCACGCAGGGCAGGGAATGGCCTGACCGAACACATCATTCGTACCGGTAAGCCCATCTTGGCTAACCCTGAATCTTTCAATAGATTGGAACACAGAGGCGACGCCGTAAACATTGGCACACCTTCAGTAGATTGGATAGGCATTCCGCTGCTCATTGAAAACCACACCATCGGGGTGATGGCTGTTCAATCTTATTCTGAAGAAGTTCGTTTTAAAAAACGCGATGAACAGATGCTCACTTTTGTATCAGCCCAGGTTGCCATCGCCATTGAACGCAAAAGAGCTGAACAAGCCTTAAGCACCAGTACCAAGCGCAACGAACTGCTCATTCAAGCATCCACGGATTGTATTTTCCTCGAATCGCTCTCCGGTGAAATTCTCGAATGCAACAATGTGGCTGAAGAAGTGTTTGGTTACACCCGCGAAGAATTGCTCACCATGAATGTGACTGATTTGGTCACTCGCGATTTCACCGCTGACAAACCAGATTACGTCACCTGGCAAATCGAACAAGGCGGACACTTCAGCAATATCCCGAATGTCAAAAAAGACGGTATCATCTTCCCGGTGGAAATCAGTACCAAGATCACCGATATCGAGGGTACCCGCTTTGCGGTCGCCTATGTCAGAGACATAACAGAACGAAAGAAAACCGAAAACGCCATACTCGAAAGTGAAGCCAAATTCAAGGCTCTGGCTCAAACGGCTGCCGCCGGCATCTTCATTAACCGGGATGATCAGTTTCTGTATGTCAACCCGATGTGGTGTGAGATCACTGGTTTTACCGAGCCCGAACTATTGAATACCAGTCTGTGGAAGGTCATCAACCACGGTGACGGCGGTGATGTCAGGCAAAAATATAACGAACTGCTGCGCACTGAATCAGGTATGATCCGTTTTGAAACGTCATTCAATATCAGAACCGGTGAACAAAAATGGCTGGATGTCACCGCTGGCTTTATTGATTACCAGGGTGAAAAAGCCACCATTGGCACAGCCATAGATATCACCAACCGCAAACAAAGAGAACATGACCTTGAAGTGGTCGCCAAGATCGGTGAAGCGCTGCGCACAGATCTAACCCGTGAGAAGGTTCGCACCACCATCCTTGCAGAATTGATGGATCTGCTATCCATTGAAGGCGCCATTATTTCAACTATTGAAGATCAAAAAGACCTGCCGAATTTAGTCCGCGCTGTCGGCTGCTGGCAGAGTATCGACAACCGCCAACTGAAAGCCAATGAAGGCTTAAGCGGATTCATCGTCAGCTCATGCAAACCTTACGTCAACATCAACGCCTCGCACGATGCCTATTTTGCATTTCCAGATTTAATTAGCAACCTGGTTACCCTGGCGGGGGTGCCGCTAGTCGCCAAAGGTGAAACCATCGGCTCCATTATCATTGGCGCTAATCGCTTGATGAGTGAAAACGAGGTGCATCTGCTCAAAACCATTGGCGACCTGGCCGCCAGCGCCATCCATCGCTCGGATCTCTATGAACAAACCAGTGTTCAAGCCACCGAACTCAAACGCGCCTACGATGCCACCCTTGAAGGCTGGGCTCACGCGCTTGAACTGCGCGACAAAGAAACGCAGGGTCATTCGCTGCGCATCGCCAACATGACCCTCGAACTGGCCAAACGTATGGGCATCGATGAACAAAATCTGGATAACATCCGCCGCGGGGCGCTGCTGCACGACATCGGTAAAATGGGCGTGCCTGACACCATTCTGCTCAAACCTGGTAAATTAACCGAAGATGAATGGTCCATCATGCAGAAACACCCCACCTACGCATACGAGATGCTGTCTGAGTTGCCCTACTTCAAAGATGTGCTGGATATTCCCTATTGCCACCATGAGTGGTGGGATGGCACCGGCTATCCGCGCGGATTGAAAGGCGATCAGATTCCGCTTTCAGCGCGCATCTTCGCCATTGTAGATGCCTGGGATGCGCTTGTCTCTGACCGCCCCTACCGCAAAGCCTGGAACAAACCCAATGCCCTTAAACACCTTGTCGATCAGGCCGGCTCCCACTTTGACGAAGAAGTGGTCACGGCCTTCGCCAAGATGATGGATGATAACGCTTAATAACAGACACCCGCGCGGGTGTCTGTTCACAAGGAAGACTCAAACTTCGAACCTAGCGAGATAATGTTCATGTCTTATATGTAGACATTTGTATACATCCCAAATCTTGCCATTTCAACGAGATTTAAAAGGGTATATAAAAAACTCATCGGTAACTAATAATTTAGCATAGCGTAACCTATGAATTTACGCCGATGCGCGCTGCGCTAGACTTCCTCTTTGCCTAACCCGAGACAGTATTTATTATCTAGGGCTATTTTCTAATCTGTTCACAATCGTAGGTATTGATGTTGCCTATTGAATTTTTGTTGTTCAATTCGCAATTCTTGCCACATTGGTAAGTCCAAACGCCAGAGGATAAGGAGCTGTCCTTGGCTTCATTAATCGCCCAAGCGCGGCATTCTTCAAGGGTTTTAAAATCCTTGGTGACAGAGGTGTAACCGGGATTGCTCGTGTCCGGGAAGAACATACCTTTCCAAGGGCGGGGCTCGAAAACGCCTTTTAGGAGATTAAAGCCGAGGTAGCCGATACCGATCACTATTCCAATCACGATGATGGTTCCGAGGATCGTTCCGATAATCGATCCGATTTTGTTAGCCTTTTCGCTATTCATATTGACTCCTTTTTAAACCAAACATTAACCCCAATAAAAAGAAGAAAGACCAAATTCAACTTCTATATCCACTCTTTCTTTTAAAAAATCCATTTTCGCCGTTGGATCTCCTTGTTCACCAAAGACAGCAGGCTGACTTTCTCATCCTTTCTGGGAAAAGCTGATCTCTAATATTTCGTTGAATCTAGGTCGTGATAATTGAGATATATCGTTATATGGATCTTTGATAATAGTTTCTATTTCTTGTTTAATTGAATAGAATTCAATATCGCAAATTTTTCTGAATAGGTTTTATTTGGGATTTTAATCTCGAGAAACCACAAAGAAAGCTTGTCTGATAATCTTTCGTTTTTATTTTCGAATTCTACATACTCTGTGTAGTGGTTTCTAAAGATCGCTTTGACCGGGCCTCGAATGATAAACCTGACGATATAGATACCCGCCAAAAGTCCTAAGACACCCATAATCCCCATACACATGATTTCGGTCTTTGTTATTTTTTCAGCCATGATGAAACCTGAATACGCAGAAAGAATTCCTAGCGGGATCCCAAGAATAAAACCCAGAAACAAAACGGCTGTATCCAGCTTTTTTGTGTTCTTAACTTTAGAAAAGCAAGCTTGACAGTAGGGAACTTTGGGAGGGATTACTTTGAAATTATTCATAAAACTGCCGATTTCGTCTGGGTTTTCGTCATATATTTCAACGGGTTTGCCGCAAGCGGCGCATTCCTGCGGCCATTGGATCGCGCCTACATTCTCTTCGACGACGAATTTATTTTTCTTTCCTCGGCTGATCTTGGGTTTTAAATCAATATTTGCATCCATAATAAATATTCTCCTATAAACTTCAAGAAATTCAATGGATTATTTACCTAGAGTGTATACCAAATTGTTGTTTTTTATAATGAGAAGTTATCAAAACCCAAAGATTATTGATTGCCTTTATCTGGGCAATGATCTCCTTTAGGTCTTTTTCGGTTAATTGCCTGCCGTTTTGTACTAATTCCTGTTCAAGAATTGATATGTTGTTTTCACTATCGGATTAATTATATTACAAAATGATAATTCCCCTTGACAAAATAGAATGTTTGTTCTAATATTTAACCCTTATCAGTAATTGTTCTTTTACAACTGAATACTGCATGCACAAGAGAAACCCATCAAAATCACGAGGGTTCGTTTTCTTTGCGCGATTTGTGCGCCCACATTTTCTTTGTTTTTTGAGGGCGAGCTGTTTTTACAAGTGGATTAGATTCTCTACTAATTGATTCGTTTTCTTTGTTTTCGATTTTTTTATGAAACAAAAACGAATCATTTCTCATCCACAATCACCCAATTTGAGATTGAATTTCTTGCGTTTTTCTTCTTAAAAATATTCGTGCATAAAAACGAAGGCAAAACAATTAACAAACGAAAGGTTTTTACAGTATAGTAGGGTGGGTTCGGTCTTTGAACCCACCTCTTTGGGAAAAATAATGGTGGGGCGCCTTTTAAGATTTTTTTAGTGACACTGACAACGTAGAATAAAAGATTTACAAAATCTTGCCAAGTTTGGCGGCTCACCCTACGCTGCATTACCCTTACCCAAAAAAAGACACCCTCGCGGGTGTCTCTGATGTTTACTGCCAAAATTATTGCTCTTCTATCTCGATCGAGTTGATCTTGACCGCTTCAGCCTCTCTTTTGGACGGGTCTCGCACGGGGATGGAGAACAACACATCCAGACCCTTGGTGACCTGACCAAAAACGCTGTGCTTGTTATCCAGCCAGGGGGTGGCTACGTGGGTGATGAAAAACTGTGAGCCGTTGGTGTTCGGTCCGGCGTTTGCCATGGAGAGCACACCCGGTGCGCTGTGGCGCAGACTGGTATGAAATTCATCATTGAATTTGTAACCTGGGCCGCCCATACCGGTTCCGGTGGGGTCGCCGCCCTGGGCCATGAAATCTTCGATCACACGATGAAAAATCGTGCCATCATAAAAACCCTCGCGGGCTAGAAAAACAAAATTGTTGACCGTCTTGGGAACTTTGGCGGCGTATAAACTAACAACGATATCGCCTTTATCGGTTTTGAAAGTGGCGGTATAGCTCTTGTGTGAGTCAATTACCATCTCGGGGGCTTTTGCGTATTGTTTTGAAGTCATTCAATAAATCCTTTCCTGAACTCAAATGAACCCTCATTGTAACATAATGAAGAAGTTCAGCGGTCGGCTCGTTTGCCTCTTAAACTCTGAATTACCCAGGTCAGCACAAAAAAGAATGTACAGATCAAAACGACAGCAGAACCTGAAGAAATGCTCAAATAAAAAGACACATATAAGCCGATAATACTCGAAAGCACTGCCGAGAGGGCAGCCAGCAGCATCATGCGCGGCAGACGTTTGGTCAACAAAAAGGCGGTTGCCGCGGGGGTCACCAGCATGGCCACCATCAAGGCCACTCCCACGATCTGCATGGAGACAGCCACTGTGATGGCAATTAAAATTAACAAAAGGTTGTTGAGGAACTTCACCGGCATACGCAAGGTGACTGCCAGCAGCGGATCGAACGAGACGACCACCAATTGCTTATAAAAAGCCCAAATGGCAATTAAAACCACCGCGCTAAAGATTACCATGGTGATCAGGCTTTGAGAAGAGACCCCTAAAACATCACCAAACAAGAAATGGCTTAAATCCACAGCATAGCTGCGCACGGTTGAGATTAACGCAATACCAAGCGCAAACATGCCCGCAAAGACAATTCCAATGGAGGTATCTTCACGCAGTTGAGATTTTTTACTAATCGCACCAATGCCAAGCGCTGAAACAATGGCCGTACCGAGTGCCCACCAAAAGAGAGAGGCCTGCGCACCACCAGAGACCAGATAGCCCACGGCTACCCCGGGCAGGATGGTATGTGCCAGAGCATCGCCAAAAAAAGCCATGCCGCGCAGCACAATAAATGCACCGATTATCGCGCACACCGTCCCCACCAAAATGGAGGCGACCAATCCACGCTGCATAAAACCGTAAGTCAGAGGTTGAACAATCCATGACCAGATGGAGGCGATCATTCTTCACCCC
>CAKMKJ010000042.1 GCA_927443345.1 uncultured Anaerolineaceae bacterium | reverse complement strand
AGAAATGGTGGATGTTGGTTCAAAGTCAGAGACCGTTCGAACTGCGGTCGCTCAAGGTGAAGTTAAAATGAAACCTGAAACCTTGAAGTTGATCAGCGAAGGCGCCAGCAAAAAGGGAGACGTTTTAACGGTGGCTAAAATCGCTGGCATTCAGGGGGCCAAACGCACCTTCGAACTGATTCCGCTGTGTCACCCTTTGGCGCTTTCCCACATTGATATTGATTTGGAACTTGACGGTTCAATTCCGGGTGTACGAATTACTGCAACCACCAGCGTTAACGGAAAAACCGGTGTCGAAATGGAAGCTTTGACAGCGGTCTCTGTAGCAGCTCTGACAATTTATGATATGGCTAAAGCAGTCGAAAAGACAATGGTGATTCAAAAAGTCAGGTTGCTTGAAAAACACGGCGGGCAATCTGGTGATGTGATCAACCATTTTCCGGAGTAAAAATGTCAGAATTTCCTTTGATCATTACAATTACTGAAGACGAAATCGATTTGAATGAATTGACCGATCTGATTACGCTTCCACAGACCGGAGCGGTCGTTTTGTTTACAGGTGTGGTTAGAGGTGAGACAAAACGCGAAAATCGTGAGACCAGTCTGCTTGAGTACGAAGCCTATAAACCCATGGCTGAAAACAAAATGCGGCAGGTCGCTGAAGAAATCAGGACGCGTTGGCCGGTTGTACAAGGGATAGCCATAGTACAGCGTATCGGAAAACTAAAACCGCAAACCCCCACTACATTAATTGCTTGCGGAGCGTCACACCGTGACGGCGGTATTTTTGAAGCAACGCGCTACGGCATTGACCGGTTAAAAGAAATTGTTCCTGTCTGGAAAAAAGAAGTTAGTCCAAACGGCGAAACCTGGATTGAAGGCCACTATTCACCTAAACCAGGCGAATAGATCAATCTAAAAATTTATTCCTGTATTGGGTCCAACCCCAAACACTATTGTGTTAACCTACGGGAATCCATTTGAAGCCAATAGTTTAAATTTCAACATATTGTCAGCAAGCATCTGGGCTCGGCTGGAAAATTCTGGTTCGAGAAACCAAAATCGGTGTGCAAATCACGATATCCTTTTTGAAATCGGATCGTTTTCCGATTTATTGCTCGAATATTCTTCAAACAACCTGTCGATTTCACGATCTTAATATTCTTCAAAGTTTGAATCAGAATCTTGGTTTTTTACGTCGCAAATCACCAAATAAACGCCGCGTTGACCTTTGAGAATTAACTTAGGATCAATAATAATTTTAACTTCCTGTTTAGTCATAATAATGAATTCTTCATTGTTCTATTAGTATTACCAAACTCTGCCAGCTATCAATTCAGAAACCGGGATAGACGGGATTTGCCATCCCACCACAGCTTGACCGATGCTTCAGCTCACCTCTGCCAGGATGGCAGGATTGTTATAGTGAGTTGTAGCTTTGACGATGGCCTCAGCCCGTTTGGCCGGGTTGCCAGACTTGAAGTTACCGGAACCCACAAAAACGCCCTCCTCGCCCAATTTCATCATCAAGGCAGCATCTGCCGGGGTGGCAATGCCTCCCGCCGCAAATTTAACCACGGGCAGACGTCCGAGCTTTCGTACTTCCAAAAGCAACTCGTAGGGAGAGCCAATTTCATTGGAATAAGCCATCAACTGTTCTTCGCCCAGGCGCTTCACGTGTCGAATATCTCCGCGCATGCTTCTGGCAAGGCGGACCACTTCCACAACGTCTCTGGTACCCGTTTTTCCCTTGGTAAGGATCATGCCGCTCCTTCACTCACCCTGCGCAGCGCTTCACCAATGTTGCGAGCACCACACACAAATGGAATCCTATAGTTGTACTTGTAAATACGATAGGCTTCGTCCGCGGGGGTAAGCACTTCTAATTCATAAATATAGTCAATGCCTATGGATTTCAGAATTTGCGTTTCAATAACGTGGCCGATGCGGCATTTTGCCATCACTGGAACGGTCCCAGCATCCTTTATCTTCAAGATCATATCCGGGTCACTCATACGCGCCACCCCGCCGTCCGCGCGAGACCGATCTGCTCAGCCCAATGCCTTTGGTCACTCAAGTCCATGCGATTCTATTAGCCGGCGGTTACTCCTTTGGTCTGAATGCAGCAACCAGTGTGATGCGATATTTGGAAGTACACAATATTAACATTGAAACCGGACTGGCAAGAGTCCCCATTTTGCCTGCTGCTGTGACCTATGACCTTGGACTAGGAAATCCAAAAATACAACCCGACGTGCAAATGGGCTATCTAGCCTGTCTCAACGCGTCACCTCACCGCCCTGCTGAAGGGGTTTTAGTGCCGGTACCGGAGCCGCTGCTGGCAAGCTTTTAGGCATCCAATACGCCACCAAGACCGGAATTGGCAGCGCCAGCACCCAATTTGGAGATGGCATTATTGTTGGCTCGCTGGTCGTAGTGAACCCTTATGGAGATGTCGTTGATCCGACCAGCGGAAAAATCATTGCTGGAACACGGAATCCGGATAAAAGCAGCAATCATGAATTCATTGACAGTCTCGAATTTATGATATCAAGTATGGATAAAAACAGTTTTAATGTGACAGGCATCAATACCATTATTGGAATCGTTTCCACGAATGCAAAACGGACCAAAGAAGAGGTCAACAAGGTAGCCCAGATGCCGCAGGATGGCATCGCCAGAACGATTCGTCCGTCTTCTCACACCATGTTTGACGACGATACCATTTTTGCCCTGGCGACTGGAGGGAAATCCGCCGATGTCAGTGTGATTGGCGCGGTAGCCGCGGATGTATTCGCCATGGCGGTTATTAACGGGGTGAAGAAGGCGAAAACAACGTGAAGTTTTTATAATCACAAGCAGAAATAAGCATTTTTTACAAAGGTTAGAAAACCAAAAATAGTAGTTTTAATATTCATATATTTTTGACTCAATATTATTCTTTAGTTATTCTTTCTTAATTAGCAAATAACGATTTTTAATAACTTTCCTAAAGGTAATGCTATGGAAAAAAAGGGGCAGAATGCGAATCAATCGTTTGTGTCAAAAATCCGCTTTGAGTAACCTTCTTAACTGAACAACCTTAAGACAACTTGAGACACCCAAGGTTAGTCTACATGACTGTCTCAATTAGTTTTTTTGTGTCTCAAATTGTCTCAAATTTAATTCTAAGATAATCCATAAAATGTGCACGATGACCTTCTATGGCACCAACGCCGGTAGAGTTACATAGACTTTCATCGTTCCATCGATTCCTATCCGTCTCGGTTGGGTGATCGGAATACCTCGGAAGCGTGTGCCCGTGGTGACCACGTCCAAACGCAAGTTGAAGGTTCCTGGATCTGCAAATGGAACTCGAAGGGCCTGTCCGGTTGCCCTACAGGTTCCACCACCATCACATCCCCCCGTCCATGATCCTATTCCCGGAATGAGAGTGAAATTTGCTTGGTGAATGTAAGCTTCACCTGGTATGAACCCATCTACGAGGAACGGGATGTTTGCCGGTCAGCCAATGTGGGGGAAACCCCGAACTGCAAAACAAGCTCAGGATTAACCATCAATGATGGAGTCTCGGATACGGAGAGGGTGTTCAAG
>CAKMKJ010000041.1 GCA_927443345.1 uncultured Anaerolineaceae bacterium | reverse complement strand
ATAGAAATGCTCACAATGGAAAAAAATCACCTGAATAGTACCCATCCTGTTACTCAAGATAGTGTCACCAAGATCATGGCATTACTCCAACATGAATTAGATGAATTAAATGGTCAGATCGATGAATACATAGATAGACCCAGCGACCCATGCTTTGCGACGGTCTTTGAGACCACTACGCCAATCGGTCTGCTGGGTCTCATTTATTATCATACTAGTACGCGGAGAAAACCTTTTCAAACAATGTTAGATAGCCATTGTAGGGACACAGCGCGCTGCGCGCACCCGAGCCGTTTTGCGAAGGGTGTGTCCTTACCAGAGACTCGGTGCAAAAATGTGGACGCGATGCGGTTGGGGTTAACGAGGGTGCGGCACGCCGCGCGCACCACCTGTCCCTCGATTTCTGGAGGCGAGCCGTTTTTGCGATGGGCATGTCCCTACCAGACCCACCTTGCATTAATAGACACGTTAGTCGCAATTTATGCTATTCTTGAGTAATAAATGATGTTGTAGTTGGGGAATTTTGGCATTATCCTGTTTTAGGATATTCAATATTGACATTTTTCCTTTTTGGGGATATAGTAGATGAGAATCATCAAAAGAAAAACATTATCTGATTATTGGGCAAAACATGCCGACGCCAGGCCGTCGCTGCAATCCTGGTTTTCAGAAGCCCAAAATGCAAGCTGGAAATCTTCAGACGAGATTGTGAAAAGCTATCCCTACGCAGACCCCATCGCAGACAATCGCATTGTCTTTAATATCAAAGGAAACAGTTATCGACTGGTGGTGAAAATCCATTACAACACGGGCGTGATTTTTATCAGGTTTATCGGCACTCACGCGGAATATGACAAAATAGACGCGGAGAAAATATGATCATCGAAAAGGTAATTAAAACAGAAGAAGAATACCAGGCGGCTTTGTCTGAACTGGAAGCGTTGATGGACGCCGAACCCGGATCCAAAGAAGAGCAGCAACTGGAACTTTTGTCAGTATTGGTTGAAAAATACGAAGAGGCGCATTATCCGATTGCACTCCCCGACCCGGTGGATGCGATCAAATTCCGCATGGAGCAGCAAGGGTTGACCCAAAAGGATTTGATCCCGTTTATCGGCAGCCAGAGCAAGGTATCAGAAATCCTCAACCGCAAGCTGCCGTTGAGTCTGTCGATGATCCGCAATCTGCACGCGGGGCTGGGCATCCCGGCCGAGGTGCTCATTCAGGAGGCGGGTGCGAAGATTCCCGAGAAACGATTTGATCCAAAAAATTTCCCGTTTAATGAGATGTTTAACCGCGGCTATTTTGCAGGCACTGCCGGGAATGTAAATCAGGCGAAAATACAGGCAGAAGAATGCCTCGAACACTTATTTTCGGTGTTCAAAGGAAAGCCTCAATCTCTGGCCTTATGCCGCAGCTCCGAAGGGGATGTCGATCAAAACGCCTTACTCGCCTGGCAGGCGCAGGTGCTCACCCTGGCAAATCAACAAGCCTGCCAACCCTTTGACCCCGGCAAGGTCACGATTGACACACTCCAGCAAATGGTCAGACTCAGCGCCTATACCACCGGCCCGCTCAAAGCGCGTGACGCACTGGCCGGGCTGGGGATTCCGCTGGTGACGCTCAAGCACTTGCCCCACACCTATCTGGACGGCGCGTGTTTCTTAAGCCCTGAAGGCAGACCGGTGATCGGCATGACCCTGCGCCATGACCGGCAGGATAATTTTTGGTTCACGCTGATGCATGAACTTGCACATGTGGTGCTGCATTTGCTCAAGGGCATAGACTCGGTGTTTATGGATGACACCGAACACAGCGCCCCTGATTGTGACGATCTTGAAAATGAGGCCAACCGGCTGGCTGCTGATTGTTTGATCCCACCGCAAGTGTGGGAGGACATGCGCGGCAGGTTGATGCAGCCCACAGACAGCGCAACCATCAGCCAGGCGGCGGAGAAAATGGGGGTGTGCCCGGCGGTGGTGGCCGGCCGCATCAGGCATGAGTTAAATGCCTTCAGTCTGCATTCAAATTTATTGGGGAGCGGCGAGGTCAGAAGTCTGTTTGAAGAAATGAGTGGGTGACAAAACCTGACTCTCGCAGAGGGACAACCCCACTCGCACACAACGCTCGCACCGCAAAAGCTGGTGTCATGAGAGGCGCAAAGACCGCGAGGCACACAAAGGAAACCGTTTATTAAATAGATTTATGGAAACGGCACATGATAGCCATGGTAAAGGCGACTGGCTGGTCGCCCCAAACGACGCCATTGAGCACATAAGTGGACGTGATGCGATTTGGTATGAACGAGGGCACAACGCACTGTACCCCTACCAGACCAACGAAACAGATTTATGGATTGGGTCCTATAAATAATTGTTAATATATCTCAACACTAATTTTTAAATAATATGCTTTATAGAAACATGCTAGAATTCAAATATAATTGTCAACAAACAAGTGTATATAGCAACCATATGAAGCGAATTTACAAAAGAAAAAATTAATTACTCCTAGAAGTTAATTGGAAATGCAATCCATATTCATTGACAACAAGTAAAACCAAATAGAAGAAAGAAATCATTATGGGGAATAACAAAAAACACAAAAAAAATAATAGAAACAATTTTGTATCAACCAAAACTCACAATAAAATTGATAATAAGATTGATCCTTTGTTTCCCTTCCCTAAAAATGGCTTGGAATCATCACCTACTGAAATAAAACAATGGAGAATTGAGGTATATGCATGGATCAAAAAACAATCGGCTGTTCTCGAAGGGTTAATTCTAAATTACGATCCGTTCAACTTAATAGCCAATGTAACTTTTAATGAGATAGGGTGGAATCCAGAAACCTACAAAGAAACAGAACATCATGGTTTAGCAGCAGTCGTCGAATTTATTACTTTACTATTCTTAAAACATCCTTACAATTCAAATAATCCAGAAGTAATTATTAATCAAGACTTTAATAGAATTATTAATTTAGCAAGAGCAATTGTTAACACTACTAATCTATATTATTCAATTGAACCATTAGAAGGTGAATACTCAGACAATTTTTGGCTTTCTAGAATTCGTTCAAAAACTATTTCTGAAAATCTAATCGTTCGAAGCCCAAACTACCAACACCATCAAATTTTAAATTTAAGAAATATTTTTAATCCAATCTCAGATTGGTTAACAAATACTATTGGTTTTTCTTGTGAGGATGTAATTTGTATCAATGAAATTATAAGCTCATTAATGATGGACAAGTTTTATTTACGAAGAGATGAGGCTAGAAATAAACATATTGAAATTATTGAAACTGTTAAATCTTTACGATTTGATAAAAGTAATATAGGAACAAATAGTGTGTATCTACTCGAATTATCAAAAATGAAAATGAAAGATGTTCGAAAAATTATTGCAAGAGATTTATCTCAATGGGTATTTACTTCATTGGGTACCGAAACATTTTCTTTTTCAATAGAAGAGCTATTAACAAAATGTGATATTCCAAAAGAACGTATCACAAAAATCATTGATTTCTTTTCCATTAAGTTTGGAGAAATTGACAAAGATTTTTCAATCCCAGCCCCTCATCACAAATTACTTACATTTCCATTTATAAAGAATGAAAACAAAATGCTGTACCCAGTACCTAATTCACTTATCTGGGCATTCCAACCAAGAGTCGAAGAAATCATGAACCCAAATACGAAAAACCCTTTAAATAGGGACTTGAATATTTGGGAACAATACTTAAGAACTAGAGCAGACTATTTAGAGTCTGAAAGCATTAACCTGATATCCACAGCTTTACAATCAGAAAAACATTATCAAGGATTATTTTATGAAGTTAAAGAATCAAATATTATTAAACAAGCAGAACTTGATGGCCTTATTGAATATGATTCTACATTATTCTTAATTGAAGCAAAATCCGGAGGCCTAACAGATTCAGCCCGTCGAGGTTCTAAAGAAAGAATAAAAAGAGATATCAAGCAATTAATTGGTGCCGCACATAATCAGGCTTTACGCGCAAAAGAATACATTACTTCCAACAGTAACCCAACTTTTAAAACAAAATCCGGGGAAATAATTACCATTAACAAGCAATTATATAGACGAATAATACTTGTGACAGTTACATTGGAACCATTGGATACATATAATGCGGTACTACGTGAAACGGCAAAAGCCGGATTAGTTAATTTTGCTAATGAATTACCTTGGGCTGTTTCTCTTGACGATTTGAGAGTAATTTGTGAAACGATTGAGTTTCCATCACAGCTAATTCACTATTTACTTAGGCGAATGAGAATTAATGAAATTGATAATATTGAAACTCATGATGAACTGGATTGGTTTGGAAATTATTTGCAGCAAGGTTTATATTTTGAGAAAGAAGCGAAGAACAACCAACCAGTGACTCTTTTATCATATACCACTAAATTTGACGATTATTATTTTTATAAAATGGGACTTCGAAAGAAGATCGAAATTAAACCTCATCAATCTATGCCAGAATTATTTCATGAAATAATTCTGAATATAGAAAAGAATAAGGAATCAAAGGGACATTCCGAAGCTGTGATCCAATTACTTGATTGGAATGAAACATCTCGCGACGAATTTTTAAAGATGTTTACTAAAATCAGAAAAATGACAATTAAAGATAATCATGTTCATGATTTTTCATTACTCTCAACAGAAGCATCTTCTGGAATAACTTGTTTTTCGTGCAATACTAGAAATTCAGATGAAGCATTTGAAAAATTATGTGTATATGTTCCGGCTAAAAAGTATCAACAAAAATATGATCATTGGCTCGGTTTATTGACTGTTGTAAATGAAAAAGATTTAATACACGGTATGGTTTCTGGGGTTTTTCCTTGGGAATTTGATTCTGAAGAAGAAATTAATATAAAGTTACTGTTTCCCTAATAATTACAGGTACATTTGGCTTCTGGAAAATATTCTTCTTTTGGTTATATTAATTTGATAACAATCAGCGTTTCCGAATAAAAAATATTTATTCTGAATAAAGAACAATTATCAAACCTACCTATAGGAGCTATTTTCCTTTATAATACCCCCACAGGCAGTGACGGAGGAAAGTAGGCCGGACGATACCGACAGAGAAACGGGCAAACGTTGAGAGCCCGCGCGGAGGTAGACCGGGTGAAGTTCCCTCCTGAGTTGTTCAAGGGAAAGTTCAGTGATTAGTGATTAGTAATCAGGGATTAGGAAAACCAAAACCCTTTCACGAACCAGTAGTTTGAACCGCTGATCCCAGCGTTATTTGGGTGACCAATTTCGAAATATGGAGATTGGGTTAAGTGGGCCTCAATGAGGCCAAGCCGGGTGGTACCGCGGGAAATGTCTCCCGTCCCGTTTTATGGGATGGGTTTATTTTTTTAAGTGCAGGAGTAAAACATGGCAGAAGAAAATGTACTGCAAGAACTTGAAGATGCGCTGGTTAATGGGCTTGAAGAATTAAAGTCCATAGCCAACGAAGAAACGTTGCTGGCCTGGCGGTATAAATATCTGGGCAAGAACGCGGTTAGTAAACATGCTTTCCAAAATATAAACAAACTCCCAACAGATTTACGTCAACTGGTAGGTCAAACTGCCAATCGTGTGAGAGTCGAGCTTGAATCCGCATTGGCCGAGCGCAGCGAGAGCATTAAAGAATCCGCGTTGGCGGCGTCTATCGCCAGCGAAAAGCTGGATGTGACCCTGCCGGGGCGTCCGCTCACCCCCGGGCGGCTGCACCCCGATACGCAGATGCTGCGCGAGCTTTACCGCGTCTTCGGCGAGATGGGCTTTCAGGTCTATCGTTCGCGCGAGGTTGAAACAGACGAGTATAACTTCCAACTGTTGAACTTCCCTGTGGGGCACCCCGCCCGCGATATGCAAGACACTTATTTTGTAGAGGCCGGCGAGCGCGGCGACAATCCCATTGTGATGCGCACGCACACCTCCCCGGGGCAGGTGCGTTCGATGCGCGAATATGCGGCCACCAATCCCGAAAATCCGCCTGCCATCCGCCTGGTGCTGCCGGGCATGTGCTACCGCTACGAACAGACGGATGCGCGTCACGAGACGCAGTTCGATCAGATCGAAGGCATTGCGGTGGGCGAAGGCATCACCTTCAGCAACCTCAAGGCCACGCTCTCCGATTTGGCCCGGCGCCTGTTCGGTCAGAACGTGCGTACGCGCTTCAGGGCGAGCTACTTCCCCTTCACCGAACCCTCCGCGGAGTTTGATGTGGAGTGCTTTTTATGCGGCGGCAAGGGCTGCGCGGTGTGCGGCGGCGGTTGGCTTGAAATCGGCGGCTGCGGCATGGTGAACCCCAACGTGCTGCGCAACGGCGGCTACGACCCCGAGCGCTACAGCGGTTTCGCCTTCGGCTTAGGTCCGCAGCGCATTGCCATGCTAAGATACGGCATCAATGACATCCGCTATTTCTGGGAGAATGATCTGCGGTTTTTGGAGCAATTCTAGGAGAGCAAGAGCGAGTAATCAGTAATGAGTAATGTGTAATCAGGAAGAGCAAAAACAAGTAATAAGAGACAAGTAATGATCAAAAAGGAAAAATATAAAGATAAGTAATACGTAGTCACTTTCAGGAAACAATGTAACCCTTTCAAGCAATTGGTTTTCCTGATTACTAATCCCTGATTACTATTTACTGCTCTTTTAGGAGAAAACAAATGAAAGCCCCTTTATCCTGGATTAAAGAGTTTGTTGACATTGACCTTCCGCTGGCGGAACTGGCGCATCTGATCACGATGGCCGGCATGGAAGTTGAGGAAGTGAAGTTTATCGGTCTGCCGATGCCCGCGCCTGGCACTTTGGACGCTAAAGTAACGGGTCTTGAGTGGGATCGCGAGAAGATTGTGGCCGCCTCGATCAGCGAGGTGCTGCCCCACCCCAACGCGGACCGGTTGACGCTGTGCAAGCTGTTTGACGGCGAACGCGAGCACCTGGTGCTGACCGGCGCGCCGAACCTGTTTGAATTCAAGGGCATCGGTCCGCTGGCCAAACCGTTGATGGTGGCCTATGCGAAGGAAGGCGCCCAGATCTATGACGGACACGCCGAAGGGCTGGTGCTGACCACGTTAAAGCCCGCCAAGATCCGCGGCGTGGATTCTTACTCGATGGTCTGCTCCGAGAAGGAGCTGGGCATCTCTGAAGAACACGAGGGCATCATGTTCCTCGCCGACGACGTCAAGGCTGGCACACCGCTGGCTGATGTGTTGGGCGACGCGGTGATCGAGGTGAATTTGCTGCCGTCGTTCGCGCGCTGTGCATCCATCTTGGGTTTGGCGCGCGAGATCGCCGCCATCACCGGCAAGCCGCTCAAACTACCCAAGTGGGATGAGCAGCCTCCCGCCGGCAAAGCTGATTTTTGCACCATTGAAATTACCGAACCGAAGAATAATCCGCGCTTCACCGCCGGGTTGGTACGCAACGTCAAGGTCGGCCCCAGTCCGGAGTGGGTGCAGCGCCGTTTGAAGATGTACGGCATGCGCGCCATCAACAACATCGTGGATGCCACCAACTACGCCATGATCGAACTGGGCGAACCGCTGCACGCTTTTGACTATGACAAGTTGCTCAAACGCGCGGCTGGCAAGCCGGTGAAGATCATCACCCGCGCAGCCAAGGCGGGTGAAAAGATCACCACGCTGGATGGCATTGAACGCAAGCTGGACCCCTTCACCACGCTGGTGTGCGACGAAGCGGGTTCGCTCTCGATGGCCGGCATCATGGGCGGCCTGGAAACTGAAGTGACCGAAGACACCACCAACGTGCTGCTGGAAGGCGCGGTGTGGAACATGATCAACATCCGCAAGACGGCCAAGGCGCACAACCTGAACTCTGAAGCCTCCTACCGCATGTCGCGCGGGGTGCACCCGGCCATGGCAGAACGCGGCCAACGACGCTGCCTCGAATTCATGCGCGCCTGGGCTGGCGGTGAAGTGGCCCCCGGTCTGGCAGACGCCTATCCGCTGCCGGCGATTGACCCTGCCGTTGAAGTGACTGAAAAAGACGTCAAACGCTGGCTGGGCATCGAAATCCCCGCTTTGCAGATGGCCGAACTGCTGGCAAGACTTGAATTCAAGGTGGAAGTGAGCGGTACATCCGTCAAGGCCACCTGCCCCGACCACCGCCTGGATATCAACGAAGGTGTGGTGGGCAAGGCCGACCTGGTGGAAGAAATTGCGCGCGTCTACGGCTATGACAACATCCCCGAGATGCGCATGGCCGATACCCTGCCGCCGCAGATCGGCAACCCCGTGCTGGTGAAAGAAGAACGCGTGAGAGACCTGCTGGTGGCGCTGGGTCTGCAGGAAGCCATCAGCTATCGATGGTCCACGCCAGAGCGCGAGGCCAAGCGGCTTTCGCCTGACGCCGAACAGGATAACAAGCCCTATGTGAAAATTGCCAATCCGTTGGCTTATGAAAAAGGATTTTTGCGCCACAGTGTGCTGGCGAGCGTGCTGGATGTGGCCGAGCGCAATGCGCGCATCCGCGAGCGGCTGGCCTTCTTTGAAATTGGCCCGATCTTTTTGGCTGGCGAAGACCCCGGCGGTCTGCCGGATGAGTTGAAACGGCTGGCTGTGGTGCTTGGCGGAGCGAGATCCGCGGTTGGCTGGCAGGCTGCAGACACTGGCGCCATGGATTTCTACGACCTGAAGGGCGTGGTGAACGGCCTGCTGCAGGGGCTGCGTCTGAATGATGTAAAGTACGAGTCTGGTGAACATCCCAGCTATCACCCGGGCAAATGCGCTCACGTGCTGGTGGGCGACAAGCAGATCGGCGTGATGGGTGAACTGCACCCCAAGGTGAAGGGCAATTATGACTTCCCCACCACGTTCAAAGCGCCGGTGCTGGCAGCCGAGTTTGATCTAGATTTGCTAATCGAGCTTGTACCTCCGCTCTACCAGACCGTGGATGTGCCGGTCTTTCCACCGGTGATAGAGGATTTGGCCTTCATTATGGATGAAGAGCTGACGGCTGAAAAAGCCGAAGCGCTGATCCGTCAGACGGGCGGCAAGCTGCTGGCGGATGTGAAGTTGTTCGACATCTTTCGCGGCGAGCAGATTGGAGCGGGCAAGAAAAGCCTGGCCTACAAGCTGACCTACATCGCTCCCGACCGTACGCTTGAGGCGGCAGAAGTATCCACGATGCGCAACAAGATCATCAAGCGAATGGAGCATGAGTTTAAGGCGAAGTTACGTGGATAAAGGCAGTAATTAGGGAGGAGTAATCAGGAAGAGCAAAGGCCACCGGTTGTCGGTGGCCTTTTTGTTTGCAAAGCAACCTTGACAAGGCTACTTTAAGCCTTGTCAAGGTTAGTGGTCTACTGCTTCGCTTTCTTTAAGGCTTCTTCCTGGATATGTCTGTGCGTGCCGTCGCAGAGGGGTTTCTTTTTGGATTCGCCGCAGTTGCATAGGGTGACGCGGTTACGGGTCTCGAAAGGTTTGCCATCCGAGCGTTCAACAGGGATGTAGCCGGTGGCCCACAGCGAGCCCTCAATGGGGCCCTCAGAGGTGATCTCGGTGGTGACGGCGATCTGCACGGGATAATCCGCTTCGATGTCTTCGCCCTCTTTATCCATGGCGTAGCTATATGTGCCGGAGGGACAGCGATCAATCATGGCCATGATCTCGGCGCGCACCTTGGGTTCGGCGGTATCGGCGATCATCTTCTTGATATTGGCGATGCGATTGCCGCAGAATCCTGAATCCATGCAGAGGGTGAAATCGGATTTAACTACGATGCCGGTGCCGCTCTCGTTGACTCTTTGGCGATCCACAAAGTTGTCGGTGGGTGCTTTTTCGATGCCGTCGAAATCACATTCACAATGCGTGCTGTCACAGAAGGGCTTTTCTAGCGAGTGTCCGCAGCGGCAAAGTTCGTAAGGGCCTTCAGTCTTGAGAACCTCGTCGGTCTTCCAGTTTAACGGTTCGCCGTATTCAGAGACAATCTGGGTCTTGTGCACCAGCGGAATGTCTCCTTCCACCAGATAGGGGCCGAAGGATAGGACTTTGATCGTGCCTTTCGTGGTTTTCTTTTCGGTCATGCTTACTCCTGATAATTGCCAAGACAGGCAAAGATACGGTCAATATCCATCTCGGTGAATTTTTCGTAGGCTTCGGAGGCGCCCAGATTCTCGTCCAACTGTTCGAGACGGGTGGCGCCGGTGATGACGCTGGAGACTTCCTTGCGGCGCAGAATCCAGCCAATGGCAAGCTGGGCAGGAGTGATGCCGAGGTCGTTGGCAACCACGGTGAGCTGGCGCACAATTTCGATGCGCTGCGGGGTGATGCGTTCTTTAATCCAACCATAATCTTCTAAAGAAGCGCGGCTGCCCTGGGGGATGCCCTCGTTATATTTACCAGAGAGGATGCCAAAGTAAAGCGGGCTGAAGGTGGTAAGCCCGATGCCTAATTCGCGGCAGACAGGCATGAGATCATCCTCTACACGTTTGCGATGGAAGAGGTTGTACTGAGGCTGATCCATGCTGGGGGGAATGAGCCCGAACTCGCGGGCGGTGCCGTAGGCCTGCATCACCTGTGACGCCTCCCACTCGGAGGTGCCCCAATAAAGTACCTTGCCTTGCTGGACGAGGTCGGTCATGGTGCGTACGACTTCTTCCACGGGGGTGTCGGGGTCGTAGCGATGACAGAAATAGAGATCCACATAGTCAGTGCCGAGGCGCTTGAGGCTGGCATGGATGGATTCGGTGATGTGCTTGCGCGAGAGTCCGCGGCCGTTAGGGCCTTTCATAGTGGGCCAGAAGACCTTGCTTGAAATGACCAGTTCGGGCCTGGGCATTGTCTTGATGGCTTTGCCCATGACGGTCTCCGCGACGCCGTTGGCGTACATATCCGCGTTGTCGAAGAAGTTGATACCCTGGCTGAAGGCTTCTTTAATCAAGGCAATGGCTGAATTTTCATCCAATTGATTGCCAAATGTAACCCACGATCCGAGTGAGATTTCGCTCACCTTTAATCCTGAATGTCCGAGTCGTCTGTAGTGCATGGGGCCTCCTAAGAGCAGTAATCAGTAATCAGTAATCAGTAATCAGTAATCAGTAATCAGTAATCAGTAAATTGTAACTAGTTATCTTCATTTGTGATTATAGCCTCAATAATAGATTCTGAATGAGGTTTAGAATAATAATGAACCCCTGGCTCACTTATTCCTTGTTTCGTTTTCTTAAGATAATTAATATATCCATTTATTAATCTTCGAATTTCCTCAATTTGTTTATTTACAATTACATACTCTTCATCTGAAATGTACTTCATTTCGTGGGCATAAAAAATATGGCTTCTTGTTTCTTCCAAAGAACCTCTTGCGATGTATGCAAAACGAATCCCTTCTTGAAAATAAAAACGTCCATATCCTTCTGCGATATTAGCAGGAATACTTTGACATGATCTTCTCAATTGTGAAGATAAGGCGAATTTCTCTTCAGTAGGAAACTTACCAATTACTTTTTGCGAAGTATAGATCGCAAATTGAATCGACTTTTTCCATACAACAAGACTTTCTAAACCTCTCTCACCGTTTTCCATTTTTCCAGCCTTTTAATAAATAAGCCTGATTACTGAGTGCCTGATTACTTATTACTAAATGCCTGATTACTCATTACCACTTTTACCATCCCCGATCCCCAACGGCTTCCACTTGTCGGTGTCAGCACGCAGACGATGCTGACCGCCGCCGCGGTTGTGCAGTTCTTCAAAGTGCTCGGGTTCGATGAACATGGCTTCGCCGTCCAGCAGACCACTGACACCGGATTGACCCGGTTCAAGACGTTTGTTCTGGCAATAGCTGCAAGTCTTCGGATCATGGATGGCGTATTTTTGCGGTTCTTCGTAGGTGGTGATGTAGCCTTCGTAATTGCGCAAGACGACCTTGTGATCTGAGGAGCTGATGTAGTAGTTAGGCATGACGGGGATTTTGCCGCCGCCGCCCGGCGCATCGACCACAAAAGTAGGCACAGAGAAACCGGAGGTGTGTCCGCGCAGGCCTTCGATGATTTCAATACCTTTGGAGATGGGCGTGCGGAAGTGCCCGGCGCCTTCCACCAGGTCGCACTGATAAAGGTAGTACGGCCGCACGCGGATGCGCACCAGTTTCTGCACCAGATCGCGCTGTATGTGTACGCAGTCATTGATGCCCGCCAGCAGCACGGATTGGTTGCCCAGCGGAATGCCCGCGCGCGAAAGTTTATCCATGGAATCGGCGAGCTCTTGCGAAATCTCGTTGGGGTGGTTGACATGGATGTTGAACCATAACGGATGGAATTTCTGCAGCATGTCGGTGAGTTCAGTGGTGACGCGCATGGGCATGAAGACCGGCACACGTGAGCCAATGCGGATGATTTCGATGTGCGGAATCTCGCGCAGACGGGTGAGCAGTTCTTCAAGCACTTTGGGCGCCAGGGTGAGCGGGTCGCCGCCTGAGAGCAGAACATCCCTCACCTGAGGCGTGTTTTTGAGATACTCGATCTGGGCGTCAAAATCGGTGCGAGAGAAGGTCTGGGTGGGGTCGCCAACGATCCGCGCGCGGGTGCAGTAACGGCAGTAAGAAGCGCACTGGGTGGTGACCAACATCAGCACCCGGTCTGGGTAGCGGTGTACGAGGCCAGGTACAGGTGAATGACGGTCTTCGGCGAGAGAGTCTTCCATCATGCCAGTGAAGACATCCACCTCACCTGCAGTGGGGATGATCTGCTTGCGGATGGGATCATCCACGTCGTCGGGGTCAATCAACGAGACATAATAGGGCGTCACATCCACGCGGAATAAGCCGGGGGTTGAAAGCGCTTTTTCTTCACTAGGGGTAAGCTTTAGAACCTGGTTAAAATCTTCAACTGAATTCAGGCGGTTGGCCATCTGCCAGCGCCAGTCGTTCCACTTTTCGTCGGGGATTTCTTTGAAAAAAGGAGCACGTTTTGATTCAAACGAAGCAGGTGACATTTACTCTCCTTTAGAGTGTGCGTTTCTTCAATCTAATTCATTTTAAAAGGTAATCAGAAAGGGGTCAACATCATTATTATAACCCTGCGAGTTTTTGACAGGATTATTGGCTAAAATTAGGACAAGTAACATTTATAGAATTAAAGGAGCACAATGTGACTGATCTGGTAGCAAACCAAGGCAAAGGAAAACGCGATATTGTCGTGACAGCCATAGCTTCATCGATTGAAAAGTGGCGCAAACAGGTGGTGGCCGGCCAGCCTGAGACTGGCGCAGCGTTTGCCTTTATCAGCGATGAGGGCAGCTACATCCCCGGCGGGGAGGGCACCGCACCCAGCCCGCTGACTTATTTCGTTTCGGGTATGGCGCTCTGCCTGATCTCGCACATCACCCAGGTAGCCAACAAGAAAAAGTTGGACGTGCGCAACGAAAAAGTTACCGCGACTGCCCATTTTCATGAAGAAGGATCCGTATTGAGGGGAGATGCGGAAGGATTTTGCGACCGATTTGAGATTAATATCGCACTGGAGTCTGAAGAAGACATCAGCGAAATCAAACAGTTAATCCGCCTGGCACACCGGCTGTGTTTTGCCGAAAAAGCGGTGATAGGCAGCGTGCCGGTGATTAACACCCAGCAATTAAACGGGCAGCCTTTGATTGTTGATTAAACAAAAGTTCACATTGAAAAGTATATTTTTGTGATCAGAATTTGTTGGTCATTTTTTCAGGTTGCGAGTGACTATATCCGCGATGGTCAGGCTGTGACGAGATTGCAACTGACCATTCATCATTTGAATCTGCTTGCGCGGAGCGTAGAACACCTCGCTCCAGCCGTAGCCGGCGCAAGCAGTATCGGCAATATCGTTGCCGGCAGCGTCTTTGCCCCACCAGGCGCGATATTCCTCCTCCTGGTCAGGGCAGATGTGAAAATTCGCGTCAGCAATGTGGGCAGAATAGTAGAAATCTGGCGGCAGCGCTTTGAGCAGTGTCTCAAAGACATGCACACGCACCGGAATATGACAATTGACTTCTGACTGAGCCAGGCGGCACAATCCGCGGATGGTAGCGAGTGGTGAAATCACCTCAATCTGTTTCAAGTTTTCGAAGCGCTCGCTCACCCTGGCGACAACCTCTTTCATCACTAATCCACTGGCAATGCTGTCTGCCAAAAAAGCAACTGCGATGTTCTCTTTTTGAGTCTGGTCGAGGTCTTTATCTTTAAAAAGGGTTAATTCAACTGTGCGATTGTAGACAGGCACAGAACTATCAAACACATGATGTGCATCCAACACAACTTCGTCGCAATAATACCCATAGTTTGAATAGATCGCTTCGGCCACTTGATATTTCAATCCCTCACGCGCGATGGGGAAAACCGCCAGATTTTGCTGCTTATATTGTTCAAAAGTTGCAGCTAATGGAAGCGCACCGATAATCTCCGAGACTGCATTGCCAATCAGCTTTGCTCTATCAGATCCAAGACAAAGCTGGCCCGGTAATTTCTGCGGCATGGTTGAGAATGGCGCTGCGGATTTGACACCGATGATATCCATCAAATTTTCATCCAGGCCATTATCGTGTAGATAAATAAACTTGGATGTGGCGTCATTATGATACAAAACGATCTGCAAGGGATGGCAGTCATTGACCCACAGTTTGCCAGTGCGGAAAAAACCGCCTCCTGATTTATGGTCACAGGGAAGCGGTTCGGTCAGCTCAAGGGAGCCTTCTACCTTATGGTTGGAATCTTCCAAAAAAGCAAACGGATAATTGAAATGAGACATCATTTCTCCTTAATGGTGGTTTTATTTGTATCTTTACCATAAAGAAGCAAGTCTCAACCAATTTTTTACACCGACCTGCCCTAAAGATTTTATACCTTAATCGACATTTTGGGAATTAATTTTAATATTTAATTATTTTGGTTTATCAATCATCCTGGTTTTTTTACCCTTGTTCAGCGATTGCCAAAAATATTGCAGGCTCACTACTGAATGGTTTTCTAACACTCAAACTCCTTCAGCAGAAATCTGTAGGTGCGCCAGATTCTGATGAGAGAAAAATATTAATCTTTTATATGAGTTTAATACCGTCTGACGCCATTTCTTGACCTGATTTTTCAGGCAAGGTATAATTGTTGTCATTGAATTAGCACTCTCAGGCTCCGAGTGCTAAAAACAGGAATAAATGAGCGAATTATCTGAAAGACAACGCCTGCTGCTCTCACTCGTGATTCACGAGTATATCCGTTCGGCTACGCCGGTCGGATCGAAGCATATGGTGGACCAGTATTCGCTGGATATGAGCTCCGCGACAGTGCGCAATGAATTGGCTGAGTTGACCGAATTAGGTTATTTACGGCAGCCCCACCTTTCAGCAGGCCGCGTACCCACTGAAGACGGTTATCGTTTATTTGTAGGCAGCATCGTGCAAGAATCAGAATTGCCGGATTCAACCCGCCGCACCATAAGCCATCAGTTCTACCAGATGCGCACCGACGTGGAACAATGGACCCGGCTGGCAGCTTCAGTGCTGGCGCATCAATCTCGCGGCGCTTCGCTGGTGACTGCTCCGCATCCCGAGCAGGCGCACTTCAAGCACCTAGAATTAATCTCCTCCCGCGGAAGGCAAGTGCTAATGGTGCTGGTGTTGATGGGCGGAGAAATCTTGCAGCGCTTTATCACCCTGCCAGAACCTGTTTCTCAAGACACTCTATCTGCAACAGCTCATCGGTTGAACACGCTGATGGAAGCCAAAACCACCAAAGCCATTGACCAAATGAACCTGCAGTTGAATGCACTTGAAAGGGACCTGTTTGATGTAGTGCTTGACGAAATGAAGCAGGCAGATGCGATGGTTTCGGGTGAATTGGTGTTGGATGGCTTAACCAATGTGCTGGCCGAACCTGAGTTTTCAGGTTCTGAAGACGCCCGCCGCGCCCTGCGCGTGCTTGAAGAAAAACCTTTGCTGCACGACATCCTGTCTAAAACAGTGCTGCACGGCTCGTCACTCGGCGGTGTGCAGGTGCTGATCGGCGGTGAGGGCATTTATGACGCGCTGTCACAATGTTCGATCGTGCTGGCTCGATATGGCACCCCCGGCCTGGCGACTGGCACCCTGGGCGTTTTAGGCCCGATGCGCATGTCATATGGAAGAACAATATCGATTGTCCGGTTTCTTTCCGGTTTATTGAGCGAATTAGTCACAGAAACAATAACTGAATAAACAGCCACTGAGGTGAAGAATGGAAGAGCATCACAAGAAATCAAACGCAAAGAAAGCTGCATCAGAATATCAGCAGTCAGAAGAAAGCCACAAACCCACTGGCACATATCCAGTGGAAGACACTCAATTCACGCCGGATGTCACCATTGAAGCTTACGAGTCCGCAAAAGCGGATCTTGAGAAGGCTGTCAAAGAAGCCTCCACAAATCTTGAGGGCTGGCAGCGTGAACGGGCTGAATTCGTAAACTACAAAAAACGCATTGAACGTGAGAACGTCCAACTGCGCAGCAACATCACCGGTGAAGTGATCAAGAAATATCTGGTGGTCATGGACGATCTTGACCTGGCCATGAATCACCGCCCCGCATGTGATGAAGGTGCGGTCTGGGCTGAAGGAATAGAATTGATCGTACGCAAGCTGCAAACCGTGATTGACGGCGAAGGCATCGAACGCATCAACCAAAACAAAGTGCAGTTTGATCCAAGCCTGCATGAAGCTATTTCAAATGAAGACAATCCCGAGTTTGCCAGCGGCGAAATTATTGAAGTCGTCCGACAGGGTTATAAACTTGGAGAGCGAATTTTGCGCCCGGCAATGGTTCGGGTAGCCCGATAGGAGACGAAATTATGGGAAAAATCATAGGTATAGATCTTGGCACCACCAACTCAGTTATTGCAGTGATGACCGGCGGTGAACCTGTCGTCATTCCCTCCGCGGAAGGTGAAAGACTTGTGCCCTCTGTGGTGGCGGTGAACAAGAATCACGAACGTGTGGTGGGCCGTACCGCCCGCAACCAGGCGATTGTCAACCCCGAGAACACCGTGTTCTCGATCAAACGCTTTATGGGCCGCAAATTCAGCGATGAAGAAGTGCAGCGCACCATCAGCCGCGTGCCCTATAAGGTTGCCGCTGCCCCCAACGGTGACGTGCGTGTGGTGCTGGATGGCAAAGAATACAGTCCTCCCGAAGTGAGCGCCATGATCCTCGGCAAACTCAAAACGGATGCCGAAGCTTTCTTGGGCGAAACCGTTACCCAGGCTGTCATCACCGTCCCCGCTTATTTTAATGATGCCCAACGTAACGCCACCAAAGACGCCGGCCGCATTGCCGGGCTTGAAGTGCTGCGTATTATCAACGAACCGACCGCATCCTCTTTGGCTTATGGTCTCGACAAGAAAAAGAACGAGATCATCGCCGTGTATGACCTGGGCGGCGGCACCTTCGATATTTCCGTTTTGGATGTAGGCGAAGGCGTCTTTCAAGTGCGCTCGACCAACGGCGACACCTTTTTGGGCGGCGATGACTTCGATCAGCGCATCATGGATTATTTGATTGACGAATTCAAGAAGAACAATTCGATTGATCTGCACAACGACCGCCAGGCGCTTCAGCGCCTCAAAGAAGCTGCTGAAAAAGCCAAGATCGAACTTTCAACCACCCAACAGACAGAGATCAACCTGCCCTACCTGACCGCGGATGCCAGCGGCCCGAAACATCTTGTGCTGACCCTCACCCGCGCCAAATTGGAACAACTGACCGGCGACCTTATCCAAAAGACCATGGAACCGATCCGCCGCGCGCTGTCTGACGCCAACCTGAAAGCATCAGAGATCAACGAAATCGTGTTGGTGGGCGGCATGATCCGTATGCCTGCCGTGCAAGAAGCCGTACGCAAAGAATTCGGCAAGGAACCCCATAAGGGTGTGAATCCTGACGAAGTGGTTGCTGTAGGCGCTGCCATCCAGGCTGGTGTGCTGGGAGGTGAAGTGAAAGACATTTTGCTGCTGGATGTGACCCCCCTGACTCTCTCCGTAGAGACCATGGGCTCAGTTTCAACCCCCATCATCGAACGCAATACCACGGTGCCGACCCGCAAGAGTCAAATCTTCTCAACCGCTTCAGACTCACAAACACAGGTAGAAATCCACATTCTTCAGGGCGAACGCCCCATGGCTGCGGATAACAAATCCCTTGGAAAATTCACACTGGATGGCATTCCGGCTGCACCTAGGGGCATCCCCCAGATCGAAGTGACCTTTGACATCGATGCCAACGGCATTATCAACGTCACCGCCCTGGATAAAGCCACCAACCGCAGCCAGCACATAACCATTACCGCCTCCAGCGGTTTGAGCGAATCTGAAATTCAAAAGATGAAACAAGAAGCTGAAGTGCACGCCGAAGAAGACATGAAACGCAAAGAACTGGTAGAAAACCGCAACAACGCCGACAATGCCATTTACACTGCCGAAAATTTGATCAAGGAAAACGGAGACAAAATCCCGGCCGAGATCAAGAAGGAAGTGGAAGACGGCGTCAGCGAAGTCAAAGCCGTGATCAACAACGACGACAGCGAAGCCATGAAAACCGCCACTGAAAAACTGCAGCAGACCATCCAGAAGGTGGGCGCCAGCATGTACCAACAGGCAGGCACACCACCCACTGACGGACCCACTGACGGCCCTGAAGGTGCAGCCGGCACGGGTGATGCAGGCAGTGCGCCGGGTGCAGACGCCGGTGACGTCGTAGACGGCGAATTCAAAGCTGTCTAAGCATGGTTAGCGCTTCAAAATAATAAAAATATACTGGGCGTTTTGAGTCAAATGACTCAAAACGCCCTCGGTGTTAGCAAACTACCGCCTGAAAGGTAAACAATATGGCGACTCAACGAGATTATTATGAAATTCTAGGCGTATCCCGCACGGCATCCGCGGAGGAGTTGAAATCTGCGTTTCGCACTCTGGCGCGCAAGTTCCATCCTGATATCAACAAAGAAGCGGATGCTGAAGAAAAATTCAAAGAAATCAACGAAGCCTATGCCGTGCTTTCGGATGCCGAAAAGCGCCGCGCCTACGACCAGTTTGGTCACGCGGGTGTGAACGGTGCAGGCGGCGTGCCCGACTGGAACAACATGGACTTTGCCGATATCTTCGGTGAATTCTTCGGCTTTGCCACCGGCGGCGGCCGACAGCGGCAGAACGCTCCGCGCCGCGGAGTGGATCTGAGTTACACAGCCATGCTAACCTTCGAGGAAGCCATCTTTGGCGTGGAAAAGGTGATCGAGATCACCCGCGACGAGGTTTGCGAAACCTGTCACGGAAGCTGCGCCGAACCTGGCTCCAACCCTGCGAAATGCACCAACTGCGGTGGTCGCGGTGAAGTGCGCCAGGTGAGACAGACCTTTTTGGGGTCGATGGTGCAAGTCACCACCTGCCCCAACTGTGCAGGGCGCGGCGAGATCATCTCGCATCCCTGCCACACCTGCAAAGGCCGCGGACTTGAACGTAAGACGGTCAAGAAGAACGTGCCCATCCCCGGTGGAGTAGACAGTGGCACGCAGATCAGATTGGCTGGCGAAGGCCAACCCGGCGTCAACGGCGGCCCAACCGGCAACTTGTATATTGAAATCAAGGTCAAAGCACATCAGTTCTTCAAACGCAAGGGCAATGACATCATTCTGAACCTCGACATCAACATTGCCCAGGCGGTTTTAGGCGCTGAACTTGAAGTGCCCACCGTGGACGGCAACGCCAAACTGGTGGTCCCCGCCGGCACACAGCCGGGCAAGGTGTTCACCATGCGCGGCAAGGGCAGCCCTATTCTGAGGTCTTCAGGTCGCGGCGACCAAATGGTGGTAGTCAATGTGGATGTACCCAAAACATTAACTGCTGATCAACGCAAGTTATTTGAACAACTGGCAACGACTTTGGGCACGGAAGTGAGACCACAGGAAAAGAGTTTCATGGATATTTTAAAGGATGTGCTTGGTGGATAACGCAAAATGGCTTGAAATCTCGCTCACCGTGGATGGCGAGCTGGCCGAAGCTGTGGCAGAAATTCTCGACCGCTACTCTGCAAACGGCGTGGTGGTTGAACAAAACGTGAAATACAATGACGCCGAAGACCTGGGCACGCCTTATGGGCCGATGAAGGTTTACGGCTATCTTGCGATTGATGATCAACTTGAAGAAAAACGCGCCAAACTTGAAAATGCCTTGTTTTATCTGAACGCCATCCGTCCGCTGCCTCGGCCTGTGATCAAAGAGATCGCCGACCAAAACTGGATGGCCGCGTGGAAGAAACACTACAATCCGATTGTGATTGGCAAGAAATTAATTATTCTACCTGCGTGGATTGAACAGACTGATTTCTCACGCCTGGCAGTGAAGATTGATCCCAGCATGGCATTTGGCACGGGTACGCATCCCTCCACGCAGTTGTGCCTGGAGCTGACTGAAGACTACACGCAAGCAGGTCAGCCGGTGATTGACCTGGGCTGCGGATCGGGCATCCTCTCGATTGCTGCGCTCAAGTTGAATGCCAGCCATGCCCTCGCCGTGGATATTGACGAAGAATCCGTCAGATCAACGATCGAGGCTTGTGAAATCAACGAAGTAGCAGAGCGCACCGAAGGCGGCGTTGGTTCAGTGGAAGAAATCAGGGCTGGCAATTTCAGCCTCAAGCATGCGCCAGTGGTGCTGGCAAATATATTGGCACCGGTGCTGATCCACTTGTTTGAAGGCGGCATGGCCGACCTGATCAGCCCCGGCGGCGTGATTATCCTGGCCGGCATCCTCGATGAACAGGGCGCTAGTGTCAGAGAATCCGCCGAGCAGCACGGATTGACCTACGTTGAAGAGCGTCATTCCGGTGATTGGGTGACGTTGGTGATGAGGAAGGGCAGTAATCAGTAATCAGTAATCAGTAATCAGTAATCAGTAATCAGTAACACAGGAAAACCCGCGAGTCGAAAATGCGATTTGCGGGTTTTGTTATAATTTAGCAATTATTATCGTGTATGTTGAGGGTAACAATGAATGAAGATATCGCAAATCAATTTAATGATGAGTTAACTGCTGATGAGAGGATTGAGTGGTGCGGTAAACCATACCAGGGAATATTTTTTGAAAAAGAAGATATTGTTAGACTTATTCCTAATTTAGTTTTTTCAAGTCTATTCGTTTTTATTTTTTTAAGATTTTTCTTAAATATCATCTCCTTTTTAGGCACTGTTGTTTTCATTATTTTATCTACCCTTGTCACGTTCAGTGCAATATCAATGCTTGCCGGAAAGCTAATCATCGGACCATGGAGACGAAGAAAAACTGTTTATGCGGTTACCAATCAGAGAATCATTATTATTTCAGGGATTGAAAATCGAAATATAAAGTCTATTCGCTTGAATGGTTTAAAGGAAATCAATGTCAGTTATAGAAAAAATGGAAAGGGCATAATCCGTTTTGGAAATGCAGTTGAGACACCCTGGGATTCACGGTACACAACACACCTATATTATTTAGTTGAACGGAATGTGTACATTCCGGAATTTGAGATGATAGATGATGTTAAGAAGGTGTACAACTTGATCAAGAAGTTACAAAATGAATCTATCTAAACAAACTCGAATCCTGATGATTTTATCTCTGTTAGGCATGGGATTGATTCTGTTGACCCGTTTCGTGAGACCGAATCTGGTTGATCCGCTGCCGTGGATGGGGTTTTTGTTTGGCGTGCTTCCCAATTTCGGCGCAGGGCTGGCGCTGCCGGGTGTTTTATCAACGGTGATCAGCGGATATGTTAAAAGTCAAGGGCGTGAGATCAGCCCGGCCAAGACGATCATACTGGCGACCTTCATGAGTGTCGCCGGCTTGTTTGGCTGGGAGTTTCTGCAGTATTTCTTCTGGAAGTACCCGGTGGACTTGTTTGACCTGGCAGCCACCTTTTTGGGCGGTGCGATTGCGCTGGGGTTAGGGTTGGGGGGAAGATCAGTAATGAGTAACGAGTAATCAGGAATCAGGAAGTGCAAAATCAAGAGCATAAACCTGAAAAGTGCGATATAGTAGAGGGCAAAATTAACTCGCAGGGAGTGAACATGATTCGAAATGCCAATGAAGCAGATGCTGAAGCGCTGGTCAATATCTATAATTATTACATCACCGACACGGTGATCACCTTTGAAGAACTGCCGGTGACGGCTGAAGCGTTCGCCGGGAGGATCAGGCATATTCTGGAGGATGGCTATCCGTATCTGGTAGCCGAAGAGGATGGCGAGATATTGGGCTATGCTTATGCCTCGCAGTTCCGCACGCGGGTGGCCTACCGTTTCACCACCGAGACGACGGTGTATTTAAAGCACGGCGTCAATGGCAAGGGGCTGGGCACTGCGCTTTACACTGCGCTGCTTGAAGAGCTTAAAAAGCGGAATTTCCATGTAGCGCTGGGGGGCATCACTGTACCGAACGCGGCATCCGTTGCGCTGCATGAGAAGCTGGGCTTCAAGAAGATCGCGCATTTCAGCGAGTGCGGTTTCAAATTCAATCAGTGGCTGGATGTAGGCTTTTGGGAATTGAAGTTGGAGTGAACCTAATTTCAACATGGATCGATAATTCGGAGATATAGATACCTGGTTTTTGAACCAAAAAAATTTAAATCTAACGTACATAGGTTTTTAAGTTCAATTGGTTGCTAGATGCTGAGATTAATAAACAATCGATTTCATTAAGGTTGATTTTCACGCCTGTTTCCGTTATAAATAGCTATCGGAACATGTTTCATCACAGGAGGTTTCGCGATGAAATCAAAACCATTTTTAATGGTTGCATCATTAATTTTGATCCTGGCATTGCTCGCCGCCTGCGCCAAAACGGCGCCAACCACTGTAATTACCGAAGCACCTGAAGAACCCACGGCTGCTGCGACCACACCGCCGCAAGTGGAAACAACTGCACCGACCGCTGAACCGAGTTCCACGCCAGAAGTCAATGAAAATGTACTGCCGCCAGATCCGCAGATTGTGACCATCACCACGGATGATAACTTTACGCTGACCGGCTACTATTACCCCTCGGCTCAAGAAAATGCGCCGGTGGTGGTTTTGATGCACTGGATGGCAGGCGACCATAACGACTGGAATGAAGTGGCGATATGGCTGCAAAACCGAGGCTTTACGAATCCCTTCGAAAACCCGGGTAGCGACCCCTGGTGGGACCCGACCTGGTTCCCGACAATGCCTGCCGAGAAATCTTACGCAGTGCTGACCTTCTCTTTCCGCGGCTGTCAACCCTATCCGGCTGGTTGTCAGAGTGTGCAAAGAGAAAATTGGCTCAAAGATGCCCAGGCGGTAATGCAGTTCGCCCGCGCGTTAGAAGGTGTTGATCCCAACCGTATCGCAGCCATCGGTTCGAGCATCGGCGCTGACGGCGCTGCAGACGGCTGCAAATTACTCAATGATGAATTCCCCGGCACGTGCAAAGGGGCACTCTCGCTCTCGCCGGGTGATTACCTGGGTGTGAGCTATGTATTAACTATCCAAAAAATGGGCAAAAGCGAACCCGCCGCCGCGGCCTGGTGCATTGCAAAACCTGGCGAATATGGCATCTGTGAAACCGCCGAGGGGGCAGGCAACGACGCCTTTAAAGGCTTTTCCATCCCGGATGGCGATCACGGCAACAAACTGCTCAGCCCTGACCTAGATCCGCTGCCGATGCAGTTGATATTGGATTTCTTGGATGAAGTGATGAAATAAATGGGGCGGTTTGGAACCGCCCCTACAATATACCCGGGATTTGAAAAATTCCCGGGTTTTTAATACCTATCGAAAGGTAGAGAATAATCTTCAGATTATGTCTATAATGAAATATAACGATTAGCGGTATTGGAGGTTATTTCATGTTAACCAAACTTTTGTTCGTCTGTTTGAGCATGTGTTTGGGCTTGTATGGAATGACCGCTTGTGTCACCAAACCGGTTCAGGCTGTTGGTAATTCACGCCAAATCACACCAATATTGATGATTTTATCAACCGCAATAACCATAACTCCTTCACCCGAACCAACGCAAACCGCCACCCCAATACCCATCGCTCAAGTCCTTCCCCCTGATCCGCTGCCTGTCATATTTACAGCTGAAGATGGCACCGACCTGCACGGCTATTACTATCCTGCAGCAATCAACCCAGCGCCACTGGTGGTGATGATGCATTGGGCAGGTGATGACATGAGTGCGTGGTATGAAGTGGCTGTTTGGCTGCAAAATCGAGAGATGAAGAATCCATTCATCAATCCCGGCGACCCACAACAATTCCGTTGGTGGGATCCAACCTGGTTCCCGAAAGTGCCGGCAGATAAAACATACGGCGTCTTCATTTTTACTTTTCGTGGCTGTAATTCTTTTAATACAGGTTGCGTCAAGTTTGATTCAACGGGTTGGCTTAAGGATGCGCAGGCAGCCACGCTGGCAGCCCGCGGGTTGGAAGGTGTGGATGCCAACAAAATCGTGACGATTGGCTCCAGTATTGGCGCGGATGGTGCAGCAGACGGCTGTTTACACCTCAATAATCAACACCCGGGAGCCTGCCAGGGTGTTTTGTCACTCTCACCTGATAGTTATCTGACGCTTGAATATGAAAAAGTCATCACTGAATTAGGTAAAGCTGACCCACCGATCACTGCCTGGTGTTTGGCCGCGCCTTTCCAATTTGATCCGTGCAAACGAGCAGAAAAAACAGGTAATACTGCATACGCAAGTTACGAAATTCCAAACGGACAACACGGCACCAGTATGCTGCGACCTGGTCTCACTCCCCTGCCGATGCAGTTAATATTGGATTTCTTGGATGAAACGTTGGAGTAAAACCCGTAAGGGCAATTCATGAATTGCCCTTACTATGATCAATTACAGGCTCTTTCCATCAAGGTTGTTGTATCCATGTCGTTGGCAACCAGGGCAAATTGACCTTTGGTGATGCCCAACGGCTCAAAAGGCATGACTGCCTGTATGCCAGGGTTGGAGAGATGCAAGGTGTAACAGCCGACAAATATCTGCGTGGTTCCGCTTGTGGTTTGGACGGTTTGGGCCACGGGTACCTGGTAATAATACTGCCCGGCGCCGGCATCAGAAATGACCGTCCCAAAAACCGCAGTAACCATTTCAGTATCCGCGAAATCTGCAGCAAAATCTGCATAACTGCCGACTGCAGCAGCATCTTGCCAATAAGAGAAAGCGCGCACGTATTCCTTACGATTGACGGCGTTATAGAGCGAGCTGACGACTTCAACTGCCCCTGAGCGGTTATCTATGTAATTGTCCGGTCCGAGGTTTGTTAGAGATTCAAGGTTATGCGACTCAGGGGGATTACCCGCTGCGTAGGTGCCGTAATCCGTACCGTTGCAGGCACCCATCATGGCATTGTCATCATTGATATCAACAGGTACTGGGTTCAGACCTCCCTTTAAGATATGCAGCAAATCTATGGGCGGTTCACCAAAATCTTCGGGGTGGGGAAGCCTAAACAAAAAGCAAGAAGACATGCGATAAACCACTGCATCTGAATTGGTAAAAGTAAAAATAACAGGGGCTGAATAATAAAAAGTGCCGACGGCGTTTTCGCTGTGGATTTCACCGATATTAAGTTGAACTGATGATGTGTTGGCGTAATTATTGGTAAAAGCCTCAAGGAGGCCGATATAGTCAAAGGGGGTAGACCAATAAGCGTAGGCCCTGATGAATTCATGGCGGTTGATGGCATTGGCGAGTGAAAAAAGCATGGTGGCAGGGGTGCTGCGGTCGTCCAGGTAGACCGCTGCAGAATAATCCACAGGGAGGTCAATGGTGGTTTCTGTTGCGACTACTTCAGTTTCGGCAGATGGAGGCGCGAGGGTAGGTGAAATGGTATGGGTAGGCCTAATTTCTGTAATTTCAACCGATGGTGTAATTTCAGGTTCCGGTATCGGGGTTGCGGTTTGAGGAGAACACGCAGTTATCATGAAGACCATGATGATAAATAATGAAATCAATACCTGTTTCAAAATAATGCCTCCATAGATAAACCGAATTAGCCATCACACCTTATCAACTATATATATTATAGTAGCACTTTTCCTGCTTGACATAGGACGTATGTTCGTGTATTATAATAGTACAAATGACCGATAATAGGTCAAGGAGGCTCAAATGGCAAAAAGACATCCCGGTTTAAGTGAACGGCATCGCAAGATTATGGAATTCTTGACGAAATTTCAGGATGCCAACGGCTATTCCCCCTCGATTCGTCAAATCGGTGACAGCATCGGTGTAAAATCCACTTCACTGGTGGATTACTATTTAAATCAACTGCTCGAAATGGGCTATATTGAACGCGAAAATCGAATTTCCCGCAGTATTCGCGTTTTAACTCCGCTTCCATCTGAATCCAGTCTTCCCAGCAAGGTCGCTGATGCCATCCGCAATGCTGGCAACGCGATTTCGGATCTGATCAGCATCCCCATCGCTGGCCGTATCGTGGCCAGTGCACCCCTACCGATGCCCACCTCTGACCTCAATTATTACGATGCCGAATCCAGTGTGGATATTGCGCGCAGTTTACTGCCAAGCCGCGATGTGAGTGAGCTCTTTGCTCTCGAAGTTGATGGCGATTCAATGATAGACGCCATGGTCAATGACGGCGATATTGTGGTGATGAAAAAGACTTCTACGGCCAACAACGGCGATATGGTTGCTGTTTGGCTGGATGACAAGGACGAAACTACGCTCAAGTACTTCTACAAAGAAGCCAAGCGAATCCGCTTGCAGCCAGCGAATCCGAATATGGGGCCGATTTATGTTGAAGACCCCAAGAGTTTGCGTATCATGGGCAAGGTAGTACTGGTGATCCGTCAGATCAAGTCCGTGGCGGGGTAGCAATCTAGAATAGAGCAACTATTAGTTCAATGTCGTATATCTTAATAGTTAGTATAAAAACAACCTTGACAAGGTTTGAAACCTTGTCAAGGTTATCTTTTTAAGCATATTTCGGAAATACCGAAATAATTTTTAGCACTAGGCGAGTTCGCAGACGCCGCCAGCTTCTTCGAGTTTCTTCTTGGCATCGGCAGCAGCTTCTTTGCCAACAGCGGAGAGGACTTTTGCACCAGCAGTTTCGGCCATATTCTTGGCTTCAACTAAACCAAGGTTGGTCAGGGCGCGGATTACTTTAATGACTTCGATTTTCTTGGGACCGGGGTCTTTGAGGACGACGTCGAATTCGGTCTTCTCTTCAACAGGTTCAGCAGAAGCAGCGGCAGCGCCACCAGCGGCAACCATGGCCACAGGTGCGGCGGCAGAAACGCCCCATTTTTCTTCGAGTGCTTTCACTAAATCAGCAGCTTCGAGAACAGAGAGTTTGCTCAACTCTTCAACAAGTTTATCCATATCAGCCATTTCAATTACTCCTTTGATCAAATGATTATATTTTTAAGTCTGGCACAAGTTCACCAGATTCGGTGGCAAATCAGGCAGCGGTACCCGCTTTATCTGAGTAAGCCTTAATAACAGCCGCCAGAGAGCGGGCAGGTTCAGCCAAAGTACGCACCAATTTGGTCGCAGGGGCTGAGATGGTGCCGAGTAAAATGGCACGCATAACTGGAAGCGGTGGGAGATCAGCAAGTGCTTTGATCTGTTTGTCTGAGATCAATTCTTTGCCGAGATAACCACCCTTCACTTTTGTGGTTTCTGAACCTTTGGTTGCATCAGTAAAGATTTTTGCCAGAGCAGGGGCATCATTGAATGCAAAACCGACCAATGATGTCTCTTCAAAAAATGATGCTTCGGCAAATCCTTGTGAGGCCAGGGCGCGTTTGAACAGGGTGTTCTTTACAAGATGGACTTCGCTGTTGCTCTCACGAACTTTGGCTCGAAAGGCATCGATCTCTTTCATAGTCATCGATTTGTAAGTCAACACTACAATAGCCTGACTTTCGCTTAACCACTTCTCATATTGGGCGGTAATTTCGCCCTTTTCTTTCTTTGTAAAGGCCAATGAAAAATTCCTCCTTCCCGTAAAGATAAAAAAGTCTTTGTCTGGTTAGGCCAGGCAAAGACTTTTTTCGACGCCCTGATTTCTCAGGAGATTAATCGAACTTGGAGTCTCCACCTCGGCGGGATATTAAGCCCATGCGGGCACCAGCTTTCTTCGGTGAAACGTTGAAGGTTATCCTTCAACAGTGAAGATTATACCACTATTCTTCAAGCGAGATCGTGACTGCCTGCAGTGGGTCAACCTTAAGGCCGGGTCCCATGGTGGCAGCAACAGAAATCTTGCGGATGTACGTGCCCTTTGCGCCGGTAGGACGAGCTTTTTTGATGGCTTCCATTAAGGCGGCGAAGTTTTCAAACAATTTTTCGGCAGGGAATGAAGCTTTGCCAATGGCAACGTGAATGTTGGCGGTCTTATCAAGTCTGAATTCCACACGACCGGCTTTAGCTTCGTTAATCACGCGGGGCAAATCTTCTGCCGCGCAAACGGTGCCAGCTTTGGGGTTCGGCATCAATGAGCGAGGACCCAAGACACGACCTAATTTACCAACTTTGGCCATCATGTCGGGGGTGGCGATGGTGACGTCGAAATCAGTCCAGCCGGCGGCGATCTTGTTGATCATTTCGTCGGTATCGGCCACATAATCGGCTCCACCTTCATGTGCTTTGGTTGCGCCTTCGCCCTGGGCAAAGACCAACACACGTACTGTCTTACCCAATCCATTGGGCAGAACAACGACATCACGCACCTGTTGATCTGCCTGGCGTGGGTCAAGACCCATGCGAAGGTGAACTTCAATGGATGCATCAAATTTTGCATAAGAGGTTTCTTTTGCCAGTGAAACTGCTTCTTTTGGTGAGTAGACGTTGTCTACATTCACCTTGGCAAGAGCTGCCATGTATTTTTTACCGTGTTTCGCCATTTTTTCTCCTTCGTGGTGATAACGGGTGACAGAATCACCCTCCCACAAACTATTTCTCGACGACCGTTATGCCCATGTTGCGGGCGGTGCCTTCAATTTGGCGCATGGCGCCATCCAAGTCAATCGCATTCATGTCTTTCATTTTTTGTTCTGCGATATCACGGATCTGAGCCCTGGTGACTTTGCCAACTTTTTCGCGATTGGGGATGGCAGAACCACTCGCCACACCAGCGGCCTTCTTGAGAAGGACGGAAGCAGGGGAGGATTTCAAGACGAAGGTGAAAGATCCATCTGTGTATACGGTAATTTCGGCAGGGATGATCTCACCAGCTTTTTGCTGCGTTCGAGCGTTATACTCTTTGCAGAAAGCCATGATGTTGATGCCGTGTCCGGCTAAAGCAGGACCAATAGGGGGTGCAGGGTTGGCCTTACCGGCCGTGATCTGCAGACGAACAATTGCTTTAAATTTCTTTGCCACTTTATCTCTCCTTGGTGGTTATAGCGGGTGATATAGGGGAGCACCCTCCCACAAATACGCCTAAAAAGGCGTTACTACGCTTTTTCGACTTGCAAGAAATCCAACTCAACGGGGGTTTCACGGCCAAAGAAGTTAACCATGACCCGAACTTTGGTTCTTTCCATATCAATCTCGGCAACTTGTCCGCGGAAGTCGTTGAAGGGGCCGTCTACAATGCGAACACGTTCACCAACTTTGAAGGACACCTTCACAAGCGGGGCTTCAGCTTCCATACGGCGCAGAATTTGCTGTACTTCTTCAGGGCGCAGTGCTGTAGGATCGTTGCCCATGCCAACAAAACCGGTTACGCCCGGGGTATTGCGAACCACGTACCATGATTCTTCTGAAAGAATCATATTCACCAGCACATAACCAGGGAATACATGGCGCTCTACAGTTCGGCGTTTGCCGTCTTTGACTTCAATCTCTTCCTGGGTGGGGATGACGACATCGTAAATCTTGTCTTTCATTCCCATGGTTTCAATACGCTGTTCAAGGTTATAACGCACCTTGTTTTCGTATCCTGAATAGCAGTGAATCACAAACCACGCTCGTTCAGAACCTGCTGCAGAAACACTTTCAGGAACCTCATCCACTGATACTGATGGGTCCTTGAACATTTCAACAGGCTCCAGTGAATCATTCAGAGGCGCGTTGATTTCACTGGGTACGTTCTCTTCTAAAGGAGAAGTCCCTTCCAGTTCGTCATTTTCAAATTCGTCTCGCGCATCCATCTTTCACCAAACCTCACTGCGTTGCAGCAGAAGCTATCCGACTATCCATCCAATAAGTTTCGTAAAACCAAAATCAAGGCCACCCAACAAAGCGCCCATGATAATAATAACAACTATCACAATCTTTGTCAGACGCCAGGCATCGTGAGGAGTAGGCCAATTGACTTTTTTCAACTCACCAATGGTCTCACGCCACCATTTCTTGATCTTGTTTTCTTTCTTTGCTTTCACAATTTTATCGGCCACGGCTACTCCTTGTTATGAGTGCTAAAGCGCCGCCACGCAGACGGCGCCAACTTTCTTGGCAGGCCAGGCAAGAATCGAACTCGCAACCTCCTGTTTTGGAGACAGGCACTCTGCCAAATTGAGCTACTGGCCTGTATCGGGCAAGGAAATTTTCATCACCTTGCCCGGGTTTCAACAGACTACTTTGTTTCGCGGTGCGTTGTGTGCTTATGGCATCGCTTGCAATATTTCTGAATTTCCATGCGACCAGGATCGTTGCGCCGATTCTTTTCGGAGGTATAGTTTCTCTCCTTGCAGTCATTGCACGCAAAAGTGATTACCGGTCGAACATCTTTCTTTTTAGAGGCCATGCTAACTCCATACAGTCATTCGAGCTGACTGTCACTTCTTTACTTAGGCAATAATCTTAGTGATCACACCGGCGCCAACCGTTAGACCACCTTCGCGAACAGCAAACTTGGAGCCTTGTTCCAACGCAACTGGGATGATCAGGTCACATTCCATGGCGATATCATCACCAGGCATAACCATTTCAACACCTTCAGGA
>CAKMKJ010000040.1 GCA_927443345.1 uncultured Anaerolineaceae bacterium | reverse complement strand
ATTTTAGCCACCGTTAAAACGTCTCCCTTTTTGCTGGCGCCTTCGCTGATCAACTTCAAGGTTTCAGGTTTCATTTTAACTTCACCTTGAGCGACCGCAGTTCGAACGGTCTCTGACTTTGAACCAACATCCACCATTTCTACTTTCCCATCTGCATCTACGTGAGTTAACTTATTCTTCATTCTAATTTGGATTCCTTAAATAAGGATTGAGCATTTTTTTTATCCACCAATTTGCGACATATGCCGCGCCTCTGGACAATTGTGACCTTTTAATTTGTGTCCTTCAGGTTTTTCAATTACTGCCTGTGTTATGAATGATTCCAGATCAGCACCTTTTTTCAATGCTTCCTTTAATGATATTTCTTTATCCACTAATAAACAAGACCGCAGCCAACCATCTGCCGTGAGTCGCAGGCGGTTGCACTTACTGCAGAAATGGTCTCCTAAAGGCGAGATAAATCCGACTGTACCCAAAGCTCCTGGAACTTTAAAAGTTCTCTCAGGTCCGATCGAATTTTCGACAATCAGGGGTTCCATTTTCAATGGTTCAAGCAATGCATGCATTATTTGCACTGAAACGTAACGTTCATTCACGGAAGGTAATCCGTTACCCCAATCCTGTTTATTGGCAACCGGCATGAGTTCGATAAAACGCACATGCCAAGGATGTTCGATGGACAATGACGCCATTGCCAGGACTTCATCTTCATTAAGACCGCCAACCACAACCGCATTCAATTTTATGGGCTTCAGACCGGCTGCTTCTGCAGCTAAAATTCCCTGCCAAACCTTTTGAAAATCTCCAAAACGGGTTACCTTTTTGAATTTCTCGGGGTTCAACGTATCCAGACTGATATTTACGCGATCCAACCCGGCTTCGAAGAGCGGTTTGGATAACTTGTCGAGCAGCATGCCATTAGTGGTTAGACTAAGATCTGTCACTCCGGGGATTTCCTTGATCCGTTCTACGATTTCCAACACATCAGGTCGAACAAGGGGTTCTCCACCAGTCAATCTAATCTTGTATATTCCCAATCGGGCGGCGGCCTGTGCCACTCGAACGATCTCATCTGTAGAAAGTAAAACTTCATCCGGCATCCACTTTACACCAGATTCGGGCAGGCAGTAGACGCAGCGAAAATTGCATCGGTCCGTCACTGAGATGCGTAAATAGGTGATGGCTCGACCAAAGGGATCGATCAGCATCTTTGAAGGTCCGTCATAAATCTTGCTTGGAATTTTATTGTTACCCTCCGCTCACTGGAGGAAAAATTGCAACTTCATCGTTGGCCTGGATGACCTGTCCGCGGTCGGCAAATTCCCGATTCACAGAAACTACGATGCTTTTAGCAAATGGATTGGTCGCAGGATGTTGAATAAAAAGGGCATCCAACAGGCTTTGCACGGTGCAATGCTCATTAGTTTCGACCACAACTTGTGATTTGCCAACTTTTTCTTTCAAGGACGCAAAGAGTAACAACTCAATTTTCATTTTTCAGAGTCCGTTTTCACCATTAATCGATTGCAACCATGACGTTTGTTGCCTTGACCACGGCATAAACTTCCTTGCCAACCTTCAGTTCCAGACTTTCCACGGATTCCTTTGTGATCACTGAAACAATGGTTTCGCCGTGTAGCGTGGTGATGATGATCTCACAGTTGATTGCACCGGTATTTATTTCTTTTACTGTACCCTTTATCACATTGCGTGCGCTGAGTTTCATTTTTCCTCCAGACCTATCACTGGTGATCAAATAATCAATTTAGTCTGATTATATCTTTTTAGGCTTCTGTATTATTTTAGTCTTCTATAAATTAGTTTACAGGTTATCCATTTTTTATGGGGTGTATTTACAAGGATTCTTTGTCATGTTATGATATTACTACTCAATTATTGAATAGTCAATTATTAAATACATATCTTGTTTTCAAATACCACTTCTATAAATGAATTTTATGAAATCTCAGGCTTATTGAAATGATCAGGTTCAATGGATAAATCAGCACCAATGGCAACAAATTCACTTCTCATCCCCGATACCACGATTGAGAAACCACTTTTCCATCGAGGTGTGCCCTCTTGGATTCTCAATGGTATCAAAAATTCGTGGCGCTCCCTGGCAATTCCACTAGTTTTGTTCATTACCATACCGATTATTGCTATTTTTTTGAAGGTCCCGGTTAATAAATTGTTCGACACTATTAACAAGACCCAATTGTTGCAAGCTATAAATTTAAGCGTTTTAACATCGTTATCCACTACAGCTATCACACTACTTTTCGGAACCCCGGTTGCCCTGCTGTTGTCACATCGCAACTTCCGATTGCACCGCCTTATAGACACCATCATTGACCTGCCAACGGTTTTGCCTCCCTCGGTGGCTGGCATTGCCCTGCTTATGGCGTTCGGACGAAGAGGATTGTTTGGTGCCTTTTTATCTTCCATGGATATCACAATCCCTTTTACGGTAATCGCAGTTATTATGGCACAAACATTTGTGGCTTCACCCCTATATATTAAAGCCGCCACTATTGGTTTTTCCTCAGTGGACACCGAACTAAAACAAGCGTCTGCCCTGGACGGCGCCACCCGCTGGCAAACCTTCAAATATATTACGTTGCCCTTATCCTGGACCTCTATTTTGAGCGGAAGTGTAATGACCTGGGCAAGGGCATTAGGCGAATTTGGCGCCACCATAATTTTTGCCGGCAACTTCCCGGGGCGGACACAAACCATGCCCTTGGCAATTTATATCGGCTTCGAAATTGACTTAAATGTTGCGCTTACATTAGCCATCATCCTGATCTGTTTTTCATTTCTTACCTTGATTATTGTAAAAAGCCTCCTACATAAGCGCTTAGATGGTGAGAGTTCGCCATCGTTTGATAATTCACTTTGACTTACACTTTTCATTTGGTTAAATAAGGGGATCACAAAGAACAGTAAACAGAATAATGATAATTTGAAGCATTTTGGTTTCATCATTACACATTATTAACAGGAGAAGGATCATATAAACATCAAAATATTATCATTCACAATCTTTTTTGTTTTGATGACAAGCGCTGCTTGTTCTCCGGTTGCGAACATTGCTCCCACCGTAACTGATACTGGCCACCCCGTTGTAACCGAGACACCAGTAACCAATAGCGCTGAGCCTGTCACACTAACGGTCATGGCTGCAGCGTCCCTGACCGAATCCTTCACCGAACTGGGCGCGGTTTTTGAGTTACAGAACCCGGGCGTCAAAGTAGTCTTCAACTTCGCCGGTTCTCAGGCTCTGGCCGAACAACTTGCCCAAGGCGCGGAAGCGGATGTATTTGCTAGTGCCAGCGAAAAATATATGATTTTTGCTGTGGATTCCAAACGGGTTAACACTGAAGACATCAAAAACTTCGCCAAAAACCGCCTAGTTGTGATTTTCCCCAAGGACAATCCTGCCGGAATCACCAGCTTGGCTGACCTTACTGGTTCTGGTATTAAAATTGATCTTGCGCATAAAAATGTTCCTGTTGGTCAATACACGCTTGAGTTCCTCGATAAAGCCAATGCCACCCCCTTTCTTGATGAAGATTATAAAGATAAGGTATTAGACAATGTCGTTTCCTTTGAAGAGAATGTTAAGGTTGTCGTGACCAAAGTCTTATTAGGCGAAGCGGACGCAGGAATTGTTTATTTGACCGATATCACTTCGGAGGCATCTGAAAAAGTCGGTACCCTGGCTATCCCGACCGACCTAAACTACTTAGCATCCTACCCTATTGCACTCATCGCTACCAGTAAAAATTATGATCTTGCCAAGGCTTTCATTGCTCTTGTACTTTCCCCTGAGGGTCAAGCCGTTTTAGCTAAGTACAAATTCATTCCTGTTGCCTAGTTTGCATCCAACAACTATCTAGCATCAGCTATCATCATCTAGAGGCAAACCAAAGAAAACCTCATGAACAGAAAAAACTCTTTACCGCGGAAACCATTTGTATTTTCCCTGATGCAGGTGAGCAAGTCTTTTAGTTCCACACCAAGTGAATAACCAATTCGTTTTGGACAAAAATATTCTTTGAAAAAAATTCTGAAATTCATATTTCCATTTTTCTTTATTTAGTTCATGTCAGAAATCACTTTAAAAATGATTTTCATTAGAAGAAAGTTTATGAAATTGATTATGTGTTTACATTACACGATTTGGTTGAATGTACTATAAGGTGTAAAAAATAAGGTTTAAAGGAAAATTTATTAGTAACAATTTCCTAAAAACCTTATTTATATTTAGTTTTTCTTGATCAACGAATTGTGGTAATCTCTTTATTTTGAGAAAGATTCGAACCCTGTATTTTTTTCAATAAGGATATGAATATCACTGCAAGGTATCCAAAATATCCAATCACTTGAGTTAGGGAAGGGCTGCTGGAATAACCAACCAATGCTTTAAGCAATTGCCCAAGTGTAGATTGGTTAGGAATAATGGAATTTAAATTCCATACATGTTCCACAATCTCAGGAATCCACCCCAATTCATTAAATTCATGAATTCCGAGACCTACTAAACCAGCTGCAAACATTACCAAAAGAACGTTTGTTAATTTAAAGAACAGCGTGAGTTTCAATTTTCCTGTTGTGGAGAAAAAAATCAACCCGATCAATACCGCAGAAAATAAACCTAAACCTGCTCCAAGTAATTCCAGAGATTGATTGGTAGTCAAGCGGATAGCCAGTAAGAAGAGCGCTAGTTCAATACCTTCTCTGGCAACAGCAAGAAAAGCCAACATAAACAATGCTTTCTGTCCTTGTCCTTCAGATGCTTGCTGCACTGAAGACTCGATGTTCTGTTTCATAACTATGGATTGTTTGCGCATCCAGAACACCATCCAGGTTAAGATTCCAGCAGCCAGGAACATGGTGATACCTTCAAATAACTCTTCACCCTTACCTTCAAATTCC
>CAKMKJ010000039.1 GCA_927443345.1 uncultured Anaerolineaceae bacterium | reverse complement strand
GTGTTGGATGCAGACGAAGTTCAAACGAGTCAAGTAAGAAATATTACTTTTTTTGTTGAACACTATAAAGATAAAAAAAATCACAAGTTTTTGGTGGATTTTTTTACAAAAAAAATACAGAACTAATAGAATTAGCCTTGTTTATGGAGTTTTAAAAACCGGCCGTCCCTTTGACCCTAATTATCTCAACAAAATGCAAGCTTCCTCTTGACTTTCAAGACAGCATCTACGACTTATGAGATAAATTGGAAGGATAATACACATGGAAACAATCAACAAGATTGAACTCAAAGATGAAGCGATATATCCGGATGCGGAAGTGTTAAAAAGTGTGCTGGGTAAGGCATATTCAGCATACGTTGAGCTGCTCCATTTATATGAGGTCAACGAAATGGAACCGATCTGGCGCTATTATCATGATGGAAAAGCCTGGCTGTGCAAGGTGCAGAAAAAGAAGAAAACAATTGTGTGGATGTCTGCGTGGAAGGGTTATATGCAGGCGGCCATCTACATGCCTGAAAAGTTTCTCGATCAGGTTTATGCTCTGGATATCAGCGATACGTTCAAGGATAAATTCAGGCAGGCACGCTGCATGGGTAAATCAAGAGCTTGCATTTTCGAGATGCGAGGCAGCGAAGTGCTTGCTGATTTTGAAAAAGTGATGCAGTTAAAGATCCTGCTCAAGTAAAAGTTTTTCCGGAGAAATGATGGAAGATTATTCAGAGGTCACTACACAAGATGAATTGGATGCTTTGATTGATTCATTTGGTGATTTTCATGACAGCATGACCAAAGAAATTCATATGATCAACCGCGGCGGTGTGTTAGCCGATCACACTATGTTAATGAAACATCAGATTGATGCGCAGATCATCATCCAGTCGCAGTGGCAACCTTATGCAATTGAGCTCTTGTTTTGTGATGTTCTTCAATTTTCCATCGATGACGCGCTGGACTATGTATCTACAACAGGAAGTGTGAAACAGGAATCAATAGCAAACGAAACGTTGAGGGTTGAATTGAAATTCGATACAGCAGTAAAGATTTCTGCCAGACGATTGTTTTTTCGTGTTCAACCTGACTATTTGGGCATTGGCGCACGATTGAGATCAGAGGTTCCGTCACCTACAGCGATTGGCGCAAAATTGCTCGAAGGAGGCTGGCGTCAATGTTTGGATTGCACTGAAACGTGGGAAGATGATCCGCAGGCCACTTATTCAGTTTGTCCAAAATGCTTGGTGTTGACCGAATTGCGAGATTAGGTTCAGACAGCAAGTTTGTAAGTTGGAGTTTAAAAGTGATGAATCAAGAAGCCGCACATTCCAGAGGCTGGCAAATCTTTGAGGTAGTGGTGGGCATTCCGTTTTTGGCCGGGATCGGTCTGCAGTTTGGTCTGCCCATTCCGTTTCCATCCACACGGCTGATGTCGATCATCGTTTCGGTTGGTGTGATGCTTGCTCTGGCAGGCGTCATTCTGGTGGTGCTGGCGCGACGTGAATTCGCGAAGCATGCTCAACCCACAGATCCCGGGTTTGCGACTCACAAGATCATCACCACAGGGGTTTTCTCTTTCTCCAGAAATCCGCTTTATCTTGGTGGCATTCTTTTTCTAATCGGGATTGCGCTGGTATTTCGCATCACCTGGGCATTAATTCTGCTTATCCCGGCCGCAGCAGCCTGCCACATCATACTTATTGTGCCCGAAGAAAAATATCTTGCTGCCAGGTTTGGAGGACAGTACCTTGAATACCTGGCGACAGTCCGCTGCTGGATTGGTCGAAAATGATTATTTGAGTTTTTGTAAAATGCGTGATATTTTTTATAAAAATTATATACAAACAAGATAAAATAACTCCAATAGGAGTTATTTTATGAGTGATGACACGGTTGAACTATTAACGACACCATCAATGCTGGTTGCGTCTTACAAAATGACCATCCCAACCAATGACAGTGTACCGGTTTATTTTGAAAGAGCACATCATTCACTTCACGATTTTATATCCACAAATGGATTGAAAGTGCTTAGTCCATTTTTCTCGATATGGCATCAGTCACCAGATGTGGTGGAAAATGAAGTGGTTGAAGGGGTTTTTGAAATTGATAAACTTATCTCTAGTGATGATGCAGTTCAAGTTTATAAAGTTCCAGAGACGCTGGTGGCTTCATTAGTCCACAAGGGTGAGTTTGAAGAGCTCATTTTGGCACACAAAACCCTGGGGGCCTGGATTGAAGCCAATGGATATACGTTCAACGGCGGATATCGAGAGATATATCATAAAAATGATCCCAAAGACATGAGCAAATCAGAAACCGAGATCCAGTACCACGTGGTAAGACAATTAACTTAGGCAGACGACATTTACTCAATCCAATGAACATCAGGAACAAAAATTACTTTTAGGAGTTTAAAAATGAAACACTTCGTTCAAATATTTTTAGTAACAGTGATTGTATTAGTTATTGGTGTATCAGCATGTGCACCTAAAGCAGATGCACCGGTCCCCGAGCTTCCAGTTGTGACAGAGGAAGCATCCACCGAGGTCGCAGAAGTGACCCCGACAGAATCCCCAACAGTCGTATCTCAGGAGACTGAAGTTGCGTCCACTGAAGCAACAACGATTGATGTCGAAGCTTTAATTCTAGAGAAGCTGGGTAATAATCACAGTATTACCCGGGTTTACTCGGCAAACAAAACACGCGAAGAATGGAACATAACGCTTGACCGCATGATCGGCTATGGCGCAAAAATCAGTGAAGAAGAGAAACAGATCATCATTGATTTTTTGTTGAGTAGATAAAAATTTAAGGTGGGTCAATGAGCCCTCAACGACATTGTACGATGGTAATTACTCAATGGCTCATTGACCGCACCCTACTACTGGGTGATAACCGCCATGTTAGCTTGTGTTTGTGCAAGGAGTGCCAATGAGTGAGCTACTAAATGCAGAATTATTGGAACCGATCGAAAAAGTGACCCGATTTATGGAAACAGGAAATGAAACATTCCTTTCCGCTTTTGCTAAAAAGGGTGTGGTGATTATCGAAAATTTTAAGCCGCATATTTTTGAGGGTGAGGATGCTGTTGCGCGTTGGTCAACGGTGGTTAAGTCGTGGCATACAAAGCCGATCAATTTGGTGCACACCTTTGGCGAGGTTCACGATCTCAATGTCGGCGAGGATCTGGCATTTGTGTCTGTACCCACGCATTGGACGGGGTTGCAGGGTGAAATTCCATTTCAGGAAGATGGGGGCTGGGCCTTCGTTCTAATAAAGGAAGACGGTGAGTGGAAGGTAAAGGGTTATGGCTGGGCAGTGACCCAAGAAGAAGAGGGGTAATAATTATGCTTTATTCATCTTCTCTTTCATCGGTTTGGAATAGCTGGATGAAATGCCGTAACGGTCGCGCAGTTCGTTGACCATCAGGTAGAGTTGGTCTTTGTAGCTTTTTTCCGCACCGCCGGTCTTGTAAAGCGCTTGTAATTGGGGGTAAAGCTGCGGGTAGTCGCGCTGAATGAAATCAAAGAAAACCTTGCGAGTAGCACCGCGCAAATAGAGCACACCCGGCAGCAGATAATGGGCTCCGCTGTCTTTCGCATTGGCACATAATGACTCAAAGTTTTCGCGATCATCAGTCAAGTAGGGGATGATGGGCATGACGTGCAGCCCGACTGAAGCGTTTGTTTTGCGGAACTGTTTAAGCATGGCAAACCGTTCGGCGGAAGGCGCACCGCCTGGTTCAATTTTCTGGCGTACGTTTTCATCCATGCTGGTGATGGTGGCTGCAATATTAATGTAGGTGATTTGTGAGAGTTCATTGATCAGGTCATAATCGCGCAGTACCAGGGTGGATTTGGTGGAGATAATGGCAGGGGTTTTGTATTTGATCAACAGTTTCAGAATCTCGGGCATGAGTTGATAGGTTGCTTCTGCTTTTTGGTAGCTATCTGTCACGCCGCCAATGTTGACCACCTCACGCTTCCATTTGGGTGAGCTTAGCTCTTGCTCCAATTTTTCAACGATGTTGGTTTTGACGTGGATGTCATCAAAGAAACCATCAGAGTTTAGGTAAGAATGTGAGTAGATGGCATAACAATATCGGCAGGCGTGACTGCATCCGCGGTAAATATTCAGGTCCCAACCAAAGGGTATTTTTCGTTTAAGTGGATTAAGGGCGCTTTCGCAGTGGATTTCTTTGTAGGCGATGGGGGTTTCCATGAGTAAATGATTCCTGATTTAGTATTGTTAGAAATTATATTCTAATAATATCATAAAATATCATTTTAAAAGCAAGGTTCCGAATTCTGAAAAAAAAGAATTCGGAACCTTTAAAATCGGTTATTTCACCACTTAAAAGCGACGCCGCGTTTGCCCATGATCAGATCATCAAAGATTAACTTGGCCGGTTTATCAGACATTCCCTGGCATACATGAAGGGGTAATAAATGCTCTTCACGCGGATGGCAATAGCGGGCGGCAGGCGCTTTGGCCCATTCCACCAGACGCTGCTCACGTTCTGTCTGGGGTAGGTCAGCGGTGCAGGTTTCGATCAACCAATTCTGAAAAGCATCATTACCCGCATCAGGGGCGGATTTTGATTCCATTGAAAAAGCGCGCATATTATGAAAAGAGAAACCGGAGCCAATTACAAGGATGTTTTCGTTGTTCAATTCGCGAAGGGCTTTGCCAAGGGCAAGGTGACTAGAAGGATTCAGTCCGGCAATCAGAGATAGCTGCAAACAGGGGATATCCGCCTGGGGGTACATTAGTTTAAGCGGGATGAACACGCCGTGGTCGAACCCGCGCTGAGGGTCAAGTTTTGCATGGATATTATTCTTTTCCAAAATTTCCACAATGCGTTTTGCGTCAGATGGGCTGCCTGGTAAAGGGTATTGAATCTCGTATGCCCGAGCGGGGAACCCGTAGTAGTCGTAAAACAGTACCGGTTTTTCCGCTGACAGCAGGGTGGCGGTATTTTCTTCCCAATGGGCACTGATCACCAAAATCAGGTCGGGTTTGTGTAGTTGCTCAGGCAGTTTCTGCATAAATGCCACCATGGCTTTGTGAGCTTCATCCCCGAGTAGGGGCAGCGGTCCGCCGCCATGTGAGAAATAGACGATTTGTGCTTTGGATTCAGAAGATGATTCTTTCATAATTTCACCCTTTCAATATTACTCATATATATTGTACTTCTTTTAGCTGAATTATCCGGTTAGGTGTGTTAATAAAGTTTTTTGATTATCAATTTGTTGCGGAATGCAATTTCAGAAATAATATTTATTTGTTTTGTGGTTGATATGTTGTTACAATGACCCAAGAGAGCACCAAGGTGCACTCAGAAAGGGATGTGAATGATGCGAAAGCTAAAGCTGCAAGTGCAAATGACCGTAGACGGTTTCATCGCCGGCGCAAATGGCGAAATGGATTGGATGGTGTTTGATTGGGATAATGAGATCAACCAGTAAGTGAAAGAACTCACAGATCCGGTGGATTGTATTGTACTGGGACGCAAACTGGCCCAGGGTTTCATTCCCCATTGGGCGGGGGTGGCTGCAAACCCGAAAGCTCCGGATCATGCCGCAGGACAAAAATTCGCGGGTACACATAAAGTGGTGTTTACCAATACACTGGCACAATCTGATTGGGACAACACCGTTTTGGCCAAAGGTGACCTGTCAGACGAGATTTTGAGCTTGAAAAAGCAACCGGGCAGCGACATAATCGCTTATGGTGGCGGCACTTTTGTGTCAGCTTTGATCAAGGCAAATTTGATTGATGAGTATCATCTGTTTATTAATCCAACGGCCATTGGCAGGGGAATGTCCATTTTTGAAGGTTTGGAAAAAAGATTGGATTTGACCCTCAAGTCTTCGCTCAGTTTTCCCTGTGGCATTGTGGTGCTGCGTTATGAACCCTAAAGGTATATTAAGAGAATCGAAGACAGAGAAGAATTTTGAAGAGAAATCTCCAGGTAAGTTTTTTGAAAAACCAGTTATCTCGGATCCATTGTTGTAGTTTCATTGCTGTTTGCTGCTCTTGCAGAGTTTGGTGTAGTGAAAACCATCAATGCTTTAAATCTCATTATCGTCAGGTCCAGCAAAGATCCAAATTTCACTATTATGCTGATTAAATTGGTTGATTATTTCCTAATGGTTATTCCTGTATGTGTTTTCAGTAATTATTTATGAACTCTTAATAGGTATACTTGATCTTCCGAACTGGAAGGTAGTTCACAATTTCTTAGAACTTTAGCATAAGCAGAATACTATGAAATTTTCAACCTCGCTGGTTTCCCAAAGGCTGCTGTTTATAGTGAGGAATGGTCTTATGACCATCTGCTTCGTCATCGATTTGTTGGCGATGGAAAACCTTAATAATTCGATATAAGTGCGACTTGGAACTCCACTCTGGGGATTTCTTTTTGATGGTGTTGGCCATCTGAGCATGGGTGGACGTGATGCTTGATATGCTTCGGCTGGTGAAAGGTTGATATGCTTGCTCCCAAATCAGACTGAATAAATTCCTAAATGCCTATTGATTTTTCCTTGGCCTGTAATAAACAGGTCCATGAAAAGGGCTATGCTAGCAGCAATCAAGACATTTAGGTAAAATTAACAAACATGGGTTACTAATGAATTGGATTTGACTTCGAGATACGTAAAGGACTTTTATATGAACTCCTTGCTCGGCAAACACTGGCATCATCTTCCTGCAGATGAAGTACTTGACCTCTTGGACACGAATATCGAGAAGGGGTTGGACGTATTCGAGGTAAAACACCGTCAACAACGCTTTGGGCTGAACATGCTGACCCCCAAGAAAAGCCAAAGCCCGTTGGTACGCTTTCTACTTCAGTTTAACAACCCTCTGGTGATTATCTTGTTGGTTGCCAGTCTGGTGACTGCGGTTTTGAAAGACCCGACTGACGCAGCAGTAATCTTTGGAGTGGTTCTAATAAATGCGATTATTGGGTTTATTCAGGAATCTCGCGCCGAGCAGTCCATTTTGGCATTGGCGAGAACAATGACAACCGAAGCAATTGTCATTCGCGGTGGCAAAGTAGTACGAATTCCAGCTGCGGAACTAGTACCTGGCGATATTGTTCAGCTTTTGTCCGGAGCGCGAGTGCCGGCTGATCTGCGCCTTGTGGCCTCACGTGATTTGCAGGTAACCGAATCAGCCCTTACCGGGGAGTCACTCCCTGTGGAAAAAGACGCTGCTCTTGTTACTTCTCACGATGCTATCTTAAGCGAACGCCGAAACATGTCTTATGCTTCAACCCTTGTCACGTACGGCGCTGCGACTGGTGTAGTTGTCGCTACCGGTGACAGTACTGAGGTGGGAAGAATTTCTCAGTTAATTGCCAGCGCGGCTGAGTTAGAAACACCGCTGACGCGCAAAATCGGTCAATTCAGCCGTTTACTTTTGATTACAATTTTGGCGTTATCTGCGCTAGTCTTTGGCATTGGTCTCATGCGCGGTCAGGCGGTTGTTGAAACACTTATGGCAGCCATCGCTTTGGCTGTGGGTGCCATCCCGGAAGGATTGCCTGCTGCGTTAACTGTGACGCTGGCAATTGGCGTCTCGCGAATGGCCCGCCGCCGAGCTATCATCCGCAACTTACCAGCGGTTGAAACCCTGGGGTCTACGACCGTCATCTGTTCAGACAAAACCGGCACACTTACCCAAAACCAAATGACCGTTCAAGAAATCCACACGCTGGGCGGAGTTTACACGATAAACGGTGTTGGTTATCAGCCGGTGGGAGAAATCTATCCAAAAGGTTCAGTTCCCTCAGCTAAATTCAGTGACGCTGCTGTTCTTGAGACCCTCAAAGCCGGGCTGCTTTGTAATGATAGCCAGGTGGTGCAGTCAGAAGGGGTCTGGAGTGTGCAGGGTGACCCAACTGAAGGTGCGCTGCTGGTCTCTGCCCGCAAGGCATCTTTGGATCCTGATCTGGCAACCTATCCTGGTAGACTTGATTCGATTCCCTTCGATTCACAACACCAGTACATGGCCACACTGCATGCCGATGGAAAAGTATATGTCAAAGGAGCTGCTGAAGTGTTGATTGATCGTTGTGCTGGTGCACTTGATCCTTCAGGCCAGGTTTCATCTTGTGCGAATGAGATGTTTCGTCAGGCAATGGAGCAGATGGCCTCGCAGGGTCTGCGCGTATTGGCATTCGCTTACAACGATAAGCCTGGAGCTAAGACCATCAATTTCGACGACATTAATGGACTAACGCTTTTGGGCTTGCAGGGTATGATGGATCCGCCTCGACCAGAAGTAGTTAATGCTATCCAGGCTTGCCATACAGCGGGTATTTCGGTGAAAATGATCACTGGCGACCATGCCCTTACCGCTGCTGCTATCGGTCAACAAATAGGGTTATGCCAGGATGATTGCGCGACTGTGTTAACCGGAGCTGAGTTGGCCAGACTCTCTGACATCGAACTAATAGAACAGGCTGAAAAGGTAAACGTGTTTGCCCGTGTAACCCCTGAACAAAAACTGCGACTTGTGGAAGCACTACAAGCCCACGACCACGTGGTTGCGATGACCGGAGATGGTGTCAATGATGCTCCAGCTCTCAAACAGGCCAATATAGGCGTGGCAATGGGGATTACTGGTACCGACGTTTCAAAAGAAGCTGCAGACATGATCCTTACCGATGATAATTTTGCATCCATTAGAGCGGCTATTGAGGAGGGAAGGGGTGTGTTTGATAACCTGACCAAATTCATTGCCTGGGCATTGCCTACTAATCTAGGTGAAGGATTGGTGCTTTTGGCGGCAATTGTTTCTGGAGCGACGTTACCTATCCTTCCTATCCAGTTATTGTGGATCAACATGGTAACGGCTGCGTTTTTGGGGTTTGCACTATCGCTTGAGCCCAAAGAACCTGGAATCATGCAGCGGAAGCCTCGTAATCCCAAGTCACCCATTCTAAGTGGGACGCTGCTTTGGCGAATTGTCTTGGTAAGTGTCATTATTTTAGCGGGGTCTTTCGGATTATTTGAATATGAACTGTCCAGGGGGACCTCGCTGCCAGAGGCTCGTACGGTAGCTGTTAATGTGGTCATTTTTGTTGAGATATTCTATTTATTCAACGCCCGCTCGCTGACTCGCTCTCCTTTTCAATTAGGTTTCTTCTCCAATCCCTGGGCGGTGGGCGGCGCAATTCTTATGGCGCTCATCCAGGTATTGTATACCTATGCTCCTTTTATGAACGAACTCTTTGATAGTGCACCGATCTCGCTGGCACTCTGGCTGAATGTCTTAACGGTCGCTTTGATTGCTTATATTGTCATTGAATTCGAGAAATGGATTCGACGAAGGTTGAGTGTTGCTAAAGAATAAATTTTGGTGGTCCAGCCAATCTTTGAGAAGGATTTTTCATCCAATATTTGTTTGAGAAATTGCAGCCCATCTCTGTCAGGTTACCATGTAAAAACTTGTCCAGTAGAAAAGTATGAATAAAGTGTGACAGATTCTTAAGATATAAAGTGTACATTTATGGTCTATTTTTAAGGAATCGACCATTGAAGATAACTTGAGACTAATGGCAGAGAAACTAATAAGCTCGCTTGTGGCCATCGCGGAAGGGGAGATTATCGGGATTGTTTATTGAGCGCTATTATGCTAGAAAAGTCTGCCCTGATCTCATAAACATGTTGGTGACTAGTATTGAAGAAGTCATGACTAGATAATTGATCTCTGTTCACCCAAACCAAATGGTAAAAGAGTGTATGATGCTTTTGACGGACAATCACATTCGCTTCTTGCCGATTGTGGAAGAATGAAAACTTGTCGGTATGATCTCACTCGGTGATGTGACCAAAGATTTTATCGATGAATTGGGATTTCATATAGAGCAGCTCATAAATTATTTTTCAGGTCTTCGGAAAGTTCTAAAGAAATAACCCTCCAAAACTAAAAACCTTTAGTCAGCAGAGGGTTATAAATAAGGTGTCCGAATCAAGTTGATAATCTAACTTTATTATTGCGTTTGTGATCCATAATATCAACTTGTTTCTCAGTTAGAAGAATGAAATGGAGCCAAAATAAATCGGTTAATTGTGAATCGCTTCATAAGGTCAATTTCACTGAACTTTTGGAACAGTTGATTCTATTGGATTCTTACTACCTGCACTATGATCATGCCTGTTCCGGACCCGCTTTTGAAGGTAATATGCACCTGCTAAGGATATTACGATTGCTGCAATAGCCAAGAGAGTTTCAGAGGAGAATTCTTTTACATCAATGATGACCACTTTACGGGCTACAGCAATCAAGGCAACTTCGAGTACTATCTCAACATGCACCTCATGTTCGTTAAGATAGGCGCGAATCGTCTCGAGCAGTTCGACCCCTATTAGTATGAGCATGAAGAAACCAAATACATCCAATAACTCATTGATATCAAGCAAGTAATTGGGTGGAGTGATAATATCTAAAACCAACATTCGCCCCAGCTCAATTGTTGACAAAAATATAACCACTATCATCATTAGGATTAGGCTGCCAACGATCAAGCGTTCGAATAGACCAAGGAATTTTCCAATTATTTTTACCATTTTTCGCCTTTATAGTTTCTTCTGCATAAAAAGAAAATGATATTAAAATGGAATGCATTTGTGTTTAGTAGCTTTGTTGAAGCAAAGCAAATAAAATTGCCAAAAAGAATACAACCACTCCAATTGAAATAGCCAACCATGTTGCTGCTCGCTGTCGCATGAGTCCTCCTTTAAACCAGGTCAAAACGTTCAGAGTGAAAATCGCCCAAAGGAACGCCAATTTTTGTGAGGATTTTTTCCACAGCGTTCATCATTGGCCCTGGCCCACAAATAAAGATTTCAACCCTATTTTGTTTGAAATCTGCCGGTAAATATTGCTTCAAGATATCGGCGTTTATGAAGCCTCTTTCACCAGTCCATCCTTCCGGTGGTGATTCCAGCACATGAACAACCTTGAGGTTTAACATCAGGTTCAATTTTTCGATTTCTTCCAGAAAAGTAGCTCCTTCAAGTGTTTTATTGGCATAGAGGAGAGTCAGTTGGCGCGAATCTCCTCGGTCAGCCAAGGTCCGCAGCATTGAAATCATCGGTGTAATTCCGATACCCCCTGCGATGAAGACAAACCCCTGTGCATTAGGGTGACGATCAATGCTGAAAGCCCCATATGGACCGTCCACATACACACGTTGCCCCTTTGTTAGGTTCTTGATAGAAGCAGTGAAATCTCCCAATTCTTTTATCGTGAAGGATAGCTGTGAGCTATCCATCGCACTACCTGAGAATGAAAATGGGTGTTCGTGATCGCGAATGGGCGTATCCCATGCTGTAATCCAAGCAAATTGCCCGGGTTGGAAGCGTAAACCTTCGTGGTTCATTGTCTGTAAAACAAGCGTCCATGCATTACCACGTTCAGGAATAACCTTTTCGACCAGATATGCTTTGCGTAATAACAAGAATGGTTTGATCACACGTACCCATGCTAATAAACCGACCCAAAAAGCCCCATATAATCCCCAAAAAAGTTGTTTCCAAAGAGTGTTCAGGTAGTAACCTCTCAATTCTACGTGAATCATGGCCAGCGCCATCACACAGGTAGCAAGGATGCCATGCCAAATCCGCCATCGGTCGTATTCAATCTTCAGTCTTTTACGCCAGACAGATAAACTAATCATTACTCCAAGAGAAATGACAGCCACTACCCCAAAACGAGCCGCCCAAGGCGCTGTGACCAAGTTAAGGAGGCCGAGATGTTGAGGATCAAAAACGAACAGAATAAGCGGATGGGCAGCAATCAAAATAAAAGTGACTAGTGAAATTTGGCGGTGGAAAAAATACACAATATCGCTGCCATATGGCGCTTTAATTACCTTAAAACGGGCTGTTAAAACAAACTGTAGCCCTACCATCGACAAGCCACAGTATCCTAAGCCCACCGAAAGATCACGCCAAAATTCTCGCCCCACAGGTCGAGGGCCTGCAAGTAAAATTAACAGCGGTGCAAGAGTGATTATCAAGTAAATACCGACCCAAAAAATTCCCTGAAAGATACGTTTCGTCATACTATTTCATCCTTCCTTTTTGCATCCATTACAGTGTGATTTACACTTAATCTGTTTTTACAGGGGAGGTAAACCCTTCAGGCTTGATGGTTAGTACCGAACAATTCACCTGCTGCAGTACTTTTTCTGCTGTGTTGCCAATAAGAAAACCAGCAATACCTTTGCGGCTGACTGTTCCGATTGCAATCAGGTCAATTGCCTTTGCCTGGGCTAGTTCAGAAGTCAAATCCCCCGCATCCCCTTTCAAAAGATACATTTGCTCTTAGTTTCGCAAGACTGGATGGTGCTTCTTCAATGACATCCATCACCGTCAAGGTAGCCCAATTCCTTTGTGCCAAATCCACAGCCTGATCTAAAAGATCTCGGTTGTCGACTTTGCTATTAAAGACTGCCAGAATATTCATGAAGTGTTTCATAGCTTATCCTCTGATCTGGGTTGTGACTGTATCTGGAATTGTTTTAGCTGTTTCATTACCTGCTGATGAGTAATTTGTAGTCATATTTTCGTGAAACCCTTGTTTTTAACGATGCTTTATTGAACTATTTTCTATAATGTGCACCTGTTGTGAAGTTAGGTGATCATGGCCAGTAGATAATCTTGATATTATAAATTATGACAATAAAAATATAGCCCCAAAATTTGATGAGCTTGCATAAGAATAGCATACCTTTCTTTTTTTACAAACCAAAAGGACTGGAACGTTCCCTTAACCGTTATTATATGTTTTGGTTAACATAATGGCGAGGTATTTCCCGCCACACGTTCATCTTTGGTTTTAGCAGTCGTTCTAAAGTTAGTGTTCCTCCCAAGGAGAAATCCAAAGGCTAAGAGGTAAGCGGGTATGTTTTGATTTTGTTGGTGGTATGTTTTGCCTGGATTTAGTAAAAATGTAGCCTTTTTTGCATGTCTGTTTGCCAGTTCTAGCTTGTCAGCGGCCGTCATGCTTTCCATATTGAGGTGTACCGCTTCCATAATCGCATCTAGTGTTATTCAATATTTACTTTACCAACAGGAAAATTGCATCTTGATAGTGTAGCCAATGTTATATTGGGCTGGCCGGTGACAGTTCTTGTTTTGGTAACAAACCATCTTTATGGCATTTTGAGGTCGGCAAAAATTGAGAGGGTTGAGTGCAAGTATTATTTCCACCAGCCAACCCTTCTAAATAGCAGAAGAAGGGTTTCTTTTACAAGCGAGGAATCAATACCGGCGTTGACTTTTTGTAGGCTTCATAATCTGCTTGTCCGCCCCATTTTTGATCTGCTTTCTTTTCAAGCAGAGGAACTCCACTGACACGAGTGATTAACAAAGTGACAAAAACGGGAGAGATCAAGGCGACCCATTGCCAACCTTGAAGAACAGGTAAAGCGATCAATGCTATGCCGATCCAGAGTACGATTTCACCGAAATAATTGGGGTGGCGAGAACGAGACCATAAACCGGTCTGAATAAACTTCCCTTTGTTTTCCGGGTTTGCACTGAAGCGACTTTTTTGACGATCAGCGATAATCTCAATTGAGAACCCAAAAACCCAAACCAGTAGACCGATAATGGCAAAAGCATCAAACTCTTTGCGGTTTGTTGTGGTTATGGCAACCAGCGCAGCAGCCATGGTGAAGGTAACCCACAACCCCTGGATCGTCCAAACATTCAGAAAACGAACAAAGGAAGGCTTGATTTCATCAAAGCGGTCATCTTTGCCAGCTTTGTGGATTCGATTATACAGAAAAGTGCCCAAACGGATTGCCCAGATAACGACTAGAGCCCAAAGAAGGATAGATCTTGCATCTAGCCCTGCGCTCAATAAAGCAGCAACACTTATCACAGTGATGTAGGTGATACTTCCGGTCAGGTCGAAGTATTTTTCAGTTTGTAGCCGGAAAGACGGGATAAAAACCAGCCACTGGATAAGAAAGGCTAATCCCACACATAATGCAAAAATGGGGATGCTACCGATTGAATGCCCTGCCTGGCTGCCTGCTAAAGCGACCAAAAGGCCGATTAGGATGATTATTGGTAGACTAAGTAAGGCAATTCGATTATTTTTTTTCATGGGATATTTCCTTCTTTTGTTATCTCAAATTGAATTCATCCAAGCAGGTGATAATTCAGGTCTTCAGCAAATTGGATGCACAACCGCTTGTCAAATTCCACAACGCCCTCTGACCTACTTGTGATTATACACATCTTCTCAAAGTTAAAAATTTTGACATTGTTTTTTTCCGTCTACTATAAATTCATGGCCGCCCGTTCTGAGGGCGGCCATGAGACATTGCAGCTAAATTTTTATTGCGGGGGTAGAATGACCTGGTCAATTACATGGATCACTCCGTTGGAAGTGAGAATGTCAGTGATGATCACCTGTGCATCATTGATGTAAACCTTACCATCCTCTACTTTAATCGTAACGGATTGGGTATTAAGAGTGTCAGCACTGGTTAGTTTGACTACATCTGCAGCCATAACACTTCCGGCAACGACATGGTAGGTGAGGATACTAACAAGCTGATCTTTGTTCTCGGGTAACAGGAGTGTTTCGACAGTTCCAGGGGCCAGCTTGGCAAAGGCATCATCAGTCGGGGCGAAGACGGTAAAAGGTCCTGTTCCCTTGAGCGTGTCAACCAACCCGGCAGCCTGAACAGCCGCAACAAGGGTGGTGAAACGGCCGTCTGCGACCGCTGTATCAACGATATCACTGGGGGGTAAAAGAACTGTGTCGATCACATGGATCACACCATTAGAAGCGGTAACATCAGCCAAAACAACAGTAGCATCATTAATCATTACCTTGCCCATATCGCTTTTGATTGTGAGGGGCAGCATTGCAACCGTTTCAGCACTAGTCAGTTGTGCTGCGTCCGCGGCCATCACTTTACCCGATAAGACATGATAGGTCAGAATCTGAACCAGTTTATCTTTGTTTTCGGGTTTGAGCAGGTCTTCAACAGTTCCTGCAGGCAACTTGGCAAAGGCTTCATCTGTCGGGGCGAAAACAGTGACTGGGCCAGCACCTTGAAGCGTTTCTACCAAGCCTGCTGCCTGGAGGGCAGCTACTAGTGTAGTGAAGCGGCCATCGTTGACTGCAATATCAACAATAGTCGCTGGTGCTTCGGTTGCAGCAGGTTCGGCCATTGTTGGAGCTTGAGTAGGAGCTGGGGTTGCCACAGGGGCACATGCAGCTATTAACATTGAGACTGTGACAAGAATACTGAATAACTTAATGTGTTTCATCTTTTCTAATTCCTTTCATCTGAACGTCTAAGATTTATCTTGTACAACGTATGTACAATATCTATTATAAGGTTTGTATAAACTATGTCAAAGGATTTTGAGGTTTGTATAGGGTTTAGATTTTTTGGTTTGCAGGATAAACTCAAATTGCCAGAACCTTTTTAAGGGAATAGTGGTGCTGCGATATCATCCCTCGAAGGGATTAGACCGAATATAATTAAGACGACACTCTTTTGAGTGTCTTTATCAAGCTATTGAAGGTGCGGTTGGAATACACGAACTCCGGTTATATGCCCGATACCGGTTGGTGGGATAGCGCTGATAAATATTTAATTAGAAGTGATATCTGATTAAACATTCAAAGATTCATCAGGTTTCTCATGTAGAATTGTTGTGTTTGGCTACTGGTAAGAATAGTGTTGCGTTATCTAAAGATATTGATTAAGCGAGCAGTACGTTGTATTTGACAATCATTTTTTGTTTCGAATGGTGAAGGAAACCCCAAGCACAGTCATCGATGAATGCAAGACCAAAAAGCCATTAGGAATTAAAATAGAAACTTGTTACTTTTTTACATGCCGAAAATTGAAGTTTTTTTCGTGGAAAGCTAAGGATTGGATAAATGAAAGCATACATCGCACTATTGCGCGGGATTAATGTGGGCGGCAAAAATAAATTGCCGATGGATGTTCTGGTAAAAACCCTCGAAGGATTGGGGGCTCAAAGTGTGAAGACCTACATTCAGAGCGGCAATGTAGTTTTTCAATACAATGAGGTGGATACGATTGAATTTTCCATCACTATCAGTCTTGAAATTGAAAAAAAGTGCGGTTTTGCGCCTAAAGTGTTGCTCCTGACCGCTGATGAACTTGAAAATGCCATTGATGAAAATCCGTTTCCGGTGCCAGATGCGGAGCCAAGCACCCTGCATCTGGGGTTTTTGGCTGCAGAGCCTGAGAATGTTAATATCGAGAAGCTTACCAGTTTAAAGACCGAGAGCGAACACTACTGCCTTACCCCAAAAGTGTTTTACCTTTATGCACCGGATGGGGTGGGTAAATCCAGGCTGGCTGCGACGGCTGAAAAGATCATCGGTGTGGATATGACTGATCGCAACTGGAACACAGTGTGCAAACTCAGGGAGATGCTGATTAATGATTAGGAAGCGTTTGTTTTCATCCGTTTATAAATCTCATAATTAGGAGAGAAAGAGACATGGCATCTGATGAAGATTTTATAAAATTTCTGGTTGAACAAATGGAACTGGCCGGCGCAATCAGGTATCGTAAGATGTTCGGGGAGTATGCCATTTATTGCAACGAAAAAGTTGTTGCTTTAGTGTGTGACAATAAACTGTTTGTAAAACCAACTGAAGGCGGCAGGGCATTCATTGGCGAGGTTGTCGAAGCACCACCTTATCAAGGAGCGAAGTTATCCTTTTTAATTGAAGAGCAATTTGATGATAAGGAATGGCTGTGTGAATTAATCACAATTACTGAAAAAGAGCTTCCAGTTCCCAAGCCTAAAAAAGATAGAAATATATAAAAAGCACAGTTTCTGACTGTTGAAAAAAGAATAAAACCATATATCCTATTTGATCTCGGTGATACACAACCGCAGTGATCAAAAACAGATTTTCAGAATTAAATTGAAACCCGTGAGGAGTCATTAGTGCCAGATTCGAGGTCAGTCTATAAAGCAAGGGTCGATGCAGTAATCATGCATATGCATGACCATCTGCAGGATAAAATGGTTTTAAATGACCTTGCCAGAAATGCGGGTTTTTCGGCTTTCCACTTTCATCGACTCTTTTCTGCTTTAATTGGTGAGACACCCCAACATTTTCTAAATCGAATCCGCCTCGAAAGAGCTGCAAATATGCTCGCCAAATATTCTGGATATTCGATTACGCAGATTGCCCTGAACTGCGGTTTTTCCTCATCCTCTGCCTTCGCTCGTTCGTTCAAAAATCATTTCGGAATGTCAGCTAACGCGTATCGCAAGGCTGAAAGCAGACCTGCTCTGCCTGATGTTTATCGTGATAAATTATTCCTTCATGATGTAAATCAAATAAATGTCGAAATTCGAAAGGTTCCAACATGGAACCTTATTTATGTCTCGATTCTAAAGGGGTACAAAATTGAGTTGATTTGTAGAGGCTGGAATCAACTCTTTAAATGGGCAACAGCGCATGAATTAGTTTTTAAAGATACTCGTGTGCTTGGCATTTCTTATGATGACCCACTAATTACTCCTTCAGATAAGTGTAGATATTTTGCTTGTCTGTCCGTTCCAAATGAAATCCATCCGCAACCTCCCATTGGGTATATGCAGCTGGCTGGCTCAAAATGTGCTACGGTCAGAGTAACCTGTACATTGGATGAAATCCAGGGGATTTATATGTATTTGTACCGTGATTGGTTGTTAGACAGCGGATTTCAACCTGCCGATTTACCGCCCTATGAGATCTATTTATCGACACCTGAAACCAATCCTGAGGGGAAGTATGAAATGGAAATCTATATTCCGATTGTGCCGCTTTAAATAGCAAGATTTGTAAAGTAGAAGGCAAGCTTTGCAAAGCAATTTTCACGCTGCACGAGTATCCTTGGGTCATTCAAAAGGAGGATCTAATGACTCAACAGCGGCAAGTCGTATTTCAACATATTCACCTCAAAGGTGACCCGTACCAAATAGGCAGACTCCAGGCAGAAGCGGTTAAACATATGCCGCAATTCGTAAGTTTTCTTGGTTCCGGCACCGGAAAGTTTACAGAAGAACAATTCAATCGAGTATCGTCACAAATGGAACATTTCTGCCCGGGAATCAATGCGGAAATGGAAGGTTTTGCAGATGGTCTGGGAATTCCATTGGCAGATCTCGTGTATTACGCCTATACATTTTTACCCAATGGAAAGTGCAGCCACTTTGCTTTACTCCCTTCTCGAACAGCCGAAGGACGAACATTGGTTGGACGGAGCTATGAGTTTGGTGTCAATACTGAAGACATGCGTCTGTGCACCCTGCAAGCCAACAATAAGTTTGCATTTATTGGATCATCCCTCATTTTCTTTGGTTACACCGAGGGAATGAATGAACACGGCCTGGTGGTCACGATGTCAGCGGGCGGGATGCCAACCGGGCTTGAAGCGGGGATGCGCGCTCCGATTCAGGATGGATTTCAGTTTTGGTTTGTGATACGAGCAGTTCTTGAAAACTGTAAAACAGTAGATGAAGCGATTCAATTAATTAAGGAAATTCCAACCTGTGGGAACCCGAATCTGATTGTTGCAGACAAATCTGGAGAAGCTGCGCTGATCGAAATTTTCGGCCCCCACAAAGTTGTCAAAAAAATTGATTCCAAAACCGCCGATCAAATGATCAGTTCAACCAATCACTTTAATCTGCCTGAAATGGAACCCTATCGTGATCCTGTCTGGGTAAACTCGCAGACCCGTTATGACGCGATTCAAGCACGGCTGAGCGGGCCACAAAAAGTGAGTAAGCAAGCCATCAAGTCTCTGCTTTCAGACGAGTATCCTAATGGGCTGGCATGCCACTTCTATGAAGAATGGTTCGGTACGCTGAGGTCAATGATCTTCGACCCTCAAACCGGTGAAATCGATATGTGTTTTGGCTCTCCAGTTGATGGAGCCTGGTACCGCATTGGGTTTGATACACCGATGGCAAGTTATCCGATTCAGTTGCCATTGAAGAAGATGCCGCCTGAATTTATGGCAACAATTAACTAAGATAATTGCTGTAATTGAGAAAACAGTGTGGACTCAAACAGGGTTCCACACTGTTTTTCAATACCAATGAACTACTTCAATAAAACGTATAATATTCTCAGAGCATTTATAAATCAGGAGGACTTATGATTTACTCAATAATGAGTATTGCGGCTGTTATTTTTGCTGCAATGTTTATCTTGACACTGGCTTTGCTGCATTTTCTTAAGCCTGAGTTTGACCCCAAGTGGCGCATGATCAGCGAATACGAAATCGGTAAACATGGCACTCTGATGCAGGGAGCTTTTTTTGCCTGGGCGGCCAGCGTTCTCTTTATGATGGTCGTGGCATGGCGTTTCATCGGTTCTGCGGGAGGAATCATCGGCTGGGTTTGGTTCTTGATTATTGTACTGGCGCTGGTTGGCGCGGGCATTTTCAAGACCAATGCGATCACAGATAACTCAACCGGTCGGGATAACACCATTCATACCCTGTGCGAATCTATTGTGATCTTGACCTTCCCCATTGCTTCAACCCTGGTGGCGAACGCCTTGTTGCGCAGTCCGTTCTGGGAGCCGTATACACTGGTGGTGTTTAACTTCACCCTCTTGAACTGGCTTGGTATGATCGGGTTCTTTGCTTCCATCATCTGGTCGCGGAGGAAAGATCCAAGCGCGGGGCGGGTTGGTCCGAAGGTGCTGCTGGGCTGGCCGAACCGCATCATGGTGGTGATTTATAACGTTTGGGTGATCGTGTTGGCGGTGTGTGTCATCCAAATGATGAAATAGAGTTTAAACAATTATGTTTTAACGTACTCTCCAGATACTTATTGGAGGGTACGTTTTTTATTTAAGAGCCTTAACCACGGAATACACGAAAAACACGAAAAATTTATTGTGCCTTCTAATATAACTTAAGGGGGATGTTGAAATATGGAAATTGGAGAATACTTGTAACGAAGAAAATTGCAAATTGCCAACGAGGGATATTATGGAAATCATCAAACTCGACCCCAAAAACAAGAAGAAAGCAGCAGCGGTGGTGGCCTCCGCATTTTTCAACTACCCGATGTTTACCTTTTATTTTCCTGATGAAAAGCGTCGGTTGTGGGAGCTACCCTGGTATATGGAGCAAACGCTTAAGTGTGCCTTGAGCTACGGAGAAGTCTATACAAACCCTGATTGCTCTGTTGTCATTTTTACTCTGCCGCCCGGGCATACCAAGATTTCTCAGTGGGAATACATGCAGCACGGATTTTTACTCACGCCTATGGTGTTGGGTTTGAAGGATTTTTCGCGGTCGCAGGAATGCGAGGCCTTCGTGGGGGAGACGCATGAACGGCTGATGAAGGATCGTCTGCATTATTATCTGTGGGGATTGACGGTTGACCCAAAAGTAAAAGGCACGGGCATTGGGTCTGCGCTGCTGAAGAAGGTGCTGGATATTGCGGATTCAGCCAGCATGCCCGTGTATCTTGAGACGCACGACGAGAAGAATGTGCCGTATTACGAAAATAAGGGGTTTAAGTTGATCAGCACGGAGAAATTTCCGCATAATGACCTGGAACTGTGGTGCATGGTGAGAGAACCTTTGTTATTAGAAAGTGCTTAACTTAGAACTACACGAATTACACAAAAAACTCAAAAAATATTTTGGAACCCCGCAGATTTAAAGACACGGGGGTCTGTCTTAAAGATAGACTCAGTTTATGGCATAATGAAGGAAAGGTATTAGTCTATTGTTGGAGGTTACTTTTATGATCGCAAAATATGCATTTGGACGAACCGGACACATGAGTTCGCGTATTCTGTTTGGGGCGGCGGCACTTTGGGATATGCCTCAAGGCGATGCAGACAGGACAATAGATCTAGCGCTGTCGAGCGGCGTAAACCACTTTGATGTGGCTGCAAGTTATGGCAATGCCGAGATTTACCTTGGAGATTGGATCAAGCGGCACGGCAGGCCCTCCTTTTTGGCAACCAAGACTGAAGAACGTACTGCCGAGAAAGCTTATGACTCCATTCGCCGGTCGCTGGAGCGGCTGCACGTGGACCAGGTAGACATGATCCAACTGCATAATCTGGTTGAGCCAGGCGAGTGGCAGACGGCAATGGGTGCGGGCGGAGCGCTTGAAGCGGCCATCCGTGCGCGAGAAGAGGGGCTGGTGCGCTTCATCGGCATAACCGGTCATGGCTTGACCACGGCAGCACAGCACACCAAAGCGCTGGCGCTTTTTGATTTTGATTCTGTGCTGCTGCCTTACAGCTACCTGATGTGGATCAATGAACAGTACCGCAGCGATTTCTTGAATTTGCTGGCCATCTGCCAGAAACGGAATGTGGCTGTGCAGACGATCAAATCCCTGGTGCACACGCCCTGGGGTGAGCGCGAACATACGCGTACGACATGGTACCGTCCGCTTGAGGCCCAGGCGGATATCGACCTGGCGGTACACTGGGTGTTGGGCAATGAAGGGTTATTCCTCAACTCTGCAGGCGACATTAACATTTTGCCGTTGGTGCTGGATGCTGCCAATCGCTTTGAACGTAAGCCCACTGACGGGGTGATGCAGGCCTTGGTGGATAAGCTTGAGATGCAGAATCTGTTTGCCGAGTAATGTTTTATCGGGTTTAGTAAGTGCAAGTTCCAGAATTCTGGAACCAAAGTGAGTTTTTTAGTGCATGTCTCCGATTTCTTTTTTTAGGAAATCGGAGACGTTTTTAAGCGTATATTAATGTTGGATGTGTTCGAGGCCGCGCTGAAAGAGTTCGGCGACATGGCGGTCATCCAGGCAAACGAAGACGTTGCGGCCCTGTTTGCGGGTGCGGATGATGCGCTTGTCGCGCAATCCGCGCAGTTGATGCGAGACGGCCGATTTGCTCAGGTTGAGTTTGGCGACGAGTTCAGAGACGCCGACCTCGTCATCCTCCGGGAGCAGAGAAATGATTTGAAGGCGGGTGGGGTCGCTGAGCGAGTCGAAGAGTTCAGCCAGTTCGTAAGCGGTATCCAAAGAAAGTATGGAAGGGGGCATAATTTTTTTCCTTATTAGTTGAATAGTTGTTCAACTATAAGTGTATTTTAATCCTTTCGGCCCCATCGTCAAGGGATGTTGTGCAACACGAAGTGACGCTGAGGAGGGGCAAAGCTACTATAATTATGCCCATAAGGATGAACACCATGAGCGCCAATAAAATACTGGGCAAGAAACTGACACGTCATTTCTCAATGATCCAGGCGATTTATATCATGGGGTATTGCTCCATTTTTTCTTACGCTGCGGTGTTTCTGCTGGCGCGCGGATTTACCAACTCACAGGTCGGCTTAACCCTCACGCTTTCAAGTGTTTTGGGCCTTTTAGTGCAGCCGATGGTGGCGAGTTTTGCCGACAAGACCAAAAAGTTCTCGCTGCGCTCGATTGTGGCGATGATGTTACTCATCATGATCCTCTTTGCGGTGCTGTTGTTCATCATCCCCAAACCGGTGCTGGGGGTGGGTATTCTGTATGTTATTTTGCTGACCTTCTTTGCCACGCAGGTTCCGCTGGTGACCACCATGTCAATGGATCACATCAACAACGGGGTGCCGATCAACTTCAGCCTGGCCCGCGGCATCGGCTCGTTTGCTTATGCCATCCTCTCGATTGGGTTGGGCAATCTGGTGGATGATTTTGGCGCGGGCGTGATTATGCTGGTTAACATTGCGCTTGGGCTGTTGGGGCTGGCATTGGTCTTAAGTTTTCAGAAGGCGAGAAGAAGCGGGGAGGGCGGCGTTGAAGGCGAAGTTAAACCCACGGGTTTGCTGGCGTTCGCCAAAAACAACAAGCGCTTTATCGGGGTGGTAGGCAGCATCTCAATTTTGTTTTTCTCGCATGTGACCATCAGCACTTTCATGATCCAGATCATCGAAAATGTGGGCGGCAGCAGCGCGGATATGGGTATGGCCAACTCGATTGCCGCGATTGTGGAACTGCCAGCAATGGCGCTCTTTCCGCTGCTGTATATGAGAATACACAACGCCGGGCTGTTGATGAAGCTTTCAGGTGTGGCTTTTATCATCAAGACGGTGGTCACACTGCTGGCTCCCAGCGTGTTCTGGGTAAATGTGTCGATGAGTCTGCAGTTTTTCGCCTATGCCATGTTCATCCCCGCGTCGGTGTATTATGTCAACGAGGTGATCAGCAGTGCGGACCAGAACAAGGGGCAGGCGTTGATGGGCATGGTGATGGGCATCAGCGGCCTTTTGGGCAATATTCTGGGCGGGCTGATGCTGGATTCGCGCGGCGGGGTGCCCTTCATGCTGACGGTCGGGCTGGCGATCTCCGTGGTGGGGTTTGTGATGTTGTTGTTGATTGACAGGTCAAAGAAGGTAATCAGGTAAAACCTTCTCTCGCAAAGGCGCAACCCCTCTCGCCGCTAAGCGGCTCGGTGGCGCAAAGATCGCGAGCACGCAAAGAAAACCTCTTTAAGTAAAATCTCAGGCGTAAAATTAATTGATTTCTTTACGTCTTCCCCTCGCAAACACAGCTCGGGGCGCAAAGTTCGCGTCAAAAACAATTCAAAACAATTCGGTGAATGGATAATTATTTGTGAGTTGTTTCGTTTTGAGAATGAAACCCCACTCGCTCCGCTCAGGGGCGCACTCCCTAGTCTCGCTTCGCTCGTCTGTGGGGGCAAGAAAACCGCGACGACAAAACGAACAGGCAAAAATAACGAGAACCGAGAACCGAGAACTGTCAAACCGTGACTCATGAATCGTTTTTACCGTAAAATTAATTGTTTTCTTTACGTGAAATTAAAAACAATAAAAAACAATTCGACTAAAACGACTCCTATTTCACTTTGCTTGCTCTGGAAAAAGTGGGAACAGGTAAGGTAAATTAACCGCACGACTCAAATCACTTCGTCTGGGGAGCATGGGGATTAAGTTGTTAAAGAACACCACCAATAAGAACTTATGTTCTAATTATAATCCATTTGTCAATAGGGTAATATAAATAATTGGCAAATTGATAATTGAAAACAGTTTTTATACCTGTCATTTTGATGAAATTGTATAATACTAACAACATGTTTTTTTAGATAAACTCTAGGTTCACAAATTTGTACTAAAGAGGGAATTGCCTAATGCCATCGCTCACTCAACTTGAAATCAAGGAACGCGCTTTTGTTTTTGCAAAAGAATGGGCTGGAACATCTAGAGAAAAAGCTGAATCTCAAAGTTTTTGGAATGAATTCTTTGAAGTGTTTGGCATGCGTAGGCGGCGAGTAGCAATTTTTGAAGAACCAGTAAAAAAACTTGGTGATAAAAGAGGTTCGATTGACTTGTTTTGGAAGGGGACACTTATTGTCGAACACAAATCTGAAGGAAAAGATCTTAATAAGGCCTTTGACCAAGCAACTGATTATTTTCCAGGAATTCAAGAACAAGATTTGCCGCAATACATATTAGTATCTGATTTTTCACGTTTCAGATTGTATGACCTTGAAAATCGAACCCAGGAAGAGTTTGGGTTAAGTGACTTACCAGACAAGGTAAACCTTTTTGGTTTTATTTCAGGTTATAAAACACAAACCTATCAAGATGAAGACCCAGTAAATATACAAGTGGCAGAAAAAATGGGGGAGCTACATGATAAATTGTTGGCAAGTGGCTATAAAGGACACAATCTGGAAGTTTTTCTTGTTAGGTTAATTTACTTATTGTTCGCTGATGATACTGGGATCATTACTCCCAAAGATCATTTTCATTATTTTCTAGAAAATCGAATGAACCCAAATGGAAGTGATACCGGGCCGATCTTAACTAATATTTTCCAAATTCTAAACACACCAACTGAAGATCGACAAACCTCTTTTGATGAGGAATTGTTGCAATTTCCTTACATTAATGGACATCTGTTTGAAGAAAATCTACCAATGCCGGCATTTTCTGCCCAAATGAGGCAAATTCTTTTAGACTGCTGCGGATTTAATTGGGGAAAAGTTTCACCAGCTATTTTTGGTTCCATGTTTCAAGCGGTTATGGATAAAGAAACACGCCGAAACCTTGGTGCGCATTACACATCAGAGAAAAATATTCTTAAAGTTGTACACGGATTGTTCCTTGATGATTTACAAAAGGAATTTGAACTCGGTAAGCATGATACTTATAAACTCAGGTCATTGCACGAAAAAATTGCCGGGTTAAAGTTTTTTGACCCAGCCTGTGGATGCGGAAATTTTCTTGTAATTACATATTCTGAAATTCGTAAACTAGAAATTCAAATATTAAAACAACTTGATTTATTATCTGGAAAAGACGCAAGGCAATTGGTTACTGACGTTTCCTCACTTTCTAAAATTGATGTGGATTCTTTGTATGGAATTGAATTGGAAGAATTCCCCGCAAGAATTGCTGAAGTAGCGATCTGGCTTACTGACCATCGTATGAATATGGAATTATCAAAAGAATTCGGTCAACATTATGCCAGGTTGCCGCTCAAAAAAGCCGCCCATATTATCCATGGAAATGCAGTGCAACTTGATTGGAAAGATATTGTTCCAGAACCAACAAGATCTGACTTAACCGAAATATATATATTAGGTAACCCTCCATTTGTTGGCAAGAAAGCTCGATCTGCTGAACAAGTAGATGACATGGATTTGGTTTTTGGGAAGTCAGAGAACACGGGAGTTTTGGATTATGTGTGCTGCTGGTATGCCAAAGCAGCCAAGTTTATACGGGATAGCAAAACCCAGGTGGCATTTGTCAGCACCAACTCGATCACTCAAGGTGAGCAAGTGGGTGTATTATGGCAATTTCTGCAACCGGAAAACATAACTATTAATTTTGCACACCGTACCTTTCGTTGGTCGAATGAAGCACGCGGAAATGCAGCCGTTTTTTGTGTGATCATTGGTTTTGCCAAGTTTGGAAAAACTGATAAAAAAATTTTTGACTACATAAAACCCGATGCCGACTCTATGGAATTGAAGGTCAAACAAATCAATGCATATCTGGTGGATGCAGATAACTTAATCATCAACAGCCGGAGTAAACCGATCTGTTCAGTGCCTGAATTGAGTTTTGGCAGCATGCCCAATGATGATGGAAATCTCTTGTTTGATGAAGAAGAGAAAAACAACTTCTTATCAAAAGAGCCCAAAGCGGAAAAATTTATCAGACCATTAATCAGCGCACGAGAATTTTTACATGGTGAAAATAGATACTGTCTTTGGCTTATAAATGCAGCCCCTGAAGAATTAAGAGCATTGCCAGAAGTAAAGAAGCGAATTGAGGCAGTCAGGCTATATAGAGAAATAAGCAAGAGGGAAGCCACCCGAAAACTTGCCTCAACCCCCGGTCTTTTTGGTGAGATCCGACAACCTGATAGTAATTTTGTTTTAATACCGCTTCACACTTCTGAATATAGAAAATATATACCTATGGTTTTCTTTACTAAAGAATTTATCGCCAATAATTCTTGTGCCACTCTGCCAAATGCATCTCTTTATCATTTTGGAGTCATGCAATCCATTATGCATATGGTATGGGTTAAACAAATATGCGGAAGAATTAAGGGAGATTATAGGTATTCAAATAATGTAGTCTATAACAATTTTATTTGGCCTGAAAACCCAACCGAAGATCAACGGAAACGCGTTGAAATTGCTGCACAAGAAGTATTGGATGCCAGAGCCATGTTTAAATCCTCCACTTTGGCTGATCTCTATGACCCTGATACTATGCCAAAGGAACTGGTTGAGGCTCACCAAAATTTAAATAAAGCGGTTGATATTTGTTATGGGGTTAAGAAAAAATTAAGTGAACTCGAAAGACTGGTTCTTCTCTTTGGTTTGTATAAAAAATATACTTCTCCATTGATACCGGATCAGGTTAAGGTAAAGAAATTAAGGAAAGCAAAATCTTTAATCATTGATTAATTGGGAGGAAAAATGGATGTAGAAACCTTTCGAGAATTAGTTAGAAATACTGTCAGACTGTATGAAAGAGTTAATGGGCATGCTGCTGTAAATACTTGGAACCTCATTAAACGACTTGGTGAGGAGGGCGCATTATCACATTTGATGAATAATGCTGATTTACAACAAGGGTTTAAAGCGCTTCGAGATGTTGGCAAACTTGATCGAACTTTTGAATCTCTTATAGTTAACAATCCTGATTTTTTCCAACCTGATACTATTGAGGTTGCTCAATGGCGATTAAACAACCCATATGATCTACTTGATCAAAAAAAATAAAGTGCTTATCTATGCCCTTTCTCCCTGGACTTGAACTGAACGAACGCTACTATACCGAAATCGTCGGGCCGCTGATGAAGTGGTATGACGCAAGTTTTCGCTATTCTGCCAGCCTGATCGGTTACGGGTCGGATGTTTTGGGCTACGACAACGCCACCAGCATGGACCACAACTGGGGTCCGCGGATGCAGATTTTTGTGGGCAAGGCTGACGCAGGGCGGATTGAATCGATTAAGGCTTATTTGCGCGCGCATCTGCCGGGCGAGTTTATGGGCTTTTCGACGCATTTCAGCGAGAAAGGTCCTGATGGCACGCAGAAAATGCAGGTGCACCCGTCAGGCGAGGTCAATCACCTGATCGATGTGTTCGAAATTGATGGATTTTTTACCGAGTTTCTTCACAAGGATGCGTCTCACCTCACCCACGTGGATTGGATGTGCATCCCCGAGCAGCGGCTGGTGGAGCTAACGAGTGGACGCGTGTTCCACGATGGTCTGGAGCGCTTGAATGAGATACGGTCGGCGCTGAGGAATTATCCTCAAGATGTGAAGCTGGTCAAGCTGGCGGCCTTTTGGGAGTGTGTTTCAAATGAAGAGGCGTTTACGGGCAGGGCGGTTGAGTTTGGCGATCTGGTGAGTTTGAAGCTGCTTGCCGCGCGCATGGTCAGCCTGATGCTGAAGATTTGTTTCGTGCTGAAAGAAACTTATGTGCCTTACTCCAAGTGGTTTTCACGCGCGTTTGATGATCTTGGTCTGCCTGAAATCAAAGCGCTGGCGATTGAGGTTTTGACGGAGAATGAACCGGCGGCCATCGAAAGCAAACTGGCCGGGCTTTATATGTCGGTGCTGGCGCTGCAGAATGCATGCGCGGGGTTGCCGAGGGTGGAAAGGGTGATCACCAACTATTACAACCGTCCGTACAAGGTGATTGGGGCGGGCGAGATTGTGAGTGCTTTGCGCGCGGCGATCACAGATGAGCAGTTGAAAGCCATTGACCTTACACTGGTGGGGTTGGATAACAAACTGGATTCGTCCGATTTTACCAATGGGGATGTGCTGGGGAGAGTGTTGAGGAGATGATTTTTCGCAGCCTCACTCACTCCATTTGCCTTAAAAAACGAGGGTCATGAGGACGCACAATTCGCGAGACGCAGAACCCGCAGAGAATTACCATCAAAAATTCTTTCAGCCTATCGGATTTTTTATCAATGTACTGAAAAAATGATGGCCAGCTAATTCAGACAACCATGTTTGAGCCAAACTCACTTTATGCCTGATGCAGCGGCCATTGGCAGGGACCGAAGGTGAAGCCTGAGAATTCGGCTTGCATGGAACAATCCAGCGGGCTGCAGGCATAGACGCCGATATTGACCGATTCCAACCTCTGGTGCATGTGGAAGATACGCATCTGCTTGAAGCTGATGCCGTCAAAGGCGTTCTCGATGCAGAAATCCTGTCCGCGGCGGCTGAGGCGGTAGATCATTTCATTTTGGGCTGAGCTGATGTCGGTGGTAGCCCAATCAGAATATCCAAGGTTGGTAACGACGCTGCCCAGTTTTGAGCCCTGCGGGGATTCGTATTCCACGGAGGCTTTTAACCAGTTGTCGGCATCTTGATAAAGGACGACGCCGCACTGGTCGAAGAGCTTCACAGGCGTCCATTTGGCGGTGACAGTAAAGGAGAATTCTGTTTCACTGACCGTAGTGAGAAATGCGGGGGCGTTGTCATGCTGAAAGCCGTAGTAAGTGCGCTGCCAGTAATCCGTGTCGGGATCGGTAAAGAGGGTCAGCTTGTCAGCGCCAAGCTCAAAGCGTTTTGGGGGGTAGAGCCAGTGAAATTTTGAGAGATCCATGAATATTGCTCCTGATATTGAGGTCTGGTTAATTATAGTGCTTGTGTCAATTGTTTTATCTGAGGCAATACGAATGACTTCAAGTAAAAAATTTATTAAGTTTATTTACCCCTAGACACCGGGAATCTGTAAGATTCCCGGTGTACAAAGGCAGGTATTTAATGATAGACACCCTCTTCCGGAACAGATGAGGGTGTCTATCATCTTACAATCAATAGGAGAGAGATGAAATAAACTTATTAAATTGAAGCTTGTGTTTAATTCAGCTTCAATGTGACCACCGGGTTTGTATTGTTCTTATCAAAATCGAATGTCTGCTGCTGACCGTTGAGACTGATTTGGTAATCACCGGCAAAGGCTGAGAGGTGAAGTTTGCCGCTGGCATCTGTGGACATTTGAGTGGCGGGCAGCCACCATTCGCCCTTGATGCGTTTGAGCAGTTCGTCATAGGCGGGTTTGGTCGTGCCGTCTTTGCGGATTAGGCCAGCGGGGGCATTGAGCCAATTGCCGTCCTGAAGATCCCACCAGGTGATGCCTTCAACCAGTGGATGGGCGAAAAGGGTCTCGTAATGCAAGATGGTCTCGTGCGCCTGGCGTTCTTCTCCGTCTGGGGTGGAAGGCCAATCAGTGACCTGATAGTCGTTGAGGTCCACGATTTCGGGGGGCATGAGATGGCCAGACACCAGGGTGGTTTCGGTGAAATGGATGGGCAAATTGAAGCGGCTGAAACGCTCGAGGATTTCGTGAGTCTTTTCGAGTCCCCACCAACCCTGGTGCATGTGAGATTGAATGCCGATAACGTCGAACTTGATGCCAGCTTCAAGACAGCCCTCGATAAGGATGTCATAAGCGGGGGAGGTTTCAAAGTCGTTGATCAAGAGCACGGCTGAGGGATTCTCGGCGCGGGTGGTTTCAAACATGGTCTTGATGGTTTGAATGCGGCCGTTTTGTTTGCAGATGCGGGTGATGCCGTTGTCGTACTTGTCGAAAATGGGCATGATCACGGCTTCATTGATCACATCCCACATGTCGATCAATCCGCGGAAGTCATTGACTTCGCGTTTGATACGGTCTTTTTGGGCTTGCAGGATAGCGGCGTTATCCATTGGAAGCAGAAAATCCGCGGTCATGGTGTGCCAGCAAAGGGGATGCCCCTTGGTAATTAAGTTATGATCCAGACACCAGCGGGCGGCACGTTTAAGGGCTTCAGTGCGCGGCGCTCCGTGTTGGGGTTCAAACGGTCCCCAATAAAAGGGCAGGGTGGCGGCATTGCAAAGCTGAAGTAAATTTTGGGCAAGCCCTTCGGCTTTTTCGAGAGCGGCACCGGTATAGTCGCCGTTCACCAGGGGGACGGTATCGAAAGCGGCCGTGCCAAACAGAAATTTGTGATTGGTTTGCGTAACCGTGATGGATTGGTTAACCAAGGGTTGGTGATTCTGGTCAGTGACGGTAATGGAAGCGTTGATCATTTTGTCTTTTAATTGTTGATTCATGAAAGCCTCCAGACAAGAAATTCGGATGTTTAGAAATAGCGGTATCGTTTCCGGTAACGATACCGCTATTATAGCATGGATGAGAGAAATGGGTTAATGACTAATTGTTAACCGTGATAACCACTTTGCCGAGCGAGTGTCCGCGGGCGGCGTACTTCATGGCTTCAGCGGTTTCAGCGAGGGGGTAGGTGCGGTCAATCACAGGGCTGAGTTTGCCATTTTCAACCAGTTTGATCAAAAAGACCAAATCTTCCGTGCTTGCTTTAGCTGTGAGTGTAACCATTTTTTGGCTGCCGAGAGAGTATAACCAACCGAAAGCCATTACGCCAAAAATCTGCGAAAGGGCCCCGCCAGCCATGACCAAAATCCCTTTTGGGTTAGAGGCGCGCCGGTATTCGGACAGCTTATAGCTGCCATTGACCGCCAGGATGAGATCATATTTATAATTTTCGGCTTTAAAGTCGCTGTTGGTATAGTCAATGACTCTATCCGCGCCGAGCGATTTCACGGTGTCTACATTTTTAGGTCCGCAGAGGGCGGTCACCTGGGCACCGAAATATTTGGCAAGCTGCACGGCAAAATTACCCACCCCGCCGCCAGCGCCGACGATCAAAATCTTTTGTCCTGACTGGATTTTGCCGAGATTACGCAGACCCTGTAGGGCTGTGATCCCCGCCATGGGCACTGAGGAGGCGGATTCAAAGGTAACAACAGCCGGTTTTTGTGCAAGCGCTTTTTCGGTTACTGCGACATATTCTGCAAAGCCGCCAAAGCCAAAACCAGCGAGGTCGCCAAAGACCTCATCTCCGATCTTGAATTTTTTGACCTCTGCGCCTACTGCTTCAACAATACCGGCCACATCCGCGCCAAAAATCTTGTTTTTTGGGATCATACCCATACGCATGGAGCGGTAGTCCGCGGCGTTGACCGAGACCGCCATGATCTTGATCAAGACCTGATCACTGGTTGGGACGGGTTTATCAACCTCGCGCAGCACCAGAACATCAGGGGAATTGCTTTTATCGTAAACAACTGCTTTCATTGCGTTTCCTTTCATGTACGAAGACATCTGAGATAGCGACACCGAAGGTATCCGCGATGCGGAAGACCATTTCGCTTGGGGTGAGTTTTTTTCAGGTCAGTTTGATTGTTTGCGATGCGCGAGCGCAGATGGGGTGGTACAACCAACAATGGCCGGGGCTTCGTGTATGAGTGAGTCGTCTGCTAGTGCGGCTACCATGAACAAAGCAAAATCCACCCGACGGGTCTTGTTGCTTTTGAGAATTGGGTCACCGATGTGACGGCTCCACACCGGAAGACCCTGGCTTTCGCCTTCCTCAAGATCACTGCCACGGACGACCGTCCACTTTGTTTGACTGTTAAAAATCCTTCGGCAGGCTTCTTCCTGATCTTCAATTTCAACTGCACCCAGCAGCTTGCCAATTACATTTGATGCCTTGAGCAAAGCCTTAAAAGAATTTGTGTACACATCTTGTCCGTCACGAGTGATATGCCAGCCGCATGAAAAGACCAGGCGCGCTCCTGGCTGCGCATAATCGAGAACAGCCTGAGCTGTTCCAGATGAATATTTTTGAATTCCCCATGGAACGAGCACGGATAAGACGCCATCGCAGCCAGCGACCGCTTGTTGAATCACCTGGCGGTCATTTGTAGCACCAGGGATGATTGTGATACGGTCTTTGAATTTATCCAATTTGCTTACGCTTCGCTTGCGACAAACACCGACCACTTCATAACCACGATCAAGTGCATGTTGAACCATGTAAGAACCGAGTTTTCCAGATGCTCCAATGATGCAAACTTTCATCATATTCTCCTTGATTATTTTTCTTTGACTTCGTGTGCGAAGACTTCTGTGATCGAGACGCCGAAAGCATCTGCAATGCGGAAGGCCATTTCGAGTGAGGGGGAATACTTGCCGGCTTCAATGGCGATGATGGTCTGTCGTGATGCGCCGGCTTTTTCGGCGAGTTCCTGCTGAGTCATCTCGTTGGCAAAGAAACGCAGCTTGCGAATGTTGTTGGTAATCACAATTGGGCTAGGCATGGGTATAACCTCTGCGGTAGAGAACGAACTGATAGATACCTTCGCAAATAGAGCCAAAACTAAAGGTGATGAAGAGGATGTTGAGCATGAACACAGGTGAGTAATTGAACACCAGGGCCAGCAGGGCTGCAACGAATCCAAAGCCGGCTACTGCAAACCCTACCTGGTTGGATTTCATTTCGATCAATTTGTCGCGTTCGTCTTCAACCATTTCCAATTTGATGTTCTTCTCGATTTCTTTGTCATCGCATTCTCTATTCTGGATCTTTCCCTGGATGGCGACGCCAATTGAGAAGAAAATATGGAAAATGATCTGGATGATGATGGTAGCGCCAATGCCGATGGCAATGAAGATCAACATGGTGGTTGCCCAACCTTTGAGGTCCGCGGGGGTGTTGGCGGGGTTGAAGGCATAGAGGCAATAGGCAGCCAAAAGGAGGGCGCCGGAAGTGATGCTTGCGAGTGTTTTCTTTTCTTGGTAAGACATGATTTATTCTCCTAGTCGAATGTATTGAATTGTGAACATATAGTAACAAATGATTTACAAAATGTCAAGTATATTGTACATATTGTAAAGCAAATCGTTTCTAAATCAAATCTGATAGGTTTTGAAGAATTTGGAGAGCAAGTGATACTCGCCGCTTACTACAATAACGACATCCGGTTCTACCGGAATCATCACTTGAATGACAGGATTGAATATGTGTAGATATGATAAATTGTTCCTTGGAATTGTATTGGGTGCGATCTTTCCGTTGATCGGATTCCTGGCGGGTTGGTGGAGCACCAGCCAACAGGTTTCGAATGCCTGGGTGTTCATTGCGGCGCTTGTCGGATTGATTATTGGCTTCATTGTTGATGCGCTTATTCTAAAGAAGTGGGTATCGAAGGCTTTCGAGATGGACCTTAGACTCTGGATGGGTATTCTTTTTTTCTATTCTATTTGTGTGTTTGGCTTTTTCATGGGTGTGCCAGTGTTTAATTTGGCATTGGCGATTCCGGCGGAGCTGGTCATCGGACGAAAATTAGCGCATTATAAGAGCCCAGTAGGTGCTGAAAATCGAACGATACTGAGAACTAACCTTTTCACCACGGGGGTGTTGGCGTTCATCTGCGCTTCATCCGCTTTTCTGGCTTTGCGAGATCCGACCACCGCAGCCAATCTTGAAGGCATACTGCGTCTGAATTTTGAGGTGACACAGGGGATGATTATTGCCCTGATCGTGGTAGGTGGGGCCAGTCTGCTAGCAGTGCATTGGTGGCTGGTGAAAAAGACAATACAATTTGCTCGAGGTTCAAAAACTGCAGTTTAATTTCATATTCTGGATTATTGCGATGGCTATTAAGTGCATTTGAATTTGCCTATTGCTTTTATGGCTGGAGTTTTGTATCCTATAAAAATAGGATAAATAAGATGAAAATAAACATAAAATACTTCTTACTCATATTTGTTTTACTGACGAGCGCAGCTTGTTCACTACCATTTCTGGCAGGAGATTCCTCCGACCCGGAACCGACCGAAGACATCACACCTGAAATGCCTACGCCTGCGGTGCCAACCCCGGATGAAGTTTCGGAGGGCGTTGATTCGTGCCTGGTTGGGGTGTGGACCATGGATACCTACGCCTTGAACAATAAATTCCTGGATCTGACGCAGTCTCCGAACATGTATGTTGTTGCGCCGAGTGCCATGACCTTGGAATTGCGCGCCGAGGGAAGTTATGCGATCACCGGCGAGACTATTGTACGGGCTGATATTCCGAGTGGCAGTGATTACATGCAAATAGATGCCACTCATAACGGAGCGGGAAATTACTCGGCGGATGGTTCTTCAATATTCTTAAGTGATTCCTCCTATGCAGTTGACTTTGGCACGATAATCATAAGCATCGATGGAGAAACTACAGAAGGGCCATTTTCCGCTATACCACTACCTGATGACTTCATGTCGCCTCCCTCCACGACCACTTATGTTTGTTCAGTGAGTTCTTTGTTGATCACTTATGATGGTCCCTCTGGCACAATTACCGAAGAATGGGCTCGATAATTAAATAATAATTTTCAATAACCCTGGTGATCTAAAAAAGAGAACCAGGGTTTTAACTATTGGCTGCAACGGCTTCACACCGAAGATGGTGACCCCCCCAGTGAAATTTGAAGTTCAAGGAGTAGACTGAGTAAACCTTAAAAAAGTTTAGAATATTTATATATTTTATTGGGGACATAAACAGTTACTTTTACTTACACTAAACCCATACAGATTAACAAATTGAGTAACGGCCTTCGTTTTATTGAGTTGGTAGCCGAAGGCCAGGTCATCAAGTAATGGACATTTAAATCTATGGCCTTATATCTATATCAATTCAACTGTACACAGAATGGAAATTTATGAAGAAGCTTATTGTTATTGTGGTACTCATTTTTGCTTTTACGATGTTAATTGGTTGTACACCAGGCTCTGGCATTCAAATCACCACACCTGTGCCAAATGCCAATGAGAAAATGGATATTCCCGGGTTCAAAGTCCAACTCAATGCGCCTGGCATTAACCCCTTGGTAAACACCGGGGATGCACACGGCCTGGTCGGTGGCATCCTTTCTGGGGTGTGGCATGGTTTCATTTCTCCGGGGACGTTAATTTTTTCATTGATCAATCCGAATGTGCAAATGTATGAAGTGCATAACGACGGCAGTTCATATAATATAGGTTTCCTGCTGGGCATTGCGATCATTTTCATCGTGATTAACTTGTTTGTAAGGCGAAGACCCCCATTGAAATTGTAGAAAAAATTCTGCGTGAGCAGGTATCATTTTCTGATGGCATTATTGATTGTATGAAGAACCATTGAGCCGGTAATGGATGTAAAAAATATACTGAAATGGAGAAAAATCTTATGAAGCTCAGTAGACCGAAAGTTGTCACCTGGTGGATTGCTGTTATCGTTGGCGGACTTGGTATTTTGTCAACACTGATTCCGATTCCGGCATTGGCGCCATACGCGTTTTGGATGGTGGCAGCCGCTTTTGTGTTGTTAGTTCTTGCCACAGCACTCAACGATTTGTAGACCTTGGAGATGGTAGAGGGCTTGTTTGCCATAGGACGAACCCTCTACCTTGGATTGAATTCAGACTAACAAGTCGAATAGCAGGTTGTTAACAATATCTCGGTGAGAAAAACTCATCCGGGATATTTTTTAACATAATTCTATTATTAGGTAGGTTAATATTTATCATAAATATGATAATATATATCTAATTAACGGAGGTATAAAGATGAAACTGTTGATCCCCTTATTATTTGCTGTGTTTGTGATAACTGCTTGTGCACCAATGAATGCTGCAACAGAAGCGATGGTTGAAGAAACAAGTAAAGAAATAAAGGTTCAAACCGCAGAACCGGTGCTTGAGGCAACAGCTGAGGCAATGACTGAAGAAGCCTCTAACTCACCTGCCTGGACAAATAGTGATTTGGTAAACATAAAAACCGGTGAAACTTTTAAACTCACTGATTTCGCAGGCAACGTGGTGCTGGTTGAGAATTTAGCCATGTGGTGCTCAAGTTGCCTGAAGCAGCAGCAACAAGTGAAATTGCTACATGAGCAGCTCGGAGAAGACTCTGGTCTGATTTCTATTGGGTTTGATATTGACCAGAATGAAGAAGCAGAAGATTTGAAGAAGTATGTTGAAAACAATGGATTTGATTGGGTTTACACGATTCCTTCTCTTGAGATTGTCAGAGAAATCGCCAACCTGTATGGTGCAAATTTCCTGAATCCACCGCTAACCCCTATATTAATCATTGATCGTCAGGGAGTTGTACACCCCATGAACATGGGTTTAAAAAGCGCTGAGGATATTAAATTGTTCATTGAACCTTTCTTGTCAGAAGGAATGTAAGTATTTGAGTTGAATAAAATGGCTGCGGATGATTTTTTGTCACCGCAGCCTTTTATGGAAAGTAATCATATGGATGCAATATTTACATCAATCAGTCTTGGTTTACTCGCCAGTGCCAGCCCGTGTATTATCCCGCTGTATCCGGGTTATCTCGCTTATCTGAGCGGAGCAGCGACGGGTGAAAAACGAAAAGGACGATATTTCTTAGGTTTCTTTGTGTTGGCAGGTGTTTTAACCATGATGCTATTTCTGGGGCTGGTGATTGCACTGCTGTCTGTCTCGGTCGGTCGGGCATTATCTATTATCATTCCCATCGCAGATTTGCTGCTGATCACCCTGGGTATTTTGCTCTTAGCAGACAAGAATCCTTTCAAAGCGCTGCCGCAAATCAAGATCCCGGCAATGCGGAATCCGTTTGTCAATGCATTCATGTATGGGTTACTTTATGGGCCAATCGCCCTGCCGTGTTCCGGTCCCCTGGTGGTAAGCATATTTGCCATATCGCTCACCTCGGCAGAAGTAATGAGCCGTTTAGGCGCTTTTTTGTGGTTTGGAATTGGCTTTGGATTGCCATTATTGTTGCTCTCGTTAATTTCTGGTGCCCTTCAGCGAACGATAACCCGCTGGCTGGCTCAGCATTCAAGATTAATCAATGTGCTTGGTGGGTTACTTCTAATCGGTATTGGTGTATATGATTTTATTGTTAACTTACCCTTGATTCGACTGGTTTTAGGATTTTAGATATGTTATTAAAGAAAAACAGGTCAGAAATGATTTTCTGACCTGTTTTTTGTTTAGGTGGGGTTATTCTGATGGTGCGGGTTCCATAAAAATGACATCTGCGTATCCCAGGGCCAGAAACAGGCGTGAGAGATAGCTTTCTGCATTCCGTTGTGCAATCTCAAGAATGCCGTCTTCAATGGCGGATTTTCTAATTTCTTGTTCAGCAGATTGTCTGGCCAGGGTCTCAAGATTGGGGTCTGATTGGCGCAAGATGCTGGTTTCGCGATCAAAAATATAAGATTTTTCGTTGTCGAGCGATGCGATGAAGATTTCTGCAGCGGGCAGACGCACGTTCAAGACGCTGTTCGTCAGCCAGAGGTCATCGGGTGTTAGCTTCTCAAGATCCACGCCGGCAATGACTGTGCCATGCGCGACCAACAACAAACGGTCTTTGTTGAGAAATTCGAATATACCGCCGCCAATTTCGGCAGTGATGATCTTTTCGACTGAATATTGAATGGTCTCAAGCCGGGCTAAACCACGCACTTCGTGGATGATGGTGATTGGGTCCGGAATAATGGTTGGGGTGGGGTGCAGCAGATTCGCGATCTGGGTACTGAGTGACTGGTTAGCTTGCTTTAAGGGATTTAACGCGTTTGAAATACTCTTGTTGAGCGCAGTAAATGCCACCCATGTCAAAATGACCAAAATGACTGCCAGGATGATGCGAAAAACTAATTTATTCATAAATTAATTATACAGTCGTTTTTACTAAAAACCTCCAATTTGTCCGATCTAATATATATAAAGTGGCGTTCGACCTCATATCCATTTCTTGAGTTTTTATTCATTTATTATTCGGGTTTATGCCAGTTGGTTTCTGATACGTTAAAAATGGCTGATTATCAAATGAGGAAACGAATGACGATATCAAAACCTACACCTGCGGTGAAAGATCAAACTCCAGAGCGTCAAAAGTCCATTGCGTTATTATCAAAGAATTGGCATTTTAATATGTTAATTCATCGCTTAATTTATCCTTCAGTTTCACTTAAGAACCCACTTGAAGCTGAACGACGTAGATCCAAACTATTGGCATTGATACTATTAACTATTCTTTTATTAACCATCCTCATTCTTGTTGTTGTTTTTGTTGCAAATGCACCAGGCAGTTTAAGGCGAAGTCACTACACATTATTGATTCTTGTGTCGATTGTTATTATTTTATTGGCTTATCGAATAAACCATACCGGCCATTATTCCATAGCTGTTTCGATGCTGCTTGTTTGTGCTTTACTTGGCCCATGGGGATCTTTGATTTTGGATCCAGAAGTCCTTCAAGGTGATTTTGTTCCACTGACATATGTATTAATCCCTGTTTTGTTATCCAGCATACTTGTTCATCCAGCGATTACGATTGGTATCGCTTTATTTCAAATTAGTGTGTTGTTGTTGATCCCTTCAATCACACCAGTCTCCGAAACTGTAAATTGGGTAAGTTTTTTAATATTTGTATTTTTAACTTCAATTCTTAGCATCCTGGCTAACATAATCAGCCGCCAGGATTTGGATGAAATTGATCGTCAGACTCATTTGTTAATTAAAAGTGAGTCGCAAATGAGAGAGTTATCAATCCGTGACCACATCACCAATTTGTTTAATCGACGCTATATGGATGAGACTTTGGAACGTGAAATACTTCGCGCAAAACGTCATAGATTGCCAGTTGGAATAATGATCATGGATATTGATTATTTCAAGCAATATAACGACACCATGGGGCATGAAGCAGGTGACATTCTGCTCAAGGAATTTGCAAAATTACTTTCGACTCATGTTCGAGATGCCGATATAGCATGTCGATTTGGAGGTGATGAATTTGTATTGGTAATGCCTGGTGCATCTCAAAAGGTCACAATGGTTCGGGCTGAGTTGTTATGTGAGCATGTTAGACAATTGCAATTTACCTATATGAATAAAACACAATCTGATGTTACTGTATCCATTGGCGTATCGTCTTTTCCAAAAAACGGCTCTACTGGTGAATTGATCTTAAAATCTGCAGACACAGCTCTGTTTCAAGCTAAAGAGCAAGGACGCGACTGTGTCGTGGGAGCTGTCTCAATTAACCCTAATAGTCCGAAACAAAATAGTAAAGCAGGTAAGAAGTAATTCCTTATTGAACTTGAATCTCTTAAAGATCATTATTGGAAGTTCTATTTTATATTAAAATCAATGTGCATTGTCAAAGAAAAAGGGCTATACTTAACAAATGCAGGGTGGCGACTGGCCACCTCACTCATCATGATTGATCCATACACTAAAAAGGAGATATTCAATGGGAGATAAAGGCGGCAAGAAAGATAAGAATAAGGCAGACAAGCAAAAGAAAGAGCAACTGCAAAAAGATAAGGATATAAAAAAGAGCAAGGATCCTATTAAAAAAACATAACAATTGTAAGCAATGTTTTTACGTAATTTGGTTGGGAGAAAGAAAAGGGAAACTACTGAATTTTCCTGTTTCGTTACTCGGCATCCAGGAAAAAATCGGAATAAGATCAATAAAAAGGCTCCCCATGCATAATGCTAAGGAGCCTTTTTGATTATTGAAAACAACCTGTTCTTGCTATTTTTTGGTTATAATTTTTGCATGCGCACACATCATGATTTTTCACCTGTTAAACGAAGATTACTTCGATTTCATCCATCCGCATTTTTGCTGGTCGCTCAATTGATCATGCTTATTTTGTATGCGATCTTTGACGGATCTCACAGTCAACGCGCGTTAATCAGCGCGTTTAGTGCAGGAATACTGGTCCTGGTGGTCTGGGTGGTTAGCGCAAGTTCATCTATTGCATGGCTGACCTGGGGACTTGCGGTGCCGACTTTTGTTTTATCTGTGTTGTCTGCGATCTTTACCAACACAATCTTGTTCGCCTTGTCGTCATTGATTGAGGCCGTGCTCTATTTTTATACCGCCGGCAGCTTAATAGCTTATATGCTTGGTGATGATCGTGTTACTACAGATGAATTATTTGCATTGGGAGCAACTTTTACATTGTTGGCGTGGGGTTTTGCATATCTTTACATGGTTTGTCAAATCTGGATTCCGAATAGCTTTGTTAGTTCGATGATTATTGATCGCCCATTCACCTTTATTGAATATTTATCTTTAAGTTTTACTAACTTAACGGCTACTGGTTTGGGTGATATTATGCCGATAAGCCCAACTGGAAGAATCCTTGTGATGTTGACTCAATTTACGGGGGTTGGTTATGTGGCAATGGTGGTATCCAGATTAATAAGTATGTCTACCCAAAAGCGAATCGCATAATTCCATTGACCTTGTGGGTATCAATTCAAGATGTTTTTTGATTAGGTGAGGGAAATTGATACTAACACTGTGATTCAGCCAAATGTCTTATGCAGGGTGGAAGAAATAGGTCTGAAGAGCAATATTCGTCATACCTCTTATAGATTATCTGATTTTACAGCAATAATAATCAAGACTGTGTGCTGGCATTTTGATATGCTTTGAATACCGGTAAATAATTAATGGAGGCATATCAAATGGTTCAAACCAAAACAGCAATAAAACCCATAGTCATCAATCCGATTGGCGTTGTGCAGGTATCAGACGAGCAGGGAAAATACTGCATCGAGGTGTTGCCGGAGTATCGAGAAGCGCTGATGCAATTGGAAGCATTCAGCCATGTAATGATCGTCTGGTGGGCAGACAAGCACGATAATGATAAAGACCGCAGCTTACTTTCGACAGAACTGCCCTATGCGCCTGGTGTAAAGGCTGGTGTGTTTGCCTGCCGCAGCGAGTACCGTCCCAACCCGGTTGGTATCACCACAATGCCCATTATGGCGATTGACCATGCACAAGGCATTGTCACGCTGCCATGGATAGATGCATTCGATGGCACTCCGGTGATTGATCTGAAACCCTACATGCCTTCCTCGGATCGCATCCGCGATGTGAAGGTCGCAGATTGGATTTCTGATTGGCCGTTATGGATGGAAGAAGCGGGGGCCTATTTTGCCTCGCACCAAACCGATTTTGGTTGTTAATGGTTTCAAACTCCCCTTTTGTGTTTATTGCAAAGGGGGAGTATGATATTTAAAAATCCAATTCTGAGAGATAATTGTGCAGCCAAAAATAATTGAATCCAAACCAATCACCCTTGTGGGGATGTCGTTTTATGGGGATCCGTTTGATACCCATGCCGGCTGGGATGAAGACAATCAAATCGGACTCCTGTGGAAGCGCTTATTCGCTTTTCTACAAAAGGATGCCGTTTTCTCTTCCCTCTCGCAATCCAGTGCGTGGTATGAGGTCCACATCCACTCTGAAGAAACACAGGCAAAAGGACTCTTCGAAGTTTTTGTCGGGGTAACAATTGAACTGGAGCGAGTGACTGATTTGCCATCTCAATTATTGGTAAAAAACCTGCCTGCTAGCCAGTATGCCATTTTCACGTTTAAAGGCGAAGAGATCAATTCTGATTGGGAGAAAATCCTTGAAGCCTGGATGTCTGAATCAGATTATAAGAGCGCTGGCACTTACAATTTTCAATATTACGACGACCGTTTTAAAGGGTTGGATCGAATCAATGAATCGGTGTTGGATGTGTATATTCCAATTACGAAGAAATCTGACTGATGCACGATCAAGTAGCTGTAATCTTTAAGGCGATTGAGTTCATCGAAAGCCACCTCAAAGAGGATATTAGCGTTGCACAAATTGCTGATGCGGCGGGATATTCGCTTTTTCATTTCATGCGCAAGTTCAATCAGGTCGTTCATCATACCCCTTATGATTATCTGATGCGCAGGCGATTGACCGAGGCTGCCAAAGCCTTAATCCGCAGCGAGCAGAGGATTATTGATATTACGCAGGATTTCGGCTTTAATGATCAAGAAACCTTTTCAAGGGTTTTTCGCAAGATGTTCCAAATGACGCCAAGTCAATGCAGAAAAGAGAACGGCATCCCCTTTCAATTTTTATTGCAAGCCAAGACACATGCTGAACTAAAATTTATCAACAGCGATCACTTCAGCACACCACTGGTGGTTGAGGAAGACGACTTGACCTTGTTTGGATTAATGACCGCCCTTGATGATAATGATAAAAAAGCAGCGATTCTACGGAAGCAGGTTTGCGATGATTTTTTATCTGAAATCAGCCTGCAGGAGAACGCACAAATCTATGAAATGGAAATTCGCTTGAATCATCAGATAGGAAAACGGTATTGTTTTGTTGGCGCTGAAAAGAATCAGATTCAGCATGAATCTGCGCTTTTTGTCAGTCAAACCATTCATAAAGGTCGTTTTGTGAAAATGCAAGTGCCTGAATCGGAATTATCGCTTGCGTCGGCTTATCTGCATACCACCTGGATTCCGCGGGTAGGGCTGGTTGAAAATGTAGAAATGACGATCTGCAGTTGGAAAAAAGAAAAGAGCTCAAAAGAACGAGCGCTAACTATCTTGATTCCTGTAAAATAACAGGAGAACGAGATAACAGGAGGTATAACCATGGATTATTCCAAACCTGAAACGGTCAGCCTGGATGATTTGCGAGAGCGCATTATATCGACTGACCTGGTTCCGAGCCGGTCGGTTTTAATGGAAGAGATTGACACCGTTTTTGATAAACTCAAGCAACAAGGGTTGCAAACCTGGCTGGATCTTCAGAAAGCCATTAAAAACCCGAAGAAAATTGAAGATTTTGCCAAGAAATCCGGGATTGATTTTGAATATCTGGTTCTTTTGCGAAGAGAAATTGAAGGTTATCTCCCAAAGCTTTTTAATCTGAATGTCATTGATTGGGTGCCGCAAGAGGTGATTAAAAAGTTGCTAAATGATGGCATCACCAGTTCTGACCAGCTTTATTCAAAGTACAGCGATCTGCAATCACGAATTCTTTTTGCCGATAAAACTGGCATTGACCGCGAAATGATGGGCTATTTGGCAAATCTGGCGTCGCTCTGCAGGGTTCAATGGGTAAGCCCTACTGCTGGCCGAATGCTGATCGAAGCGGGTTATGAAACCTGTCAGAAAGTTACTACTGCTGACGGGAATGAATTATTTGAGGCAATGAATCGCGTTAATAAACAGGGCAATTATTTCAAAGGGACAATTGGTTTGCGAGATATAAAACGGTTGATTGTTGCGGCACAATACACACTTTAGGGAGTTGGTTATCATGGGCTATATAGGTTTATCAAAAATCAATATCGACGCAGAACACATTTGCTGCGGATTTTCCGACAAAAAATGCAACGAGGGGACCCAACTTAAGAAAGCCTGGCTCACCAATCAATTTGAGCGCGGATTCGTTTTTCGTAGATTAGATGAACGCGCGAAGGTGTTTGTCGAATATGGACCTTCTGAATCCGCCTGGCTGCCGGTAAGCGCCCCAAACACCTTGATGCTGGGCTGTTTCTGGGTATCAGGCAGTTATAAAGGCAAGGGTCACGGCAAGGCCTTGCTTGATTCTGTGACTGAAGATGCCAAACGACAGGGCAAAGACGGCGTTGTAACCGTGGCCGGCACCAAGAAGTTTCACTTTATGAGTGACACCAAGTGGCTGCTGGATCAGGGGTTTGAGGTTTGCGATACCACGCCAGCAGGTTTTGACTTGTTAGTGCTGAAATTTGGTGAGTCAAAAGGTAAACCAGCATTCAAGGATTGTGTGAAAAGCGGAGAATGCCCCGAGAAGACTGGATTGGTGGTTTACTACACCAATCGCTGTCCGTTTTGCGAGTATTTTGTCAATGAAGTGCTGGTGGAGACCGCAGCTAAACGCAATCTGCCGCTGAAAATTATCAAATTGGAAAGCATGGAACAGGCTCAATCCGCGCCGACGCCGGCAACCATCTTCAGCCTGTTCAAAGATGGCAAATTTGTCACCACCGACCTGAGCGTCTGTCTGGACAGCCGTTTTGACAAGGTGGTGGCCACCTAAAAAGCTGTCGTTACCCCCTTTTTATTACACAAGATTTTTGCTATAGTGTAATGGATTGCACTTATTCTTTTTTGTTGTAATAAGGAGGGCTTTTCCATGAATACCAAAAAACGGTTTGTGATGAGTTACCGCATGATGATTATTTTTTCACTTGTGGCTGGAGCGGTTAGCATCGGGTTACATCTGGTTGAGGGTTTTGAATTACTTGGTTTTATGTTGGCTGTTTCTGGAATTGCTACATTATTTGGAGTAAATAAGGTTGCTATTGATTCTCAACCTCAATTGCCAGAAAAGAGCTTCAAGACTGCTTTTGAATGGCTGCTGTTGATTATGATGGCCGCCATGGCTTTTCTAATGATCTCGAACGGATACCGAGTGTTACCCAAAGCAAATGATTTTCTTAGCACGCATTGGCCGGGGTTGATGCTTTCCGTGATGTGTATTGTGTTGGCAATTTCAGGGCTAAGAAAAACCAACCCGGCACAAAGCGCTTGATTTTTAGTTTGTTGAAAAGGTCGCATTAAGCTTGCCCATAACTGATCTCGACCAACTGATAAAAAGTATGGAACCGGTCTTAAACCCCGGTGTGTTTGCGTTTGTCTCGGTACAGAGTGCCGAGGTATTAAAATCCGTCAGGGTGATTGCCTCAATTTGTGAGACTGAAGGCTATTCTGCAGTGATTGCAGAAAGTGATGCGGTGTCGCTCGGACTGCCGATCATGTTCCTTGCGGGGTGGATAACACTCACGGTCAACTCTGATTTGCAGGCAGTAGGGCTGACCGCGGCTTTTGCCAGTGCATTGGGCAAGGCCGGGATAAGCTGTAATGTGGTGGCGGGTGCTTATCATGACCATATATTTGTCCCCATCGAACGAGCATCCGAGGCAATAAAAGTACTCAAAAATATGGAAACTTCTCCTAACGTATAATTCTAAAAATCGAAGGTCAGGTGGATGATTAAGTTGAAAACAGAGTATCTTAAACTGGATGATATACAAATTGCTTTTACCCAACACGGTGATGGTTCAAATTTACTGCTGCTGCACGGCAACTCAGGCAGTAAAGATTTTTTTTGTAATTATCAACTTGATTATTTCTCGCAATTTCACACCATGGCCCTCGACAGCCGCGGACACGGCCAGAGCCGATCTAAAGATTACAGCCTGTCTTATGAGCAGCAAAGTGTGGATGTTATGAATTTCTGTAGAGTCAAAGGAATCACACAAGCAAAAGTGATTGGCTACAGTGATGGCGGAAACCTGGCTTTGTGGCTGGCAGTGAAAACACCTGAAATTTTTTCAAAAGTAATAGCCATTTCGCCTAATACCTTGGCCAGCGGCAACAAAGGTGGGGTGATTGCAGCCATCAACCGGCGTCTTGTGACCATGAAGCGGCTGAGAAAATTTGGCTTTCCGAATAAGAAGCAAATCATGCGCTATGAGCTCATGCTGACCGATACCGGAATCAACGAGGGTGATCTGCAAAACATCAAGACCAGGGTGAAGATTCTGTATGCCGAACGAGACATGATCAAAGAGGAGCACATTTTGTATTTGGCTGATATTATCCCAGGATGCGATCTGCAAAAAGTGATGAACTGCCATCATTTGAACATCCCGTTCCAAGAAGAAACGATTAAAGTTATGCAAGATTTTTTGGAATAAAAAAGTATATTAAGGATTGAGTGATGAAATTACTTGAAAACAAATGGGCGCTGATCACCGGTTCAAGCCGGGGAATCGGACAGCAGATTGCAATGGGTTTGGCGGAACGCAAATGTAACATCATCGTGCATGCGCGTAAGGCAGAAAATGCTGATAAAACGATTGGGCTCTTAAAACCTTATGGCGTAAAAACACATGTAGTGACTGGTGTTTTGGATAGTGTTGAGGGGGTGGAGGGAATCATCCGCGCAGTAGAAGCGCTGCCGGTCAAGTTGGATATTCTCTATAACAACGCGGCTATTATGAGCAAGTGGCAGCCCATGTGGCAGATTCCACAAGCTGAATGGCTGAGAGTTTTTCAGACAAACCTGTGTGCCATGGTTCAACTATGCACGGCTTTTGCGCCGGGGATGAAGGAGCGAGGGTTTGGCCGCATAATCAATCTAACTTCGGGGATCAAAGACAACCCCGAATTGACCCCGTATAGTGTTTCAAAGGCGGCTGTGGATAAATACAGCCGCGATCTGGCTTATGAATTAAGATGAAGCAACGTGTTGGTGAATTTTCTCGATCCGGGTTGGTTGAAAACGGATATGGGTGGCGCTAACGCAGAACATGATGTTGAGACGGTTCTGCCTGGAGCTCTGGTGCCTGCGCTGTTGGAGGATAACGGCCCAACAGGTCAGTTTTATGCAGCCCAGGATTACAGCATGTTACAAAAGTAGTTGCCCAAATAAAAACCTCGAGCGATCGCTCGAGGTTTTTATTTGGGTTGTGCAATGAATCGTACTAGACAGCAGAAAGTGAATTGTTAATCTTGCTGAAGACATCACCAATTTGAGGTCCGAGCAAGCGCAAGACAACAATTACGACCACAGCGATGAGCACGAGGATCAGTGCGTATTCAATCAAACCTTGACCTTTTTCTTTCGGGGCGAATAACATATTATTTCTCCTTGTTCAATAAATGAATGTTAATTAAAGTATAGCCTGATAATTCGCGATTACAAGGTTTTGACATTACAGCGACATTACAATTAAATATCCAATAAACTGTCGTGGCCCTTGATGGCATTAAAGCGATGCGTCAAAAGGTAATCAGGGTGAGTTTATCAATTCAGCAGAAACCTGGCCTATAATGATTGAAGCACTTATTACCCATCAGGAGAATAACGAACATGTCATTGAAAAACCAGATCTATTTGTTTTTTGCCTTATTATTAACCTTTGTGTTGTTGGCGGGTTGTTCCCAGCCGGCAGCAGTGATTCCAATTGCGACACAGACATCCACGGATGAAGCAGCAGACACCGCAACAGAAACTGCTCAAACGATCTGGCAGGTTACGGATGCCGGACCATTACAATTCAACCCAGGCACTACTTTCATGCAGACTCCTGGCGACTTGAAGCCCTATACAGCCATCCGCTTTACGGTCAGTGCTCTACAAGGGCAGCAAGTATCAATGTGGCTGACCACTGAACCGGCATCCGCAGAAGCGCCTCTGGCCACCCTAACCATTATGGATGCGTCTGGAACTATTTTGACCAGTGAACCGCTGACTTACTGGAGCCAGGTTTTGCCTGTTAATCAAACCTACACGGTTGAAATCAAATCATTGGCGAAAGAAGAACTCTTGTATTCATATCGAATCGAAATCCCGGCTGAGACGGTTGACCCGGCATCCGGCGCGGTTTATGAACCCATAGATTTAAGTGTGTGCCAATTATTGCAACAAGAAATGACCACAGCACTTAATAAAGAGGTATATCCTGAACCTTATGCACCGTTTTTGGATGCTGTTGGCCGTGAAGCAGGGCAAGGCTGCCGTCTGACTGCCGCCGGCACCGGTGCGGAGTTCTCCGATCCGCGCAGTGTGGTCAACACACTGATTAGTACAGTTGGTACTGGCTGGACTCAAGCGCAGGATTATGCGGCTGACGGTGTCACTGGTTCGGCTGCGGGTTTGTATCGCGACATGGGCTTGATGCTGATCAAAGTCAACTGGAAACCTGAGATGGGTGTGGAATGTCCCGCTGACCAGCCGTTGGATGCCTGCGGTTTATCCCCGGAGCAGAAAATCTATTCAGTTGAGGTTACAACAGCGCAAAATACCGCCGATTTTTCGATGGACGGTCGCTGGGTGGATGCCAACACCGGCTTCACACTGGAGCTCTATCAAAATTGGAAACAGGTTTATGGTCAGCACGTGGTTGTGGTTCAAGATGGCAGCAAAATCGATTCGCTTGAAGCTTCCATCAATGGGTGGATAAAAGGTAAGGTGGCGACTGTGCAGTTCCAAAGCTCGTTCACCGACCAGCCTGGGACTGCCGAGATCACCTATATTGATTTCAACACTATCCAGTGGAAGATTATCACAGCGCCAGCCGGCGAGTTTTACTTGCCTTTGGAAGCCACGCTCTCACGCACAGCAGAATAAATCACTAGAGAATTGCGTAAAGCGCCTTACACTATTCAGCTAATAGTGGAAGGCACTTTTTGGTTTAAGGCATTACCCACTATAATTATGGCAGTGTCGGGAAATGTGAGGTGAATATGAACCTGAGTGATATTGTCAATCGAAGCGAAAAGGCGATTCCATGGTCCGAGGGTGAAAAAATCCCGTGGGATGAACCGGCGTTCAGTCAACGCATGCTGCGTGAGCATCTTTCGCAAGACCATGACGCAGCCAGCCGCAGGTTTGAGATCATTGACCAGCATGTCAATTGGATTCATTATGAGTTGTTGAAGGAACAACCTTCAAAGGTGTTAGACCTGGGGTGCGGGCCAGGATTCTATGTATCGCGCCTCTCCGCATTGGGTCACGCATGCACAGGGGTTGATTTTTCGCCTGCCTCAATCGAATATGCAAAAAAGCAGAATGAGTCGGAACAAGCCAGCAATACTTTTTTTCACCATGATTTGCGCACCTTCGAGTTTGGCAGTGATTATGATCTCATAATGTTAATTTACGGTGAGTTCAACACCTTCCGCAAGCCGGATGCCCGTATCATTTTGACGAAAGCTAATGAGGCATTAAAGGCTGACGGACGCTTGTTGATTGAATTAAATTCATACTCCTGCCTGCATGCCTTTGGGTTGGCTGCCTCAAGCTGGCATACCAGTCAAAGTGGACTGTTCTCTGATCAGCCTTATCTCTTTATGGAAGAAAGTTTTTGGAATGAAGAGATGCAAGCGGCCACCCGCAGAATGTTCGTGATTGATACGGCCAGCGGCGAGGTGCAGCAGATGGCTGATAACCATCAGGCTTATAAAGAAGAGGATTTACGCATCATGGCAGGTGAATGCGGATTCTCGAAGTTGCAGTTTTATGCCAATTGGCCGGGGCATGGCGATGAATCAGGTGACTACCTGTTGATGGTTTGTGAAAAATAGCCAAATATTGAGGATTAATAATGAAAGTTGCTTGTTTTAGTGTGGCAGCACTGGATTTTTTTCCACAGCAAAAAGATTATTTTGCTGGAGGAAATTCTCTTAATCAAGCGATTCGCATGAAACAGCTTGGACTTGACACCTCCTTTGTTGGTGCATTGGGTACTGATGAAAATGGCGATCGTATTGAAGAGTTGCTGCGCGGTGTAGGCGTAAACCTGGCACATTGTCATCGTGTTGAGGGTAAAACCGCCACCAACCGCATATTTAATGACGAAAAGGGAGAACGTTTTGGCGTAGATGATGCCTGGAACGGCGGCGTTTATGAAACATACCTACTTAGTGAAGAAGATTGGAAGTACATGGCTGATTCTGATATCTGGGTAACTCATGCCAATAATCCGAATTTTCGCGAGGCATTGAAACGCAAACCCAGGCACATCTTAATGGGAGTCGACTTTTTACACTTCAAGGAATATGGACTGCTTGAAGACAGTCTGGATATTATCAGTATTGCTTTTTTTGGCGGCACTCCAGATATGGCAGAAGACCTTGCCCGGTTGGCCAATGGCCGAAAAGGAATTGTTGTACTTACCCTCGGCGCAGAAGGCAGCAGGGCATTCGTCGATGAAAAAGTGTATCGGCAAACTGCATTGTCGGTCGAAAAAGTGATTGACACCACTGGCTGTGGCGACGCTTTTCAGGCTGCATTTACTTATGAGTATTTCAAATCACGAAATGTCACCGCAGCACTTTTAGCCGGTGCTGAATTAGGTCGCATCGCGACTCAAACACATGGGGGAGTGCCCTGGATCACCCATTAATTCACAAAATAGGTGATAATACCAGTATCTTTATTGCAAGGTGGATTGAATGAGCCAACAGACTATATTGGTTACCGGCGGCGCTGGGCATGTAGGATCCCACCTGGTTGAATTGCTGGTGGCAGACCCTAATAACCATGTTATCTCTCTCGATAATTATTTCAACGGCAGCGAGGAAAATCACATCCCCGGTGCGGAGTATTTGCGCGGACACACCAAAGATATAGAGACGCTGGTGCCTGAGACCCCCGACATGGTTTACCACCTTGGCGAGTACGCACGCATCACACCGTCGCGAGAGGAACCTGCGCTGGTTTATGATATGAATATTACGGGCACCTTCGCGGTTGTGGAGTATTGTCGCGAGCACAAGGTAAAGAAACTCGTTTATGCGGCCTCCAGTACGCGCTTTGCGGTTGAAGGCAACGGACGGCATCAAAATCCATATTCCTTCACCAAGTCAGTTAATGTTGATTTGATCAACGATTACGGCAAATGGTACGATCTGCCTTATGCAATTTGCTATTTTTACAACGGCTTCGGTCCGCGTGAAAGGGGAGACAGCAAGTATGCGACCGTGGTTGCCAGGTATGAGCATCAATATCTACATGGACAGCCTCTGACGGTGGTCAAACCGGGGACGCAGAAACGCGCTTTTACCTACGTAAAAGACCTGGCACGGGGCATCATGCTGACTGGCGAAAAAGGCTGGGGGGATGGTTACGCCCTTGGTGCAGAACAAAGCCACTCAGTGCTTGAAATTGCCGAGGCTTTTGGCGGCCAGATCGAGTTCATTGAAGGCTATCCTGGCCGTGAGGAGTCGGCGAACGACACATCCAAGGCGCGGGAGGAATTGGGCTGGCAAACTACGGTAGATATCATGGACTACATCCAGGCGTTTGTAAAGGAACATCCGCGGAATTAAAACAAATCGATAATCAAAGGGTTTATGGCAATGTTTTCACTGTCGATGAAAACATTGCCTTTTTCAATCCAATTCCAAAACAGCTATTGGGTATAATGAACCCACTAAATCTTGGTCCATCAGGTAAAGTTATGTCAACCCAATCCATTGAATATATCATCTCCATCACCTCGCAAGACCGCATCGGCATCGTCTATGAAATATCAGCTGCGCTGGCTGAACTGGCCGGCAATATTGCGGATTCACGCCAGAGTGTGATGTGCGGTTACTACACTATGATCATGCGGGCGAGCTTTCCGGTGGAGGTTACCCGACAAACCATTGAAGCTAAACTGGCCGAGGTGGATCGGAAAAGCCCTACCCCGCTCAACATTTTGGTCAATTCGATAGACGAACCTCTCGCCATCATGGGAAGCCCTGAAAACCGCTATGTGTTGACGGCCAGCGGCGCTGACCAGATTGGTTTTGTGGCGCGGGTAGCTGGATTCTGTGTGAAGTACCAGATCAACATCCTTGACCTTTCAACCACGCTCTCGCAGGGCGAATTTGTGATGATGCTGGAGGTTGATCTGAGCCGCTGCGCCTCAATCAGTGAGGTTAGAACCGCATTAGTTGATTTTGGCCGGGAAAACATGCTGCGCGTGGTTCTGCAGCATCACGACATATTCAAAGCGGTCAACGAGATCAGTCTGCCCATCCGCCCCAAAAGGGAGCATTAATTATGCGTTCTGAAGATATTCTTAAAACTGTCGAAATGATCCAGAAAGAAAACCTGGATGTGCGCGCTGTGACCATGGGCATCAGCCTGCTGGATTGCCATCGTGCGGATGCTAAACAAACCTGTCAGGCGATCATTGAAAAGATCAACCGCCATGCTGGTAAGCTCGTGCAAACTTGCGAACAGATCAGCAGTGAATATGCCGTACCTGTGGTCAATAAACGCATTTCCGTGACTCCGATTGCGCATGTTGGCTCAGGGTTTGATCGCGACGGTTTCATCCAGATTGCACGTGCCCTAGACGAAGCTGCTTCATTGGTAGGCATTGATATTCTGGGCGGCTATTCCGCAGATGTGGCCAATGGCGTTACCTCAGGCGATACCGAACTGATCAATTCCATCCCTGAGGCGCTGAGCACCACCCAAAAAATCTGTTCCTCGGTCAATGTGGGTTCCACGCGCGCCGGCATCAACATGGATGCCGTGGCACGGCTGGGTCATGTGATCAAGGAGCTGTCTGAACGCAGCGCGGATTCCGGCGGTTTTGCAGCGGCCAAGTTCGTGGTCTTTACCAACCAGCCGGGTGACAATCCCTTTATGGCTGGCGCCATCCACGGGTTGGATCAGCATGAGGTGGTAATCAATGTGGGCGTCAGCGGTCCGGGGGTGATTGCCCGCGCGCTTGAGCGACGTATCGCCAATGACGGTGCAGAGAATTTAGGCTTGCACGACCTGGCTGAAGAAATAAAGGAGACTGCCTTTCGCGTGACACGCTGCGGTGAATTAATCGGCCGCCGTGTGGCTGCTGAATTAGAGATCCCCTTTGGGGTGGTGGATCTTTCTTTGGCGCCGACCCCCAATGTGGGTGACAGCGTGGGTGAGATCATGAAGATTCTGGGTATGGATGCCATTGGTGCCCCCGGCACGACGGCCATTGTAGCCATGCTTAATGATGCAGTCAAAAAAGGCGGCGCTTTTGCCAGCCAGAGCGTAGGCGGCTTGAGCGGTGCTTTCATCCCGGTGTGTGAAGACCGATACCTGGCGGATGCCGTACGCGACGGCAGTTTGAGTCTTGAAAAGCTCGAAGCCATGACCAGCGTATGTTCGGTCGGTCTGGATATGATTGCCATCCCCGGCTCGGTGGATGCAGCGACAATATCGGCCATCATCGCTGATGAAATGGCGATTGGTATGATCAACGGCAAGACCACCGCGGTGAGGTTGATTCCCGTGCCGGGCAAAGAAGCCGGCGAGTTTGTGGCATTTGGCGGCCTGTTTGGTGAAAGCACGATTGCGCCGGTGCGCAGTGTGGGCAAGTCGGGGCGGTTTATCGCCTTCGGCGGCAAGATCCCCGCGCCAATTCACAGTTTGAAGAACTAAAAAAGAGGGAAAATGCAACTCAAACAAATAGATACAATATTGATGGTGCAAAACATCGATGTCTCAAAACGTTTTTATTCAGAAATACTAAAATTGGAAAATTTGCATGATTGGGGAGCGATGGTGGTTTATAAAGACCGCCTGGCACTTCATCAGGTAGATTTGCTGCAGCCCATTGAGGAGACAGGTAATTTCGTCCAGGCAGGCGTGCAGGGGCGCGCAAATGTGGTAATCTACCTTCAAAGTGATAATCTGGATGATTGTTTTACTTTTATGAAATCTGCAGGAGTATCCATTGTGCATGAAATCATTACACTGCCATGGGAACGAATATTTCGTGCCTACGATCCTGATGGATATGTGCTTGAAATCGGCGAGCCCCATTAATTAATCCGTGAATTTATCCAAATCTTTGCATAACTAACCCAAGAACCAGGGTTAATAAACCTAACGAGTAACTTGTTTGTCAGGTTTATGCCTTGGTGTGAAAGGGTTACGACTCATGGATTATTATGATTTCATTGTGATCGGATCAGGTTTTGGCGGGGCAGTATCCGCTTTGAGGCTGGCGCAAAAAGGATACAAAGTGGCCGTGCTCGAAAAAGGGCTGCGCTATCTAAATGAGGATTTCCCCAAAACCAACTGGAATCTGCGCAAATCCATCTGGATGCCCAAATTGGGGATGCTGGGGATTCAATCTCTGACGCTGCTGCGGCATGTTTTAGTGCTGAACGGGGTGGGAGTCGGCGGCGGCAGTCTGGTCTACGCCAATCAATTGATTGTTCCTGAAGATTCAATCTTCGAAAAACCTGAGTGGGGCGGGAGCGGATGGAAACAAAAGCTGGCTCCTCATTATCAAGAAGCCAGCCGAATGTTGGGTGCGGTAACCTGCCCAAGCATCGGCAATGCGGATGAAGTTTTGCGTGAAGTGGGATTGGAACTGCGCGGTGAAGATACTTTTCATGTCAATCCGGTGGGTGTTTTCTTCGGCGAACCAGATAAAACGGTCGCCGACCCCTATTTTGATGGTGAAGGACCGGAACGCACGGGTTGCAAGTTTTGCGGTGCCTGCATGATCGGCTGCCCAAATGGCGCCAAGAATACACTCGATAAAAACTATCTTTACCTGGCCGAGAAACTGGGCGTCAAAATCATATCCGAAACCGAAGTCAGTGGTGTAAAACCGGTTGCCAATCACTGCTATCAGGTCATGGCGGTGACTTCACATGGTTTAAGCAAGAAAAATCTCACTTTCAACTGCAAAAATGTGGTGTTCAGCGGTGGTGTGTTGGGCACGGTGAAACTGCTTATGGATTGCAAAGAAAAAGGATTTTTGCCCAATCTTTCTGACAAATTAGGTGATTTCACCCGTACCAATTCTGAAGCCATTTTAGGTGTGGATTCACGCGACCAAAGCAAAGATTGGAATGATCATATCGCCATTACATCAGGAATTTACCCTGATAAAAATACCCATATTGAAGTGGTCAGATACAACAAAGGGTCTGACGTGATGTATGCCCTGGCAACCGTGTTGACCAACGGTGGCGGAAAAATTCCGAGGGTGGTGCGCTTTTTGGGAAATATTCTCAGGCATCCGCTGCAGTTTTTGCGTGGTTTGTGGATCCCAGGTCAAAGTGCGCGGTCATCTGTGATACTGGTGATGCAATCCACTGAAAATTTTATACAGTTGAAGCGAACTCGTTTTGGCTTGAATTCAAGATTGTCAGAAGACGGTCAGCGCATCCCCACTTACATCCCCATTGCCAACGAAGTGACGCGCAAGATGGCCGAAAAAATGAATGGTTTTGCGAAAGGCAGTTGGTTTGAAGTGCTGCTGGATGCCCCCACGACCGCCCATATTTTGGGAGGATGTGTGATGGGAAAATCCGCATCTGAGGGCGTGGCGGACCATGAAGGCAGGGTTTTTGGTTATCAAGGGCTGTATGTGGCTGACGGCTCTGTGGTGCCTGTAAATCTCAACGCCAACCCTGCTTTGACCATTACCGCTCTGGCAGAATATATCATGGCGCAAATACCAAATAACAAAAGTAATTAAAATTTGCAATAATTGAAAAAATACTAGATAATATTGACAAATAATATCAGTTTATTTGCCTTGTAATCGGGAGTCAGAATGGAAAAAACAAAAGCAATCGCAACAACCATAGATCAATATATTTCAGAAGCACCTCAAGAAGTTCAAGAAAGACTTAATAATTTAAGAACTGTAATAAAAGCTGAGGTTCCTGATGCGGAAGAACGCATTGCCTATGCCATGCCCACCTTCAGTCAGAATGGCAACCTGGTGCATTTCGCATATTTTAAAAATCACATTGGGTTCTTCCCTGCGCCCTCCGGGATTGAGAATTTCAAGGATGAATTGGCAAAATACAAGACCTCAAAGGGAACGGTGCAGTTTCCGCTTAATGAGGAAATCCCGATGGACCTGGTGCGTGAAATTGTGAGATTTCGCTTGAAAGAGAACCTGGCCAAAGCAGCTAAAAAGAAATTGGTATAATCGCCTCTGGTTCAAAAATACAATCCGGAGGGTTCATATGGATCAACAAAAAAGCATTTTGCCATTTAGCGCTAAGTTATTAATTTGGCTTCAAGTTTTATTAGGATTCGGGGCTGTTTTCAGCGGTGCATTTTTGATGATCTCGCCGGATGGAAAATTGATGCAAATGCCTCTCAGTTTGATTGAAGGATCACCCTTTAAAGGGTTCTTCATCCCCGGTTTGATTTTATTTTTATTTGTGGGTGTTTTTTCATCATGTGTCGCATTTGGATTATGGAAACATCCCGGCTGGAAATGGCCCAATGTCATCAATCCTTTTAAGGGTATCCATTGGAGTTGGGCAGGTTCATTGGCATCCGCAGCCATCGTGATCATTTGGTTGACGGTTGAGTTGATCTGGGTGGAAATCGGTTTTTTGCATTATTTGTATTACGGATGGAGTGGTTTATTAATTCTTTTAACTTTACTTCCTTCCACACGCATGGTTTATCAAAAAGTAAAAACGATTCAATAAGAAAATCAAGTACAGATATGGCAAAAACTAAACCCCAAAGTAACTGCCCGATCATGGCTGATCCACTCAAACGTGAAATAGCGAACCATGCAACCGCGGTAATAAAGGCCAGCTTTCCTGCCAAGCTGGGGCAGCCTGCATTGCGTGCGCTGGCTTCTGCAGATATAAAACAATTGGCAGATTTCACAAAGTTCTCAGAAAGTGAATTGGCCAAAATGCATGGTATTGGCCCTAACGCAATAACAAAGATCAAAACAGCAATGGAAGAAGCAGGACTATCTTTTTTGTCATAGTAATAGTTCTGAAATTTTTTTGTAAATGCTAATAGTAAAATCACAAACGCGATGGTTAACAACAAAATTAAAAGGTGGAAAATAATGATGGAAGAAGTGTTAACTCATTTCACCGAAGAATTAAAAAATAAAAATTACTCCGTCATTCAAGACGCAACCATCCCAGGTGTGCGCGGATTGATCCAGGCAGTTTCTCCAAAACTGACTACCTTTGGTCCGATTAAATTCATCAACTATTATCTATTTCTTGACTGGGAGAATGATCTTTATAGCCGGTCGGATGCGCTGATTGCTGCGCAGAAAAGCTTTAGTGAAGTGGTTAATAAAGATTTCCATGTTCCGCACGGCTGGCGCATGACCTTGCCGAATATGGTTGTGGCTGCCCTTTCCACTAATCCGTTTTCACAGGAAGCCATCGCTTATGTGCAAACAAAATATCAAATTCCGTGGCAGGGCGGAGAGGTTGGACAAATGATGTTGTTTGACCTACAAAACCATAAACAATATTGCCATTACAAAAAAGCTTATAAGCAAACCGGTTCCATCCCTTTGGGGTATGCGGTGGATGAACTATTTGGCATTTACAAGAGTATTTACCCTGACGCAAGGTTGTTGATGCATGGCGAAAAGTAATCCGTTTTAGTTAAGGAGCCAATATGGCGGTATCAAAAAATCTTCAGACCAGAATGAATAAGCTGGCAAAAGATCGAGCGATGTTTGAACAAGCCAAAGATTATGCCTTTGATTACCTGGGCGGTGTTTTTGAACGTGAGGTTTATCCTAATGAGCAGGCGCTGCAAAATCTGAAGCACTTCGACGAACCCATGCCAATTGAAGCGGATGATCCTAACAAAATATTGAAGCTGCTGCATGACTACGGGTCCCCGGCGACAGTAGCCACTACAGGTGGCAGATACTTTGGGCTGGTGGTGGGCGGCTCCTTCGCGCCGGTGATGGCTGTGAAGTGGCTGACGGATGTATGGGACCAACTTGCGCCGTTATATGTGACCTCGCCGATCATGGGCAAGTTGGAATCCGTGTGCGAGCAGTGGATGAACGAACTGCTCGGCTTGCCAAAAGATTGCGCTATGGGGCTGGTTAGTGGAACATCCATGGCGACGATGGCGGGTTTTGCCGCCGCACGCTACGAATTGCTGCGCCGTGCCGGTTGGGATGTCAACACCAAAGGTCTCTTTGGCGCGCCGCCTATTCGCGTGGTGGTTGGCGCTGAAGCTCACAGCTCGGTGTTTAAAGCATTGGCGATTTTAGGGCTGGGTAAAGATCGGGTGGAACTCGTACCAGTGGATGACCAGGGCCGCATGCGCGTGGATTTGGTTCCGCAGCTGGATGGCAACACGCTGCTGATCTTGCAGGCAGGCAATGTGAATTCAGGTTCGTTTGACCCGATAGATGAATTATGCGATATGGCGAATAAAACCGGTGCCTGGGTGCATGTGGATGGCGCATTCGGCTTATGGGCTGCGGCTTCAGAGAGTAAACGCTATTTGACCAAAGGCATGGAAAAAGCGGATTCGTGGTCAGTGGATGGGCACAAAACGCTCAACACGCCCTATGATTGCGGCATCGTGATCTGCAGAGACCGCAACGCCATGATCACCGCCATGCAGGCCAACGGAGATTACATCCTCTATAGTGACCAGCGCGATGGCATGTTGTATTCGCCCGATATGTCGCGCCGGGGTCGTGCGGTGGAGTTGTGGGCGACGCTCAAACTGTTGGGCAAGCGCGGCGTCGAAGAACTGGTAGATGGTCTATGCGAGCGTGCGTCCCAATTTGCAGACGAGATTAAGGCCGAAGGATTCAAGGTTTTGAATGATGTGGTTTTCAACCAGGTGCTGATAACTTGCGGTACACCTGATGAGACAGCCTCCACATTGAGAAATCTTCAGCAGTCCGGGGAGTGCTGGTGTGGCAGCGGCAAATGGTGTAACACGCCTGTGATCAGGGTGAGTGTATGTTCGTGGGCTACGACCGAAGAAGATATCAGCAGGACGGTGATAGCGTTTGTGAAATCTCAAAAAGCAATAATAAAATGATGGATAATTAATTGGATGTCAAAAAAACTCTTACTTGATCATCGGGCTTTTCTTAAGAAACCCCCTTTATGGTTGTGGATTTCTTTATCTCCTTCTCTCTTGCTAGATGGAATTTTACTTTTCCGCTTGTTTGAAAAGATCATTGCCAATAGCCGCATAGTGAGTCAGAGTGTTGGTTCCTTGCTGGTGGATTTTTTGCTCATGTTATTAATAAATGCTCTATTGTTAAAATCAGTCCCGATTATTATTTTTTTTGTCCAGCGATCTCTTTTAAAGCAAAGCTACCTTTTAATCAAACCTGATCATGTTGTTTTTTTCAGGCGGCTTTGGGTAGGCTACGAGTTTGATTATGGTTTTACACATTTCTACGAATATCGACTGTTGCATGTAGACAAAATCAAAAAAAGATGTGATGGAAGTCTTGTGGTTTTTGGTATAAACCCTGTCTACTGCTTTCAAGAAGATCGCAGTCAGGCAATGGATTTTGTTGAAAATGATTTCCAACCGAGAAAAATAATTCGAAATCGATGTGTGATACCAGGGGCCTTTGAAGAAATGGATAAAATATTGTTAAAGCTGGAGCAGATTAAAGAATCTAAAACATAGCCCTCACGTTTGAGAACGACATTATTCTTTATATTGAACTGACCCCGCAGACTTCAATTCTGCCGGAGTCTTATAAAAAACATATTGGCGTGGCACGCAACGCCCCAAAAACATTCTTAATCTATACGATACCATAAGCCAACATGGATTTGGCGACCTTGAGAAAGCCGGCTATGTTCGCGCCTACCACGTAATTGCCCTTGCAGCCGTATTCTTCAGACGCTTCAAGAGTTGAAGCGTGGATATTTTTCATAATGACTTGCAACTTTTGGTCTACCTCTTCGCGAGACCAGCTCATGCGCATGGCATTTTGCGACATTTCGAGTCCGCTGACGGCCACACCGCCAGCATTAGCAGCTTTTCCAGGTCCGTAAAGTACGTGATTGTCGAGGAAGACCTGCACAGCCTCAAGATCTGAGGGCATGTTGGCACCTTCAGAGATACAATAGCAGCCATTTTTAACCATGGCTTCAGCTTCAGCCTTGTGGATTTCGTTTTCATGCGCAGAGGGGAAAGCCAGGTCAACCTTTAAGTTTTGTTCCTTTATCACTTCCCATACGGTTTTATCAGCATAGTAAGGCACTTTGTATTTATCGGCGTATTCGCTTATGCGTCCGCGGCGGTGGTTCTTGAGTTCGAAAACAAACTCAAGTTTATCGGTATCAATACCAGCCTCATCCACGATCGTGCCGTTTGAGTCTGACAGGGTGATGGTTTTAGCGCCAAGTTGGTTGAGTTTTTCAACCGTGTATTGGGCTACATTGCCTGAACCGCTGACTGCAGCAGATTTTGAGTCGATCTGCTGACCGCGGGTGGCTAGCATTTCCGCGGCGAAATAAACTGCGCCGTAGCCGGTCGCTTCGGGGCGGATCAAACTTCCGCCGTATTCAAGACCCTTGCCGGTGAGCACACTATTGTTGGCGTTGACGATCTTGAGGTAATAGCCATAAAGAAAGCCAATTTCACGCCCGCCTACGCCGATATCCCCGGCGGGGACGTCTGTGTTGGGGCCGATGTGACGATAAAGTTCGCGCATGAAAGCCTGGCAAAAGCGCATGACTTCGTTGTCTGTCTTACCCTTGGGGTCAAAATCTGCACCACCCTTGGCACCGCCCATGGGTAGCGTGGTAAGGGAGTTCTTAAAAATCTGTTCGAAGCCGAGAAATTTGATGATTCCCAGGTTCACAGAGTTATGGAAGCGTAAGCCGCCTTTATAAGGTCCGATGGCATTATTAAACTGGACGCGAAATCCCCGGTTGATCTGAACTTCGCCGCTATCATCTACCCAGGGCACACGAAAGAGAATGGCGCGATCTGGAATAACGATGCGGTCATAAATCTTGGCCTTCACAAAATCGGGGTGTTTTATCGCAGTAGGTTCCAACGAAGTGAGCACTTCTTGAACGGCTTGCAAAAATTCTGGCTGGCCGGTTTCTTTCTCATGAACACGTGAAATGACATCTTGAATGAGTGACATAGATTTCCTCCCGAGAAATGAAAAGTTAAAAAGGTATAACATATTGGGCGTCAAGAAATGCTAAAAAAAAGGGAGGAGTTAATTAAGAATTAATGAAAACGGATGAAAATGTAAAACACTACGGTCATGAAACCAGGCGGGTCACGGACCCGCCCCTACGGTTCTATGAGTGGTGGATGGTGCCGCGGCCGTGGCGGCCATCAACCTTAATGTGCAGGGGTTCCGTCAGCCTGGTGTGGCGGGTGAAGTGCATGGCATTTTCAACGGGCTGCTGCAAAAGCCAATCCCAATCCACGCGATAGGGGCTGGTGAATGGCATCGAAAAGTGTTTGACGCCCAGGTTGATGATGTTGTGGAAGTAATGCGACCCCTGGCTTAATTCCACTTTGACGTTTTGTTGGGTAGCTTCAATGATCACGCTGGCGCCGCAAATCTGCCCCCAGGTAACGGGGATACCCAACCAGGAATCCTCTGTACCCAGGCGGCCAAAGACAATCAAAAGGTATTTGCGGTTTTCATCCAGCAGCCTGCGGTTGTGCGCTTCAAGTTCCTCAGCCATCAGACGGGTGTTCTTCAGTTCAAAAAATTCCGGAATAACATAAACAATGTCGGTGATCTCGTCATCCACGCCGTTGCCCAGCACCACTTCAGAAGAGGCCAGGGCTTTGGGGTTCTGCATTTCGTCATCCGAGATTTCAAGGTTGCCTTCGGGCACTACCATGGGGCGTACTTGCAGAAAACCGAAGCGAGGCGGATCAAAGGTCATGGCAAATTCAACTTCCACGGGGCAGCCGAGTTTGGCTTCGCAGCTTGCCAACATTCGCTTGATCAACGCATTAACGGGAATAACCTTTATCACCAGCAGGGGCGAAAAGGTCAATGCGCGAATACCCTTCGAGCCAGTGCCGATCATCATTCTTTCAGACTTTGGATCGTATGTAGATGCCAGGTGGGCGAGGGTGCCGTCTTTGTCGGCGGTCATCAGGTTTTCGATCTGCAAAAACTCGGTTTCTTTGATGGGGTTAAACTCGGGCGGTTCTCCCATGTTAATCATCCAGAAATCGGTCTGGGTTTCTTTGAGCAGCTCGTCGGTTGAGTCGTAAGGCGGTGGCATTTCGGGGTACGCTGGTGAATAGATCCAGCAGCGTCCGCCGTCTACGATGGTTTTGCCCAATCCCAGCGCCAGATTAACCACTCCGTCTTCAGGTTTGGCTGGCTTGAGCGGATAAAAGTTGTAAGAACGGGCAACACCAGAAAGCTCAGGGTAAAAGCGATCGTGATGGCGGCCGCCGATGACTTCCTGTAAAATGACGGCCATTTTTTCCTGGCAGATATCCAGACCGGTTGCCTGGCAGTAATCTCGTGCAATTTTGAAGAAAGTTGAAGCCCAAACGAACTTGACCGCCTCGACCAATTTAGCAAAACGTGTGTCAGGGTCTGGTTGGTTGTTCGGGATCATTTTGGTGAGATAGACACCGGCAAAGGGACGGTGAGTCTGATCTTCAAGCAACCCCGAGGAACGGACGGCCAGGGGGGTCCTCCATGCGTCTGAATGTGCCCGCAATTTACCAAGTACTTCAAAGGGCATATCTGCACGTTGAAAAGCATTGGCAATACGCGCGTCAGAAAGACCGGAGTGCGCGATATCTTCCAACGCGTTGCGCTTCAAGAAGGCTTCAAAAATACTGGTGCCCAGTACAGTCAGTTTGGGAATATCCAGTTTGATCTCAGGGAAGGAAGATTGGTCGAGTTCGATCAGGGTTTGATGTACGGAGAGCAAGCCCTGGGCTTTACCGCCCAGCTCTTCTCGACCATCGCCGACGGCCATACGTTCCAACTCGGAGACGCGGCGCATGGATAATAATTGAAAATGCTCGGCAATCTTTATCATGGAGGGAGGACTGCGGCTAGATCAGACCGCGATCGAGGCAGGCGCGCGCTACGCGATCCACAGCGAGCATGTAGACTGCATCTCTGGTAGTGGTGTTGTTCTTTTTGGCAAAGGTTGAGACGTCAATGTAAGCCGAGGTCATCAGTGAATCCAGCTTGCTTAAGACTTCATCCTTGCTCCAAAAATAGTTCATGTTGCTCTGCACCTGTTCGAAGTAGCTGCAAACAACGCCTCCAGAATTGGCGAGGATATCGGGGATGATGAGGATGCCGCGTTTGGTCAATTCGGGGTCCACCACCGGGTTGGTGGGGCCGTTGGCGGCCTCGGCAATGATCTTTACCTTGGGGCTGATCAGGTTAACGTTATCAGCGCGGATCTGGTTCTCGAGTGCGGCTGGTACGAGAATGTCTACGTCCTGCTGAAGCCAGGCGTCGCCGGGCAGGCACTCAATGCCGAGTGACAGGGCTTTGAGTTTATCAATCTCGCCGAATCGGTCAGTGATTGAAACGAGCTGGTCATAATCAATCCCTTCCTTTTTGCGAAAAGCGTAAGTCGTGCGATCGGTTTGGTTCCAGCAGGCCACGCACTGAATGGTGCCGCCCATCTGGTGATAAAGCTGCGCTGCGTGCATGCCCACCAGGCCGAAGCCTTGAATGCTGGCGCTGGTCTTTTCAACCGCAATACCCATGTCTTTGAGTGCTTCACGCACGGCAATCATCACCCCGTAACCCGGGGCTTCTTTGCGTCCTTGCGACCCTGCATGATGGAGAGGCTTGCCGGTGACGAAACCTGGGCTTTTATGGCCGACGATGGTTTCATATTCATCCAGCATCCACAGCATGTGCTGAGGGCCGGTCATTATGTCAGGGCCGAGTACATCCCAATCGGGGCCGGATTGATGGGCGACCTTACGCACAAATCCGCGGCAGATGCGTTCCATTTCAAATGGGCTAAGGCTGTGCGGGTCGCAAGCCACACCGCTGGCGCTGCCGCCCAGGGGCAGGTTGACAATGGCGGTTTCCCAGGTCATCCACATGCCCAGGGCGCGGATGGTGTCGAGGGTTTGGGCAGGGTGAAAACGCACACCGCCTTTGCCCGGTCCGCGGCTGTCGTTGAATTGCACGTGAAAACCGCGTAATACCTTTGACTCTCCAGTATCCAGTTTGATGGGCAGGCTGAACTGTGTTTCGCGCATGGGCAGCCGCAGGAACTCGCGAACAGGATGCTCAAGATCGAGCAAGTCTGCACAACGGTCAAACTGCTTTTGTGCCATTTCAAAGAGGTTAAAGGAGCCGTCGCTATCCATGGCTTATTTGCCTTTGGTTTTGGTTGAAGGATTTGAAACCAGCTTGTAGCCAATGCCCGAAAGGCTGACAATCAAGACAGGTTGAGAAGGTGTTTTTTCAAGTTTCTTACGCAGAATGTGAACGTATGAACGAAGATAATCGAGTTCGTGACGATATTCGGGTCCCCAGACTTCACGCAGAAGCTGTTCGTGCAGCATGACCTGATCTGGATGTTTGGCAAGTTCGAGCAGCAGGTTGTACTCGGTTTCAGTGAGGTATACAGCCACCTCATCCACGCTGACCTGGCGTGAAACCTGGTTGATGGTGAGTGAACCGCACTGGATGATCTCTGGTGCGGCCGGTGTATTCTTGCTGCGGCGGAGGATGGATTTCACGCGTGCCAGGAGGATGCGCGAATCAAAGGGCTTGGGGAGGTAATCATCCGCACCGTTTTCAAGCGCACGCAGTTCATCGTCAGAGTTGGGTCTTTCAGACAATATAATCAAAGGAATATTGGAAATTTCGCGTATATCGTGAAGCAGACCAAAACCGTCCAGGGTACCATCCAGCCTGGCTTCGGTGATGACCAGGATGGGAATTTCTTCGGTCACCAACTGCAATGCCCGGTCTGGTTTGTTGGCGCTGATCACTTCAAACCCGGCTGACGACAAAACCTGGCGCAAAAGCGAAATAGATTTTGAATCAATATCCACGATGAGAATTTTTTCTGGTGACATAGAAAGATGCCGCTCCTCTTGATTAGTTTCAATGTTTAATTATCGCACAATTTGTTGATGATTGCGGATTTTTTCAGTTGTTAACAATAATTGTTAAATATGTTAAGGATTTGTTATTGACAAATAGCCATGGAAGTTATACTATATACCCAATACAGGAGATGCATTATTATGCGAGTAATTGAAGCACTGATAATTGAGGGTAGTCATTAAGGCACGCGTTATTTCCGCGTGCCTTTTGTTTTAACATCTTCCTTACCAAACAAAGGAGAACCACATCACATGGATTACAGCATGATCGGCAAAATTGAAAAAGCAAAACGTTATGCGCAAGAAAGAGATCGTTTTGAATTTCATACGTTCTCTGTGACCGTGAAGGGTGATAATAATTCACACGAAGTAACATACACAGAAGGAAAATGGCAATGCGACTGCGAATTCTTCATCACGCATGATCGATGCGTACATACAATGTCGCTCGAATCTATTTTAAACGGAATGACTCAATCCATCGATGTAGCAGTTTCAAATTAAACTCAATAGAAATGGATAAGCCCTGATAGCGATATGCGTCAGGGCTTTATTGATTAAAAACCATTAACCACGAAGTCTTCACAAAGTTTTTGAAAAACCTTATCTCTCGCACACTTGCCCTCCCGAAGGACATCGGGACGATGAGGCTGCAAGTGCCAGGGAAGACGCAACACCACTCGCTTCGCTCGGGTGCACCAAGTCCGCGAGGACGCAAAGAAGATCTTCTTTTGGAAAAAAACAGAAATATAACCTCTGAAGCAAACATACTACCACACGAAACACACTGAAAAAGTACAAAAGCCAATAATTTTCAATTTGTCATTGAAGTGTTTGAAAAAGTTTCATTTCAAGTCAGGCTGATGTATCTTTTGATGACGCTGATCGATGTTGAAGTATTCTGCCATCTGTCAATTTGAATATCCCCGGATGCCTGTTATGAGTGACAATCAACCCAATAACTAAATTGCTATTTGTGAGCCATTGCGCTTTTTGGATGAAAGGCGAACCGAAGAAATGAGTCATACAATCATTACCCAATATATCAAAATTCCATAAAAAACGAAATTTTCATCTTGAAAAAGTGGTATAAACAATCCATTATATTATTAACGAACGGTGAAGGATCACCTTTTCACTAAGTATTATTGCATTGTTCGGCATGCACCGCAAATCCAGCCCAATTTAGAGCCAAAACGTTCTAAACATTGACGCCTGCCAACAGGTCTTTTTGTCATATCAAAAATGCATCATTAAGGACTCACCATGATGAATGAACGCGAACTTCCCCAATTGACCGCTCCCAAGAAACAAGGGCTTTACGATCCCCGGTTTGAACATGACGCCTGCGGTACAGGGTTTGTGGTGAATATTAAGGGGAATGTCTCACACGAAATCATTGGTCAGGGTCTGACCATTCTCGATAATTTAGCCCATCGCGGTGCTACTGGCTCCGAAACGGATACAGGTGACGGCGCTGGCATTTTGATTCAGGTGCCGCACAAATTCTTCCAACGCGAAAGCGCAAGGTTGGGATTCAGCCTTCCGGGAGAACGCTATTTTGGCGTAGGCATGTTGTTTCTTCCGCAGGATGAAGCGCTGCGTCATCAGTTCGAAGGTATCGTTGAAGCGATCTGTGAAGAAGAGGGGCAGCACGTTTTGGGTTGGCGCACCGTCCCCACGGATGACCGCACACTTGGCCCCACTGCCAGAGCCGCCCAGCCAGTGATCCGACAGCTTTTTGTGGAGCGCAACAAGACTATTAAAGACCGCATGACTTTTGAACGTAAACTTTATGTCATCCGCAAACGTGCCGAACACACCATCCGCTACTCAGAGATGGCCGGCGGCGACCAGTTTTATGTTTGCAGCATGTCTTACAAAACCCTGGTCTACAAGGGGATGTTAACCTCCAAACAGGTTGAGGCGTACTTCCCTGATCTTTCAGACCCTGACATTGAAACCGCCATGGTGATGGTGCATTCTCGTTTTTCAACCAACACCTTCCCGTCATGGGATCGGGCGCATCCCAACCGCATGCTGGCACACAACGGCGAGATCAATACACTGCGCGGCAATGTCAACTGGCTTAATTCACAGCAGACCAAATTCCATTCTGACCGCTTTGGCAATGACCTGCAAAAGGTGCTGCCCGTGATCAACCCTGATGGGTCGGACTCTGGCATTTTCGACAATGTGCTTGAATTGCTGGTGCTGGCGGGCAGAACCCTGCCTGAAGCCATGATGATGATGATTCCTGAACCGTGGTCAAAGCACGAGAGCATGAGCGAAGAGAAGAAAGCCTTCTATGAGTATCACAGTTCGCTGATGGAACCCTGGGACGGACCCGCCTCTATGGTCTTCACCGACGGCGTTGGCATCGGCGCCTGTCTTGACCGCAACGGATTGAGGCCTTCACGTTATTACGTCACCAGCGATGACCGCGTAATCCTTGCTTCTGAAGTGGGTGTGCTGGATGTGCCCGCTGAAAATGTGATCAAAAAAGGCCGTCTCGAACCCGGACGTATGCTGTGGGTCGACACCGAAGAAGGACGCATTGTTAGCGATGAAGAGATCAAACACAACATCTCAATTGCCAGACCTTACCGAAAGTGGTTGAATGAATTTTTGATCAACCTTGAAGACCTGCCTGACCCTGTTAACCTCGAAGTGGAGCGCAAAAAGGAAGGTTACGAACGCAGTCAGGATGTGCTCAAACGTCAGCGCGCCTTTGGTTACACTTATGAAGATTTACGCGTCATCATCGGACCGATGGCCAAGAATGGCGTGGAACCCATCGGCTCGATGGGCAACGACACACCTCTGGCAGTGCTTTCTGACAAAGCGGTGCTGTTGTTTGATTATTTCAAACAATTATTTGCCCAGGTGACCAATCCGCCAATCGACGCCAATCGCGAAGAGATTGTGACTGCCACCGAGATCATGATCGGCTCGGAGCAGAACCTGCTGGAACCGCGGCCTGAAAACTGCCGACAGATCAAACTCAAAAACCCAATTCTGACGAATGAAAAGCTTGAGAAACTGCGCCACCTCAACCGACTGCACTTCCACACCATGACCATTCCGATTTTGTTCAACCCGGCAGAGGGAGGGCCAGGGCTTGAAGCGGGTTTGGAGAGGTTGTTTGCCCGCGCGGATGAGATCATCGCCAACGACGAAGCCAACATTCTGATTCTGTCTGACCGCGGTGTGGACGCTGAACATGCGGCCATCCCCGTGCTGCTGGCGGTGGCGGGGCTGCACCATCATCTTATTGGCAAGGGAACCCGCACTCACATTGGCCTGGTGGTGGAGTCTGCCGAGCCGCGTGAAGTGCATCATTTTGCCACACTGGTGGGCTACGGCGCAGTGGCCATCAATCCCTATCTGGCTTTTGACACCATCCGCGATATGATCGACCAGGGATTTTTGACGGACATGGATTACCGTACAGCCTCACAAAAGTACCGCAAAGCCGTGGTCAAGGGCATTATTAAGGTGTGCTCCAAGATGGGTATTTCGACCATTCAGAGCTACTGCGGTGCGCAAATTTATGAAGCCGTCGGCCTGAATCAGGAATTTGTGGAGCGCTATTTCAACGGTACACCCTCACGCATTGGCGGCGCAGGCATTGAGGTCATCGCCCGTGAAGCGGTCATGCGCCATGAGCAGGCATTCCCCAAGCGGCCTGGTGATTTGGAACCCCTGGATGCCGGAGGCAAATATCAATGGCGAGAAGACGGTGAACACCATCTTTTCAACCCGGAATCCATTTATTATTTACAGCAGGCCACTCGCAATAATGATTATGCCTTATTCAAGAAATATTCGGCTTTGGTCAATGATCAATCTACTCAACTCACCACCCTGCGTGGTCTGCTCGATTTCAAGTTGGCCGAGACGCCCATCCCATTGGATGAAGTGGAACCGGTGGAAGCCATTGTCAAACGCTTCAAGACCGGCGCCATGTCTTACGGCTCGATTAGCAAAGAAGCTCACGAAGCGCTGGCCATCGCTATGAACCGCATCGGCGGCAAGAGCAACACTGGCGAGGGCGGCGAAGATCCCGCCCGCTATGAGATAGACGCCAATGGCGATTCTCGCAACAGCGCCATCAAACAGGTGGCCTCCGCTCGTTTTGGCGTAACCAGTTATTACCTGGTGAATGCGCGCGAACTGCAAATCAAGATGGCTCAAGGCGCAAAACCCGGCGAGGGAGGGCAGCTCCCCGGGCGCAAAGTTTATCCTGAAATTGCAAAGACCAGACATTCCACGCCGGGGGTGGGTTTGATCTCGCCTCCGCCGCATCATGATATTTACTCGATTGAAGATTTGGCGCAGTTGATCAACGACTTGAAGAACGTCAACCCCGAGGCGCGCATCAACGTCAAACTGGTGTCTGAAGTTGGCGTGGGTACAGTGGCTGCAGGAGTGGCCAAAGCGCGCGCGGATGTGGTCTTAATCAGCGGACACGACGGCGGCACTGGCGCCTCACCACAGACCAGCATCAAACATGCCGGCCTGCCCTGGGAACTCGGTTTGGCGGAGACCCACCAAACCCTGGTGCTCAACAACCTGCGCAGCCGTATTTCTGTTGAAACGGATGGTCAGCTCAAAACCGGCCGCGATGTGATTGTGGCCGCCCTGCTTGGGGCCGAAGAATTTGGCTTTGCCACGGCACCATTGGTGACGCTGGGTTGCGTGATGATGCGCGTCTGCCATCAAGATACCTGTCCGACAGGCATCGCCACCCAGAACCCTGAACTACGCAAGAATTACGCGGGCGACCCGGCTTACGTAGTTAACTTTATGTATTTCATCGCGCAAGAAATGCGTGAGTGGATGTCGATCCTCGGCTTCCGCACCATTGATGAGATGATCGGGCGCACCGACAAACTTGAAGCCAAACAAGCCGTGGACCACTGGAAAGCCAGCGGCATAGATCTTTCAGCCTTGCTTTACCGCCCTGAAGTGGATGCATCCGTAGGGCTGCGTTATACCACCCCGCAGCAGCATAACTTGCAGAAATCGCTTGATCAAAAGGTGTTGCTCGAAAAATGTACACCAGCCATCGAACGCGGTGAGCGTGTTGCCGTGGATATCGCCGTGCGCAACGTGCATCGCGTGATCGGTTCGCAGGTCGGCAGCGCCGTGACGCGGCGTTATGGTCTGGAAGGATTGCCTGATGATACAGTTCACATCCACTGCCTGGGCTCGGCAGGCTTGAGCTTTGGCGCCTTCATTCCGCGCGGCGTGACTATGGAGCTTGAAGGGGATTCCAACGACTACATCGGCAAGGGGCTCTCCGGCGGCAGGATTATCGTCTATCCGCCCAAGGGGTCGCCTTTTGCACCGGATGAGAACATTATTATTGGCAACGTGGCTTTTTACGGCGCGACTTCAGGTGAAATTTTCATCAGTGGTCTGGCCGGTGAGCGTTTCTGCGTGCGAAACAGCGGTGCCAAAGCCGTAGTGGAAGGTGTGGGCGATCACGGCTGTGAATATATGACCGGCGGCAGCGTGGTCATTCTGGGCAAGACCGGCCGCAACTTCGCGGCAGGCATGTCTGGCGGCATTGCCTACGTGATCGATTGGGATGGCGCTTTCAAATCGCGCTGCAACCTTGAAATGGTCAACCTCGAACCGCTGCAGGATGTATTTGAGATCAATGATGTTAAATCTATGATTGAAAAGCACCAAACCTTGACCGGCAGTCCGCTGGCTGGGCGCATCTTAAAAGACTGGATGCATTTCATAACCATGTTTGTGAAGGTTATTCCGCAAGATTATCAGCGCATGTTGAAAGCGTTTGAAGAAGTGAAAGCCGCTGGCTTGAGCGGAGACGAGGCAGTCAAAGCCGCGTTTGAACTGAACAGCAAAGAACTCTCGCGCGTAAGCGGGAATTAAGAGGCAGTCATGGCAAAACCAACCGGATTCATGGATTACAGTCGCGAGAACCAGACGGATTTTCCACCTCAGGAACGTATTTTGCATTGGAAGGAATTTCACCAACCCTTCCCCGAAGAAGCACTCACCCGGCAATCCGCACGCTGCATGGATTGCGGCACCCCCTTCTGTCACACCGGCAGCATGATCAACGGCATGGCATCTGGATGCCCCATTCACAACCTGATCCCCGAGTGGAACGAACTGGTCTACCGCGGGTTGTGGAAGCAGGCGCTCGAACGGCTGATGAAAACCAACAACTTCCCCGAATTCACGGGAAGAGTCTGCCCCGCGCCGTGCGAAGGTTCTTGCACAGCCGGGCTGGTCACTTCACCTGTGGCTATTAAATCCATTGAACACGCCATCATTGAAAAAGGATTTGAAGAAGGCTGGATCCATCCCCAACCGCCGCTTAAACGGACGGGTAAGACGGTGGCGGTGGTGGGCTCCGGCCCTGCTGGGTTGGCCTGTGCTGACTTGCTCAACCACGCCGGACACTGCGTAACCGTCTTCGAACGGGCTGACCGCATCGGCGGATTGTTGATGTACGGCATCCCCAACATGAAGCTGGATAAAAGTGTGGTCGAGCGCCGGGTGAACCTGCTGGCAGATGAAGGTATTGTATTTGTTACTAAAACTGAAGTGGGCAAAGACATGCCTGCCGACATGCTGGTGAAAGATTACGACGCCGTGGTCTTGTGCGGCGGCGCAACCAAACCCCGAGATCTGCAGGTTGAAGGCCGCGAACTCAATGGCATCCACTTTGCCATGGACTTTTTGCACGCCAACACGCGCAACCTGCTGGGCGGCTTGAACCGCGAGGCAGATGCGGTCACCATTTCTGCACGCAACAAGGATGTGCTGGTGATCGGCGGCGGCGATACAGGCACCGATTGCATTGGCACCTCGCTGAGGCACGGCTGCCGCAGCGTGACCCAATTTGAAATTTTGCCGGAACCTCCGCATGCGCGCCAGACGGACAATCCGTGGCCGGAGTGGCCAAAAGTGCTAAAAGTGGATTACGGGCAGGAAGAGGCCATGGCGTTTTATGGGCATGATCCGCGAGAATTCAGTATCACCACCAAACGCTTTGTGGGTGATGAAAATGGCAATGTCAAAGAAGCTCACACCGTTCAGGTGGAATGGGTCAGAGACGCCAACGGACGCATGACGCCTAAAGAAATTCCGGGCACCAAGAAGGTGTGGCAGGTGCAGGAAGTCTTCTTGGCAATGGGCTTCTTGGGACCCGAAGATCAAATGCTTGAACAGTTGGGCGTGGCGCGTGATGCACGCTCCAATGTGTTGGCGGATGGCGAACATTACGGCACCAGCATCCCCGGCGTGTTCTCGGCTGGTGACATGCGCAGAGGCCAGAGTCTGGTGGTCTGGGCCATCCGCGAAGGGCGCGGCGCAGCCCGCGAAGTGGATCGCTTTTTGATGGGATCGACGGAAATCAAGGGTTAATTGATTATTAAATGTAAGGGCAATTCACGAATTGCCCTTACGCGTGTAGTTTACTTCAGTAATGACTTCATCTGGTCAAAAATGAGTTTGGCTGCCCGCTTTGGCGCCAGGCGGACGAGAAAATTCATCATCTTTGAATCGCTGCCAACAAACACATGGTAAGCATTTCTTTCGATGCCAGAGATGATTATTTCAGCCGCTTTGTCAGCCTCAGTCATTTTGAACTGTCCCATGTCTTGTTTGTCGACTTGCTCCTGGGTCATAATACCTGAGTTGACGGTGATGTTGGTTTTAATGGCGCCAGGGAAGACCAGCGTGACATGCACCTGGGTGTCGAGAAGTTCTGAATGCAGGCCTTCGGTAAACAATTTGACGGCGGCTTTTGAAGCGCCGTAAATGGTCTGACCGGGCACTGGCAGGAATCCGCCCATGCTGGAAAGGTTGATGATGTGGGCTTCGGGGCGTTTGAGCAAGTATGGCAGAAAGGCTTTGGTCATGAACATTAAGCCGGTGAAATTGACATCAAAGACCTTGTTGATCTGGGGAAAGGTTAAATCTACAACTCTTACAAAAGGTTGGATGATGCCGGCGTTGTTGATTAATCCATCCACGCTGCCGTGCGCGGCGATCACTTTTTCGGGCAGTGCTTCAACTGCAGCGGAGTCGGTAATATCCACAATATGAGTGGATATCTTGTCGCCCAGACTTCCGGCCAGTTTTACTGTTTCTTGCATGCCTGCTTCGCTGATATCCACGGCTGCCACACGGGCGCCACGATTAACTAATTGAATCACCAGCTCTCGGCCAATGCCATTTCCGCCGCCGGTAACCACATAAACTTTATTTGTTATCTTCATCTTGACTCCTGACCTGACAAACCAACAGGAGATAAACTCTCCTTATAAGTTCCAGTATACAAGATAAATATAAGAAATATGATAAAAATTATCCATATAACCACTTAATTTCTAAGGCAATTTTGAATACAAAAGAGTCCGATTTGGTTTTCGGACTCTTTGTTAAGTATTTTATTGTGCGTGTAAAGAATCAGGCTACTTTTTCGACAAAGGGCTGACCCTGACCCAAGACGCTGTCAATCACGGGCATCCAGGTGCTGATGGCAATCTGCTGTGGGCATTTATCGAGGCATTCGTCGCATTGGATGCACTCTGACGCCTTCTCTGGATCAGAAATCCACATTTTGTAATCCATGCGGCTGTCGTTTACATCGTTGTACATGGCCGCATTATTGTATGATTCAAAATTGCGTGGGATGTTGACGCCATGTGGGCAGGGCAGGCAGTATTCGCAGGCCGTGCAAGGGATCGGACTGCGGGCGGTCAATTCTTTGTTGACCTTTTCAACCAGTTCCAATTCCTGGGCTGAAAGTAAGCCAATACTTGAAACGGCAGCAGATTCTACGTTTTCTTTCAATTGATCCAGGGTGCTCATACCGCTCAACACGACAGCCACTTCAGGTTGATTCCAAAGCCACTGCAATGCCCAGTCAGCGGGTTTGCGTTGAATGGCTGCTGATTCCCATAATGGGCGGGCGGCAGGAATATCCGCGGCCAGTTTTCCGCCGCGCAGGGGTTCCATGATCACAACTGCAAGGCCTTTGGCGGCTGCGTACTGCAAGCCTTCTTTGCCCGCCTGGAATTCTGTATCCATGAAGTTGTATTGAATCTGACAGAAGGTCCATTTGTCATAGCCATCCACGATCTGCTTGAAGGTGTCAAGTTTGTCGTGGAAGGAAAATCCGAGGTGGCGGATGCGTCCGTCAGCGAGGGCTTTTTCAGCCTCCTCGATCAAATTTAGATCGAGGATTTTCTGCCATGAACCCTTGTTTAAGGCATGTAGCAGATAAAAATCGATATGATCCGTTTGCAGGCGTTCAAGCTGTTCGTTGAGCAGCCTGTTAAAATCTGCGGTCGTTTTTACCAACCATATGGGTAGTTTGGTGGCTATTTTGATGCGTTCACGGTAGCCGTCCTTCAAGGCAAGTCCAACGGCACCCTCACTTTTTTGGTCGTGATAAACATAGGCGGTATCAAAATAATTCACGCCATTGTCGATGGCGTAGCGGATCATTTCAGTGGCTTTTGCTTGATCTATGTTGCTGCTTTTTCCGTCCAGAATCGGCAGGCGCATGGCACCAAAACCAAGGGCAGAGACTTTCCAATCTAATTTTCCAAAGTGTCGATATTGCATGTTTTTGTTCCTCCTGGATGATCTATTAGTGCTTAATCTGTTTTCAAGTGTTGATTGACGGTTTGATAAATCTCGAGCAGGCTGACCTGATTCTCTTTGGCCAGGCGTACACAGTCATCGTATTCAGGTGTGGTATGAATCACCTTGCCATCCATGATTTTTGCCTTGATGGTGACCTTGCCAAAACGGGTATCAAGCTGGCGGAATTCGCGGCTGGCTTCGTAGCGGCCGATGGGCTGCACGCGCAAGCCGAGGGTGGTGGTTTCGCGTAGCAGCAGTTCCGCGAGGGCGGCTTCGTCTTTGCGCAGGGCGATCACACCCAGCATTATCCCCGGACGGTTTTTTTTCATGTGGATGGGTGTCATGAAGACATCTCGGGCTCCCGAAGCAAAAAGCTTATCCATCAGATAGCCGAAGAACTGTGGATTCATGTCGTCGATGTTGGTTTCGAGCTGCACCATTTCGTTTTGTTCTGCTTCGGGAACCATGCCGATCATCAGGCGTAAGATGTTGGGCCATTCAAGGTCGCGTTTGCCTGCGCCAATGCCGATATGGGTCATCACCAGGTTGGGTCGTTTGAATTCAGCCATGCAGCCCAAAATAGCGGCTCCTGTCGGAGTGACGAGTTCAACTTCCGCGGAGGATGGGCTAAGGGGGGCGTTGATCAGGCGAAGCACCTCGAGGGTGGCAGGGGCAGGCAGCGGCAGCAGGCCGTGATCGCTGTTGATGGTGCCCGAGCCATATGGCAGCGGTGAGGCATATAACTGCTCAATGCCCAAATAATCCAGACCAATAGCCGCGCCGACGATATCTACGATCGAATCAAGCGCACCGACTTCGTGAAAGTGGACGTGTTCAACGGGTTCACCGTGCACGCGCGATTCCGCTTCGGCCAAAAGCGCGAAGATTTTTGAGGCCGTGGCTTTTACCTTCTCTGAGAGATCGCTTGTGTTAATCATCTGCAGAATATCCGAAAGATGGCGGTGGTTGTGGCTGTGCGGAACGATAACCTCAAGGCTCGCGGCCCGTAAAGCCCCTTTATGCGTTTCGGTCAGTTTCAATTCCACTTTTTCGGGGAGGTTCAGCTTATCAATGTTTTGCTGCAAGACTTCGAGCGGCAAACCGGCATCCAGCAAGGCGGCCAAAAACATGTCGCCGCTGACACCCGAGAAACAATCTGCGTAGGCTATTTTCATTTCAACACCTCATTCAGGCTTCCCCGGCGGTAGCCCGCCAGGTCAGCAGTAATATATTTAAAACCCAAAGCAGTAAAGAATTCCAGAATTTGAAGGCGATGGGTAATGTATCCTTCAAATTGGGCCGGATCCACTTCCAGTTTGACCGTTTCACCGTGGTTGCGTACGCGTACGGTGTCAAAGCCAAGATCGCGCAAGAACGCCTCGCCTGTGATAATCTGCTGCAGCCCTTCCTGTGTGACCGGTGCTCCGTATGGAAAGCGGGTGGCAAAACACGGCGCGCTGGGACGGTCCCAAATGGTTAGCCCTAATGCTTTCAAAAGTGCCCGAATCTCGATTTTTGAGAATCCTAACGCCAACAGAGGGCTTTGAATGCCGAGTTCGAGCACGGCTTTGCGGCCTGGGCGGTAATCATCCATGTCATCGGCGTTGGTGCCCTCAACCACGGTCACAAAGCCTTCGCGCTTGCCATATTCGATCAGTTTTTCAAAGCGCGCTCTCTTGCAGATGTAACAGCGCTCTGGCGGGTTTGCTACGAAACGTGGATTTTCGAGATCGTTATATTCAATCACGAGGTGTCGAAAGCCAATTTGAGCGGCATGCGCCTTGGCAACTTCAATGCTCTCGGCAGATTCCACTGGCGAATGGATGGTCAAAGCCAGCATGCGGTCCTTGAGGGCGGCGTAGGCAGCGGCACATAGCAGGGCGCTATCTACTCCGCCAGAAAATGCAACCAGCGCGGAGGGTTGTTTTTTGAAATAATCCAGCAGAAGGTTCCAGCGCGCAAGCAGTTCTTGCGGCAGGGTTTGTGCCATTTCAGACAGGTTCATCAGTCTCACTTAAGCTGATTGATCGAACTGGCAAGCACACCTGCGCCAAAACCGTTGTCGATATTGACCACACCAACGCCCGTAGAGCAGGAATTTAGCATGGTGAGCAGGGCGGCTAGACCGTTGAAACTTGCGCCGTATCCCACGCTGGTGGGGACGGCGATGACAGGCACCGAGACCAATCCGCCAATCACACTGGGCAGAGCGCCATCCATGCCAGCAGCGACGATAATTACGCGGGCTTCCCAGAGTTGGTCCACTTTATCCAGCAGACGGTGGATGCCGGCGACGCCAACATCATAGATGCGATCCACTTTGTTGTTCATCAATTCGGCGGTCATGACGGCTTCTTCGGCCACGGGCATATCCGCGGTGCCGGCGGAACACACCAGGATGCCTGGTTTCTTGACTGTTGCGTTTGAGCGGTCGAGAATCATCAGCCTTGGAATCGGATGATACGTCATTTCAGGCAGGGCGGATAGTACCAATTCGGCAGTAATTTGATCGATCCGCGTGATCAAGACCTTATCGCTGCGTTCAGCCAATTTTTGGGCAATCGTGACCACCTGGCTGGGCTGCTTACCCTGCGCAAAAATCACTTCAGGGAAACCGTTGCGCATGCTGCGATGATGATCAAGCATGGCGAAATTATCCACATTTTCGTAGGGCAGGTGGCGCAGTTTTTCCATGGCGGCGTCCACGTCTACGGCGCCGGATTTAACTTGTTCCAGAAGGAGTTTAATAGATTCAGTCTGCATAATATTCTTTTGTGAACAATGGATTGATTATAGGAGTTTGAGTTAACTCCAGGCATAGTGACAAATGTTACCCTGGTGTAGTGTTGTTTGTTATGTGAATTATTTGTTCAGCAGAACAAAGTCCGATTATGAATCAATTGCTGGTTGAATAATTGAAACCTGGCGAAGAGGGCTGCGGAGTCATAAGGGTTAGCGCCCTAAGAGCCATGCTTTTGGCGGAGAGTGGTCGCGATGTTAGCACCCTTGGAGCCATGCTTTTGGCGGAGAGGGTGGGATTTGAACCCACGGTGACCCGGAAGGCCACAACGGTTTTCGAGACCGCCCCATTCAGCCACTCTGGCACCTCTCCGAATGGCAAGATTATAACCGAAAAACTTAAATTTCCACTTGTTGTTGGTAAGTCGGATACTCGACCGGACCGATGCCTGCCTCTTTGAGTTTAGCCATAAAAACTGCAGCAGCTTCCGCTTCGCCGTGGACGAGGAATATCTTTTTGACGCGGCCTTTGACGGCAGAGGCATATTGCAGCAGGTAATCCTGACCGGCGTGGGCTGAGAGACCATTGATGGTGACCACTTCTGCGCGCAGGTCGTACTCATCGCCGAAAATTCTGACCATGCGTTCCCTATCCACCAGGCGCCGACCCAGGGTGTTGGGGGCTTGCCAGCCAACAATCAGCACGGTATTGTTTTGGTCTTCAATGTTGTTTTTGAGGTGGTGCAAGATGCGTCCAGCTTCAGACATGCCTGACGCCGAGATGATCACCATAGGTCCTTTTTTATCGTTTATCGCCTTGGATTCGTCAACGGAGCTGACATAGCGCAATCCGGTAAAATCAAGGGCTGGGCTTTTTTCGTTGCGAATGAAGTCAAATGTCTCTTCATCAAAATAATCGGGGTAACCTTTGAAAATCTTTGAAGCGGCCACTGCCAGCGGACTGTCTACGAAAACAGGCAGGTCATTGATCAGGTTTTCCGATTTCATCATATTTAGAAAATAGACAATTTCCTGGGTGCGGCCCACAGCAAAGGCAGGGATGATGATCTTGCCGCCGCGGTTGATGGTCTTCATGACGATTGCCTTAAATTTTTCGTAGGCTGAATCCACGCTGTCGTGATTTTCGTCGCCGTAGGTACATTCCATCAGCAAATAGTCCACATCAGTGGGGAAGACGGGTTCAGGCAGAAGGGGCAGGTCTTTACGGCCAATATCGCCAGAGAACCACAGGCTCTTGTGCTGGCCGTTCTCGACTATATCAAGTCGGATGGCAGCGGAACCAAGTATATGACCAGCATTAAAGAAGCGCACCGTCACACCGGGAACCGGCGAGAAAGCTTCTTCATATTTAACCGGGTAATATTTTTCAATGGCTTCGAGTGCATCGGCTAAAGTATAAAGCGGCTCCATGGCGGGCAAACCGCGTTTGGCGCGTTTTTTATTAACGTAGAGGGTATCCTGCTCCTGGATGTGAGCAGAATCCTGCAGCATGATCTCGCCCAGTGTGACGGTGGGCGGTGTGGCATAGATTGGTCCTTTGTATCCATTTTTCACCAGGTTAGGCAGGTTGCCACTGTGGTCTATGTGCGCATGAGAGAGGATGACCGCATCAAGCGAAGCGGGATCAAAATCAAACTTTTGATTCTTGTCGTAATTATCAGCACGCTTGCCTTGAAACAGACCGCAATCCAATAAAATTCTGTGCCCGTTGACTTCGATCAAGTGTCTGGAACCGGTTACGGTTTGAGCTGCACCATCAAATGATATTTTCATAGGTTCTCCGTTTTCTTCAACGCTTTCATGATTAAAGCCCCAAACTTCTTGTAGCGGATGGGTGAGTTGCCCATAGCCGTTTTGAGTTCCATTTTTGTGGCAGGGTTGGTCGATGCAATGTGTTCCAACATTTCTCTTGGTAAAACCACATCAGACTCGACTTCATGTTTCTTGGCAGTGTTCTTGCGCCAGTTTTTTAAGCAGTCAATCCTGGCTAGAAAGGCGTCGTCAGGCCGATGGTTTTTTGTTCGCGTTACCAGCGGCGCGTTTTCACCCCTGGCGACTGCTTTTAAAAGTCCAATGCCGTGGCGTTTGACCAATTTGTCAGAAAAATGAGGCACCAGACTAAGTTCATCAAAGGTTGTTGGACGATGGAGACTGACCTCCACCAGCATGTCATTGGAAAGAATTTTGAAGTGCGGCAAATCTGCTTTTTTGGCTTGTTCATCACGGTATATACACAATTCTTTCAAAATAGTGACCTGGCGGGGGTCGGGGTGGCCTGAGCCAGCCAGCTTCCAACACGGGTCGTGGCCGTTTCCGCTGGCATGGCCAGCAGCATTGCAGGCGTTGGAGAAATCTTCAAGCGCAAGATCAAGCAGCTCGTGTGTGGATAATTCCGATTCGAGGATGTCACGCAGTTTAAATAAATAATATGTGTCTAGGCGGGCATAATCGAGCATTTCAGGCGGCAGCGGACGCAATCCCCAGTTGGCGCGTTGATATTTTTTTTCCAGATTGATGTCGAAATATTTTTGTAAAAGAGATCCCAATCCTACTTGTGGGGCACCTAAAATGCGTGCCGCTATCATGGTGTCAAAAATATTGACAAAAGTGAAATGGTAATCTCTTTTAAGGCAGATCAGGTCGTATTCAGAAGCGTGAAAGATTTTTTCCTGCTTTGGATTTTGGAATAGCAGGCCAAGCAGCGAAAGGTCAGTAAATTCAAAAGGGTCAAAAACATAATCCGTTTCAGGGGAAGAAATTTGAATCAGGCAGACTTTTTCTTGATAAGAAAAAAGGCTGTTTGATTCAGTATCAACAGCGATACGGGTTTGAGATTCTAAGGCCTGGAATGCTTCGGTCAAGCCTTGCGAAGTATTCACCCAAACAGCGGGTTTACAGGGAGCGATGTCCATGAGCGAATTATAACGCTTTGAGCGCCATTCTTTGTATAGAGTTATCAGGATTGATGGTTTATTAATATGACAAAGTGTGCAATAATTAGATAATTATTCGTATTGCTAGAGTGTAATGGAGGGAAAATGAGTTCAAAAATATTACTGATAGACGACGATGATCGATTCGCAGGTTTAGTCAAAAGAGCATTATTAGCTGAGGGATACCTGGTGGATATTGCTGAGGATGGATTGAGCGGTTTAGCTAAATTCACCGAGAATTCACCTGACCTGGTGGTTCTCGATTGGATTCTTCCGGGAATGGACGGTCTTGAAGTTTGCAGTCGAATTCGGCAAATCGGAACCCAACCCATTTTGATGTTGACCGGCAAGGAATCTACCAAAGACCGGGTACTGGGCTTGGATGCAGGCGCAGATGATTACATGGTCAAACCATATGAGACCGAAGAGCTTATGGCGCGCATCAGAGCTTTGCTGCGCAGAACCCAACTTGACCAGTCGATGATCTACACTTTTGGCGATCTCACCCTGGATACATCAACAAGACAGGCTTTACGCAATGGGCGTGTGATTCATCTGACCGCCAAAGAATATGATCTGCTTGAAATCTTCATCCGTAATCCGCGCAAGGTGTTGACCCGTGAGGTTATTTTTGATCGCGTGTGGGGTTATGATTTCGGCGGTGAGAGCAATGTGCTGGATGTGTACATCCGCTATTTGCGTCAAAAACTGGAATCCAGCAAGGAATCCAAGTTGATTTACACAGTCAGGGGTGTGGGGTACGTGCTGAAGGAAAAGGAATAAATCGAATAAGTAAGAAAAATCCAAAAAGAAAATTTGTAAATTCGTAGGGGCGGTTCATGAACCGCCCCTACGATCTATTATGTCACATCGTTCTGGATGAATGGTCGCTGGAATCGAACTTGTGATAGGTAGGTTCCGAGCGGGGGGCACTGGCGGCAACAGAGCCAGTAGGTCGCTGCTGCGATGGGACGATGCGGTGAAGGTTGGCAGCCGGGCGTTCCTGATTGGGATTGAAGCGCTGCGGGGTGCTTGTGTTGGCAGTTCTGGCAGCAGGCTGAGAGCGACGGCTGGCGTTCTGTGTTTTTTCGAGCGCACTTGAAAGTGATCCGATGATGAGAATACGGATGATCCACACCATGACGGCCACCATAACAGGGACGATCGTAGTGAGTGATTGGGTGCTCGCCAGGGCAGCGCTCACGGTGGTGTGAGAAGAGATGGCAATTGAGACACCCCACCAGGTGAGGATGGCATTGAAAGTTCCGGCAATCAGCCATGCGCCAAACAGGTACCATGATGCTCTCGGGTTCTCTTCACGACCGTTGGTGGTGATTAAACGAGCGATACCGGCAAAATCCAGACCGCAGAAGGCCAGCGCCATCAGCGTGGCCCAGGGGATGCCGGCGAAACGTAGGTCGCCTAAAAGATCCTTCAAGGCATAGTTGGTTGTGCCGTAGTTGAACGCCTCGAAGGCGAACATGGCAAGGATGATGATCATGCCGTAGATGGTGTTTGAGCGGATGCCGGATTTTGCAAGGGTTTGCAGTGGACTGCGAAAGAAAGAGCGGGTGCTGGTTAGGTTCATGACTGTGCCTCCTGAACGATTGCTTCTGATTAGAACGAACAGTCACATTATAGAACAAGAATTCTAAAAAGTCAATAGGTTTAGCAAATTTGTTCTAAAATTGGTCTAAACGATACAAACGCCTTGTTTTTGTCACTTTAATTGTGATATCCCCATACAATCTGCATGGGGACGGCGTTATCGGGGATGTGGTGATAGACCTCGGCAAGTGAAATCTGGTTAGCCTGACAGTATAAGGTCGAGACGGCCAGCCCGTGCGAAACAAGCAAAATCCGTCCGCCAGGATGGCGCCCGGCGATCTCGTCCGCGGCGGCCCGCATGCGCATGGCTACTTCAGCAACGGTTTCAGCCCCCGGGGTGCGTGAATTTATCGGGTCGTCATGATCTCGCTGCAGTTCAACTGGATATTTTTCTTTTACCTCGTCATAAACCATGCCTTCGAAAACACCCTTGCAAATCTCTCGCAGGCGGGCATCTTTGGTGACAGGCAAGCCCAGGGTATCGGCAATGATGCTAGCTGTTTGTGAAGCCCGGCTGAGGTCGCTGGCGTAAATAGCATCAAAATGATCATCGGCAAGTATCGCAGCCAGTTTGTTGGCTTGTTCGATACCCGTTGTGTTCAAGGCAATATCTGTCTGCCCCTGAAAACGGCGGGCGGCATTCCAATCGGTTTGTCCGTGTCTGACGAGGGTGATTTCAACCATTAGACTCGATTATACAAGATGTTGCTTGAACAAATCGTAGAGTCGCAAAATGGGCAAAGCAGATCAGACTTCCAGACGCGGCAGAATTCATAAGGCTCTCAAAGGTTATAAATTTAAAATTGACATTGATCATTTGTGTGTGCTATAATGTACTTATACAATATGTACTTATAAGCACAAGGAGGACTTGGCGTGTGGAGATAATCATTAGTAATAAGAGTAGTAAGCCCATTTACGAACAAATTACATTGCAAATAAAAGCGATGATTATGAACGGATTACTCGAAACGGGCGATATGCTCCCTTCTATGCGGGCATTGGCAAAATCATTACATATCAGCGTCATAACAGCCCAAAGAGCTTATGAGGATTTGCAGCGTGATGGGTTTATTGAAACAGTAACAGGCCGCGGCAGCTTTGTTGCCATCCAAAATCGAAATTTTATTCTGGAGGAACAACAGAAAAAAGCCGAGGAACACTTGCAGGAGGCTGTCGAGATTGGCCGTGCAAACGGCATTTCGGTCGAAAAACTAATCGAGCTTTTAACCCTTTTTTATTTGAAGGAAGATTAATATGGGTAATATTTTGGAAATAGAAAATTTATCGAAAAAATATCCTGATTTTACATTGGACTCATTAAGCTTTTCAATTCCTCAAGGCACGATTATGGGGATGATTGGTGAAAACGGTGCAGGGAAAACGACAACCATTAATTTGATTTTAAATGAAATGAGAAAAGATGGCGGAAGTATAAAAATCTTTGGAAAAGACCATTTGGAGTACGAAAAGGCCGTCAAAGAGAGAATTGGTGTCGTCTTTGATGATTTTCATTTTCCCGATTTGTTCAACGCCAATGAAATGGAACTGTTTTTGAAAGGCATTTATGCAACATGGCAGCCCAAAACATATCGAGATTACCTAAACCGGTTTGGACTCCCCCTGGATAAACAAATTAAAGCTTTTTCTAAAGGCATGAAAGTCAAGTTGTCTTTCGCGGTGGCCCTTTCTCATCAGCCGCAGCTGTTGATTTTGGATGAAGCAACCAGTGGTTTAGACCCGGTGATGCGCGATGAAATGTTGGATATACTTTTGGAGTTTATCCAGGACGAAAAAAATGGAGTGCTTTTCTCTTCACATATCACCGATGATTTAGAGAAAATTACCGACTACATTACCTTCATTCACAAAGGGAAGTTGCTTTTTAGTAAAACAAAAGATGAACTTCTTTATCATTATGGCCTGATTAAATGTGGAGCGGAAACGTTTAACCAAATTGAAAAAGCAGATATTATTGCCTACAGGAAACAAGATTATGAATGGCAAGTTCTAGTCGCCGATAAAGAAGAAGCTCGCCGCAAATATAGAAAGTGCATCATAGATAGCGTTACTATTAGCGAAATCATGCTATTACATGTAAAGGGAGAAAAGAAATGAACGGATTAATTATTAAGGATTTAATCACCCTGGAAAAACAAAAAATTTCAACAATAGCGGGACTCCTGTTCACCACTATTGCCTTTTTAATATTCTGGCAAAGTACGGGAGCGCTTCTTCTTGGGGCGGTGGTACTCCCATTCCTAACTATATTTACACCTTTTACCTTTAGGGCATCCGATGAACAATGGAAATGGGATACATATGCCATTTCTCTGCCTGTATCAAAAAAACAAATAGTTGCAAGCAGATATTTGTCATGCAGTATTATAAGCATAGCTTATTTTTTGTTTTCTCTTGCTTTGAATATCGGCGTATACTTTTGGTTTCAAGACCATTCAATTACACTTCATCTGGCATCTGCATTTATTGGCTTAGGTGTTTCATTGTTATTTGGTTTTTTAATCCTGCCGACTAGCTTCACCAAAGGGCTGGAAGTGTCGGTGTGGGTCTTGGTTATATTAGCGATTATTTTTATCGGTGTGGTAGTTATAATAAAAAAAGCGAACTTTGATATTTTTTCACTCTCTCCGACCCCTTCACAAATAACACTTCTTATGGGATTAAGCGTTGCTACTTTAATAGGGATTTTTATTGGATCCTATTTAGTTTCTGTAGCAATGTATCGCAAATTGCATTCGTAAACTAAAAATATGGATGGGTAGATTTGGAGAAAATTTCTACTTCCTATTTATTACTGATTCTTGTAATATTCGCACAAATCGTTGACCGGGCAGTGTAAACAATCGGGCTTTCCAGCATGGCAGATTTCCCGTCCCAGGCGGATGAGGTTGAGATGCCCGGCGTAATAATCCATGGGATCAATGAGCTTCTCCATCAGGTCATGAGTCTGCTCAAGGTTGAGCTTTTCGAGGCGCAGACCCAGGCGGCCTGTGATGCGGTAGATATGGGTATCCACGGGGAAGGCAGGACGGTTGAGCGAGAACTGCAGCACGATGGCGGCGGTTTTGCGCCCGACGCCTTTAAACTTCAACAACCACTGGCGGGCGTCTTCAAGCGGCAGTTCTGCAAGAAAACCCAAATCCAGATTGCCGCGCTCGGCGAAAATCTCGTTAAGCACCGCCTTAATGCGCGGACCTTTTTGATTGGCCAACCCGGCAGGGCGGATGGCTTCAATGATCTCCGCTTCAGGGGCAAGCCTGACCTCTTCCCATTCAGCAAAATGGCGCTTGAGCGCAAAGAAGGCTTTATCGCGGTTGATATCGTTGGTGTTCTGAGAAAGGATGGTGGAAACCAGTTCGTCCACTGCTGGCAGGGGGTCACGCCATGTCGGCATGCCGTAGGCATCCAGCAGGCGGGTCAATACGAGCCTGGCAGCTTCTGATTTGGTTTCCATCGCGGGGCTAGCTATCCAGCTTGTTCAAGTTCTGGATGGTGTTTGAGGTATTGCTGCATGCCCCAGGCGAGGCGCAGCAAATAATGGGCGGCCTTGTCGCCATCCACCTCGAAATTTTTGAGCAGTCCGTGGGCGGCTCTTTCCACTTCAATGGGGGCGGATTTCTTTTCGGCCAGCTTGAGAAGCTGATGTTCAACCTTCTCAAGGAATTTGAGCTGTTCTTTTACCGTGTTGTGATCTACCACTCCGCCGCGGCCAGAAACAATGATGTAATCCTTGTATTGTGGATCAAGCAGCAGATTGAGAGTAACCTTCCAGGCGGTGAGGTCAGCGCTGCCAATAAAGGGCGGGGCGTTGGGCACCACGGTATCGCCGACGAACACAATCTTTTGGTTGGGCAGTTCCACCCAGGTGGAGCAGGCGGAGGGGCCGGGATGGTATTCAAGCAGGATGGGATCGGCATCCCAACTGATGCGCAGTTGATGGCTGAATGAAATGTCGGGCGGCGCCCAGCGGATGCTGCCCAGCCCGTTTTGCAGTTCCCAATCGGCGCCAGACTCAACCGTCTGCGACTTGAAAGTGATGGGGCGGTCGCGGAACAACAGGTTCATTTTTTCGTGACCGGCGACCATGCATTCAACCTGGCGTGCTCCAATGGTGCGGTCAAAATGCTCGTCGAGGTTGACCAGAAGCCGGTCAATGCCGCCGTTCATATTAGCCAGGGTGCTGCGCCATAAACGAATATCATCTGGTCGCAGCGGGGCATCAATCAAAATCAAGCCGTGGGGCCAGTTGATGGCGCCAAGAGTGACACCGGGGTAGGTTGTTTCGATAAAAATATGCGGTGCAATTTCTTGCATGAAGGCTCCTTGTGGCCAGATCATTTGATGGCTGCGGTTGGAAGTGTCAGTATAAATCTTGAGCCGCCGCCGGTAACATTTTCAACCCAAATTTTACCACCGTGAGATAATACTGCGGTACGGCAAAAAGACAGACCCAATCCAAGACCTTTGGCAATGCTGTTGCCGTGCAGTCTCACGAACTTGCTAAATATTTTTTCCAGCGATTCTGAGGGAATGCCGGGGCCGTGATCTTCAACCCAGATGGTGACCGTGTCGCCGTTGGCCTTGGCGCCAATGGCGGTCTTGTCGCCTTCTGACGAGAATTTGATCGCATTTTCGAGCAGGTTGATCAACACCCGGCGGATCATGTCTTCATCCACCAATATGGGGGCAATTTTGCTAAAGACCATTTTTTCCACCATCACCTGCTTGCTTTTTGATAAGGTGTGCAGGGTTTCAATGGCGTCATCCATCAGGGTTTCAACATTTGTCATTTTTTTGTTGGTGATGGGTTGTCCTGCTTCAAGGCGGTTAATATCCAGCAGAGAACTGATCAACCGATTCATGCGTTCAGTGGCCCGGTCGCTGATCTCAAATAACTGGATCATGGAGGCATCTTTTGTGGCCGCGATAGGCTCTTTCATCAACTCCAGGCTGGAGACAATATTGGCCAGCGGAGAACGCAGGTCGTGGTAGATCATGGCCGAAAGGTCTTCTCGCAGCAGGTCAAGATTCTTGCGCTCGCTGATATCGCGGAAGATCCACTGCAATGAAGGCTGACCCTGCAAGTTGATGATAGAAACATGCGCTTCCACAGGGATTTTTTCACCTTTGGTATTGAGCAGGCTGGCTTCATAAATCAGGGATTGGTTCTTTTCAATTTGTTCAAAAAGATTATCCACTACTTTTTCAGGTAATTCCTGAAGCGCATTAATGTTTCGACCAATGATCTCTTTGCCCGTTTTTTGGGTTGCTTCAAAAGATTTTTGATTGACAGCCACAATCATACCATCCATGGCGGTAACCATGATCGGGTCAATGCTTTTGTCAAAGAGATCGCGGTAACGTAAATGAGCGTGTTCGACTTCCTGGTAGAGCTGGGCGTTGCGGATGGCGATGCCTGCCATGTCAGCTATGGCTTGCTGCAAGGCAAACTGTGACTGGGTGAAGAAATTAACCTCGCGGTGGACGATGGTGAGTACACCTACCAGCACTTCCTGGGCCATCAGCGGCACACACAATGCAGAGCGCGCCGGATCGATGATTTCCTGGTTGGGGCGCACCAGCCAGCGTTCATCTTGCTGCGTGTTATTGATTAGCACAGATTTCTGGTTTTTGACCACCCAGCCTGCCAAACCGGAGGTGACTACGTCATGCAGTTGATCCACGGTATGTGAGATTAGCGAGCCATTATACATGATGGCTGCATCCATCGGTTTGCCATGGATATCAAGAACGACCAGGCTGGCGCGTTCGACATTCATGTTTTCTGTGGTCAAGGTGAGAATATTTGCCAGCACCTTGCGTAAATCCAGCGACGTAGCTAATTCACGGCTAATCGAGTAAAGAATTTCAAGAGGCGATAGAGTGATATCCTGATCCATAAATATCCTCATTCAAAAGTTTCATAAATACAAGTACTAGACTATGTTCAGTATAGCATAGCCAACCTCGGGTTGTTCAGCCTAACTTCCTAAGCCTTTTGTAAGGATGATGGAGATTAATTTGTTCTGGTTTCGCACTTAATGGGGAATGTTGGCCGATCGTTCTTGTTGAGTGACAGGCCGAGATATGGGGATGGGTCAATAGTGTTGGCGATTTCAAGTTCATTGAGATACTGGCCGCTGCCGTTGTCTTTGATGATCGAAAAGTGCAGATGAACGCCGACCGGGTTAAGCGGATCGCCTGAATAATTACCCTGGTAGCCCAGCAAAGTGCCGGCTTTGACGAAGACTTCAGTCGTGCCAGGCGGAAAATCCGCGGCGATCAGAGGGGTGCCATCCGGGCCAGCCAAGTGAGTGTAATACGTCCAAATCTGTCGGCCAGGCTGCAGCGGATCGGAGGGGATGCGAATAATCAGGGTGGATTTCCAATCAGATTGGCGGCTGAGATAGCCGTCATAGGCGGCATAGACTGGGGTGATGCCAATGTCAGTGCCGGCAAAAATATCAATGCCCTGATGATGGTGACCGATCTTGAAAGCGTCATTCCACAGGTAGCCGATCAATCCGCGCGTGGGCATGACAAAGGGTGCGTCGTTGCATGTGGATAGTGCTTCGACCACCCAATCCTGGTGGGCTTCAGCGTTGCGAATGAAGGGGATGACGAAGGTCGTACCGTTTTTTCTGCGGTCAGAGGAGATGAAGAAAAAATAGACCGCCACGATGCCTGCAATCGCCAGCACCGACAAAACAAAGAGGATGAACTTTTTCATGAGACTTACGCCAGTTTTCCTATCATGGACCAGGGGCCTGTCCAATAGATATGCACCTGTCTGACCTGGCCAAGCAGAGATTCATCCCCATCTACGAAGACCAGTTTGTTGTTTGGCGTGCGGCCTTTCCAGCGGTTTTTCATCTTTTCTTCAAAGAGCACGGTTACTTCTTTATTCAGATAGGCAGCATGAATTTCTGCAAAAATACCTTCCTGCAGTTTCTCAATCGCCCTAAAACGCTCCCATTTTTCGTCTTCAGAGACATCATCCACCATCGTGCGTTCAGAAACGGTGCCGGCTCGCGCGGAGTATCGCGCCAGATGCACGCTATCCAGTTTCAACTCGGCCAACAAATCGTAAGTGTTGCGGAATTGCTGGTCAGTCTCGCCCGGGAAGCCTACAATGATATCCGTGGCGATTGACACCCCTGGAATGCGCGCCCTGATCTTTTGCACCAGGCGGCGGTATTGGTCCGCGGTGTAGCCGCGTTTCATGTTCTCAATCACGGTGTCGTCACCAGCCTGGTTTGGGATTTCGATATGCGGCATGACCTTGGGGTTCTCAGCCACACAATCGAGCAGTTCGTCGTTCATCCAGTTGGGATGTGAGGTCAAAAAGCGGATGCGCTCAATGCCGTCAATCTCGCTGATCTGATTCATCAGCCTGGCGAGGGTGGGATAGGTCGGGTTATCCAGACTATAGCGGTCAACGATTTGACCGAGCAGAGTAACTTCTTTAATGCCTTGTGCAGCCAGCGCGCGCGCTTCTTTGAGAATCTCTTCAGGCGGACGGCTGTGTTCGATGCCGCGGCGGTAGGGGATGATGCAATAAGTGCAGGCATGCGAACAGCCGTAAACCACTGGAATCCAGCCGATGACTTGCTTGCCCACCGCAGGCTCTGGCAGAACCAGATCGCCATCCATGACGGCGTAGCGGCGCACGGTCTCGGCAGTGTCAACCGCGTGCCCGTGATGTTCAATTAAATATTCGACCAGCGGACCGGGATCGGATGGGGCAGAAAAAACGTCTACATATGGAAAGCGTTTATGCAATTTGGGGTTGTCTCTAATGCCCACCAGGCAGCCCATCAAGTTGATCACCATTTCAGGGCGGGCGCGTTTGGTCGGCCAGAGTGTGGTAAGACGTCCGTAGGCTTTTTCTTCAGCGGATTGTCGCACCACACAAGTATTCAGCACGACCACATCCGCTTCTTCGATGACCGGAGTGTAGTTGTAGCCCAGGTGTTCGAGCGCGGAAGATACCCTCTCGGAATCCGCGACATTCATTTGACAGCCTTCAGTCCATACGTGATATTTCATTCGGCTGATTATAACAATAAAATGAAAAGCTAAATACTACTAAAAGCATCTTATTTGATTAGATTTATTGACTTTTCAGGATAAAATTGACTTATGTTTGTTAAGAAGCCGCTAAAGATACTCCTGCTGTTTTTATCTATGCTTGCCATTACAAGCATGGGAGTGTTTGCTTTTTACCGGCTCCCTGAATTACAAATGAAGGCTAGCCAGGCACTTACCTGGTTTAGGGTAGTTGTAAACCCTGTCGAGGCGCTTCCCACCGCTGAAGTGAAATCAAAGCAGGAACCAATCTTTTGGCTGCCCGATCTGATGACCGTGGAGGATCAATCCGAGGCCGCCACTAATAATGTGATCGCAAAACAAGGCAATGCGGAAATGTTGGTTTCGGTCGTGCTGCCTGCTCCTGCGTTCAACCCGCAGCGAGACTATCAAGATTGGAATAACTGTGGCCCTGCTACCCTGGCTTTGGGTCTGCGTTACTGGGGCTGGCAGGGCGATCAATTCACCATCAGCGAGGCGATCCGACCCAAGCGACAGGATAAAAACGTCAACATCGAAGAATTGGCTGCCTATGTCAACGGGTCCGTTGAAGGATTGCAGGCTGAAGTTCGTGTTGGTGGCGATCTGACTTTGCTTGAAGCTTTGATCGCAGCCGGCTACCCGGTGATTATTGAAGAATCCTTTAAGCTCGAAAAATCCGCCTGGCCAGGGGATGACCTGTGGGCAGGGCATTATATTCTGCTGACCGGCTACGATAAACAATCGCAGTACTTCATCGCGCAAGACAGCTATCATGGACCGGACAGACAGCTTACATATGCTGATGTAGCGGATGCCTGGGAGGCGTTTAACCATGTTTATTTGGTGATCTTTCCAACAGATGATCTGCAAAATGTTCAACAACTATTAGCGGAGGATTGGCCATTAGAGGCCAACCTCGAGTGGACGGCTGCAGCGCTGCGAGATCAGGTTCTGTCAGAACCGGCGAATGCCTATGCCTGGTTCAATCTGGGCAGCAGCCTTAACGCTCTTCAGCAGTATGACGCTGCACTTTTGGCTTTCGACAACGCCAGAGCGCTCGGTCTGCCTTCGCGTATGCTGCGTTACCAGTTCGGTCCGTTGAGTGCCGCTTACCACACCAGCGACGCAAAAGACCTTACGCGGCTTGTCGATTACGCGCTGCACATCACACCGGATTCAGAAGAAGCACTGCTGTGGAAGGGCTGGGCTTATGAGCTGGCAGGGGATCATCTGAGTGCCATTAACCTTTTTAACCTGGCTCTACAAGCTAACCCGGGTAATCAAGTGGCTAAAAAAGCATTAGAGACCGTTAGACCATAAGTCTCATTCATGAGATAATCAGTCATTGAAGCTAACAAACCAAATCTTTCAAAAATCAGGATTTAATTAAAATGGGCAAAAAAATCTCTTTATCATTGGTGGTAATCATAGTCTCGGGCTGTGTTTTGATCAGCGCGGGTTTAATCGTCGGTTCATTTTTTCTGTTGCAATCTCAAAAAAATTACACGCCGCCTATTGTTGAAGCCACTGAACCTCCCAGCGTGGACGCACAAATGGATCTGATCCAGCAGGAAGTCAGCGGCATCCGTGGATTGGAGCTGAGCGCCGAGTTAAACCGCGCCATGATGTCTTCAGCTGAATTGCAAGATGTGGTGATGAATGAGTTCTTCATCGATTACACGCCTGAGATGGCACAGGAAGACGCAGATGTATTGAGCGCGCTGGGCTTGTTGGAGCCTGATTTTGAACTGCTGCAATTCTATATCGACTTATACAGCGAACAAATCGCTGGCTATTATGACAGCACTACCAAAGAAATGTATGTGATCGGCGATGCAGGCTTTACCGGGCTGGAGCGCATGACTTATGCCCATGAGTTTACCCATGTGTTGCAAGACCAGAACTATGACCTTGAGAACGGGTTGAAATTGAATGAAGACTTCTGCGAGACGGATAGTGAATACTGCGCAGCGGTCACCGCACTGGTTGAAGGTGATGCGGTTCTTACTGAACAATATTGGTTCCTAATGAACAGTACAAATCAAGATAAAACGGATGTGAGCGAATTTCAAGCCACTTATCAGAGCCCAATTTTTGATTCTGCGCCGGCTTATATGAGACAGGATTTTCTCTTTCCATATCAACAGGGTTTCAGTTTTGTCCAGTCGTTATACGGCGAGGATAAATGGGAGTCGGTAGACGCCGCGTATGCGAATCCGCCTGTCTCGACCGAGCAAATTTTGCATCCCGAAAAATATCCCAATGAAAAGCCGATGAATGTAGACTTGCCTGACCTGACCGCTGTTTTGGGTGACGACTGGACTGAAATTGACAAGGGTGTGATCGGTGAGTGGTACACCTCTCTGGTGCTAAGTTCAGGCATTGACTCAAAGTTCCAACTAGACTCTTTCACTGCGGCAGAAGCCGCTGCCGGCTGGGGCGGGGATGCTTATGTTTATTATGCTGACAATTCAGACACCTTTGTATTAGCCTGGCAGAGTGTCTGGGATAGTACTCAAGATGCAGAGGAGTTCTTCGCCAGCAGCAAAGAATACGGCATGCTGCGTTGGGGTACCCCCGCAGTGGACACTGAAAATGAAGTCACCTGGCAGGATGTCATCAGCATGACCCTGTACGATGACCAGGTGCTTTGGATCATTACCAATGATTCCATGGCTTATGCCAATACCCTGGCAGCATTTCCGAATTTTGAGTAAAACCATGGCGATTGATCTGTCAAAAGTAAAGGGTTTGTGTTTTGACGTGGATGGCACACTCAGCGACATGGATGACGTCTGGGTGGCGCATCTGGTGCATAGATTGAGATTGGTGCGTTTTCTCTTCAAAAAATGCGATCCGCAGCCCTTTGCGCGCTGGTTTGTGATGGCCACAGAAACCCCCATGAATGGCATGTATCATTTGCTTGACCATCTCAGCCTGGATGACAATATCGCAAATATCTATAATAAGTTGATGCAAAAACGTAAAAACAGCATCAGACCTTTTCAACTGATGAACGGGGCAAAAGAACTTTTGGAGCTTGCCAATACGCGCTACCCAATGACGGTGGTCAGCGCGCGTGACGATGCTTCTACTCGCCGCTTTCTCGATCAATTTGAGCTGGGCGGTTTGTTCCGCGCAGTGGTGACCAACCAGACTTGCGAATACACCAAGCCGTTTCCGCACCCGGTTAGATTTGCCGCAAATGCCATGGGGCTGAATGCTGAAGAATGCATCATGATCGGCGACACCACCGTGGATATTTTGGCTGGCAAGACTGCCGGCGCGCAAACCGTGGGGCTGTTGTGCGGCTTTGGTGAAGAAAAAGAACTGCGCCGGGCTGGCGCCGATTTGATCTGCAAAGATTTATTGGAACTCAGCAAATTGGTTTCGTCCGATCAGGGGTAAGTAAACAGAACCTCACCTTCGATACGATCCCTGCAGAATCTGCGCGGGACTATAAAATACCGGGTATTTGCACTCAATCCCTGGTATCTTGGGGGTAAATGAAGAACAATGCTCGAATTAAAATTTGAAGCTTGATTGGTTATTTCTTAATGGTAAATTCCAGCTTTTCAGTCGAGGTTATATTGCCTGCTTTATCTTCAACCGTCAGCATCAGGCTGTGCTTTCCGCTAACGGCGGGCATAAGATACAAATAAGGTCCGTCAGTCTGTGTGGCAGCCAGCTTTCCATCCACAAACCATTCCACTTTCTGAATACCGGTATTGTCTTCAATGACGGCCTGCAGGGTGACAGATTCCTGCGCGGGCTGCAATTCCTGATCCGCGGAGGGGTAGGTGATCTTGACCTGCGGGGGTGTGTTATCCACCGTAACCTGGATGGTGGCAGACTGCACGTGCTGGCTCTGGTCAATCACCGTAAGGCGGATGGCGTAAAGCCCGTCGATGCCGGTCGTGTCCCACTCCGCCAGGCTGCCGCCAGAGGTCACGCCTGAATCGCCGCTGGCGATTTGCAGCCAGTTGAGCGGATTGATGCCCTCGCCAACCTGCAGGGTCCACGAATTGAGATTTTCAAGCGTCGCCGTGCCAAAAATGCCGACCTTGCCGCCCACCGCCGAAAAGATGGCCGGAGCGCTGATCTGCGCGTTGGCATTGGTTTGACTAACAGGGATGGCGTCATATCCAGTCGGGGCGACTTGCAAACCGGCTTCGATGGCCCACTGCCTGGCTTTGGCAGGCACGTTGATGAAAAGCTGTTCATCTATCAGCGCGGGGTCGGTGAACACCGTTGCACGTTGACCTGTTTCGCGATTAACCTTGATCTTTTCATACAGCGTATCTGGCAGCGTCGGTTCGTTGCCGATCAGAAACACCTCATCCGAGGTGGCGGGGCAATCCAAAGAAGGCCTCATCCCCGAAGGGATGCACACTTTGAGAGTGGTAATGCCCTCGGGCTGCTGCCAGCCTACGCTGGGGGCTTCTTGCAGTGTCTGTTTGATCACCGCATGCCAGATGCCCGCAGCCATCAACGGATCAAGTGCCTGTGGTGAATTTTCAGAAGTGTCTCCAATCCAAACCAGCACCAGCCGGTCAGGGGTGTAGCCTACCGTCCAGACCTGTTGATGGTTCAGGGTGGTGCCGAGTTTGGCGGCGGCGGGTTGACCGATCTCCAGTGCGTTGGGGTAGCCCAGCGTCGGCCAACGGGCGCTCTCGTCACTTAATACATGATTGACCAGATACGCCAGCGGCTGACTCAAAATAATGCCGACCTGCGGCGTGGATTGATCAAGCAGCATTCTGCCGGTGGTTGAGCTGACCGTGCGCACGAGTGCGGGATTGATCTCGCCAGTTGCAGCGTCTTCCAATCCGCTTCTAATGCCTGAATTCGCCAACGTGCCAAAAGCAGCGGCCACATCCATCAGTGAGTTGGTCGATCCAGCAAACAGCGGATCTGCGCTTTCTGCGGCATCATTCATAGAGGAAAGCCCCAAAGCGCCGGCCAGATGCCAGGCATTGACAGCGCCGGCCTGACGCAGCACATCCGTGATGGGCACCAGATAGTCATTGGCCACGGCCTCGCGAAGACTGACCGCGCCGTGCCACTTTTGGTTGCGATTTTGATAGCCGCTGGCTGATTCAATCAAATCTGACGGAATATCCCATTGCAATGATGCTGGCGAAAGTCCGCGGGCAAAACCGGCGGCGGCGGCAAACGGGCTGAGCAATGAGCCGGGTTGGTAGCCGTTGTCGGCTTGATGTGCCCCGTCGTAGGTTGTGGGTTCCAAATAGGCCAACACTTCACCGTTTGCCGGGTTGAGGATCACCCCTGCGCTGGCCAGAGATTTGGCATCCAGACCGGCAAAGGTTTGCGTGGGTAATAACAAAGCAGTGGGGCAGTCATCAGATGGTGCATCCAGAATGCCTTGCAAACGTAAAAGTTGTGTTTTGGCCGTGCAGGCGAACTGGGTTTGAAGCTGCCAATCGAGTGAGGATTGAATCACCAGACCGCCCCGCTGCAGGCGGTTTTGCGAATAATGGCTGTCTAGATTGGAGAGCAGGTGGCGAGTGAATGCAGGCGCCAGAGACGCCGGATCGTTAATAGAGGTGCGCAGTGCCAACGGTTCGCGCAGAGCTGAGCCGAATTCATCCAGGGTGATGGTCTGCAACTGCGCCATTTCGCCGAGGAATTGCTGCTGCATGGACAGCGCTTGATCCGGTGCATCCAGCGGATTCAAGGCGGGCGCTTCAATCACCACGGCCAGCATGGCAGATTCCGCCAGCGTCAGATCGCGCGCGGATTTGTTGAAATAGAGTTGTGATGCGCTTTCTGCGCCGGTGGCGAGATGACCAAACCAGGCGCTGTTGAGATACCATTCGAGCACCTGGGTGCGTCCGTATTCAGACACTAGTTGGGCGGCCAGCAGGCGCATCCGTACTGCGCGCATGGCGGAGGGTTGTTCCTGCCACAGCAGCAATTCACTGGCCAACCGTTCGGCAATGGTGGCGGGTTCGGGGTTTCGCCAATCTTTCAGCGAGTAACCGGGGTTTTCCCAGAAAGTGGGGTCCAGCTTGGCGACCACCGCCCGCAAGAGCTGCGGACTGAAATGATCGGGTTTTTCAGGGTTGACCGCCAGATAGGCGCGTGCGATACCGGGGTTATCCAGCGTGAAGAGCACCGTTTCACCGCTGTTGTCTGTAATCACGGTGGGCTCCAGCAGTTCGCCATCCACCGGGTTGAGCAGCACGGGCAGCACCGCCAGCGAAGGCAGGTCGGCCGTGACCCTGGCGTAAAACAACCCGGCAAACACCAATCCGCCTGCCAGAACGATCAACAAGATTGAAAGCGCTCCAATGGCAAAGCGGTGCGAAATCGCCATTGCCCGGTTGGTTCTGCGGGAATGCTTCTCGTGACGTTTTTTGATTAAGAGGGTCAGGTCGGTTTTGCGCACGGTTGTCTACAAAGTTGCCTTTTTATGGTTTAGAATCAACTTGTGAGTTGAGTTTAACATAGCCAACGGCGGCGAGCAAGCACCTTGAAGAGGTATAATGCGGTAGTGAGCGTTTTTCTGCCGCTTGCTGCGATAAAAAGTTAGTATATTTTGCCTTACCCCACCCCCGACGCTTCGCGTGTGGGGGCTTACCCCTCTCCATCTTTGGATGGAGAGGGGCAGGGGAGAGGCCGGAGTAAATGTGTGGTTTCTTCTCATGAACAATATCAATTACTTACTACCCTGTAGCTTTTTACCGGGAGGATTCATTTGCGGAACATGAAAACCATTAACTTAGCAATAATAATTCTTATCACGGTTTTGCTATTAAACGGTTGTCAGCAAGGCACAACACCCACCCAGGGGACTTCTCTGTTCCCAGGTGAGGCGCTGACCCCCTTTACCACAGCCACCATAACCCCCACAGCCACGGCCACCCAATCGGTGGCGGCCACCGAAACCTTGATACCCACCATGACGGCCATTCCCATTTCTTATACCGTTAAGGGCAGCGATACTTTATTCAGCATTGCCGCCAAAAACGGCCTCACCCTTGATGAGATTAAAGCTGCCAACCCGGATGTGAACCCTTATTTGCTCGCCCCTGGCACGGTGATCTTCATCCCCGCACCCAACGGACAGAGTGTCGCGCCAACGCAAAACCTGCCGGTCGCAACCCCCTGGCCCATGACCTTCAGCGATCCGCTGTGCACCCCTTCACGCTCAGGCGGAACCTATTGCTTTGCGGAACTGCTCAACCCGCAGACCATGATGGTCGACAGCCTTAGCGCACAATTCAGTCTGACGGATCTCGCGACTGGTGAAGTGCTTACCCGGCCTGCCCTGGTGCCGTTGAACCGCCTCGCCAGCGGTGGTACGCTGCCCCTGTTTGCCTATTTTCCGCCGCCTGTGGCAGTCAACCCACAAATCGGTATAGAGTTAATAACTGCAACCAGCGTCAACCTGACCGGCACACCCACAGCCCTGCAATCCGCGCTGGTGACCGTGGATCAATCCGGGATCAACATCAGCGCGAATGGTCTCTCAGTGGTGATTAATACCCAGGCCAAATTTGAAGGCGTTGAAGGGGTTACCGGCAAAATATGGATCGCCGCCGTGGCATATGATGCCAATGGTGGAATTGTAGGCATTCGCAGATTCATGTCACCAGGCGCAGTGAACCCGGGCGAATGGATACCCTTTACTCTTAATATTTACAGCATCGGAGAAAAGATCGACAGGGTAGACCTCTTTGCTGAAGTCAATCCCTGATCAGGGAGCCGTCCACACCAGGTAAGTGCCTGTGGTGCAAGTTTGGCTGGCGAAGGCATTGACGGTGCATACTTTATAAGCCAGGATGGAGCCGTTTTGAATGTTCTTCAAGATCGGCAGCGTAATGACAGCCGTTCCATCCACCGCGGTGGGGGCCAGCAGCGCGGACCAGGTTTTCTCTTTTGGAAAGAAAATAGTAATCTCGGTTTCAATGCCGCTTAGGGGTGTTTGATCTTCGGTGTTCAGAGCCATCACGTGGATCGTCTGCGCCTCGGAAGTGGATACTTTGGGCAGTGTCTCGCTGACCTGCAAACTGATGACCGAGGGATCGGGTTGCGGAGTGACTGCCTGGGGCAGCACGGTTTGATCCATGGCGAGATACAGTTTACCCAGCGGAGTGAGGGTTATCATTTTGTTTTCGCGTTTTGAGGGGTCGTAATCCAGACAGTAATTGGTGAAACACTGCCTGAAGAGAGCGGGTTCGTATTCGAAAACTTCGTTAATTGGGTCACCAGAAATGGCAGTTCCGCCGTGTGCGTTGATGAATGTATCAAACAAAATGGGCACATGGTATCCGAGTGTGTCGTTGACGGTATAAAAAACCACGCCGCTTGAATAGTCATACTGTTTCTCGGCTGGTGGCTTCACCGGCATCCCCAGTATCATTGAAAGCGGACGCGGTCGAACCACACCGGTTACATCTTGAAACAGCACCACACCTGTATAAACCTGTTCCAGGCTGCCATCCGCGGCTGTGTGCGCTTTGTCGAGCGCCTTTCCAAAAGCGGATTTATCAACCAGAATGCCCAACTTTTCCATCAGATCCAGATCGGAGAGTGAAATTGAAGGATTGGACAATTCCGCTTCAACCGCGGGTTGGTAACTGCATCCCCTGGTGCAGCCAGCGGCGCCATAAGCCAGCAGTTTCACCGTCCCAATCGGGTCGTTGAAGTTGCGGTAGAAACCCACTTTTTCAAAATATTGTTCCACGCGCTGCTGGGCATAATTGATACGCACCTGCGAAATGGGATTGCCCGCGTAAGTGGTTTGAGAGAAGCGTTCAAAGATGGGTACAAATTCTTCGTAAACCGTAAAGCCGTTAATGATTAATCCGTCAGTCGAGTCGGTGTTGATTGAAACATCACTCACATTGAGTTCATTGCCCAGTGAATAAAACGAAAAACTTTCGTCACCGGCAACCATGGGGTTATGGCAAAGCAGGGCGTTAACGGTATATTGGCATTGTCCGGTGGTGTTGTCATTTAGTTTTGAAATGGCCGGGCCAAGCACAACCTCGCCGCCCATGCGGTCGTAAAAAGCTTGCAGGGGAGCTGAGACGGGGTAAGTCTTACCCGAAGCGGAGGTGTCTACTGTGCGTGAACAGCCTGCCATAAAGATCAACATGGCGGGCATGGCAAGCATTATCAGGGTTTTTGACACTTTTATTTTCTGGCTCATCTTTTCTTTCAAAAATTGTTAATCACAATCTTGATTATGATTATATATGAAATGCTTTTATCGCGCACGTCTGGGTTGGATATATTTTTATGATTATTGAACAACAATACATCCTGATTTGCTCTATTAATGATCAAAAGAGTAAATTTCCAAAAACAGGTTTGTAATTATTACCTCACCCCAATACCACTCGCTTCGCTCGGGTACACAGAGTTCGCGCCCCTCTCCATCCCGCGGATGGAGAGGGGCAGGGGAGAGGCCGGAGTATTAGATTGAATTTTTATCCATAAATGAATCATAAAACTTGATCCCCGTAGCTTGCCACAGGAAAAAGTCATTTTACCCATTCAACTTTGGTACACGACAAAATGCAATTCAAGTTATTTATGACACAGGTCTGAACACACGAATAATTACCAATTATTAAGATTTTTTAAGATTTATCATCTTCATTTCACGGTTTTGTAAGGATGAGCGCAACTAATTCAAAAATGGTAGAATTTATGAACAGATTAATCCCTGGAGGGAAGCCATGTCAGATGCGGTAATCGTTGATGCAGTTCGGACTCCAATTGGAGCCCTGGGCGGGGTACTCGCGCGCGTGCGACCTGACGATTTGGCAGCCATGCTGCTTGCCAAACTGGCTGAACGCAACAATCTGGATCTCTCCTCCATAGATGATGTTTACCTGGGCTGCGCCAATCAGGCGGGCGAAGACAACCGCAACATTGCGCGCATGGCATCCCTTTTGGCGGGTTTTCCGGTCAGTGTACCTGGATTGACCTTCAATCGGCTGTGCGCATCAGGGTTGAGTGCCGTGAATGCTGCTTTTCACACCATTATTGCCAGTGAAGGCGAAGTCATTCTGGCCGGCGGGGTTGAAAGCATGTCGCGCGCACCCTATTCTCTGCCCAAAGCTGAAGGCGGATTCCCATTTGGAAATATCACAGCTTATGATACCGCCCTCGGATGGCGCTACCCGAATCCGCGCATGGTGGAACTTTACGGCACACAGCCCATGGGTGAAACCGCTGAAAACATCGCTGCACTGACCGGTATTACCCGTGAAGCGCAGGATAATTTTGCAGTCGAAAGCCACCGTCGGGCAGTTGCCGCGATGGATGCAGGCAAATTCGAAAACGAGATCATCCCGGTGGCGGTACCGCAGAAAAAAGGCGAGCCGCTGCTGATCGAGACGGACGAACGTCCGCGGCGTGACACCACCCTTGAATCATTGGCAAAACTTAAACCCGCATTCCGGGTGGATGGCAGCGTCACGGCTGGCAATTCTTCCGGTATGAATGACGGCGCATCTGCGCTATTGGTGATGAGCGCAGCAAAAGCCAAAGGACTGGGGCTGAAACCGCTGGTCAGAATTGTGTCCTCCGCCACGGCAGGTGTGGAACCGAAAATCATGGGCATGGGGCCTGTGCCGGCCACACAAAAGGCACTTAAACGCGCCGGCTTGAGTATCATAGATATCCAACTCGCGGAATTGAATGAGGCGTTTGCAGTTCAGGCATTGGCGGTCATGCGCGAACTTGGGCTCGATCATTCAATAGTCAATGTAAATGGTGGTGCAATTGCCCTTGGGCACCCGTTGGGTTGTTCAGGTGCACGCATCCTCACCACATTGATCCACGAAATGAAGAAACAGTCTTTAACAGCAAAAAAGCCTTTCTACGGATTGGCGACCTTATGCGTAGGGGTTGGGCAAGGCGAAGCCACCATTGTTGAATGGATTGGTGATTAAAAGTGAAGTTTATATTCTTGGGGAGACCACATGCCATCGGTTAAAGACGCTATTGATGCTTTGCGAATAGAATTAAAAATATGGCAGGGGCTTTTGTTGAACTGCAAAGAAAGACCCGAAGATTGCTCCCAAGATGACCATTGGACGCTAAAGGATGTATTGGCTCACCTGACCAGTTGGCAAGAAGTGACGCTGGCAAAATTGGTTGCTGCCAGGTTAAAACAAGAACCTGAATTCCCGAAATGGTTTCCGGGTGTTGACCCTGAATCTGACGAAGAAACAAACAAGGTTAACGCAGACATCTACCAGTCTTTCAAAGATCATTCCCTGTCGGAAGCTAAAAAGGAATGGGAACAGCGGTTTTCCGAGATTCTGTTGGTGTGTTCATTACTCTCTGAAGATGAGTTTTTAGACCCTGATAAGTATCACTGGTTAAATGGCATTCCGCTGGTGGCAGTGCTTGAGGGCACATTAGACCATCACCGGGAGCATCGCGAACTGATCACTGGCAGAAAAACCCAATAAAAAACATGTCTATCATGATAAATATAAATACTGCCGATACGGATGAAGAATTGTATCGGCAGTATAGGATTTCTGACACTTCACAAGAATGCCAAATCGGACGATAATGGTAATGATTTGAAGCACCAATCACCCGGAGACGGGAATTTCTTTCAGGAGGTATGAATGCCCCTTAAGGGTCGGATCGTAGTCACCGAGAAGTATTGCAAGGGTTGCGAACTGTGTATCTCATCTTGTCCGCAAGAAGTGCTGGCTCTCGCCAATGACCGTATCACTGCCAAAGGGTATCACCCTGCTACAATGGTCGCGGATGGCTGTACTGGTTGTGGCATTTGCTCTGTCATCTGCCCTGAAGCCGCGATTACCGTTTATCGTGAAAAAACCGGTGTAAACCGGATCCCCGCCTAGGAGGCGCTGCATGTCTCTAGAATTAATGAAAGGCAACGAAGCCGTTGCTGAAGCTGCAGTGCGCGCGGGAGTGGTTTCATATTTTGGTTACCCCATCACTCCACAAACTGAGTTACTTGAATATATGTCTCACCGCATGCCTGAACTGGGAAGAGCTTTTGTGCAGGCTGAAAGCGAATTAGGCGCTATCAATATGGTTTATGGTGCGGCTTGCACTGGCTACCGTACGATGACGTCTTCATCCAGCCCTGGTGTCAGCCTGATGCTTGAAGGCGTTTCATACATCGCTGGCACTGAATTACCAATGGTGATTGTAAACGTAATGCGCGGCGGACCCGGTCTGGGCAACATCGCTCCGGCACAATCTGATTACAACCAGATGGTGCACGGTGGCGGCCACGGCGATTACCGCTGTATTGTTCTGGCTCCCTGTAGTGTGCAAGAATCCGTAGATTTAACTGTGCTGGCCTTCGACCTGGCCGATAAATACCGCTCCATTGTTGTCATCCTCACAGATGGCTCCATTGGCCAAATGATGGAGGCCTGTGAACTGCCCCCCATGCAGCCGTTGAAGACTACGTTTGCAGATTGGGCCGTTCAAGGGTGTGAAGGTAGAGAACGACGTTTCTTGACCTCGATTAACCTTGACCCCGCTGCCCAGGAAGAAATGAACTACCGTCTGCTCAAACGCTGGATAGATGTGGAAGCCAACGAAATCCGCTGCCAGGAATATTACATGGAGGATGCGGAATACGTGGTGACCGGTTTTGGCTCCAGCGCCAGAATTGCTTTAAGTGCCGTGCGTATAGCACGCGCTGAAGGAATAAAAGTAGGTTTGATCAGACCCATTACTTTGAGTCCTTTCCCCCGGCAAGTTTATGCCGATCTTTCTGACAAGATCAAGGGCATGTTGGTGGTCGAAATGAATGCTGGCCAGATGTTAGAAGATGTTTTGGCGGCCAATCGTTATCGCACGCCAACCGACTTCTTTGCCCGCCTCGGTGGTGTGGTGCCTTTTCCTGATGAAGTGCTGGGTGAAATTCACCGCATGGTAGAAACGCCGATTTCAACTGACGGTCATCCTCGCGACCGCTGGTTAGCCCGTGTTTTGGCAAAAGGGTAAAGGAGAAAAGAATGGTCTTGGAAAATTGCGAAATTGAAACCACCGTTTTTGAACGACCTGACTCGCTGACCGGCACAACCTCGCATTACTGCCCCGGCTGCACGCACGGCATCGCCAACCGCCTGATCGCAGAAGTGATAGACGAAATGGGCATGCGCGAAAAAACCATCGGGGTGGCTTCTGTTGGCTGTTCGGTATTTATCTATAACTACCTCAACATGGATTTTGTTCAGGCTCCACATGGTAGAGCCCCTGCCATGGCAACCGGTATCAAGCGTGTGCTGCCTGACCGCATGGTCTTTACATACCAGGGAGACGGCGACCTCGCTTCCATCGGCATGGCTGAAATTGTGCATGCCGCGGCCCGCGGTGAAAACATCAGCGTGTTCTTCTTGAACAACACCAATTACGGCATGACCGGCGGCCAGATGGCCCCCACTTCCATGCCTGGGCAAAAAACGACCTCATCACAAACCGGTAGAGATGTTGAAACCCAGGGCTTTCCTATCAGGGTATCCGAGATGTTCTCCAAGCTGGATGGTGCGTCTTATATCGTGCGCCGCAGCCTGCACGACCCCAAGCACATCCGCATGGCCAAAAAAGCCATTCGTATGGCGTTTGAAACCCAGGTGCGCGGGTTGGGATTTTCGATGGTGGAATTACTCTCGATTTGCCCAACCAACTGGGGCATCTCACCCCTGAACAGCATCAAGTGGCTCGAAGAAAAAATGATTCCCTACTATCCTTTGGGTGACTACAAAATCCATCCGGCTTTGGCCGAGATCAAACTCTAAGGCGGAGGCAGACATGCAAACAGAAATCATTATTGCAGGGTTTGGCGGCCAGGGAGTGCTCTTTGGCGGACAATTGCTGGCCTATGCCGGGTTGGATGAAGGTAAACACGTCACCTGGATCCCGGCTTATGGACCTGAAATGCGCGGCGGAACAGCCAACTGCACCGCCATCATTTCTGATGAAGAGATCGGTTCTCCGTTGGTGCGATACCCGGCAGCCATAATTGCCATGAACCGGCCTTCACTCGATAAATATGAAAATCAGGTAAAACCAGGCGGCTTGCTGGTGGTTAACTCATCCATGCTTGACCGGCCGGTGAAACGTACAGACATCCGTGTGGTTGAAGTGGATGCGGGTGAAGTGGCTGGAAAATTGGGCGACAAACGCATGACCAATATGGTGTTATTAGGAGCCTTGCTGGCGAATCTGCCGGTGCTGCCCTTAAGTGCCATTGAAAATGCTTTGACTGCTCACTTGCCTGAACGGCACAAACGGCTGCTGCCCAAAAACTTTGAGGCCTTAAGAGAAGGCGCCAAGTATCTTTTGAACTGATCTTATTTTTGTTTGTGACCATTGGTCTGCATTTTGTTGTGGAAAAGATAAAAATTTTTACCTCACCCCACCCCCGACGCTTCGCGTGTGGGGGCTTACCCCTCTCCATCCATTGGATGGAGAGGGGTAGGGGAGAGGCCGGAGTAAAAACTCTTATATTTGTTCTTTATCGATATCATAAGACTTATTGTTCACAAAATTTTAAATGAAATCTCTTTGGAGCCCTGTCTCGGTACTCGAACAAAATTTCCTAGACATGGCTCCCTGACCGTGATAAAATTTCAGTCGTTCGTTAGTGGGGGCTCGTACAATGGCAGTACTGCACACTCTGGATGTGCATATAGAGGTTCGAATCCTTTGCCCTCAGCCTCACCATAAAGCACCCAGTGATAATCACGGGTGCTTTATCCTTATATAACTAGGAGTACACTTATGACCAATGAACCTGCAGCCGCACCCAGTAATTTTATTGTTGAGGCCGTTGAAGAAGATTTGAAAACGGGTCGGTTTGATCGTGTTCAAACCAGGTTTCCGCCTGAGCCAAACGGATATCTGCACATTGGTCATGCCAAAGCACTGTGCATTGATTTCGGCATTGCCGAGACCTTTGGCGGTGTGTGTAACCTGCGCTTCGATGATACCAATCCGGTTAAAGAAGAAACGGAATATGTGGATGCCATCAAAGAAGACATCCAGTGGCTGGGTTATCAGTGGGGGCAGGAACTTTATGCCTCCGACTACTTTGACCAACTCTATGATTTTGCCATTGAACTGATCAAAAAAGGCAAAGCTTATGTGGATGACCTGACCGCAGATCAAATTCGAGAATTCCGCGGCACGTTGACCGAGCCCGGCAAAGACAGCCCTTATCGAAATCGCACGGTTGAAGAAAACCTCGCCCTGTTCGAGAAAATGCACAATGGAGATTTTGCCGAGGGCACTTGCGTTCTGCGGGCCAAAATCGATATGGCCTCCAGCAATATCAACATGCGCGACCCAACCATGTATCGCATTTTGAAAACACCTCATCACCGCACAGGCAGCAAGTGGTGCATCTACCCCATGTACGATTTTGCCCACGGACAGTCTGATTCGGTGGAAGGCGTGACCCACTCGCTGTGCGACCTGGCTTACGAAGATCACCGTCCGTTGTATAACTGGTTCCTGGATGAGTTGGGATTGTTCAAGACCCGCCAGATCGAATTTGCGCGTCTGAATGTGACCTATACCATCTTGAGTAAACGTTTTCTGCGACAGCTTGTGACGGATAAGTTCGTCAGTGGCTGGGACGATCCGCGTATGCCGACCTTGTGTGCCATGAGGCGGCGTGGATATCCCGCGATGGCGGTACGTAACTTTATTGATCAGGTGGGTGTAGCCAAAAACGAAAATCTGATTGATGTCGGGCTGCTCGAATTCAATGTGCGCGATATATTGAATAAATCCGCCAAACGTGTTCTGGCTGTCTTAAACCCGGTCAAAGTGGTGGTCACCAATTATCCTGAGGGCCAGGTAGAGCAGCTTGAAGCAATTAACAACCCTGAAGACCCCGAAGCCGGCACCCGCAGCCTGCCTTTCTCACGCGAGCTTTACATTGAGCAGGATGATTTCAGAGAAGTTCCGCCTCCCAAGTATTTCAGACTCACGCCTGGCCGTGAAGTGCGCTTGCGCTATGGATACATCATCAAGTGTGAAGATGTGGTTAAAGACCCTCAAACGGGTGAAGTGACCGAAATCCACTGCACTTACGATCCTGAGACGCGCGGCGGCTACGCTCCTGACGGACGCAAAGTGCAGGGCACCATCCACTGGGTGTCTGCCAGCCAAGCGGTTAATGCTGAAGTGCGCATGTATGACCGTTTGTTTACGGTAGAAAATGCCAAAAAAGTGGATGAAGATAAAACCTATTTGGATTACGTCAACCCAGAATCCTTAAAAGTGCTCACAAATTGCAAGGTTGAACCATCATTGGTCAATGTTGTCAGCGGTGAGCAATTCCAGTTTGAGCGCAAGGGTTTCTTCTGTGCTGATATCGACACCAAACCCGGTACCCCCGTCTTTAATTTGACCGTGTCGTTGAGAGACTCCTGGGCCAAGATTGAAAAAAAATAGCTGTTCGATTTTGAACAGTGCTGAAGAGCCCGTGCTAGAGCGGTTTTGGTTATGAGGTTAGATCATTCGGCACAGATA
>CAKMKJ010000038.1 GCA_927443345.1 uncultured Anaerolineaceae bacterium | reverse complement strand
TGATCGCAAGATGGTTTATTCGTTTACAATGCCATCCTCAAAATTCCGTGGAGTCCACTTTTGATCGTTAATTCGCTTTCTTACCAGAGTGTCCACTTTTCATCTTTAAACGTGTCCACTTTTGAACTTTTGGTAACAGGTGGTCTAAGGATTGAGGCGACGATGGGACATGTACCCCCTAGGGGTATTTTAACCCATGAAGATTAAGTAAATAAGTATAACTTGCCTAACAAATAAAAAAACCACCTTGGAAAAGGCGGTATTTTTTGAGGCGACGATGGGATTTGAACCCATGATCAGGGTTTTGCAGACCCTTGCCTTGCCACTTGGCCACGTCGCCGTGCGTGAAGTATTTTATCAAAGAGCAAGGGTCTGGTCAAGTAAAACCAGCTTTATGTTAACCCAAAGTTAAAATGTCACCCTGCGACCAAATTATTTCGCATTGTAGCGATCCAATAATGAGCCGAGCGATTCTTCGTTTTGGATGGTGCTGACCGCGTCGGCAAATATTTGTGCCACCGACGCCACTTTTATTTTGGGATGGCCACTTAACCTCTGGTTGTTGACGGTATCTGTAACGATGAGCTGTTCAATCAGGCTGTTATCAAGAGCAGCAAGCCCTTTATCGCTCATCATGGCATGGGTGACGCAGGCGAAGATGCGCTCAGCGCCCTGGACTTTCAGTTTTTCGGCGGCGCTGACCAGGGTGTTGCAGGTGATCGAAAAATCATCCACGATGAACACATTTTTGCCCTTAACGTCGCCGAAAATCTCAAGCACCTCGGCGTTTTCGTTGTTGAAGCGGTGAATCTTGTCTCCAATGGCCAGGGGAGTATTAAGCAACCCGGCGTAGTGCCTGACGTTCTTGGCAAAGCCGGCGTCTGGCGAGAAGACCATCATGTTATCAAGCTGCATGGATTTAATATAGCCAGATAAAATGGGGATGGCAGAAAGATGATCCACCGGTTTTTTGAAGAAGCCCTGGATTTGCGGACTGTGCAGGTCCATGGTGAGGATGCGGTCCACGCCGATCTCTTCGAGGCAGTCCGCGCAGACCCGGGCTCTGATGGAGACGCGCGGCTCATCCTTTTTGTCGCCTTTGGCGTAGCTGAAGTAGGGGATGATGGCAGTGACGGATTTGACGCTGGCGCGTTTAAAGGCGTCGATCCAGAAGAGCAGTTCCATGAAGTCGTCGTTAGGCGCCACGGCGATGGATTTGACCAGGTAGACGTTCTTACCCCTTACTTTTTCTTCAATTTTGACGAAGGTGTTCCCTTCGGGGTATTTTTTGGCGTAGCCCATCCCCTTTTCGATTTTGAGGTGGGCGCACATTTTGTCAACAAAGTCGTCGCTGTCGGTGCCGGCAAACAATTTGATGGAAGCGTCGTCACTGGTCATGGATATATAATCCTTTGAAGGGAAGTTTTATTTCTCAATCAAATCTTACAATGAAAAATGCCCTGATGCAAGCAACGGGCATTTTGTTTACTAAAGCGGACACGGCACGCCTATGCGGACACGGCACACCGTGTCCCTACGATATTATCCTCGCTTCGGCCGAGCGCGCGTGGGCGTCGAGACCTTCCATGCGGGCGATGACGGAGGATGCGGCGGCGACATCCGCAGCACCAGCGGGGTTGAGCGCAATCAGGCTGACGATGTGCAAGAAATCCCACACGTTGAGTGGAGAGGCGTAGCGCGCCGATCCGCCGGTGGGCATCACGTGGCTTGGACCGGCCGCGTAATCACCCAGAACTTCAAAAGACTGCTCACCGACAAACACGCCGCCCGCGGATTCAATTTTTGGAATCCAGTTAAAGGGTTCGCTGACCACCAGGTTGAGGTGTTCAGGGGCGTAGCGGTTTGAGAGTTCAATGGCTTCATCCAGGTCTTTGGTGACCACCATGCCGCTGCGGTCGTTAAGCGATTGCTCCAGAATGTCTTGGCGGCTAAAAGCGGGCTGACCTTTGGTGAGGCTTTCGATTTCAGCGTTGACCTTCTCTGCCAGCTGTGCGGAGGGGGTTAATAAAATGGCCGCTGCCAGGGGATCGTGTTCTGCCTGGGCCAGAAGATCAAGCGCCACCCAGTTTGGGTTGGCAGTATCATCCGCGATGATGACGGTTTCGGTGGGGCCAGCCAGGGTGTCAATGCCCACCGCGCCAAAAACTTGCTGCTTGGCCAGGGTCACAAAAAGGTTGCCGGGGCCGAAAATCTTATCCACCGCATTGATGCTTTCGGTGCCAAAGGCCATGGCTGCGATGGCCTGCGCGCCGCCGATGGCGTAGACTTCATCCACGCCCACCAGGGCTGCTGCTGCAAGCGTTACAGATGAAATGCGCCCTGTTGTGCGGTCCGCGGGGGAGCAGATGACAATCTCTTTGACGCCTGCCACCTGTGCGGGGATGGCCGACATAATCACCGAGGAAGGTAAGGGAGCCGAGCCGCCCGGCACGTATAATCCCACCCGGCGGATGGGACGCAAAAGCTGACCAACTGTGCCGCCCATGGATTGATCCACCCAGGAGGAGGCAGGCTGCTTGCTGTGGAATGCCCGCACGCGTTCGATGGAGAATTTCAACGCAGCGAGCTGCTTGTCGGGCAAGCCGTTCAGTGCTGATTGCATTTCTGCGGCAGAAACGCGCATCATAGGTTCAGTACGATTATCCAGTTTGGTGTTCCACTCCACGAGCGCCTGGTCTCCGCGCGCATTCACGTCCGCGAGGATGCGGGCGACCGCTTCGGCGGGGGTCAGTGGTTCGCCAAACAATACCTGGATGCCATCCAGCGTTTTTTGCGGCACGGCTTGTTGACCGAAAGGTAGTCGCTTTAAAAATGATTTTTTGGCTTCTTCCACAGAATACGTTTTCATAATGTCCTCTTTTTACAGCCCTTCAACATCGAGGGCGAGTTGGATGGCCTGGTTAACCTCGGGGACGAGCTTTGCCCCCGTTTTTAATAAGGCTTGCTGTTTGGCCGGGTTTTCTCCGACGCCCCAGGCGGTGTAGGTGCAAGACAGCCCGGCTTGGTTAAGCTGCTCTACAGCGCGGCGAACAGAGGCCGCATTGCCGCCTGAATCTTCAAACACATGGATGGAGAGCGCCGGTAAATCTTTGAAGAGACTTAATTTGCCATTGAGGTGAAGATCGGCAGCGGCTCTCAGCGACGCACCTGTCTGCAGGGTGACTGCCGCGGCGATGGCTGCCAGCGCCTGCACCGGCGAGGGTTTGGCAAATTCGTGTGCCGGCACGTTCATGCGCTCCGCCAGCCAGCCGATTTTGCCGGCGCCGATGAGCGGCAGTTCAGTCAGACCGAGGGTTTCGAGGGCAACTTCCGCCTCGGGGGAATAATGAAATGAAGTGGCGCTGTCTTTTTCAGGCAGCGAAGGGCGGGCGGTGTAGATGGCAGCACCGAGTTTGCGGCTCTTCCAGTTTTCAAGCAGCAGGTCGCGTGCAGAGGATGATAATAACAATTGGTCGTATTTTTCAAGATAAGAGTCGCTGTCAAACAGACGCGGCAGCCCGGTGAGCTGTTCATAACGCTTTGACCCCAATGTGAAGTGCTGAAAGACGCGTGTGGTCAACGCGCCATCCAGTGAGCGGGTGTTGAGCAGCAAGGCGTTCAATAACGGATGCTCAACCAGCAGCGGATAAGGCGGATTTGCCGCGCCGAAGTGATTCAATTCAAAAGCAAGGCTGGCGTACTCCATGCCGGGTTTGAAGTTTCCGCCCAGAATTTTCGGTAATGACGAAAAGTCCAACGCTGGTGCGTTGACTGAAGCCCTGCGTACAGTTTCACATGCAGCCAGCAGGTCGCCAGGCAGATCGAGGGTCATGTTTTGTTCTAATAACGCCTCAAAAATGGAGGCAAGCAAAATGGGGGTGATATCCCATTCGCTGGTAATGTTAATGGCTTCAAGGCTGGCAATGACCTCCTCGCCGGGGTAGAGGTCGCACAGACCCATTCTTTCGGTGAAGTAGGCTAGCGTAGACTGGATGGCCATGCGGTAGCCACGCGGCTCAACCAAGACACTGTCAAGGTCGATTAAGAAGACGGGCAGACGGTCGCTCACTTTTTACGTTTCTCCAGTTCAGCGGCGATGTCAGCGGGGGTCAATCCGCGGGAGGCTAATAGGACCAGCACATGGTAGGTCAGATCCGAAATCTCTTCAATCAGGCGCTCGTTGCCCTGACCTTTGGCCGCCAAAATGACTTCCACGGATTCTTCGCCGACCTTTTTCAGTATCTCGTCTTCGCCTTTGGCGAACAGGCTGGCGGTGTATGACCCTTCAGGGTTGGATTGCTGGCGTTCTTTGATAGTGGCAAATAATTCTTCAATCATGATTTCACTCCGTAAGGGTATCAATGGTTAATGGGCGGAAAAAGCAGCTCGTTGCACCGGTATGGCAGGTAGGGCCGGCGGGATGTGCCAGCACCAAAATGGCGTCTTCATCGCAATCAAGGCGCAGTTCCACCAGTTCAAGCGTGTTGCCTGAGGTAGCGCCTTTGCGCCACAATTCTCCACGGCTGCGCGACCAGAAGGTGACCTGGCCGGTTTCAAGGGTCAGGCTGAGCGCTTCGGCGTTCATCCATGCTAGCATCAAGACATCTTTGGTGTCGGCATCCTGCACAATGGCGGGGATCAAGCCTTGCTCGGTAAATTTAGGTTTGAGCGTTTCCATGCTTACCTCACCAGCCGTACAGGAATGCCCTGTTGATCAAGCCAGGTCTTCAGCTCTTGAATTTTCAAGACACCATCGTGGAAGAGCGAGGCGGCCAGTGCGGCATCCGCGCCGTTTTGCAGGGCGTCGGCGAAGTGCTGCATGTTGCCCGCACCGCCTGAAGCGATCAGGGGCACGTTGGCAGCCTGGGCAATGGCACGAGTAAGTTCAAGGTCGTAACCTGAGAGCGTGCCGTCGCGATCCATGCTGGTGACCAGCAGTTCACCCGCGCCAAGCGCCACCCCTTTGGCGGCCCATTCGATGGCGTCCAGACCGGTAGGGGTGCGGCCGCCGTTGATGAAGACCTCCCAGCGCGGAGTTTCATTCGCGGCGTTCACCCGGCGTGCATCCACGGCCAGCACGATACACTGGCAGCCGAAGGCATCCGCACCCTGGCTTAGCAACGTCGGATCGCTGACTGAGGCAGAATTGACGCTGATCTTGTCTGCACCAGCCAACAACAGGCGGCGCATATCTTCCACATTGCGGATGCCGCCGCCCACAGCCAGGGGCATGAAGACCTGGTCTGCGACACGGCTGACCATTTCGGCCACCGTACTGCGCCCTTCGGGTGTAGCAGAGATATCGAGAAAGACCAGTTCATCCGCGCCGGCTTCGTCGTAGAGGCGGGCCTGCTCTACCGGGTCGCCGGCGTCGCGCAGATTGACGAAGTGTACCCCCTTGACCACGCGCCCGCCGCGGATATCCAGACAGGGGATGATGCGTTTGGCCAACATCAGTCATGTGCCTTCTGAAACAGGTCTGAAAGGCTGATGCTGTTTTCGTAAATGGCGCGGCCAACGATCACCCCGGCCAGGCCGGATTCCTTGACGGCTTGAATATCGGCCATGCTGCCGACGCCGCCAGAAGCGATCACCTTGAGTCCGCTGACGCGGGCAATATCCTTGGTGGATTCCAGGTTGAGGCCTTTTTGTAACCCGTCGCGGGCGATATCGGTAAAGACCAGGGTGGTGATGCCGCGTTCGCGCACGGTGATCGCCACATCACCCACGTTCAATCGCGTCTCACCCTGCCAACCGTGGATGCGCAGCCAGCCGTCGCGGGCATCCAGACCGGCGACGATGCGCTCAGCACCCCAGCGGGTAAGCACTTCTTCAAGCAAGCCAGGCGCTTCAACGATGGCGGTGCCGATGACCACGCGGGTCACGCCCATGTTGAAAGCGGATTCAATGGTTTCGAGATCGCGCAGCCCGCCGCCGAACTGCACCTTGATTCCGGCAGGCACAGCAACTTTCATTATGGCGGCCACGGCATCCAGGTTTTTGGTCTCGCCGTCGCCAAATGCGCCGTCCAGATTGATTACGTGCAGCCACTGCGCACCGGCAGCGATGAACTGGCGGGCGGTCTCCGCAGGGTCTGCGGAATAGGCGGTCTGGCGATTGGGGTCGCCTTCGCTGAGACGGACGACCTCGCCACTGCGAAGGTCAATTGCCGGGAAAATTGTAAATGAGTGCATGTTTGTCTCCATGTTATTTGATTTTCAAAAAATTGGCTAACAGGGTTAAGCCTGTGCGTTGACTTTTTTCGGGGTGGAACTGCACACCAAACAGGTTGTTTTTCTGCACGATGCTGGTGTATTGGATGCCATAATCCGTTTCGGCAAGGCTGTCTTGCGCATCCGCGGGCTGGCAGTAATAGGAGTGGTTGAAATAGGCGTAAGGCTCTTCTGTCAGTCCATCGAGCAGTGCTGATGGACGCAATGCGCGAAACTGGTTCCAGCCGGTGTGCGGCACCTTCAAGCCGGGGATGTCGGGGAATTTCAACACTTTGCCGGGGATCAATCCCAGGCCGGAGAAAACCCCCATTTCAAGACCCAAATCGAAGAAAGCCTGCATACCCACGCAAATGCCCAGCAGCGGCACACCTCTTTCCACTGCATCCTTCACGGGTTGGGTGAGACCTAAAGCATCCATGCCCTTCATGAAGTTGCCAAAAGCGCCCACGCCGGGTAGCACCAGGCGGGTAGCGGAATTTACCTCTTCAGGACGGTTGGTACGCAGCACCTCCACGCCCAGAGATTGCAGCGCGTGCTGCACGGAATGCAGGTTGCCTGTGCCCACATCCACCAAAACCACGGTTTCGACCATGTTAAAGGACTCCCTTGCTTGAGGGGACGGTACCCATGCGGCGCGGATCAAGCTGGGTGGCGGCATCCAGAGCGCGGGCGAGTGATTTGAAAATGGCCTCGGCGCGGTGGTGATCGTCTCCACCGGTGATCAGACGCACAGAAAGATTGCAGCGCGCCTGCACAGCGAAGGATTCCAAAAAGTGGGTGATCAGGGTGACGGGCAGGTCGCCAACCTTAATGTCGTTCCAGGTCGCTTCCACCACGGTATAGGGTCGCCCAGAGAAATCGAGGCTGACCTGAGCCAGGCTCTCATCCATGGGCACGCTGGCGGTGGCCATGCGCACCAGCCCCTTGCGGTCGCCGAGCGCCTGGTCAAAAGCCTTGCCGAGCGCCAGCCCTACATCTTCAACCGTGTGGTGGGGATCAATTTCGAGGTCGCCTTTGGCCTGGATGATGAGGTCAAACAAGCCGTGGACGGCGATCTGGCTCAGCATGTGATCGAAGAAGGGGATGCCCGTGCTGATCTTGTGCTTGCCGCTGCCATCCAGGTTGAGGGAAAGGTTAATGGAGGTTTCTTTGGTTTTGCGCGAGAGGGATGCCTCTCTGAGCATTGTCAGCTTGTTATTACCGATTTCGTCTGGCAGGCCAAGTGCCTCTGCCACTTTTTGTCTGGCTTCTTTGCCCGCAGCCAATTCGCATAGTTTAAGACTGAGAAAGAAAGTCTCTGCGCGATTGGCACAAGAGAGCATAACTGCTTCGAGGTGCATGGAATTTATCCAAGTTTTCAAGGCGGGGGTTTGCTTGCCTGCCAGCACGACAACATCATACTCCGTCAGGGAAGTGGAAATTTTGGTTTTAATCAAAGATGCTTCGAGGGTGGCATCCAGAGCGGCTGGCAGCGGTGCTTCGCTGACATAATCCACCTGCAGATTGCGAGGGTTCAAGCCAAGTTTTTGCAACTGCTGCAAGGGTTCGGCCGCTAGCAGCAAATCAAGCAGTTTAATTTCAGAAAAGATCAGAAAAGCGATATTCATGGCAATTCCTCCAGCGCTTTGATCAGGCGGTCGGTGTCTTGGGGCCTCCCCACACTCACGCGGATGCAATCCGACAAGCCTTTAGACGTATAGTATCGCACCAACACGCCCTTTTGCGCCAGCGAATTTTTGAGCTCCGCAGCGGATCGCCCGCTGACCCGGCAGAGGATGAAGTTGGTCTCGGAGGGAAAAGGCGAGAGGTACGAAATGCCTTGCAATGTATTAAAAAGACGCTTACGTTCTTCGCGCAACTGCGCCGCATTGCCTGCCAGCCAATCGAGGTCAGTCAGCGAGGCCAGTGCGGCCTGGGTGCCAGCCACATTGACGTTGTAAGGCTGTTTGATCTTCCACAAAGCGGTAATCAGCCACTGGGGGAATGCGCCGTAGCCCACGCGCAGCCCGGCCAGCCCGGCCCATTTGCTGAAGGTACGCAGCACGACCAAATTACTGCGTTTTTCCACCTCGCGAATCAGGCTGAGCTTCTCGCCCAGTCTGCCGCCGTCAGTGGTGAACTCGATATAGGCTTCATCCACCACCACCAACAGTGGCAGGTCGAGCATGGCCTGCATCTCCTCCGCGGAAGGCATGCCGCCATCAGGGTTGTTGGGGCGGGTGACGAAGAGCACCTTGGGCTGTTCCGTTTTTACAGTTTGGAGGAGTGCAGGCTGATCAAGACTGAAATCCGCATTGCGCGGAATTTCAACCACCTGGCCGGTGTTGACCAATGTGTCGAAGGAATACATGCCAAAGGTAGGCGGGCATATGGCGACTTTTTCGCCAGGTTCGAGATAAGCGCGCAGGATGAGATCGAGCAGTTCATCCGCGCCGGAGCCGGCCATCAGATAGGGCACTGGCACCCCGGTGAAGTCTGAAAGCGCTTGACGCAATGCGCGGCTTTCAGGGTCAGGGTAGATGTGCGGATAGCTCAGTTCAGCCAGCGCTTTGCGTGTCTTGGGGGATACGCCGTAAGGGTTCTCGTTGGCGTCCATCTTGGTGAGCTCGTCGGGTGCGAAACCGAGGCGTTCAGAGAGCACCTCATACGGTTCAATCGGGGTATAGGGCGCGATGCGCTCCAGACGTTGGGGGATGGGAGGCAGGGGTGCGCTCATGATTGGCCTTGCTTTTTAAGCGCTTCGAGCATGGCGGTGATACGTTCGGGTTCTTCGTCGAAGATGTAGGTGATGGGCATGGCCACCACACCGCTGCCGCCGATGGCGCGCAGATCGCGGATGGCCTGCATGATCTCACTGCGTTTAACAATGATGTTGACGGCATACCAGTTCTGTTCAGACCTACGGGTGATGACGCGCGAGATGGTCGGCCCCTGCAGACCGCTGATGTTGCATTCGCTGAAGATGCGTTCGGCGATGGCTTCGGCAGATTCTCCGCGGATGTTGGCGAACACGGCCAGATCACCGCTGGCGCGCAGGTGGGCTTCAAAGAACTCGAGCAGGGTGCGCGCGGTTTCAAGGCATTCGGGCTTGTTGAGCAGCGACTGGCGGTTGGCGATCAGCACGGTTTGCGATTTGACGATCATGCCGCCATTGAGCGGACGCAAGTTGTTTTCGCGCAGGGTCTGGCCGGATGAGACGATATCGCAGATCAGGTCCGCATAGCCGATGGTGGGGGCGGTCTCGAGCGTGCCTTCCGCGGGGATCAAGACCGCGTCAATGCCGCGCTCTTGCAAAAAGCGGCTGGTCAGCACCGGGTACTTGGTGGCCACGCGCAGCGGATTTTCCATTTTGCTGGCTTTGGCTTGCAACCCGGCAATATCCTGAACGTCCGTCCAGGCGGTGGGCACGGCCAGGCTCAACATGCAGCCGCCGTAGCCCAGCGCGTCGTGCAGCACCATCACCTCGCCGTTGTCGCCGCGGCGTTCCTCGACCACATCAAATCCAGTAATACCGAAATCCACCGAGCCGTCTCTCACGCTGACCACGATATCTGCAGGGCGCTGAAAGAGCACGCTGACCCCCGGCATGTTGGGAATGAGGGCCTCGTACTGGCGCGGGTTCTCCTGGTGCACACTAATGCCGCAATCCGCAAAGAAAGCGCGGGTGTCATCCATCAAGCGCCCTTTCGAGGGCATTGAGATGCGTACGTTTTGTGGGGTGATATTTTGATCCATTTTTGACCGTCCTTTTGAAGAATAATTACATTGATAAGAAATAATGACTTTGAAGCAAAATAAAACAAAAACCCCCGCTGACCGGGGGTTTGGTTTTCACTGAGCTTACCTTTGTGTTGCAGGTGTGACTAACCGACCTCCAGGTCAATTTGGGGGGTATTGTTATGATGATGCACATGGAGGTTCAGTTCACTGTTCATTGGCTAATATAATACATTATCTTGTTTGGTATTGTCAAGAAGAGAGAAAATAAAAATATTTTAATTATTTTAACGATTTACCAGATTTCGTTTTTACGCTTAACAGGATACCCCTATGAAAAAAAAGAAAAAGAGTTTTAACCTTTTTATTCAGATACTGTGATAAACCAGATGCCTGCGAATTTTTTACTGTTAGTGACGATAGAAATCTACAAATAATCTATCTTTAAGACAATTTATATTATTTGAAGAGTGGATTTTAGCCTTAGTATTCCCGTTTCAATATCTTCAAGCGTGTTTGTCGCAAAGTTCAAGCGAATGAAATGCTCTCCATCTTCAGGGTTGGCGAAGAAGCGAGTGCCGGGGGCAAATTCAACACCTTGCTGAATGGCCAATGGCAATAATTCAGATGCAGAGACACCGTCTGGCAGGGTTAGCCAAAGAAACAGCCCGCCGCGGGGGATGAAGAAAGTGGTTTGGGGTAGATGGCTTTGTAACGAGGAGACAAGCGCGTCTCTTCGCTGCCGATAGAGTCGTGTTGTACGGCGCAGGTGAGCCTGATAACGCCCTACGGTGACGAAATCATCCAGAGCACGCTGGATGAGGGGGGATGTGGTCAGGTCCTGCACAAATTTAAGTTTGACCAATTGGTTGAAGATTGGACCGTCCGCAACCAGGTAGCCCACACGCATACCCGGCATGAGCATTTTCGAGAAGGTGCCGATATAGATCACCTGACCGTTCATATCCAGAGCTTTGATGGCAGGCAGACTGTGTCCATCGTATCGCAGGTCGCCAGCGAAGTCGTCTTCCAAAATTGGGATGTTGTATTTGGCGGCAAGCGCGAGCAGTTGTTTGCGTCTTGCAACACTCATGCAGGCACCTGTGGGATTTTGAAAATTAGGGATGGTATAGAATAAACGCGGCGTGTGCACCTGTAAAAGCGGTTCGATCAACTCTACCTGCAAGCCGTTTTCGTCCACGGGCACATCTATGATCTTCAGTTTCAGACGTCTGAAAAGCTCTATCGCCAGGTTGTAAGTGGGGCATTCAACCAGGACGACATCGCCTTCGCGCAGAAGCTGCTGGCAAACCAACGACAGCGCCTGCTGTGAACCTGAAGTAATCAGCACCTGATCGGGGTGGGTTTGGATGCCCTGGCTGGCGAGTACGCGGCTGATGGTGAGCCGCAGCGGTTCGTATCCTGCGCCAAATTGGCCGTAGCTTAATGCCTCAATGCCATCCCGGCGGATGACATCTTGCAGGGTGTGGAGGAAATCTCTTAACGGAAATTGATCAGGGTCGCCTACGCCGGTGAATGAGATCAATTTTTCGGAGGCGTGGGTTACATTTACCGGCATCATTGGGTTAATTTCATGCTCGCCAGCAAGCTGCCAGAACGGCCATGACTTGCTGACTGGTTGATCTGGTGCATGGCGAATACTTTGGGGAGGGTCCACGAAGGTGCCGCTGCCTTCGCGAGTGATGATCAATCCGTCGCTTTCGAGTAGCGCATAGGCGTTTTGAACGGTGATGCGGCTAATGCCAAGTTCCAAAGCAAGGGCGCGAGTGGCAGGCAGCTTCATCCCCCTGGGCAGGCTGCCAGCGCGGATACTCTCCTTCAGCCAATTGGCTAACTGTTGAGTGATGGGGGTCTTGCTTTGGCGGTCAATCGGGATGCGCATCACCTTATTATATAAGGAATTGGCATTAAAAGAATGAGAAATACTTGATGTATAAATCACTCCATTAAGTTACTGTGAGCGATGTTTTTGTTTTTGACTTAAATAGTTAATTACCTGGTCTTAGAGAGGTTTGTTGTTCAATTTTTGCGTAAGCAAGCAAAAATTTGGCAGAAAGTATGTGCCAGATCATCCAAAAAGCACCGCCTGAAGCCATCAAGAGTGTTTGCAACGCAGGTGTAAAAGGGATGGTAAGACAGTAAATCAGGTCGCAGCCAGCCGCGATAAGCCCAATAACGCCTGTAAAGCGATTTGTTGGCAAAAGAAGGCTGGCAAAAATCAATCCTGCCAGTGATATCAAAAGATAACTGATGAATGTGCCGGTGTTCGGAAAGCCCCCCATGGGGCTATTGGCGGCCAGGAGTGATTGCCCGGCTGAGATCAACGCGTTTTTTTGCGCCTCGCTGGCCGCTTCTGTAAATTGGTGCGTCAGCGAGACCATTGTAAGAGAGATATTCGATGAAAGGCTGATGGTGATGCCCATTAATCCGCTGGAGAGAGCCAACACAACCCGGCTTCTTGATCTCTGCCATAATGCAGCCCCCAAGCCCAGGAAAACGACACCAACCAGAAGTCCGTTGATCAGATCGAAAGCTGCCAAAAAGGATAATCCAATGAAGGGTTTGGCGTCTAAAAGCAGAAACCAATCAATAACCGTGGATGGGATCCCTTCAACACCGGTAAAGAGTGAGACTTCAGCGCCGATGTTGCGCCGAAAGAGGATTGCTGCAAAAAGTGCTGCGATAGCACCGACCCGACAAAGGTTTTTCCATTCCTTAATGTTTGTCATTTTCTTTCCTTTGATAAGCGTGACAAATCTCTGGTCAACAGTGGGAACCAAATCAGGTAAAGTGGACCGGCAATTATCATTAAAATGACACCCATTTCAGGTAAGAACAAGCCGACCAAAATATGCAGCAAATCCAAACCGTGCAACACCACTCCTCACCAGGCTGTAATCTTGCTAAAACCAGCCGTGAGGATAATCATTATTGAAAAAAGAAGCGTCGATGTTTGCAGCAACATGACTCCAAAAAAGAGTAGAGACGCCATCGTGACAAGTGATTAGGCTAGAAGAATCCAGATTGTTGCGATGGTGGGTTTGCGGAGTGATTCAAATTTTAAGTCAGACATTTTCATCTCTTTTGAGAAATTCAAAAATTCTTATTATTTTGATTTTATCCTAGCATAGAATTTGTGCATATGACAATGCATGTATGAATTGTGCCTTGTCACGCACTATTTTTCCATTTCATATTGTGATCTATGTGCTTTCAAAAAGCCTTTCTTTCACTACAACAAAACCCCGAGAGTTTTTTCTCGGGGTTTTGTTGTACTTATTATTGGCTTCTGTCTAGAATTTTTTCAATTTCCATATATTGATCCTGGCTGAGCGGGCCGAAATCAAGGGCTTTTGCGTTTTCCTCCACTTGCTTGACTGTACGGAAACCTGGGATGGGGATGGTCTTGGGGCTGCGCGTCCACAACCAGCCCAATGCGCCCTGCGCCAGGGTGCGTCCGCCGCTGGTGAGTACTTCGCGGACGGTATTGATCTTGGCAGAATACGTCTCGCTCGGAACACCATTCTTGAAATACTTCATCCATTCGGGGCTCTTCTCACCGCGCACATCATCCGCGGAGGGTCTGACGCCAGCCACATATTTGCCGGTGAGCAGCCCCATGGCCAGCGGTCCGCGGTTGATCAATGCCAAATTCTCTTTTTCACATACAGCCACGATGGCAGCATTATCGTCCAATACGTTTAACTCGGCCTGAATGGTGGAGCAGTGTTCACCTTGTGCGAAGAACTCGGCACTCTTGGGGAAGTCTGTACTCCAACCGTAAGCTCGGATCTTCTTCTCTGCCAGGAGTTGTTCAAGTGTGTCACGCACTGGCTCAGCTTTGTCAGCAGGGTATCCGTTGTCATGGAACTGATATAAGTCAATGTACTCTGTCTCAAGGCGGCGCAGCGAGGCTTCACACGCCTTGCGGATGCCTTCGGGTGTGGCGTCACTGCCAGTGACTTGGCGAGTGGTTTCGTCAAAGACAGCGTTAAATTTGGTGGCAATCACCACCTGGTCGCGTTTACCAGTAAAAGCTTTGGCTAAAACACGTTCACTGTGCCCGGCGCCGTAAACGTTGGCGGTGTCAAAGAAAGTCACACCCATTTCTAGCGCAGCATGTACGGCACGGATGGATTCGTTATCATCCACTTCACCCCAACCGTGAGGGGTGGTGCCAGACCAAAAGGGTCCGCCGATAGCCCAGCAGCCCATGCCGAGGGCGCTGACTTCGATGCCGGATCTTCCAAGAATGCGGGTCATTATTGTTGACATATTTTCGCCTCTTACTCTTTTCTAATTTTATATCTCATTTTACTTAAATTTTGGCATGATTGATAGAGCCGAAAAAGTACCAAAAGAATAACGCCACTTGAAAATTGGAGAATCTGACACTTGACATAATTAGAAATATTACTATAATTAGAAATATGTCTAATTATGATATTCAACCCATGCCAACAATGACCATCAATTCTGATGAGCAGATCCGTGCTTATATTAATCCAACCCGCATGACCATTTTGTCTTACCTGGCAAAAGAAAAGCAGTCAGTTTCAATGATTGCACAATTACTTAAGGTTCACCCTGCCAACCTGACACATCATTTCAAAGTATTGGAAAAAGTTGGATTGATCAAATTGGTTGAAAAAAGGGAAACCGGCAAAAACCTTGAGAAACTGTATCGCGCTGCTGCCTTCCAATTCATCGTCGATGCGGAGAATGAAACAACCAATAAACAGGTTTTGGGCCTGATCATTCTGCGCGATAATCTCAATGCTTCCATTCAGGCACTCAAAAGCCAGACTAAAGAAAAAGATGTCTTGGCGGTAATTAAAACGGTGCGTATTGACCAGCAGAAGTTATCCAGATTTGCGACCCGTTTGCTAGATCTGGCGAATGAATTTGGAAAGAGTTCGTCCAATAAGGGGGAGGTGTACAGTTTGAATGCAAGTATCTACCCAACCGAAGCTGTTGATATACCAGGTCAAGAAATTTCGATCAGGGTTGATGGAGATTAATAATCACAACAACCTAAATTAGTTATTCCCAGCCATAATTTTAGTAGGGAGAGTCAACCATGTTAAAGAACAAGGGGCTTAAAATGCTGCTTTGGATCGGTTTGTCCATCTTGTTGGTCGTTTTCATCGTAATCACTGCATTCTTTGTATATAAAATTCAATTGCGTAAAGCCGAATTGGTGCATACTATTTTTGATAACCCTGATTCTACGGCAGTCGTTGTCTATACTTTTGATTCAAATGCTAAACTGGTGGAAGATGGCAGTGACCTGTTCCTAAACGCAGATACACCGCTCATCACGGCCTCGATGATGAAGCTTGTGGTGCTGGCCGCGTATGAGACTGCGGTTGCTCAAGGGGAACTGAATCCTGATGAACTGATCAGCATTGCTGACCTCGAGGGTTATTACCTTCCCAAAACTGATGGCAATGCACACATCAGTGGGTTGGCCAGTTTGGGGCTTAAAACGGATGAGCTTGGGTTTGCCCTGGATCAACAGGCAGTTATTCGCCTTGATGACATTGCCAAAATCATGATCCACTTTAGTGGCAATGCAGAAACAGATTACCTTATTCAACGGTTAGGTTATGAAAGAGTGAATTCCGTTATCGGAATGGAACACCATACACCGATCCATTCCATCCTTGGTATAAGTCTGGCGATGATGGATCACGAACATTCACTTGCAAATAACGATCTGAGGCAAAATTTGATCCGTGATGTTGAGCAAAAAAACTTTGCCTATTTTGACAATCTTGTTGACTTGTATCTCAATAATCCAGCTTGGCGTGCCAAACAAATTGACTACATGCGATCTGATCAATATATTGATGCGGCAAATCAATTAGGTTGGCAAGGTCAGGTTGATGCAGGGCAGTTGTTTCCGAAAGGGACGGCCCGTGAGTATGCACAACTGATGGCAAGCATAGCCAGTAGGGGCTTCGTTTCGACGGAAGTTAGCACACAAATTCAGACCAAGCTTGAGAGCATCCCCACCGATTGGCCTCTGCGTGCCTTTTTCTTTCGACGCTACGGAAGCAAAGATGGACTCACGGCAGGATTGATCAACCTGGCTTCATATGGTGTGCCCAAAAATGGAACATTGTCCAGACAGTCAAGAGTATCGGTGGTCATGACCAACAATTTGCCAGTTAAATTCTGGTTAGATCAGGTAAAAGGTGAAGGCATTTATTTTATACAAGCTGACTTGATCAGGGCAAAAGGAATTTGGACTCTTTTTCAATAACGGTCAAAACGTGTGTTTCTTTACCAAAACTAAATCGTTAGATTGGCAGCTCATGCTCAGTTTACTATTTGCCCGACATCTCCAAAAGTTTACTTGTGTGGGTTGTTGAAAGTTTAAAAAAATCCCTGATTTTTGTTCCAGGGATTTTTTGCTCCCGGTTAATTTTTCAAAAATTTTGCGGGTTATTTTGCTTCTATTTCTACCGCTTGTAAAGTTTGTTCTTTCAATCCGGGCAGGCGGATTGTGCGCTTAATCACAAACGGCCACGCGATTAAGGCGATGGATGCCGTGCTGATGATCATGATTCCCAAGGCCATGATCATATTGTTCCATGGCTGTGAGATGATAAGGGTGCCCAGGCTGCCCATCAGCATGGCTGTGCAGCTCATCAATGATGAGACAGCACCCGAATCTCCCTTTTGTTGTTCAAGCAGCATATTGGTGGCTGGCGAACGGAAGCAGCTTCCGGCGGTGGAGACCGGCAGCATACACAATGCGAAGATCCAGGGTTGCAGGCCGCCCACCAAACAGACCAGCATGCCGCCTATGGCAATAATTATGTAGCAGGCACGGATGATAGTTTCAGAATGTACTCGATTTGATAATCGCAAAAAGATCATCGGCCCGAGGATTAAACCAACCGCATTTAACGAGAAATACAAGCTGTAAGATTGCCCGCTGAGATGAAAACCCTCCTGGTAAATATAAGTGGAGGAAGCCACGAAAGCCATGGTTGAAAGACTGCCAATCGAAAAAATGATCAAGAGCATTGCAAATCCGCGGTTCTTGAGCACGTGACCGAGGCGCAGCATGCTTGGCAGCAGGCTGCCTGTGTTGCGTTCAAGGATGGTCTCTGTGAATAATAAACTGCCCAATAAGGCCAAAACACCAATGCCGGTGAGCGTCATGAATACGCCGCGCCATGACATTACCTGTAACAGGAAGGCACCCAAAACAGGCGCGACGGCAGGCGAGATTAGTACCATAGATTGCACAATGGCGAGAATCGACAGTCGTTTTTTGCCATGATAAGAGTCTTTAACAATCGCGGTGGCCACAGCGCCGGCAGCGCTGCCGCCAATGGCCTGAAAAATGCGGAAGATGATCAGCGCATCAATGCTGCCCACAAACACGCAGGCAAGACTGGCAGCGATATAAAGCGATAATCCGATGACCAGGATGGGCTTGCGTCCATATAGGTCGCTGAGCGGACCCCAGATCAGGGTGCCGAGGGCGTAAAAGACGAAAAACATGGTCAGCGTCAGGTTCGTGCGTTCCGGGCCAACGCCAAAATTGGCGCTCATGGTAGGCAGGGCAGGCAGGTAGAGGTCAGTTGATAGCGGCACAAAGGCGCTTAAAAGTGCGATCAGAACGACCAGACCTTTTTCTCCAATGATTTTTTGTTTGGATGTTTCCATAAATGATATTATGTCCTTCCAAATTGCATGGGTGGTTTTTAGGTTTGAGTTCGAATTTACTTCAAGGGAGGCGTTTGCCTTGTTTAGGTCTGAATAAGAATCGCACTATTATACGCCCAACAATTATTCTTCGTAATATCTGACATCTCGTTTGGGGTTGAGGCAAATAAGACAAATTGTGTCTTGATTATGTTATTTGATTATTCTATAATCAATTCAAATTGTTCTTATTCTTTGCTTAATCGTATTTTTAGGAGGTTTTCGATGACTAAGGTTCGCGTTTTGGTCGGCACCCGTAAAGGGGCATTCATTTTGACTTCAGACGAAAAACGCCAGAAGTGGGAGGTCTCCGGTCCGCATTTCTCTGGCTGGGAAATTTTTCACATCAACGGCTCTCCTGTGAACCCTAACCGCTTGTATGCCTCGCAAACCTCTGACTGGTTCGGTCAGGTCATCCAACGCTCGGATGATGGTGGTGCTACCTGGGAAGCGGTCAATAATGATTTCACATATGTTGGTGACCCTGGCACACATTTGTTCTACGACGATTCTCAAAAACCCTGGGCGTTTAAACGCGTTTGGAACCTTCAGCCAAGTTTGACCGACCCTGAGTTGGTCTACGCCGGTGTGGAAGATGCCGCCCTTTTCGTCTCCAAAGACGGCGGCCAGAGCTGGCAGGAACTACCCGGTCTGCGCGACGTAAAAGGGCATATGTGGCAGCCTGGTGCGGGCGGCTTATGCCTGCATACCATTTTGCTTGACCCGGCAAATCCGCAGCGTCTCTATGTTGCCATTTCAGCGGCGGGCGCGTTCCGCAGCGAGGATGGCGGTTTAACATGGATGCCAATCAACAAAGGCTTGATCTCGGATGGCGAATTGCCTGATCCCGGGGCAGATGTAGGCCACTGCGTTCACAGCCTGGCCATGCATCCCTCCAAACCCGGGGTGTTGTTCATGCAAAAACATTGGGATGTGATGCGCTCTGATGATTCGGGGGACATGTGGCATGAAGTCAGCGGCAATTTACCAAGTGATTTCGGCTTCCCCATCGTGGTGCACGCTCATGAACCTGAAACCATCTATGTTGTGCCCATCAAGAGTGATTCGGAACACTTTCCGCCAGACGGCAAGCTAAGAGTTTACCGCAGCCGCAGCGGTGGAAATGAATGGGAGGCACTGACAAATGGACTGCCGCAGAAAGACTGCTACGTGAACGTGCTGCGCAACGCGCTGGCTGTGGATACGCTCAAGGACTGCGGTATTTACCTGGGAACATCTGGCGGACAGGTGTATGTATCTGCCGATTCAGGCGACCACTGGGAGACCATCGTCCACAACTTGCCGCCAGTTTTGTCGGTAGAGGTACAGGTAATAAAATGATCCGTGTTGTGCTGCCTTATCATTTGCAGCGGCTGGCGAACGCCGGGCGAGTGGTCGAACTGGAAGTTGAACCCCCGGTGTCGCAGCGATCCATTTTGGATGCGCTTGAAGCGCGCTATCCGATGCTGCGCGGAACCGTGCGTCATCGGGCTACCGGTGAACGTCAACCCTTCGTCCGCTTTTTTGCCTGTAATGAAGATTTCTCGTTGACCTCACCGGATGCACCTCTGCCGGATGCAGTGGTGCAGGGTAAAGAAGAATTCATGATTGTGGGCGCGATGGCGGGAGGATAGTGCTATTTGGGTAAAAAAAAATTTAGACATTCTGGTATAAATTGGAGACAATGATGTCTGATAGCAGTGAGGCCATTGTTCATTTCGACAGGAAAATCAATGACATTTCCAATAGTAAGCGGTTTAAATTTTCTCAGGAAGAAGTTGACGCTGCCTCAAGATTTTCAAGGTGAGCTTAATCTTGTTTTTATCCCCTTTGAAAGATGGCATCAGGAGGAAGTTGATTCCTGGATCGCACTGGCTGAGGATCTGGAGAAAGAATTCGGGGGTCTGGTTTATTATGAACTTCCTACTCTCTCAAACTCGGGGACATTATATAAGTTTTTGCTAAACGAAGGAATGCGAGCCGGTATTCCAAACCCAAAAACACGAGAACACACGATTACACTTTATCTCAATAAAACAGATTTCCGTGCTGCATTGAATCTGCCAGACGAAGAGCACATTTACATTTTGGTGGTAGATCGAATGGGTAATGAGTTTTTTCGCACCCGCGGTCCGTATAGCCGCGAGGGTGAGGCAGCTTTGCGTCAATTCTTTGGGCGTTCGATGAAGAAGGAGAGTCTACCATGTCCATAGGGTCCATACTCACACCTGGTGTTTATCATGGTTTGAACAAAAAGCCGCCATTTTTTGAGGGATGGTATTACAAGTTGATCAGCGATGACGAGCGCAATAAAGTTGCCATAATTCCCGGTGTGATCCTTGGAAACGAGGCACATGCCTTCATCCAGGTGTTGGATGGTGTGGATGGAACGTCGGCCTATATTAGATTCCCAATTCAGGATTTCAGGGCTGATGATCGGCATTTCTCGATAAAGATTGGTGAAAACCTTTTTGATGACAGGCATCTCACTTTGGCATTGAACTGCGCTGAGTGTCAACTCACTGGAGATATTGACCTGGGGCCACTCATTCCCTGGCCGGTGACGTGGATTTCACCAGGCATTATGGGTTGGTATGCCTGGGTGCCGCAGATGGAATGCTATCACGGAGTGCTTAGCTTTTCACATTCTTTGGAAGGCACGCTGACACTTAATGGCAAAGTGATGGATTTCAGCGGCGGGCGAGGGTACATCGAGAAGGATTGGGGACAATCCTTCCCTTCGGCGTGGATCTGGTGTCAGAGCAACCATTTCGCTGGCAGGGATGCGTGTATCACCGCCTCTGTGGCAATCATCCCATGGAAAGGTAACGCTTTCAGGGGATTCATTGTCGGCTTTTGGCTGGAGGGAAAACTTCATCGTTTTGCCACTTACAATGGCGCACGGATTGAATCGTTGCAAATATTTGACGATCATGTGGATTGGGTAATAAAAAATCGACAACATCGCCTCTTCCTGAAAGCCGCTCGTGTTCAGGGCGGCTTACTGCGCGGACCAACCCGCCATGACATGGGGCAGCGGGTAGTGGAGACATTGAATGCCACTGTTCAGGTGCGGCTTGAAACTTTGCAAGGGAAGGTACTTTTTGATGAGCTTGGCGCGCATACAGGTCTGGAAGTGATGGGCGATCTGCCGCGACTGTTGCGGGCTTGAAATATTCGGCCATTAGTCGGGGGAGGGCGGATTGTGACCTCAACATTAGGTTTGCAGGGTGCATCCCGTTTTTTGGGAGGCACCAAAAATAGATGATTCATAAATAATAAGTGCCTCGCGTTGACACCCCATTCATGAGTGCAAGGTATAACAGAGGACTACTCGTTAGTAGTTAAGCTGCCTAAAAAATCAGCCAAAATCTGGTTAAATTCCTCGGGATTATCCATATTTGTATTATGGGCGGCGTTAGAAATCACTTTTAGCGTGCGTTCTTCATTTTTTGCCCAGGTTTGGCAATAAGCTTGTACTTTACCGGTAACGTCTGCATCGCCATAGGTGATTAAAACAGGACAAGCAAGTTTGTCTTTATCAAATTCAATCAAACCTCGATAAACCGACCCCATGATGTGAATCACTTCCTCTTTGGTTAACCCAGACATGGTTTCAAATGCATACTTTTTTCCATTTGTGGTTAACGCGATTTGGTTGGAGGTCAAACTTACCAGTGTTTTGAAATTGTATAACTTTAGCAATATTGGCGTAATGGATAGCAGCCACCTGTCCATTTTGGAGTAGTAAGCTAATTGAATCGGGGACGAGCCCACACAAGTAACACTGGCAACCAGTTCAGGGTGGTCTGCTGCTGCTATTTGGCTGATATAGCCGCCCATAGATTGCCCTACAAAGTTGGCTTGTTGAATTTTTTCTGCAGTGATGATTGAGTACAAATCATCCGCACAATGCTGCAATGAATAGTCACTATATGGCCGGGATAAACCATGACAAGGAACATCCCAGAAGATCACCTTATATTTTTGATCGTAATGATTGTGTTGATATTCAAATAAACCGTGATCCATGGTTGCGCCATGTGTAAAAATGAGGCCGATATTCCCGTCCCCTTCAGTCCAATAGTGAACTGTGCCTCGTTCATTTGTGAATGTTTTGTGTTCCATGTTTTTTCCTGTTTAACGACAATTGCATTTCATAAGTACAGAAACAATTATATAAGATTTTTCAACACCGAATCCAATAGTCTATTGAAGTGCCCATATTCCGTAGATGCTGTCTTGAAAGAGTGATGATAAGTGCTATAATGTTCTTGTTTATTATGATATATCAACTTTCGGAGGGTATATGTTATGGATAAATATATGTTACCTATGGACATTTTCAAAAATAAAGAAGATATTGCCATGCAAATATAC
>CAKMKJ010000037.1 GCA_927443345.1 uncultured Anaerolineaceae bacterium | reverse complement strand
TTGCTGATGTTGACGAAGTATTATCTTGATGAGTTCTTGCTTGTTTAGTTCTTCTAACTGGTCTTGGTTCATTGTCCTTAAATTTTAACAGACATGTCCAATTTTTAAAACCCCCCGTGAGTAGTTACGATTCATTGACAGAACTGATGTTCCATTGCAAAAGAAAGGATGTATAATTTGGTATGTAACAACTGCACATTAACAACCGCATATGGGTCCAAAGGATTGCAAATTCACAAGGAGGTACGTGTGAGTAAGCAATCTGTAACCAAAAGGCATCGACGATATCGTGGACACAAAACAGGGACAATATTTAAGACCCCTGAAGGAAAGATTCGTGGACAGTATTCCCTTGAGGGTAAACGTATTAGTAAAACGTTTACAAATTATACTGATGCTGAATCCTGGTTCAAAGATATTTCTCGACGTTTGAACTTAGGGTATGAAATTGAAAAAGAATCCATGACCGTTGAGGAGTATTTGATATTTTGGTTTTCACGCCATAAAGACCATTTACGTCCAAAAACTATCATTCAATACGAGGACATAATAACAAGATATATTATTCCTGGTATTGGTAAAAGAAAACTTGAGGGCTTATCCGTAATCGGGATTGAAGATTTTTACGCTGCTATGAGAGCAAATGGAGCTTCTGATAGAACAAGAAAACTTTCACATTCAGTACTTCGTTGTGCTCTTGAAAAAGCAAAAAAATACGGTTACATAGAAAATAATCCTGCAGATAATGTCGAAATACCCAAGTACAAACACAAAGAAATGAAAGTATTGGATGCTACTGAAGTGAACAACTTGCTAGCATATTCTCACAATCATCCTGACAATGCTTTGTATTTTCTGGCACTAACTACAGGAATGAGGATGGGTGAACTTTTTGGATTACGGTGGTCAGACATAAATTTCCATTTGGGAGAACTCTACATTCGTAGACAGATTCTGTTTATTCCCAAAGAAGGGAATCTTGAAGGACCGTTAAAAACCGAATCAGGTGCTAGAACCATCGAGTTAAGTAATGGAGTAATAGATGCTCTTCTTCGGCATAGAGAATACCAAGAGTCAATAAAGTTGATGGCAGGTTCGAGATGGAAAGAACAAGGACTCGTTTTTTGTACTTTGGTTGGAACACCAAGGAATCCAACAAACACTCGAAAAATTTTCAACCAAGTTTTAGATGGCGCTGGGATTAATCGAATTCGATTTCATGACATGAGACATACTGCAGCGTCTTTGCTCTTGAATGCAGGTGTTCCTTTGTTAAAAGTCTCAAAAATGTTGGGGCACTCAAAGCCAAGTACAACACTTGATATCTATGCTCACCTGATTCAGGACAAAGAAAGACTGGCGGCAAAAACGATGGATCGATTGGTTTCTCCCACCATGGTTGAGATTCCTCAGATTATCCAAGCTGAAATATAACGAATTGCACGGAAAAATGCACGGGAAAAAAGGAACCCGCTCCAAAAAGCGGGTTCATCCCTAAATATGGCGGTGTCTATCTTGAACTGACAGTAAATCTGGCGCCCCCGCAGGGATTCGAACCCTGAACCTACTGATTCGAAGTCAGGCACTCTGTCCATTGAGCTACGGGGGCGGATTGAAAAGTATCATTCTTATTTTAACATAATTTTCTAGTTCCTACCTTTTTTCAAAGCTGACTTCCAAAATCCATTAGAAGTTCAAAATGCGCTATTCAACATGAAATTTTCCCCCTCCAAAAAGCCTGATTGGCATTATCCTTTTTTACCATTTTGTGCGATAATCTGCTTTAGTTGCTTTATTTATTGCCATACTCTTATCGTGGGCATACAATTTCTTTCTTGAAGAAGGAACCCGGCATCGGATAAAAAAATGACTAACCAATCGCTCGCCAACTCAACAAAAAAAGGGTGGAGGCTGATCATCATCGGCTTTGCGGTTCTGTTGATTCTCATCCTGCTTGTTTTTCTTTTTCTTCAGCCTCGCAATCAAAAAGAGCTTCTCACTGCTCCTTCTGAAACGCCATTACCAAATCCTGCGCTCCTCATTGATCCAACGGCGTCTTCGGTTGAGGCAACTAAAAACGCAGATACAGTCTCTCTGCCAGAACCTGTTCCACCCACGACTATTGAACAAAAACCAA
>CAKMKJ010000036.1 GCA_927443345.1 uncultured Anaerolineaceae bacterium | reverse complement strand
GCGATGACCACGTAGGTCTTGGAGCAGCCAGGAGAGCCGTCTTTGGTAGTGTGCCTTGGCAAAGGTGTAATCATTTTGGTGAGTCATTTTGTTCTCCTTTTTTGGTTTAGTCACCTTAAGGATACTTCTGACTCACCGCTTTTGTTAAGGTTCAGCATTTTACAGAAAGAATGTTACATCAACAGCTGTTCTTGAATTTTACTTATGTTTGATTATGTGATAATCTTGTTAAATATAGATTAGCTATCACTAAAGAGGTGAAAGTCCAGCTTCTCATCATCGTAGAAGGCATTGTTAATAAACCGCACAGAGAAGGTGGCAATCTCTGTGCGGTTATTTTATCGTGATCAAATCGATTCAAATGAGGCATCAGGTTAATGAAATCCAAACCCTCAATTTTTACTGATCAAACGATTCAACCCTTATTGGATTCTTTTAGTTCCAATATCGCAATTCTGGATGAGAAAAGCACAATCGTCATGGTCAACCAGGCCTGGAAAGATTTTGGCAGAGAAAATGGTTACCTGGATATAAGCTGCGGCTTAGGTCAAAATTATTTTGAGTTATGCGATTCAATCATGGGGGTTGGCGCAGAAGAGGCTCACCTTGTGGCCGAGGGAATACGCAAGGTTCTTGCTGGCGACGTAAAGGAAGAATTTGTTGATTATCCGTGCGACAGCCCAACTGAAATGCGTTGGTTCAGGGTAAAGATTGCCAGATTTGTTTCCGATCAAAAATTCATCATATTAAATCATACGAATAATTCAAAGAATAAAATCATAGAAGAAAATCTTCATGAAAGTGAAGATCTCTTTAAAAAAGTAATTGAACAATCCTCTGAGGGAATATCAATCATCGATGAAAATGGAATAATCATCGAATGGAATAAAGCCGAAGAGGAAATTACCGGGCGTTTCCGTCACGAGACAATTGGTAAATATATCTGGGATGTTCAGGCCGAATTAAGCGCTAGCAAACCCTCACAAAAATTTCTCGAGAATATGAAAACAAGTGTCATGCAATTGTTGGAAACAGGCACCTCTCCCTGGGCAGGAAAACCATCTGAAACCAAAATAGTAAAAACAGACGGTACTGAGGTAATAGTAGAGAGTGTGGTTTTTCCTATCAAGCATGACAATGGGTACCTGGCATGCAGCATTAGCCACGATTGTACTGAGCTTAGAAATTCCAAGAAAGCCCAGCAACTCTCGGAGAGTCGTTTTCGTATTTATGTTAACTTTTCGCCCGTTATAGCAATGGTGATTGATCAAGAAGGTAATTTTCAGGATGTAAATCCTCAGGCTATTGAGAAACTGGGGTATTCTGAGAAAGAATTCTTGAAAATGAACATTAATCAACTTATTTTAGACCATGAGCAAAAGAAAACAGTGGATCTCTTGGCTAAACTAAGAAAAAAAGGTCAGGCTTCTGCTGAATATCGGACTGTGAAGAAAAATGGCGAAGAAATTTTGCTCTTTTCACAAGCTGTTGAATTGCCAGATCAGTCTATTTTGATCCTTTGCAACGATATTTCGGAATTAAGAGAATCCCAATTAAAATTGCAAGAAAGCGAAGCCTTTTTAAACAATATTCTGGATAACATTCCATCCATGATCACGGTAAAAGAAGCAGCAACTCTGAGATATTCCAAGGTTAATCGGCCGGTAGAAGAATATCTTGGAAAAACAAACGAAGAAATCATTGGCAAAACCGTTCATGAACTATTTTCAAAGGGAGAAGCCAGGTTTTTTACAGAGCAAGATGAAATTACTTTAAATGGGAAACATATTGTTGACATCCCGATTGAAAATGGATTCACAAAAGATAAACAGCAAAAATTCTTTCATGAGAAAAAAATACCCATGTATGATGCTCATGGTAAACCGAGCTTTATCTTAAGTATCTCAGAAGATATTACTGAACAATTAAAACTTGAAATGGATGCGAAAGTCCATCTTGAAAGACTTGAAGCAATCAGCAAGCTGACAACCCGGATGCAATCACCAGATTCATTGGAAGAAATGCTGCCTGTTCTGCTTGAAGTGTTTCTTGAGACAGCTGATGCCCCCATGGGAAGTATCTGGCTCTATAAGCGGGAACAAGATGTATTGGTTCCGGTTTATTATTCAGGCGGCGGGCATGATAATCGGATTCTGGTGGAAGAACCGCTGAAACCTGGCAAAGGAATTCCAGGATTGGTGTTTTTAACCCAGGAAGCACATATAAGCCAAAATTATGATGAAGACCCCTGGTTTTCAGAACAAAAAAAAGGTCACATGCATACACCATTGGGAGGAATTACCCTGCCGCTTCGAACGACCAATAGTGTGATTGGTGTAATCAATTTCAGTACAACGACCGACCGGACGTTTTCTGATGATGATGTGAAGTTGTTGACCACTTTAAGCGAAATTGCCGGCAACGCCATCCAAACTGTTTCATTAAAAGAACAGACTGAGCAGCGGCTTATGCGCTTGTCCGCTTTGAGTTCTATTGACAGGGCGATTTCTTCGAGCTTTGATATGATGGTAAGCTTTGAAATATTAGTGAGTAATGTGATTTCTCAGCTCAAAATGGATGCAGCGGATGTGCTACTTTACAATCCGCATTCGCAATTGTTAGAGTATTCAACCGGGCAGGGATTTCGAACCAACATAATTCAGACCGCCGTCTTGCGTTTGGGTGAAAGCCTGGCGGGTAAAGCTGCTGTAACTCGTGAAATGGTGATCGTCAAAGACCTTGTCGATTCTAATATTTCCTTTGCCAATCAACAATTAGGAGTTGAAGATTTTGTAAGCTATTATGGTGTGCCGCTGGTTGCTAAAGGGGAGTTGAAAGGTGTGTTGGAAGTGTTTAGCCGTGCTGAGCATACTCCTGATGATGATTGGATCAATTTCTTGAAATCTTTGTCAGAGCAGGCCGCCATTGCCATTGATAACACTTCAATGTTTGAGAACCTGCGGCGCTCAAATATTGAGTTGGTCATGGCTTATAATGCCACCATTGAAGGCTGGTCGCGCGCCCTCGATTTAAGGGATAAAGAAACTGAAGGGCATACGTTGCGAGTAACAGATACCACGGAGCGATTGGCAAGATTGTATAATTTGCCTGAAAACCAGATCAAATACATTCGTTGGGGTTCGCTGTTGCACGATATCGGAAAAATGGGAGTTCCTGACGGAATCTTGTTAAAGCCAGGCCCTTTGACTGATGAAGAATGGGTGATAATGCGCATGCATCCAAAATACGCATTTGAGATGCTGGCTCCCATTGGCTATTTAACCCAGGCTATTGATATTCCATATTGTCATCACGAAAAATGGGATGGAACGGGATATCCTCGTGGTTTGAAAGGTGAAGAGATTCCGCTTTCGGCAAGGATTTTTGCAGTGGTGGATATTTGGGATGCGCTAAGCAGCGACCGCCCTTATCGAAAAGCCTGGCCTCAAGAGAAGATTATTGAACATATTCGGTCAATATCAGGAACTCACCTTGACCCCAAGGTGGTGGATTTTTGTATGTCCTCAGGCATTTTCACCGGCAACTCCAGATAGATTAATGTTGGTTATCTAAATTCCTCTCAATATTCACTCCGGCAGCCTTTATAATAGGGGAGCAATCCAATTCTGCTGATGGTGTTGTAGACGGAATGGGCAATGATAAATTATCCAATTACGCAAAATATGTTAAGAACGATTCAACAAGCTCTGGCTGAAGATATTGGCTCAGGGGATGTAACCGCAAACGCCATTATTCCAATTAATGAAAAACTTACCGGGCACATCATCGCCAAACAGGATGGCGTCATTTCAGGTTTATTGGTGGCGCAAGCTGTTTACCATGCTTTTGATGCAGGCATTGAGTGCCGTTTGACGACTGAAGAAGGACAAATCGTAACCAAAGGGCAGGAACTTGTATTGTTGTCAGGTTCAGCGCGTTCACTGCTGACGGCTGAACGCACCGCTCTTAACTTTATGGGTCGCATGTCTGGCATCAGCACCTTAACCCGGCGTTATGTGGATGCAGTAAAAGACACCCACGCCAAAATTCTGGATACGCGTAAAACCGTGCCAGGTTTGCGTGAGTTTGACAAACTGGCTGTAAAGCTGGGCGGCGGCACCAATCACCGCATCGGGCTTTATGACATGATCTTAATCAAAGACAACCACATCGATTTCGCCGGGTCCATTGAAAAGGCAGTTCAAAGCGCACGAGCTGCCAACTCAGGCCTTGAAATTGAGGTGGAAGCACGCACCCTGGCAGACGTCGCCAGCGCCCTCGAACTGGGGGTCGAGCGCATCTTGCTGGATAATATGAGTGCTGAAACGATGCGTGAAGCAGTTAAACAGAATCAAGGTCGGGCAAAACTCGAAGCCTCTGGCAACATTACCCTTGAGAACGTGCATGCCGCAGCGCAAACCGGAGTGGATTACATTTCCATTGGGGCGCTGACCCATTCAGTTATCGTGTTCGATGTAAGTTTTGATTATCTTGAGAAACCTGGCAGGTAAGCATGACAAATGAAGAAATGTATCTTAGTTTAAAAGCGAAACTGGCCGATATCGTGCCTGATGTTGAATTACGTTACAAAGCAGAACTGGCCGTTAAAATCAACGCATTGAAAGAACAAAAAGACGCCGTGATCCTGGGGCACAATTATATGGATCCGGTTCTGTTCCACTCGGTGACGGATATCAAAGGCGATTCTCTAGAGTTGAGCCGCAAAGCCGCCGAAACGGATAAATCCATCATTCTTTTCTGTGGTGTTAAATTCATGGCCGAGACTGCCAAAATCTTGAACCCTACCAAAACAGTGCTGATTCCTTCATTGGCAGGTTGTTCATTGGCCGCCAGCATCACCGCGGATGATGTAATTGCGTTGAAAAAACGTTACCCCGGCGTACCTGTGGTGACTTATATCAACACTTACGCGGATGTGAAAGCCGAAACGGATATCTGCTGCACCTCGGGCAATGCCGTGGCCGTAGTAGAGTCTCTGCATTCTGATTCGGTCATATTTCTACCAGACGAATACCTCGCCAGCAATGTCGCCAGAGAAACCGGCAAACACATCATCTTTCCGAGTTTGAATGCTGTTCAACCAGCCAATGAATCACTGCTGGATGTGCAAATGATTGGTTGGCGCGGACGCTGCGAAGTGCATGAGAAATATACAGTGGAAGATATTGCCAATGTGCGTGAACAACACCCCGATGTATTGATCATGGCGCACCCTGAATGCAGCCCCGAAGTGGTGGCAGCCTCAGATTTTTCAGGCAGCACATCAGCCATGATTAAATATATTCGCCAAACGAATGCCCCTAAATACTTGCTGCTGACGGAGTGCTCCATGGGTGACAACGTGGCCGCAGAAAACCCCGACAAGAACATGCTGCGCATGTGCAGTGTGCGCTGTCCGCACATGAACCAGATCACCATGGAAAACACCCTTGAATCGTTGCAGTTAAATCGCTATGTCATTGAAGTGCCAGAAGAAATCCGCGTGCGCGCCTATCAGGCAGTAGAACGCATGCTTCACATAGGATAGTAAAAAATATGCAGAATTCTGATGTACTCATCATTGGCTGCGGCATTGCAGGCGCTTCTGCAGCTTTAACACTGGCAAAAAACCCTGATCTTAAGATCACCATTCTCACCCGAGAAAAAGACCCGCAGGAATCCAATACGCGCTACGCTCAGGGCGGCATCATTGGGCGCGGCGAGGATGACAGCGCTGAAATTTTGGCCAACGACATCGTCGCTGCCGGGGCTGGTGCAGCGTCACCTGAAGCAGCCCGTATTCTGGCAGAAGAAGGGCCAGCCATCATTCAGGATTTATTGGTTGACCTGGCAGGCATAAAGTTTGATACCCGCTCAGACGGCGGACCGGAATACACCCTTGAGGCAGCTCATTCGTGCAGGCGCATTCTGCATGTCGGCGATGGTACAGGGCAGGCGATCATCACCGGTTTGCTTGAAGCGATCAAAAAATATCCAAATATTACCGTGCTTAATAATCTCACGGCTGTTGATTTGATCACCTTTCCGCACCATTCACGCGACCCGTTAAAAGTTTATGAATCAATAACCTGCCATGGCGCTTATGCTTTTGACCGCATTGAACGCACTGTTCACCGCTATTTTTCTGCTGTGACCATTTTAGCGACCGGGGGCATTGGTCGAATTTATATGAACACCACCAACCCGGCGGGCTCCCGCGGAGACGGCCTGGCCATGGCGAGCCGCGCAGGGGCGCGCATTGAAAACGCCGAGTATGTGCAGTTTCATCCCACTTCGCTTTCAACACCCGGCGCAGAAGGATTCTTGATCAGCGAATCAGTGCGCGGCGAAGGTGCTATTCTGTTAACCCCTGATGGGCAACCGTTTATGGCCGACTATTCCCCCCAGTGGAAGGATCTGGCGCCTCGTGATGTCGTGGCACGTGCCATTCATCACCAGATGGAAACCAATGGTTATAAATTCGTACTGCTCGATCTGGCAACGCATATGGAAGCTAAAGCCATCAAGCAACGCTTTCCAAATATCTATAAAAATTGCCTGGCTCATGGCATTGATATCACCAGAGAATCCATCCCTGTGGTGCCTGCGGAACATTACTTCTGCGGCGGCGTTCTGGTGGATGGCTGGGGCAGAAGCAGCATCCAGAACTTGTATGCCCTGGGCGAATGCAGTTGCACTGGTCTGCATGGCGCAAACCGGTTGGCTTCTACGTCACTGCTTGAAGGTCTAACCTGGGGATACCGCGCAGGCAAAAACATCACAGAACGATTGGCGGGGCTTCCAGGTTTCGTATTCAAACAAGCGTCAGAAGTTCCTTCATGGGATGAAAGCGGCCTAACGGCTGAAGCCGACGCGGCATTAATCCAGGGTGATATGCAGACCATCCGCAATATCATGTGGCATTATGTTGGTCTTGAACGAAATTCAGAGCGACTGGCGCGCGCCATCCGTGAACTTCGGCATATGTGGAGTGAAATTGAGACTTTCTACCGCACAACGCGTTTAAGTGACGGGCTGATTGGTCTGCGCAACGCGGTTGAAGTGTCGTTGACGATTGCCCGCGCAGCATTGCATAACCGCCAAAGCCGGGGATGCCACTATCGCGAAGATGCATTGGAAAATGACGGCGACCGATTGATATAACACTCCCAATTCAAACTCCCATAAGGCAGACCCCCGCAGACTGATAAATAGAGGAAAACTCGATAATCAAACTGCGGGGGTCTTGTTTTTGATCTTGATAAAGTAACTTTGGGAGTCTAAGGTTTACTCTTCACTCGGTCTGGCATCGCGAGCATTGAAAAACACACTTTCAACCTATACAACTTGGCGCAAGCTTGAGATCAGATTGCCATTCTTATTGTCAATGTGAAGCGATCTCCAACCCCCCCTGACTGTCACATGGACCAGTATTTCCTAATTCTGAACAAACCTTGATCCCCCGTAGTTTAACATTGAGGAGTAATCATTTCCTCTGAAGCGCGTCTATCAGCCAGGATTTAAAAGGTTCCTTTACCGGCAGCGCAGAATGCCAACCGGAATCATCCAAATCATCATAGCGGATAGTCACCAAATCATTGAGTGCAGCCGGTTTATCTTTCTCATCCATGCGGCCGATGAGATGAAGCGGAAAGTTATACTCATTAGGCAGTAGTTTTATCTCATTACGTTTGCACAAATTCAGAATTGTGGCTGCCAGAACGGCTTGATGCAAAAAAACCTTATAGCGGTTGTCTTGTTGATAAAACTCTTGCATGCGCGGGTCTTGATACAACGCTGCGAAGTTATCACGCCACCGACGCAAGATACCGGCTTGTGGATTAACCGAAATCAAACCGGCATTAAAATGCGGTCGAATTTGAACTTTATCCACAACGGTCGTCAGCTGAAAAACATGGCTTTTAGACACATGACAATGTGAGTAAATCAACTGCCAATAACCATCCGTGGCCTGATCCATGCGTGAGCTGATATTTTGAACGTGAACCGGCGGAATTGCTATTTTCACACCCTCGTTCAGGATCAGCGCCTGAGGTTCTTTGATCACCAATGTATCGGTGTCCATCCAGACTAATTGGGGGGCAAGCGCTTCATCCGCCAGCAACTCGGCTTCCGCGGCAATAAATACCTTGTTGGCATACGGAAAATCAGCAGCCTCAGCAGGTATGGTCGGTGTGAAACGAATAAAATTTGGGTTGGAGGGTACAATCGCTGCCCCGGGTTGGATCGCAGGTAATTCAAAGATCCAATGCAAACATTCATTGAAATGGCCGCTAAAGCGCACCAGGTTTTTAGCTAGCAGAGAAGCTTCGTGGGTTGTGACGCCCGGTTGGTAATAAAACGCAATTACAGTATCAGAATTCTTGGTCATACTTAACCTTCCATAACACGTGCAAATTTATCATTCTTTGTCTATAATGAATTATCTCACTAGTTTGTCACTCACGAGGAGAATACCAATGATCAATATTGTTTCGCCAAAAACGCATGAGGAATTTAAGAATTATTACGATCTCAGGTTTACTGTCCTGCGAAAACCCTGGGGTCTGCCAAAAGGAACTGAAAAAGACGATTTTGAACCTATCTCAAAACACTTTATGGCAGTTGATGGTGAATCAGGTCAATTGGTAGGTGTGATTAAACTCATGGAAAAAGAAAAAGGGGTAGGCTGGTTTTCTCATATGGCCGTTGAAGAGGCTTACCAAAAAAAGGGGGTTGGCAAAAAGCTGCTGGTTTTTATTGAAGAAGAGGCTAAACGTGATGGCTACACCGTTTTAGGCTGCATGGCGCGATTAAACGCCACTGAATATTTTGCCAAAGAAGGCTATGTGATCATGGGGCTGCCATCTCAATATGTTGGCACAACCCAGGTGGTTTGGATGCAAAAGAAACTGTAAAAGATTTTTAAACTAAAAAAGAAGGGAGTGTATGACAATAAACACTCCCTTCTTTTTATTCAGAAAGAACTGGTTTTCGCTTGAACAATCCGAAGAATAAATTGAAAAGGCTTGAGATTGGGGCAAGCACCCAACTGATCAAGTTATTGATGATGCTGAATCCCTGACTGAGCCAAATCAATACGGGTCGAATTTTTCGCAGCAAGGGGATATGAGCATAAGCCAGTGATAAAAGGATGGTGGCGGCTGAAATTCCAAAACGTGTCCAATCGCCAATTTCAATATGCGCCAGGTCTTCGAGCAGCAGTTCAACCCCAATATTGAGTACCAAAATATAAGCAGCGGTTTTTAAAATGGGTTCTTTTTTTACAATAACGCTAAAAAAACCGGCTGCAAAACGCATCATGACAATACCGATGCCCACCCCCAACATAACAACCCATAATTTGTCAGAAAGCGAGACCGCTGCCACAACATTGTCAAGGCTGAAAGCCAGGTCCATCAGCTCAACACTTAAGACGGTCATCCAGAATGAGCGAACTTGAATAGGTTTTGTTTCTTCGTTACCGCCACCTGCATAGCCATGAGCGCTTAGGTCATCCAATGCCAATTTAATCAGGTAGGCCGCGCCAATCAGCTTAAGCCAGGGGTTGGCAACAATGACGCTGGCCAAAACCAACATGATGCCTCTGCCGGCATATGCACCGATCAAACCTACTTTTAGGGCAGCCCCTCTTTGTGATCCCAACAGTTTATCAAGGGCTGGAGCAAATTTGTGCAATGCCTTGGGCCAGGGAATCGGTTCTTTATCTGAAAGCGGAAGCACCATCGCGCCTAAGACTGCCGCATTGTCTATGGATAAAATCCCTTCCAAAAAGATCAATTGAATAATAATGACAACAAATGCCCAATCCATATTTGTTCCTCCAATGACCTTAAAACACGCATCCCGCTACTTGATGTAACGAGGATGTTTTTGAGTGGAATTCTTTTAAATACTTGTGATTTGATAATACAACTTTCTTGAATTCAAAAATACAGAATTGTGTCACGTATCGGAAAAGAAAGGATGAATTGCACATTTTATTGCTAACTGTAAACCGCCTTCGGGTTAGCGCTATCCCCAATTGCATCAGGTATAATTGCATATCATGAATGAAAAAGAAATTTTATACCAGTTTGACCATGCCAGATTGGGCAAGTTCCATCTGGCACTTATTTTATTAGCAGGTTCCTGTTGGGCGTTGGTCGCTTACGGAATCACCATTATTGGTTTTCTTCTGCCTTCCCTGCGATTAGAATGGCATATTTCATCAAGCTTGCTAGGTGTGATTGCGGGTGCAGGGCTGCTCGGTATGTTTATTGGCTCAATTATCGGGGGTACTTTGGCCGATCGAATCGGCAGGCGAGGAACCCTTGTGTGGGCTTTATTCTTTTCTGGGTTATTCTTTCTCATTTCGTCCAGCGCCTGGAACTTTGCTTCTTTGCTCATAATGAGAGTGTTGACGGGTATTGGGTTGGGGGCAATTATTCCCATTATTTCAACACTGGTCACCGAGTTTTCTCCATACAAAGTACGTGGCACCCTTTCAGTATTGATTAATGGATGCTGGGGTCTGGGGGGAACCCTCGCCGCATTTGTGGGATACAAAGTTGTATTGGATTACGGTTGGCGTTTGGCAATGCTCTTTGGATGTGTTGCTTTTCTGCTTAGTCTATTGGTTCGGATTACGGTTCCAGAATCAATGCGTTTCCTGATAGGAAAAGGCAGATTGGTTGAGGCTCAGCAGCAATTTAGGAAAATTAAACTTGAATTTGATGATATTCCATCGAAGCTAACTATCCTTCCAACAGAGATTGTTAACCAAAAAAGATCCTCTGGTGGCATTTGGTCTGAATCTTTTGCCCACATCACGTTTTCAATATGGTTCATGTGGATTGCTTTAAACTTCCTTTACCAGGGAGTGCTTGTATGGCTGCCCACTTTATTAGCGTCCACCCAGATAACCGAAAGTCGTTCCTTTCTTTTGACTTTGTTGATCAGTCTTGGTCAGATACCAGGAACTCTGATTGTCGCATTCCTGGTCGATCGTATGAAACGCAGAAAACTTCTTATAATCTCTCTAGTGTTGTTAACATTATCTACCTTTCTGCTTGGATTCGCGCAAAACGATATCTGGATTCTGGCTGTTGGATTTCTTTTAATGATATTTAACGGCATGGCCTGGGGGATGGCATATTCCGTTTCATCAGAGTTGTATCCCACCCGTATGCGCGGGTTGGCCACCGGCTGGGCTGCTGGCGTTGGACGATTGGGGGGTGTACCAGCGCCGATTGTAGTCGGCTTGATCATGCAGCAAGGCGGCAGTCTGACTCTTGTTTTTTCCTTGATCGCTATGGCCCCTTTTCTTGCTATCATCGTAATATCAACTCTAAAAATGGATACAACGGGCAAATCTTTAGAAGCGATTTCACCAGATTGACCCATCGCTCTTACCGCGGTTGCATATTTTTTTGAGACAGTTTCTTTTTCGGCAGTTTAGTTGTTGCTAAAACAGAACTATCTTCAGGAAAAGTAGTCATGTGATACGAAAAATGTGGAAAAACCCAAAAATGCAACAAAGAAACCAAGTTTGACGAGTACACTCCTTCACGAAGTGGTAAGGTTATAGTGGGGGGACTTCTTTTTGAAGTGTGTATTTCTGGTGTCCAAGATTATCAGAACAGTAAGCTATGTGTTAATCAAGCTCTCTACAAAATTCCCGTGTCAAGATGTGTATATAAACTGTTTATCCTAAAAAAGGTGCTCTCAAGTATTCAGCGTTGGTGTCAAAGTGTTTGTTGGGGTGTATATAACATGTCCATTATTCTGTATTTTCAGAAATAATCGATGAAATCGACATGAGGTTAAGGCGAATATCCTACACTACCTACAATATTTTCGAAATTCTTTGTTCATTAAGAAAATTTGTAGTTGCTTTTATATTGACGTGGAATTTATGTCATATAAAAATCACAAAAAAACTTGATATATATCAGTATTAAAAAGGGAAAAACATTAGGTACAATAATAAAGAGAAATTTATCTCGACTTATAAGTAAAAGGAGAATAATATGAAAAGTAAATTGCTCGTTGTTGTATCGCTGGTACTGATTGTGAGCGTCATGCTCGCCGCATGCGCCCCAGCCGCAGCTACAGAAGCCCCCGCTGTTGTTGAAACCGAAGCTGCCGAAGCTGCCGAAGTTGTTGCCACTGAAGCCCCCACGGAACCTGCCAAAGAATATAAACTGGCAGCTATTTTCCCTGGTGTCATCACGGATGCTGATTACAACACCTTGGCCTATATTGGCGTAAGCGAAGTCACCAAAACCATGGGTATTGAATCAACATATTCTGAAAGCGTTGCTGTACCTGATGTTGATCGTGTCATGCGCGAATACATCGATCTTGGGTACAACATCATTTGGACCCATGGTGGACAATTCGTCAACCAAACCGTTGAATTAGCTAAAGTATTTCCCGATACCATCTTTATTGCTGAAGGTGATGCGGCAGTTGCTGAACCCCCTGCCAACCTATGGTTTATTGACCGCAATTTCCAGGTTGGATACTACGGCATCGGAACCGCTGCTGCACTTGCTACAAAGACAAACAAGATTGCCTACCTCGGTGGTCAGGCATTGCCTTTCTCATATCAAGAAGTACACGCCATTCAACAAGCTATTGCTGATCTTGGATCTGACGTTGAATTGATCTATGTGTGGACAGGCGATTTCAACGATCCTACCAAAGCTCGCCAGACTGCTGACGCTTTAATCGGTCAAGGTGTGGACGTGATCATGAGCAGCCTCAATCTTGGTGTTTACGGTGTGTTTGAAGCAGCAAAAGCTGTCGCTGACAAACAAATCCTTGTGACGGTGAAATACACCGACAAAACCAGCTATGCACCTGCCAACTATATCACATCGGTTATCTATGATTTCGCTGGCCCGCTGCAAGATATTGTTTCCCGTATCCAGGCTGGAGAAACTGGCGGTTACTATCCTCTCGGATTTGAAACCGGTGTCGTTGTTCAACTTCCCTTAAAAAATGTTGATGCATCAGTTCAAGCTCAAGTTGAAGAAACTGTTCAAAAAGTAATTGATGGAACCATAGTTGTCGTTGAAGACAGCACTGAAATTAAATAACAACTTCGATTAATAATCGAAACTCATGAAACTTCCGAGGTGAAGGGGAAAAGGAATTTTAACCTTCCCTCGGTAGTTTTTCAAAATCCAGTTCATAGGATGACTCAATGGACCAATCAGCCATTTTAGAAATGCATGGGGTTAATAAAACCTTTGACAAGGTTGTGGCCCTTAGCAATGTGGATTTCGAGCTCAAACAAAATGAAATCCTCGGTTTGTTGGGTGGTAATGGCGCTGGGAAAACTACATTAATGAACATTCTTTTCGGCCTTTACAAGATGGACTCAGGAAAGGTGTTATTAAGTGGACAACCCGTTACCATCACTTCACCACGCGATGCCCTGCTTAAGGGGATCGGCATGGTTCACCAGCATTTCCTTCAAATAAACAACTTTACCGTAATCGAAAATATTATCCTTGGTTCAAAAGTCTCACAACCTTTTACAGCCAATTATGCAAAAGAAGAAGCACTTGTTCAAAAACTTTGCACACAATTCAGTCTTGAAATTGACCTTTCTGCTCGGATAGAAACATTGCCAATGGGCACCCGACAGAAAGTTGAAATCCTAAAAGCACTTTACCGAGGCGTTAAAGTATTAATTCTTGATGAGCCAACCACCAATCTGATTCCTCAAGAAGTGGATTCTTTGTTTCAAACATTGAAAATTATGGTTAAAGAAGGTTTAAGTATTGTTTTCATCACCCATAAATTACGTGAAGTTCTTTCGGTGTGTGATCGTATCTCGGTACTTCGCGAAGGCAAGAACGTTATAAGCCTAACCCGAAAAGATGCAAGCGATGATATGCTCGTGCGTGCAATGGTTGGCGAAGGCATGGATCTGAAAAATAGCGTTATTTTCGCGGAAGGACTGGTTAGTGATCAGAAGACCAACAAACCCGCAATCTTGAATGTCAAAGGTATTAGCAAGATTAATGCAGATAAAACCCAGGCAATATCAGACATTGATCTCTCAATTCATGAAGGAGAGGTTTTTGGGATTGCAGGTGTGGCTGGAAATGGCCAGCGTGACCTGGCTGAAGTAATTATGGGCATTCAACCTTCCACAAGCGGCACGGTATTTTTTGGTGGTGAAGAAATTACAAAGGAAGATACAAAAGAACGTATTTCTCGTGGGTTTGTTTATATCCCTGAAGACCGCCTCGCAGACGGTTTTCTGAACAAAGTCAGTGTTGCCTACAATCTTATATTGGGGTATCACCATTTAGCTCCTTATAGCAACAAAGGATTTATTAACTGGAAGAATGTCAAAAAAAGTTCTAAAGAGATGATCTCCGAATACAACATTAAAACAACCGGGCCAGATGAAATCGGCGGCAATCTTTCTGGTGGGAATATTCAACGCGTTATGATAGCCCGCGCTTTTTCACAAAACTCAAAACTGCTCATTGCGCACAATCTCACTCGCGGACTTGATATTCCTTCAATGGATTTTGTTTACAAGAAAATAAAAACACAATCCGCAACAGGTGTGGCCACTTTGGTAATCTCTGAAGACCTTGATGAGCTCTTACTTATCTGCGACCGGATCGCCGTGATGTACCGAGGAAAAATCGTCGGCATATTAACTCGCGATAAATTTGAAAAATATGAAATCGGTCGGTTGATGAGCGGATATGAGCAATCACAGGAAGAAACCGGGAAAGGAAAATAAGATGACACAGATAAAGAAATTCCTACCCTATTTCATCGCCATTCTTGCTGCATTCTTAGCTGCAGGCATCTTCATTGCTGCGCTTGGATTTAATCCATTTAAAGCTTATGAAACAATTTTTTCTACATCCTTTCGAACCCCTAACGGTTTCATTCAAACACTGATCAAATGGGTTCCTCTCACTTTACTTGCACTTGCCTTCACAGTACCACTTTCTTCTGGCAAGTTCAATATTGGTGCAGAGGGCCAAATGATAGTGGGTGGAATCGGCTCTGCTGCGGTAGGTATTATTTTTGCAGACCTACCACCTGCTCTACTCATTCCTCTCATTATTTTGGCAGGAATATTAGCGGGTAGTTTATGGGGTCTTATTTCTGCCTGGCTACTGTATCAATTCAATATCAATGAGATTCTTACTACAGTGTTGTTGAATTTTGTATCTTTTTCGCTCATTGATTATGTTTGTACAGGTCCATGGCGTGACCCAGCCGCCGGACATCCCACCACAATTCCCATTGGTGAAAACGGCTTTCTTCCAATGCTTATAGACCAACCCCCTTTAAATATCGGGGTGTTATTAGCACTTGTTGCAACTGTAGGTGTCTATCTTTATACTAACAAGACAACGGCTGGTTATGAACTGGTGGTCACAGGCGCAAATCCGCGCGCGTCCAAAGTACACGGCATCAACATTCGTCAAATGTTCCTTTTTTCGATGGTTATTGGTGCAGCTTTGGCAGGTTTATCTGGAGCAATTGAAGTTTCAGGTACCCACAATCGTTTGATCGAAGGGATGCATTCCAACTTCCCTACTCTGGGATTAATCATCGGCTTAATCGCGCGTGGTAAGAATCAGGCGGTTCCATTTGTTGCCTTCTTCATTGCCATTCTTGAGGTTGGAGCCAGTGCCATGCAGCGTACTCTGCTAATTCCTGTGCAGGTTGTACTCATCATGGAAGCATTGATCCTTATCTTTATCCTTTTGTCTGATCTTATCAGGAGGCGCCAAAAATGAGTGGTATTGAAGTCTTCTTAACAGATTTTCTAAAATTGACTTTTTTATCGATGGTGCCCTTTATCCTTGCAGCTCAGGGAACCATGCTGGGAGGACGGACAGGTGTGTTTAATGTTGCACAGGAAGGCATAATGCTTACCGGCGCATCTGTTGGTTTTCTGGTCGGGTACCTTAGTGGTAATGTGCTTTTTGGGGTAATTTGTGCCATGTTGGTTGGTGGTTTGTTTGGCTTGATCCTGGCTTACTTTACAACCACTTTAAAAATGGATCAGTTTGTTGTTGGTCTGGCTTTGTTTTTTATGGGTCTGGGTCTTTCTTCTCTACTCCCCAAGATTGCTTTAGGTGTAACCCTTACTCCACCACTCATTCCTACACTTCCTGATATATCTATACCCCTTTTGAGCAAAATACCATTCATTGGGCCAATCCTTTTCAACCAGAATATTTTGGTTTACATTTCGGTTATCTTGTCCGTCGCCTTATGGTACACGCTGTTTCGAACCAACCTGGGATTGCGCTTGCGTTCAGTCGGAGAGAATCCTAAAACTGCCGATAGCCTAGGCATCAGCGTAAACCAATATCGATACCTAACTAGTATTATAGGTGGCATGCTAATCGGTCTGGCTGGTGCCTATCTTCCGATGGTTTATACTGGTACATTTACTGATTTGATGGTGAAAGGTCGTGGTTGGATAGCAATTGCTTTAACTTTCTTCGGAGGCTGGAGTCCAATCCCCATTATGTTTGGAGCACTTTTCTTTGCTGGTGTTGAGGTTTTATCATTCAGAATGCAAGTAGGTGGTGGGATTTTCCCATACCAGTTCTTAATCATGCTGCCTTATATTGCCACTATCATCGTTATGGTTTTCACTTTTGGCAAAGCAAAAGTACCTGGTTTCTTGGGTCAAAACTACGATAGAGAAAGACGATCTCTGTAACAAGACAGATAAACACAAAGACTCCATGAGTTGTTTCTCATGGAGTCTTTTAGGTAAAAACTCTTTAGGCAATGACTTATCTCCTCGGAAGTCTCCCTCCATGGAAAATCTGCGCTGACAGCCTTAACGACCGAGTTCGAAATGAAACCGGGGCGTCCAAATTTTAGTTTTCTAATAAATAACCGAGAATGCATTTAAGCACAATTGATTTGGCAGTTCAAGGATGAACGCCAAAAAATGTTCAAGGATGAACACCATGAGTGATACGATAGAACGTAATATCATAGGTATTCGTATGGCTTATCGTCTGTTGTTGCACAACAAAATCACCGAAGCCAGACAAAAAGGCGATAAGACAGCCGAAAAAGCCGCCTCTTCTGATTTGAGAAAAGATGATGCTCAAATTAGCGATGCCGGAAAATCTGCGCAGTCTGCACGTGTATCTCTTCCCAATCGGGTAAATGATATAAATGTGGATATTCGCCTGTCTGATCTTTACAATAAGATCTACGGCCCCATCGAAAAACCGCAGCAATCTCCGCAAGCAGTCGTTATTGAATTTTTCCAACAAATTGAAACTGAAGCGACTATAACCTATTCAAATCTTGAACATGTAAATGGTTTGGTGGTCAAGAATCGAAACCTGGCTGAAACTGACCGCTATCGTTTTGAATTTAGTGACGGCTCTACCTTGAAAATCACCGACAAATGGAGCAACAAGAGCACCACGATCTGGGGTGATCCACATGTGGATACTTCAGATCAGCCGGGTGAACTGAATGGCGATTTCAAAGACTTGAGAGGGAGTGACAGATATACAACCTTCATGCTTGCAGAAAGCACCCGTGTCACCTTTACCGCTTATGATGACGGCATCATTGAACAGGTCGATATTTTCAAGGGCAGTCAACATCTTGTTGGAATTGGTGCAGGTTCTAAAAGTTGGAGCGAAGAAAACGGGCTGTTTGCAAAAGCTGTGACTAATGATGCTTTTTCCGCTTTGAGTTTGGTGCCGGTGGGTGACACCGTCTACGCCGGCGGAGACGGCAACGATTGGTTTGATGCGCTAAAGAATCTGGTTTGGGGCCAGACCACAGGTCCAATCGTCACCAGCAAACCTTCAAGCCTGATTGAGTTCACCTACAATCAACGTGTTACCCAGCAGGTCTCTGTTTTGCAGATTAATCAACGGGCTTGATGTAATGCAATTATCAGCCTTGCCGGATGTTGCTCTTCGAGACGGAGAAACACATCCGGCTTTTGTTTTAGTAGCTTTGGCTTGTTGGTAGAGTGAAAAATCACCTTGAAGTGGCCGCCGGCAGCAAGAGCTTTTTTAGATAAGGGAGGGCTGCAAAGGCACAAGTTTTAAAATAAAGAAACAGCCAGTGCTTTTTTAGACGCTGGCTGTTTAATAATGCTTTTATATTCAGCAACAATCCGTCAAACGGATGCTTTGATTGGTTTTGTTACTTGCCATATTTCTTGAAATGGTCGGCAAACAACACTTCGGGGTCAGGAACCACCGCCGGGATCGGATAAGATACCCAGGTGACATTGAGGAAGTGCTTCCAGGTCACGTTCTCTGTGGTGATATTGCCGCCCCATGAGCCGCAGCCTAAAGTCATGGTAAAGGGCATGCCATTCACCCAGTCACCGCTGTTGCCGTAGCTTTGTGATTGCCTCACCATCATTCGGCTTACTTTGGCTTTCAGAGCCAGTTCCATGATGTGTTCCTCGTTGGTTGAGTGGATGCCGCAGGAGTGGCCGTATCCGCTGAAGGCGGTGATGTCAATTACCATCTGCACAGCTTTGTCGAAATCTTGATACTTCCACAGGGTAACCACGGGGGAGAGCTTTTCGGCTGAGAACATGTCTTCAGCGCCAATGTGTTCACCGAGCACCATCAAGAAGGTTGTTCCGTCGGGGACGGAAATGCCGGCTTCAGCGGCGATGACCTTAACGCTCTTGCAGACAATCTTGCCGCTCAAGTGAGATCCGTCAGGCCACATGGCTTGTTTCAGCTTGGCGCGATCTTCACCTGTCACCAGGTATCCGCCCTGACCTTTTAGTCCGGTTACTAACGCATCAAAAATGCTTTCATGGATGATGACGTTATTCTCAGCAGAGCAGGAGGTGGCATTGTCAAAGACTTTGCCTTTGTGAATCTTGACGGCAGTCTCTTCGAGGTTGGCAGATTCATCCACGATGATGGTGGCGTTGCCTGCACCCACGCCGTAGGCGGGTTTTCCGCTGCTGTAAGCGACCTTAACCACACCCGCGCCGCCAGTGGCCAACACCAGATCGACCATGCCCATCAAATCCTGAGAGGCTTCCATGCTGGGTTCTTTGATGTTTTGCACCAGGTCTTCAGGGGCACCCACTTTTTTCAGGCCTTTGCGCATTTCATTGCAGATGAATTCGCAGGTGTTCTTGGCTTTGGGGTGTGGGGCAAAGATCACCGCATTGCGGGTCTTGAGAATGGGCAGACCGTTGCACGGCATAGTGGAGGATGAATTGGTCATGGGGGTGATGGCGCCAATGACGCCAACAGGTTTGGCGATTTTCTTCAACCCCAGTTTTGGATCGTCTTCAATCACGCCCACAGTCTTGACACCCTGAAGGTCTCGAACCACGCCCAGGGTTTTCTTCATGTGTTTTATGACTTTATCTTCATAGACGCCCAGACCGGTTTCATCCACGGCCATGCGGGCGGCTTTTTCAGCGGTTTCGCGTTTGTAGCATTCCCAACCCACGGCGAGGATCATCTCGTCTACTTTTTCTTGTGGCCAGAATTCTACGATTTTCTGTGCTGCGCGGGCTTTTTCCAACATTTCATTCAAATTGTCAGTCATTGTCTCTCTCCATTATTCTTCTTTTTGAACGATTCTTGTCGGTCGAACAATCAAAAGTTATTTGGTAACAGCGGCAAGAGATTCTTCAAAGATCCCAAGCGCATCACTCATTTGTTCCTGGGTGACGACCAGAGGGGGTATCCAGCGGATGGTGTTATCCCAGGTGCCGGCGGTGAGCAGCATCATGTTGCGTTTGGCGCATTCGGCAACCACGCCCTTTGCAGTCGGTTTGTCAGGTTTGCCTTTTGCATCGCGGAATTCGGTGCCGACCATCAACCCCAATCCACGCACATCCGCGATCTGCGGATAGCTTTCGCGCAAATGAGACAAGCCAGCCATCAATTGAGAACCGCGCGCCAGCGTATTTTCGATCATTTTCTCTTCTTTTATCGCACGGATGGTGGCCACAGCCGCTGCCGCCGCTACTGCGTTTCCACCGTAGGTGCCGCCGTGTGAGCCGGGGATCCATTTTTTCATCAAATCGAGACGGCTGATGACGCCTGAAATGGGCATGCCTGACGCCATTCCTTTGGCAACGGTCATAATGTCGGGTTCGATATCAAAATATTGATGAGCGAACCATTTGCCGGTGCGGCCAAAGCCTGACTGAATTTCGTCTGCAACCAGAAGGATGCCGTGTTTGGAGCAAATTTCACGCAAGCCCTTCATGAAGGAAGTTGGCGGGACGACATACCCACCTTCGCCTAACACCGGTTCAATAAAGATGGCGGCGGTTTCTGATGGGGCGGTCTGCGAGGCAAGCAGGGTTTCAAGTTCATCCAGGCACCATTGGCTGGTTTTCTCTTCATCCCAGCCGTATTTCATGGCGTATGGAAAGGGTGCAACAAACACACCCGGCATGAGCGGTTGGTAACCGTTCTTGTAGATGGTTTTCGAGGTGGTCATAGACATGGTGGCAACGGTACGTCCGTGAAAGCTTCCTTGAAAAACGATCACATTGGGGCGGCCTGTGGCGTGACGGGCCAGCTTAAGTGCACCTTCCACCGCTTCAGCACCTGAGTTGCTGAAGAAGAAACCATCCATGCTTTGTGGCACGATACTACGCAGTTCATCCACCAGTTCAAGCATCGGTTTGTGCGTCACCAGGTTCGCCTGGCCGTGCAGTAGCAATCCAGCCTGTGCGCGAATGGCTTCGACGACCTTGGGATGGCAGTGTCCGGTGTTGGTGACGCCGATGCCGCAGGCGAAATCAAGGATTTTTCTGCCGTCGGTAGCGTAAATGTAGCTGCCTTCTGCACGGTCGACAATAATGTCTGTGTGATGCGTCCATACCGGAGAGAGATGTTCAAAATTTTCTTTATAATTTGTCATTTTAAGTTCCTGACTTTCAGGTTTTGTCTTTTTGCAACCTGTCTGTTGAGTCGAAGTTTGCTGTGGTGAAAGAAAAACAGACGGTGAATTTGCGTTTTAAGAGAGTTGTTATATTTTTTGTCATGTCAGAAATTGAGTTCTCCAGTTTTTTGTGTCGAGAAAACTGGAGAACTCATTATTCTTATCTAAACAATGATAAACCTTTTTACCACTCTTTGATACCCCAGGGGAAGCCATACTCGCCCATCAGGTCCATGAAGGGGATGGGGTCGAAAGCTTCAGGGCCATCCACGCCGGTGCCTACCCACTTTTTAGTGGCGAGCAGTTCCATGCCAATGACAGCATTGAAACCGGTTTGGGTGACAACAACCTGGCAGCCGAATTTATCCATACTTTCTTTATTTTCAGCCACCTGATAGAGGTAAACTTGTTTCTCTTTGCCGTCTTTCGTGCCTTTGATCCAGGTGCCGGCGCAGGTTGAGCCTTCCATCAAATGACCGATGTGAGCGGGGTCGGGCAGGCAGGCAGCCACAACATCACGCGGAGCGACTTCGACACCCTTCACTTTGATGGGTTCTTTGTTGTCGAGACCGAGCATGTGCAGGGTCTTGAGAATACCGATGAATTCATCACCCAGGCCGTATTTGAAGGTGACGCGATTGCATTTGACATAGCGGGGCACCAACAGCACTTCTTCGTGTTCCACGTTGACGCATTCCACGGGGCCAATACCGCCGGGAAAATCGAAGGTTTCGGGTTCAGAGAAGGGCTCGGTGGTGAACCAATCTTTGCCTTTTTCCCAAATGACGGGTGGGTTCAGGCACTCTTCGATGGTGGTCCAGATTGAGAAATTGGGGGCGAAATCGTAACCTTTGACGATTAAGTTAGCGCCATCACGGATGCCAATTTCGTCGATTTCATCGAAAAGATATAACTCGGCATATTTGGCAAAAATATCGGCCATGCCCGGTTCAACACCCAGCCCAAGCAGCGCCAGAATGCCTTTGTCTTTCCATTGTTTGGCACGTTCAAACTGGTAATCGCCAAGTTTGACACCAGTCTTGTTGTAGGGATCTTTCGGATGAGGTTCAGAGAGAGTCATGGCCATATCCATATAATTGCAGCCGGCTTCATAAGCGGCATCAAAAATAGGGATGTTAAAACTCGGATCGCAGGCATTCATGATCAGGTCTACGTCGTATTTTTTCGCCAAATCAACGATCATCTCTTTTTTGCTGGCGTCGACGAATTCAGCCGGGAATTTCTTGGCGTCTTTGAGTTTGGCTTGCACTTCTTCTGTACGGGCTTTGTTGTAATCTGCCAGTACCATCATTTCTAGCCACGGACGTTTTGCGGCCATAACTGCAATTGCTTCACCCACACCACCAACACCAACCAACAGTACCTTCATGAGTTTCTCCTTAGGGTTTAGAAAATATATTTATTTTTATGATTCGTTCAAAACATATGGATCAACATCAGGAATGTCTTTTTTGACCCATTTACGAATCGGGAAGTAAAGAATGGCGCCAATCGCCATGGCGATTAATCCCCATCCAATTGCGCCTTGCCAGCCATAGTCGACAACTTGACTGACGATTGCCAAAACGATGATTGAAAGTGGCGCAATGACGATATAGATTAGACCAAAAACACCACCTGGAACGCGATTGCGTGGAAGTTCAGGTCGCTTAATGCGTAACACCACCAGCGCAAAGATTTCAGCCATCAGAACCAGCATGTTGAGGAACACATCAATCACCACCAAACTTTGGAAGGCTGAAGTTGAAAAGACCAGGAAAAAGGCCCCGCATATCAAAATTGAAACCCAGGGTGTTCCATATTTTGGGTGCACCTTATTGAGCCATTTAGGCATCATCCCGTCTTCGGCCATGGCATAAGGAACACGAGTGCCGCCTAGACCGTTTCCGATGAAGAGACCAATCATCGAGAGAATAGCCGAGATACCCACAATGCTGCCTAAAAAGTATGATAGATTGCTGTCTTTGCCAGCGATGTTGTCACCAATCTTGTGCGCAATGGTCGGGAATTCCCAGCCAGCGTCTGTGGCAGGGTCTGCACCCCATTCAACGATTTGTGACTCGGTAACGCCGTTTTCAGCCAGCACGACACCAATTCCTTCGCCTTCGTTGTTTTCTTCAATTCCCCACATCTGGTGTGAACCATCAATGTCGGCTCCACCCCAGAGGCCTGCAATGGTCGGGACTGAATAAGAAAGAATGGCGGCAAACAATACCAGCACCATGGCTTTTGGATAGGTTTTCTTGGGTTCTTTGATCTCGTCGCCAGCAGCGGCGGGCAGTTCCCACCCCATGAAGTTCCACATGGCTACGTAAACGCCAACACTCAAAGCTGCCAAGAGGTTAGTGCTGTTTACCTCCGCCCCGCCAGCCAGGAAGTCAAACCGCAGCGGAGTGCCAGAAGAAATGCCGGCATAGATGCCGAAGCCAGACATGATCAACAGCGGAATGATCATAAAAATCCCCAGCCAGTTGGTGGTTAGGCCTGAGAGTCTGGCGCCACGCACGTTCAACAATGAAATAAGGATGATCAAGGTCGCCGCAACCAACCATGAGAGGAAAGCTCCTGAGAAATCAACTCCCAAAATGGTGGCACCGTCTGACAATTGAGGAATGAAGTAGCTGAGGTACCAGGCCATCCAGACGGGATAAATGGAAACATCCACCCATGAAACCACCCAGTTCATCCATCCAGCCATGAAACCAACAAAGGGACCGAAAGCCTGTTTTGTCCAGTGGTAATAACCGCCTTCGACCGGCATCATGGATTGCATTTCGCGCACCATCAGCATATTTGGGATGCTAAAAATCAGGGGGGTTACGACCATCAACAAGAGGGCGAGACCAGGGCCAGATAAACCGACCATGGGTTCTGCTCCAAACGCCCCACCACAAACCGTAAAGTAGATCAGGCCAAAGAGGGGGAGTAAGGTTAACTCCCTTTTGAGTTTATTCTTTTCAGTAGATGTGAAACCTTCATTTTTGGTTACGGTTGCCACAGTTGCCTCCTTAGTAAAATTATGATTGTAATAGTTCGTGGTATTTGCCACGTAATCACTAATGATAAAAACCAGACCGCTAAAGGAGTTGTTGAGAGAAACCGAAAGTTATTCTTCTTGTACGCAAAACGAGGGGATATGCCAGATGTGATCGTCTTTAATTCTTAATGGAACGAATGATATGTGTGTTTTTCGCACGCCGGGGACTTTTCCGATGATGTCGGTTACAAATGAAAACAATTCGTTATTGTCGTGTGCAAAGACCTGAATACTGATGTCGTTTTGGCCGGTTGAGCAGGCGACATAACTGACAGATTCGTATTCAGCAAGGAGTTTTGCAATTTGAAAAACGAGAGATGGCTCAACTTCGATAAAGACATCTGCAAAAACGACCAAACCCAGACCTTCTGCATTTACATTCCCATGAATTGATATTATTTTATTCTTTATCAAGCGTTCAATTCGGTAACGCACAGCCCGTTCTGATATTTTGCCAATTCGTTCGGCAATTTTTGAACAGCTCATCCGCCCGTCTTCGATGAGGAGATCTGATATTTTTTTGTCGATTGCGTCTATTTTTGTCATGGATGTACCGTTTTGTTTCCGAGATTTACATTTATTATAGATATTTTTTCCGATATTACAATCATTAATTGGTAATCAGTTTTATTTTGCCCCACAAATAATTAAATAAACCTATTAATTACACATATGGGTACTTGACATCTCGTTTTTTTTTGCAATAATAAAAGTGCCAGGGAAAACAGGCATTATTCCAATTGCTTTTATGAAATATCGGTAAGAATATACGGTTATTAAGGGAATATCGGAAGTAAAGTCCGTCATATTTTATTCTTATGATTATTCGCTCCATAAGCCGATCACTATTCTAAAGGAGTTTACATGCCGCAAAATATTCAGAATGCACTAAAGTATTCGGAAAAATGGTTGGAGTTAATTAAAAAGCCTGAAGTGAGCCAGGAAGAAGGGAAGTTAATCATTGAAGAAAGCAAGGCTAATTTTTCTGAATTCTTCAATAAAAACTGGCTGGAATATCGCAAATCGGTCACCGAAGCAGGTGATTGGGCCTGTGTGGAATGGAACGGCCGAGGGGCTCTGTTTAAAGATGTTTTAGGACGTGAATATATTGACTGTCTGGGCGGATACGGCATGATGGATCATGGCTGGAGTCACCCGGATGTAGTAGCTGCAGTTGCTTCTCAACTCCAGCGTACACCCATGCCCAGCCAGGAATTGATTGATCCCCTGCGTGGTGTATTGGCCCACATGATGGCCGATATTACCCCTGGCGATATTCAATATTCCTTCTTCTGCGCCAGCGGCACAGAAGCCATCGAAGGCGCCATAAAATTGGCCAAGATGTATACCAAGAAACCAGGGTTTATCGTTGCCACCAGCGCATTCCACGGAAAAACCATGGGGTCGCTCTCAATGATGGGCAAGTCAGATTATCGTGAACCACCCGGTTTGCTCTATGCTGGCCCGGTCTACCATGTTCCCTTTGGAGATGCCGGTGCTGTTGAAAAACAACTTGAAATCTGCGACAAGGTCGGCATCGGTATTGCTGCCGTTTTGATGGAACCGATTCAGGGAGAAGCTGGCGCGATTGTTCCTCCTGATGACTTCTGGCCGCGCATTCGCGCCGCCACGAAAAAACACGGTGTGCTTCTAATTGCAGATGAAGTTCAAACCGGTCTTGGCCGTACCGGTAAAATGTGGGGCGTAGAACACTGGGATGTTCAACCTGATATTATCGCGGTTGCCAAGTCTTTGGGCGGCGGCGTCATGCCGGTAAGCGCATTCTGCTCCACGCCAGAAATCTGGCAGTGCATGATGTATCCGAACCCCTTCATTCATACCACGACCACCGGTGGCGGCGCCCTGGCATGTTCTGCAGCCATTGCATCGATCAACGTTGCTATCAAAGAAGATTTCCCCAAGCAAGCTGCCGAAAAAGGCGATTATATGATGCCCAAACTGCAGGCATTAGCCACGCAGTATTCAAACATCTATGATTATGTTTGCGGTAAAGGCCTCTTAATTGGACAGCACTTCAAGGATCCTGATGTTGGCTACAAAGTAGCCTCGGGACTCTTTAAACGTGGTGTTTTGGTCGCCGGCACTTTGACCAGTGCTCATACCATCCGTATTGAACCACCAATTGTTATCTCATATGAACAGATTGATGAAGTACTCAACAGACTTGAAGATGTTTTAAAGGAAGTAAACAAAACCTTATAACGTTTCTGGATGTTGAATTAGTTTTATCTTTCATAGAAAAAGGGAAGGGTACCTATGATACTAGAAGGATATGAATACGCTTGGTTGGTTGTGCTATTTATAGCAATCTTTTTTGTTGTCCGCATTGGTGTGGGCATTTGGGCAGGTAAGAAGGTCCAAAACAACGAAGACTATGTTGTCGCTGGTCGCAGACTGCCAATTCATATGGCAGCGGCTTCCATCATGGCAACCTGGTTTGCCGCTGAAACCTTGATGGGGGCGTCAGAAACCGCTTATGATTATGGTTTCTCTGGCGTTATTTTTGACCCATTTGGAGCATCGGTTTGTCTGTTTCTTTCGGGCTTCTTCTTTGTGCGCCTGATGCGGCGGGCGAAATACCTCACCATCGTGGATTTCTTTGAACGACGCTACAACAAAACCATGATTGTGTTAACCGTCATCGCCGAATGTCTGACATACTTCTCATGGACGGCAGCCCAAATCGTGGCTGGTGGTGCTATTGTACAAGGTATTTTTGGCATCAACCCTGTCTGGGGCATGGTGATCATCATCTCCATTGTGGCAGCTTATACCATGATGGGAGGTATGATGGCAGACACCCTGCTTGATTTCTTCCAAATGTTCCTGACCTCTGGCGGTATCACATTGGTATTTCTCTTCATGCTGAAGGCAGTTGGAGGATTCCCCGGATTATTCGAGGGAGCGGGGTCTACTTATGTCGCTGAGCCGTTCAGGATACTTCCATCCGTGACTGAGGGTTACCTCGGATATACCGGCTTGACCGGCTGGATGTACTGGATGGCGGCCTGGATGGCCATCGGTTTGGGTTCTGTTGCCACACAAGACTTGATGCAGCGTTCAATGGCTGCCCGCAATCAGGCCACCTCTGTTTACGGCTCTTATGGTGCGGGTGTGCTTTATCTTTTCTTCGGCATCATGTCTCCTTTGATCGGTATCATGGTCTATAAGTTGAGCCCTGGTTTGGAAGATACCAGCTACTTGCTGGTGTCTGCTGCCATGACCCATCTGCCGGCCATATTGACTGCTATCTTCATCGCAGCATTAACATCGGCTTTGATGAGCACATCAGACAGTTCATTATTGGCTGGTGCTTCTGCAGTGACCGAAAATCTGATTCCATTGATTATTGGCAAGAAACTTGATGGTAAAAAAGCATTGTGGGCAACCCGTATTATGGTGTTGGTCAATGCGATTATTGGTCTTTCGATTGCGCTGTGGGCGCAGACCATTTATGAACTCTCTGTGGTTGCCTGGACGCTGCTGTTAGTGGGCCTGTTTGTGCCATTCTCATTGGGGATGTACTGGAAGAAAGCCAATTCACCAGGCGCAGTCTCTGCTTTTGTAGGCGGGTTTGTAATCTGGATTTTGGCCACGATCTTCTTCTTCAATACCGGCCTGGGTGGACAATCTACAGCAGCAGTTTGCGAATTCACTGCTGATATGGGTCTTTACAGTGATGGCTGGTGGTGCGGATTCTGGGATGCAGTTTACATTGCCTCTTTTGTGGCCTTCTTCTCAGCCTTAATCCTGATGATTGTGGTGTCATTGGCAACTCAAAAGGTTTCTCCTCCAAGAGTATTGGTGGATTACTATGGTCAACCGCTTGATCCAAGCTTGAAGTTGAATCTTGGTATTTTGCCCATAAGAAATGCCTTCCGCAAGATTACTGATAAAGAGAAAGAAATCACATAATCTTTTCAACGCAGGAACCGGTACCTCATCCTGCGCAGTAAATGTATAATGAAGGCGTCCAAGGGCACAATGCCTTTGGACGCCTCACAATTCTTTATTCATCATTCACAAATCAGGAAACCATATGCCCGATTTAAAGTTCGTAGCCCTCGTTTTTGGAATCATCCTGCTGATTGTGCTGGGTGTACGTCAAGGAATGAAAAAAGCGAGGAAGCTTCAAGAGACCGGTGACAGGCCGGTGAAAACTAAAGAAGCTCCGCAAAAACCAATAATGACAGAAGCGCAATTTGATCAATCATGGAAGAACCTGTCATATTTGTTGCTGTTAGCGGCTGCAGGCAGCCTTTACATGGTTTACATGGCCACGAAAGCAGCACTATCTTCTGTCGCTGCTGTTGCCTGGGTCTATTGGATTGATGCCGGTTTTAGCTTGGCGGCGGCCGTTTCAGGTGTGCTCATCTGGCATTTGCGGACAAAATCCATGGTATTCCTGTATTTCGGATTTACCATCGTCCCCATCATCTTGTTTATGTCGATTAAGGGCTTCAAGATTGATGCTTTGATCCACTTGTTCCCTTTAGTGTTGCTTTATTTTGTGCTCAAACCTGTTTGGGAAAACATGAAGAACTAAAAAGAATGCCCGGAAAGCTCCGGGCATTTTTTCTACGTCTTAGGGTTTGAAAGATGATGGCATTGCTGTGTCATTGGGGATAAATATTAATCCACCAAACCCTTTCAAAGTTCTTTTGCCGCCAAATGTATAAGAACCTTCAAAATTGATGGAACTGGTGGTGCCCGCATTTGTTGTATCCAATGTGAATTGTTTATCAAACATACCTGCATTGATCAATAATTGTTTGATCTCTTCTTGATAAGTGGTTGATAAATCTTGAACAATGTCTCCTGTTGGGAATTTTGTCGTCCATATCACCTGTAATGCAGGTGTTTCAACCATGGTCAGGGTTAAGGACATTTGAGAACCTTCAACCTGACCGCTGATCTTGAAGCTTCCACCAGTCACGGCTTGCACTTCGCATGATGAGTTGACGGCATCCAGTGTCTGGCAAGGCTCGGCATTAGTGATAATGATCTGGCCGTCGCCTTCGACAGCGCCGCTTTGCGAGGTGGAGATCACACCACGCAGGTAGGCGCTAAGCTTGGGCACGTATGGAGCGTCGCACTTAACATCCGCCGAACAAACCACTTTTTCTTCCATATTGAAATTGATATGAAAGGTTTTTGTATCCCCCGCTGAGGGTGAGCTGTTGCTCCCTTGCCCTACCATGTTGGGGATGGGCGTCGTGCGCTTATTATCTGAAGAGTTAAACGGACGGCACGCGGCAATTAATGACATAACGGTAATAACCAATATCAGATTGCATAGTGTTTTTTTCATCGACTCTGTCTCTTTCCTTAACCAATAATTTGGGTCACCGCTTCTCTAAAAATCTGAGTGTGGATGTCAATTTCTTTTTCAGTAATGTCTGGCGCAATTAAAGCCATGTTGTGAAAAGGCGTCATCAAGATGCCGCGGTTGAGTGCCGCCAGATGCATGTAGCGGTCAAGTTCTGCATCCACAGCGGCTTCGGCTTCGCCGCCATTTTGCGGCAGGCGGTCGCAGAACCAATATTCCGCCCGGCAGCCCAGGCGATTGATCACCCACGGCAGCTTCAATTCATCAATGACAGACTTGACCCCGTCAGTAAAACGGACCGCCAGCGGAATTGTGTGGTCAAACGTTTTTTGGTCGAGCGCATGCTCTAGTGTGGCGCGCATGGCAGCCAGCGATAGTGCATTACCCGCCAGTGTTCCGCCGATGCCGCCCACATCCGATTCATCCACTTTGATGCTCTTTGAAACCATATCGCCGACTTCTTCGGTGAAGCCGTACACCGCCGCGGGGATGCCGCTGCCGATGGTTTTTCCGACCGTCAGAATGTCCGGTTTCAGACCGTGTGCCGCCGTATACCCCCCCGGGCCGGTGCACATGGTGTGCGTTTCATCAATTACCAGCAGGGTGCCGTATTTTTTGGTGAGGGCACGCAGCGCCTCATGATATCCCGGCTGCGGATGGATGATGCCGATATTGGTCATCACCGGTTCAGCCAGCACGCAGGCCACGTCGCCCGGCGCCAACGCCTGTTCAAGCGCCTGCAGGTTGTTCCATGGCACTACTCGGGTGGTCACCACCGGGTTGACCTGCGGGCCGATTGCCCCAGGCCGCGGACCGGGGATGCCATCATTCAGGGTGATAAACGTTTCATCCACGCTGCCGTGGTAGCAATAATCAAACACCAGCACATAAGGTCTTTTGGTTATGTGGCGTGCCAGCCGCAACACAAAACGGTTGGCATCCGTGGCGGTGAGGGTGGTCTGCCAGTATTTCAAACCAAAGCGGCGCTGTAACTCTTCGCCTACCCAAATGGCATTTTCAGTCGGCAGCATGAAGGTAATGCCTTTTTTGAGTTGTTCTGCGATCAACTGCATGGGTTTGTCAGGTGAGTGCCCCACCATAGCGCCGGTGTCTCCGAGACAAAAATCAATAAAGTGTTTGCCGTCTGCACAGGTAAATGAGGCGCCTTTTGCTTCTTTAACGAAAAGCGGAAAGCCCCCCGCCCAGCGCACCATCCAATTCATGGGCACACCGTCTAGCAAACAACCTTTGGCGCGCTGATATAGCTTATAACATTCAGGGTGTTCTTTCGAAAATTGGGAAATTTCAGCTTGAAGCACATTTTGAAGTCTCTTGCGGTCAATGACGGTCATTTCCATCCTCTCCTTGAGTCAAAACATGTCCACTAGACTTAAATTATAGCGAAATCATCCGCTTTGCACTAACTGATTACGACGCGAATTTTCATTTTGGGTGTTAAATGTATGCAACACTTCATAAAGATTATGCCTTTGACAATTTTTGCAATTCAATTTCCAAATCGGTATAATCAAAAAAAGATCAATAAATTGTTTGCACAAATAGGAGAAAATAATGAGCATATTAACCTGGATTATTGTTGGCGCCATCGCCGGTTTTCTGGCGGACGCCGTAATCAAAGGCATCAAGCTTGGTTTGATCGGCAAGATCCTCGTGGGTATTGTCGGCGGTTTGCTGGGCGGCTGGTTGTTCGGACTTTTGGGCATCAGCTTGTTCTCGGGTCTGTTGGGCGACATTGTCACGGCATTCATCGGCGCGGTCATTCTGCTGCTGCTCTTGCGGATGATTCGAAGAAAATAGATTTTTGATCAATGAAAATGTAACTCTTGAGTGTTTTTCTTTTATTTCGTAGACACAACCTAATTCAACAATTTGTTGTTTCCATCGCGAAAAAAGGGGGAGTGAAACTGGATAGTTTTGGTATAGAAACCGAGGTTCAGAGCTTTCACTCTGAATCTCGGTTGTTTTATCAGTTGAAAAAATTATTGAGCGGATTTTATGGATTCAGCCATAAGGATTAGTTCTGATATCTTCTCATCCATCTCATCTATGGTGATTAATTCATGGTGTAAAGATTCACGCTGAAAAAAGGTCAAGCGGTAAAAATGTCCGTCTAGTTTCCAGCCGATGGTAACTCCAAGATATGGGTCCCATTGGTTGTTGCTGTCCCAAAATCCGCGTACAAGTAATGCAGATGTGCCATTGATGGTGATCTCTTTTGCACTGTTTTCTCCGGCAGGTATGTTGTATCCAGTATATTCCTTTTCAACCATCAACTCGATTTCACTCATATCTTGATTTTTCCAAACCATCGATATCCATGAATCCGTACTTGATAATCCAACTGTTTGATCCATGGAATATCCATCTGGAGTCCAGGTCGGCAACCCAAACTCGAAAGGTGGATTTTTCAGTACTTCAGGTAATTTTGCTGTTTGAACAGGATAGATGGTAGGTTTATTTTTTACTGTAGCAGAATTGTCTGCACAAGAATCTTGTATTTCACTTAAATCACACCCATTCAAAGACAATTCCATCAGAGGTGACACACTTTGTTCCTGGATGTTGATTCCGGCTATTATTCGGATTAACTCCAATGCTTTGGCACGCACAGGTGCCGAAAATGTGAAGAGTAAACCTGCGGTGATTATGAAAACGGGCAATGTATATTGCCATTTAAAAATTTCAGCTATATTTTTGATTTTTATAGTATTCTTTTTTTCAGGATAATTGACTGTCAACCTTTGATAGAGAAGACTAGTAAAATTGTGATCAATTTCCGGGCGGTTTTCGAGTAAGAATTTATCGTTCATGGTTGGTCTCCCATTCTTTACCAAGCTTTTCCACCACTCTATAAAGGATTGTTCCAACATTGGACTCACTTAATCCGGTCATATCCGCAATTTGCCGGTTGTTTAACTCGGCACCATATTTTAAGTGGATCAATTCTCTTTCGCGTTGTGAATAATGACTTAATAAATTAAGGATGGATTGAAATTCGAGTCTTTTTTCAATTTCTTCATTTTCATTCTTAACATGGGATGACTCGGGTAGGTTCTCAAAGGAGATTTCATGATGATCCCTACGAAAATGGTCTGCAGCGAGATTTCTGGCGATTCCGATTATCCACATGTGTGGTTGTCCTTTGGATGACTTAAACTTATTTCGATTTTTCCAAGCTTTTTCAAAGGTAGCTGCTGTTAGGTCTTCGGCCAATTGGATATCGCCGACTTTATAGCAGAAAAAATGAAATATTCTGCTAACGGATTCTGTGTAGACCTGATGCCAGTTTATTTCGTTTTCCATAGGACGAGTGGCATTACCGAGTGTGAAGAAATTTTTATATTTATCTATTAATACGTGTTGATCCATGTAAGTATCACATGGTTTGTATATTCAGTTTATTGATTGATGGAGATATAGGGAAGAAGGCAAATATTCGCGTGTATCTTAATTAAGCCCGATGGCATCCATGTAGAACTCGACATAATCTTTGACGGTGGTCAGTTCGATATACTCGATCTTCTCAAGCATGGCTTCGGCTTTGGCGCGTTTATCAGTTGAGAGCAGCAGTTCGCGCGCCCCGCTGCCGGCGGCGTTGCCCACCTGTTTGAAACGCTTGAGCGCAAGCTCAGGGAACATGCCGATGCGTTGGCAGTTGGTCAGGTCAAGGTAGGTGCCGAAAGCGCCAGCCACCAGAAAAAGGTCAATCTCCTCGGCGCTGCAATCTGCTTCACGCAGCAGCACCTCAATCCCCGAGCGGATGGCAGCCTTGGCAAGTTGTATTTCCTGCACGTCCTGACGGTTGAGGCTGATCGCGTGTTGTGTCGCGCTGTGAGCCGCTTGCACGAGCACGAACTCCGGCTGGCCGTCGCGCATCACCAGACGCTCGTCTTGCTTGTTGAAAGCGCCGCGATGGTCAATCAGATCGTTGCGGCGCAGTTCAGCCACCGCATCCAGAATGCCAGAGCCGCAGATGCCTACCGCAGGTTGGTCTTCAATGGTCTGAAGCTTGACCTCGCTGCCTTCTATGAACACACGTTCAATCGCGCCGGGGATGGCACGCAATCCGCTGCGGATGTGAGCGCCTTCAAAAGCTGGCCCCGAGGCACAGGAGCAGGCCAAATGTCTGCCCTTGTGCAGCAGGCTGATCTCGGTGTTGGTGCCGATATCCAGCGCCAACACGGTCTTGAGGGTATGCCGGGCACGGGTAGCCAGCAGCATGGCAATGTGATCTCCGCCCACGAAACCGGCAATGTTGGGCGGCAGATAGATAAAAGCGTTTTCGGCCAGCTTTAGCCCAATCTTATCCGCAACAAAGGTAATCGCATCCACCTGAGAGGGATGGTAAGGCGCGGTGCCCAGGTTGTGCACAGGCAGGCCGGCCAGCAGGTGGTGCATGGCGGTGTTGCCCGCAATCACACCATCCACAATGGCAGCAGGGGTTAGACCAACTTTGGCTGTCAATTCCGCAGCAAGATTGTTAAGCCCTTCCACAACCGCTTTTTGCAGGGTGGCAGCGCCGTCTTGATGCTCATCGGCGAACTGGATGCGGCTGATGACGTCTTCGCCGTAAGCCACCTGTGGGTTGAGCGCGCCGCCTGAGGCCAGCGTTTGGCCGGTTTCAAGGTCTACTAAAAACGCGGCCAGCTTGGTCGTGCCGAGATCCACGGCCAGGCCGAGCATGTGCTGATCAGGGGGCAGGGCGGTGACAAGTTGGTGACCGTTTAGCACCAGCGCAGCCTTTTGGCTGTGATCTTCTAATAGTTGTGTGAGCCTGGGTAATAAGGCGTCAGGCAGGTCAGTGTGCAGGTAGCCGTTAATCTTGAGCGTCTCGCGCACGGATTCCGCCGCCGAGAGTTTTTGCCCCGAAAAATCTGTTGAAAGGTCAACATCGAGGCGTTTCACCGCCAGGTTTATTGTGATTGGGTTGAGTTCGCCTTCAAGCTGCAGGCGCTGAGCGGATGCCAGCGATTCAGGCTTAAAGTGTATCTTGCCGTCAGAGAGTGCAGTCGTGAGGCAGGCCAGGCGTTCCTCCGCGGGCAGGCTGCCGTTTTGACGCATCGCCGTTTCTTTGGCGGTAATGGGCGAAAAATCCCCGCTGATCAGTTTGACCTTGCATGAGCCGCAAGTGCCGTTGCCGCCGCACACAGCGTTAACCGACAGGCCGGCTTCGCGCGCTGCTTGCAGCAGGTTAGCGCCGGCTGGCAGTGTGAGCCTGCGGCCCGAGGGTTCTATGGTTAACTCAATGTGTTGCGGAATGTTCATCCTGGCGTGCATCTGAAGACATGCTTGTCGTAGGTGATATCCACGCTGCTGCCGGGGGGGATGACGATGAAGTTTTTGGCGTCTTTCTTGGCCCAATCGCCGTTGAGCAAACCGCGCAGAATTTTGAGATCTCCGGTGATAGCTTCAAAAGCCCAGTCGAAGCGCTCAGAATCCGCTTCGAGTTTGGTTTTATATCCATCCGGTTCAAGTACGCCCATATCCAAAAAGGCGGCGCGCTGATACCGTCTCTGCCAGCTTCCGAGTGTTTCGATCAAATATTCGGCATTGTCTTTGCCGTATTGGGTGACGAAGACATCATATTGTTTGGCCAACGCTTCATCGGGGATGGGCCCTAGGCTGCGGAACTTGCCTTCTTCATCCGAGCGTTCGGCGAAATCCTGGGTGAACCAGTAGGTGCCGGGAGTCTTTTCAAATTCATCCGCGTAGCGTTTGGCGTCGCCGAGCAGCATGGCAATGCAGTCATGCACGCGGGGGATAACGAGCGGGACGGTACGCGCCTGCAAGCCGAGAGTGCCGTTGCCGCACAATCCATAGCCCAACAGCACAGCTTCGTAGCCGCGATCTTCCATCATGTCAATTTTCTTTTGCAGTTTGGGCCGCATCTTGTTGGGTTCGTCGTGCAGGCTGCGTTGCACCAACTGAATGTCGATCACATTCGGTGAGGTGGCGGCCAGCGAATAAAGCGGCCGCGCGAAGACTTCACAGGCGATGCATAAATAACGGCTCAATCACACTCTTTCTTTAGGCAGCCATCAACTGACGGGCGAGCGCAGCGGCCTGGTTGGCGTCGGGGGCATAGCCGTCCGCGCCGATGGTGTTGGCGTAAGCCTGGGTCACAGGCGCGCCGCCGATGATCACCTTCACCTGGTCGCGCACCTTGTGTTCTTCAAAGTAGCGCAGGGTGGCATCCATGTTGGTCATGGTGGTGGTCAGCAGGGCAGAGATGCCCACGATATCAGGCTGGTGTGCCTGAATGGCTTCAAGGAATTTCTCGGGCGATACATCCGTGCCGAGGTCGATCATTTCAAAACCGGCGCCTTCGAGCATCATGCTGACCAGGTTTTTGCCGATGTCGTGCAGATCCCCTTTGACGGTGCCGATCACAACCTTGCCGGCAGGCTTGATGTCCTGGGCGAGCAGCACGGGGCGGATGAGGGTCATGCCGGCTTGCATGGCGCGCGCGGCAATCAGCATCTCGGGCACAAAATACTCACCGGTTTCAAAGAGCTCTCCGACCTCTTTCATCGGGGCGATCATGCCCTCATTTAATAGAGACTCGATATTAACGCCTGCATCCAGCGCGGCCTGAACCTTGGTTTTTACCCCGCTGGCATTGCCGTTGACCACGGCGTCATAAATTTCTTTGACAATCTTATCCATACCAGCTCCTCAACAATAAATTGTGGATTCAATGATAACCGGATTACATATTCTGTGGAATACCGATAAATGCCCCACGTTTATTATCGGTTGGCTTGAGGGGATATGGAATTAATTCTACATTAAATATTTTTAATATTGAGATTTGTGATTAGTCGTAGGGTGCGGTCACCGACCCATGGGCCATTTTGTAATCACCAACAATTAGGAGGGTCTTTGCCCCACCGTTTTTCTAGAAGATTTTCCTATAATTTTTTCGTGTATTTCGTAAAATTCGTGGTTTTTGCTTTTTTTAGAAAGACTTCGCGTTGTTCGTGGTTAAAAGCACTTAATCATCATTTCTCATAATCTTTCTTCAGTCGTAGGGTGCGGTCAACGACCCATGGGCCATTTTGTAATCACTGACAATTAGGAGGGGTCGTTGCCCCACCGTTTATCTAGAAGATTTTCCTATAATTTTTTCGTGTATTTCGTAAATTTCGTGGTTTTTGCTTTTTGCTTTTTTTTAGAAAGATTTCGCGTTGTTCGTGGTTAAAAGCACTTAATCATCATTTCTCATAATCTTTCTTCAACATCGCGATAATCTCCTCCAGCGAAAGACCCAGCGTCTTGTAATACGCCATGTCTTTAGCCAATTTCTCGCCCGCCAACTGGCTGCGTTTTTCATCCAGCGCATTCGGCTGAAGCGGCGCGACGAAACAGCCTTTGCCGGCCATGGTGTAAATCAGGCCGGCATGTTCCAGTTCTTCCCAGGCGCGCTTGACCGTGATCACGCTGATGCGCAGTTCTTTTGCCACGGTTCTGATCGGAGGCAGGCTCGTGTCGCTGGGCAATTCACCCTTGATGATCTGTGCGCTGATCTGTTCAAAGATCTGCTGATAGATCGGCGTGCCTGAGGTGTTTGAGATGACAATTTCCATAGACACTAAAGATCAATCTTCTCAAAGTTTTTTGCGGCCAGGTGGTAAGCCAGCCAAGTCAACCCAACAAAGAGAGCTGTTCCCGCTGCCAGCACCGGAATCTGGCTGATCATGGCCGAAGGCGTGTTTCCGTCCAGAACCTTGGCCACCGCCGGCACCATCACCACCAGTACTTCAATAATGCTCGAAAACACAAAGGTGATGGATAAAGACACCAGCAGGGGAAGACCGACCTTGTGACCGGTCTTGTAGAACATCGGAAAGAAGAATAAGTTAAAAAGACCGTACATCACCAGTGCGCAGCCGAGAAAGGCCAGGTTGGCGTCGATCAAGAAATTGCCTTTCGGATTGATTGATACCCCAATGGCTACAAAGAGAGCCGCCACCAGCACCTGCAAAATTTCGAGGATGGACATCGACATGACGCGGGCTTTCACCACGTCCCTTTTTCTCACGGGCATCAGCACCGAAAAACCGGTGTCGTTTTGAGCCTTGGCATTCATAAAGATATTGGGGAAGGCTATGAACAAAACGTACATTAATGCCACGAAATAAACCCAATTGGGGATCAGGATCAGCGCCCCAAACAAAGCGGTGAGATAATAGAGCGGATGGATGACCAGGCGTAATTCTTTGTTGAGCAGGTTATTCATTTAAGCCTTCTTTCTTGGCGTAGTAGATCATAATGTCTTCGAGCGTGGGTGCTTCAATCTCAAGGTGATCGGCGGATTCAAGGTCGGTGGTTTTGATCAAGCCGCTGAAACCATAGGCGTGGGTTTTGTTGGCTATCAGCCGCGCTTGCACGGGGGCGAGCTGTTCGCTTGTGCCCTTCACCAGGCGATAAGCTTGCAGCAGATCATCCTTGGTGCGGCTTTCGATGATGCGGCCGTTTTCGATGTAGGTGATATAGTCGGCGCATTTTTCGAGGTCGCTGGTAATGTGCGTCGAAAAGAGAATGCTTCGTTCGCCGTCTTCAATAAACTCCTGGAAGAGCTCCAGCAGGTTGTCGCGCGCCACAGGGTCTAGCCCGCTGGTGGGTTCATCCAGCAGCAGCAGTTTGGCGCGGTGCGAGAGCGCCAGCACCAAAGAGTATTTAATGCGCATGCCGCTTGAAAGTTCGGATGGGCGTTTGCTCTCATCCAAAGCGAAGCGCTTCATGTATTTCTGATAAATCGAATCGTCCCACTCGCGGTAGAACCTGCGCACTACTTCGGTGATCGAACGGATCTTCGTCTTGGCGTAATAATCCACCCCGCCAAACATAAAACCGAGATGCTGCTTGATCTCCAGCTCGTGCTGGTCGAAATCCATGCCGAGCATGCTCACCGTGCCGCCGTCTTTGTGCACCATGCCGAGCATTGATTTCAGCGTGGTCGTCTTGCCGGCGCCGTTGCTTCCAATGAAGCCCATAATAAAGCCTTGTTCGAGGCTGAAAGAGACATCTTTAAGGTCGAACTTGGGGTAAAGCTTGCTGAGGTTTTGAACCGATAGAATTTCCATAACGCCTTACTCCTTGAACTGTGTATATCGTATATACACAATATAACGCGGAGTGAGGATGATGTCAAGGGGGAATTGGGGAAATTCTATTTAACCACGAACCCCTAAAAAGCGCTGGCGCAAAGTTCGCGAAACACGGAAAACACGAAAATTTTACGTAGGGGCGGTTCACGAACCGCCCTATAAAGTCAGGGAAGATGGTTTGTTTGCGACTCAATTTGCCTAACGGCGTCTCCTCTTTAGAGAAAAGCACCAGTCTACTAAGTCCCTTGACAACGGACCTATACTTAATATAGAATATATATTCTATTATCTCGTTGTCGCATCGTTCCTTAATAACTTCATCCTTCTCAGGTTGGTCTGCCATGATCTTGAATCTTAAAAATCTCTCAGAAAGTCACTTTGATTCGTGCATAAAAACAAACCCAAAACGAATCAGCTCAAACACGCGATTATCGCCATTTCAAAGCACAAAAGTATTTGTTTTCTTTGTTTCTCAATTTATTTTGGAACAAAAACGAATCATCTTAAGAAAAACAGGTGATAACCAGAAAAGAAGCAACTCAAAAGACCTTAATTCAGACATCCACTATAATTAACCTCATGAACCTTCTTCAGGCTCTTAATCCCAAACTTCCTCTCTGCATTGCCATTGTCGGGGCAGGCGGCAAAACCTCCGCCATGGCTGCGCTGGCGCGGCAGGTTGAGGGCGCCGCCTGGGTCACCACCACGACCCACCTCGGCACCGACCAAACCACCATCGCTGACCGCCATTGCGTCATCGAGACAGAAAAAGACATAAATCCAGCCCTCTGGCTGCAGCAAAAAGTCACCCTGCTCACCGGCGCCGTCACCCACGATGACCGCCTGCACAGCCCCGCAACAGACCTGCTGAACTTGATCCACCACGCCGCCGAACGCAGCGCGGTGCACCTCATCTTCGAGGCGGACGGTTCGCGCTCCATTCCGCTCAAAGCGCCGGGCGGCCACGAACCCCCCATCCCCGCCTGGGCGCAACAAGTCATCGTTGTGGTCGGGGCCTCCGCATTGGGCAATCCGCTCAACGAGCAGACTGTCTTCCGCGCCGGGGTTTTCGCCGAGCTCACCGGTTTACTCGAGGGCCAAACCATCACCATCGAGAGTGTGCGTGACATGCTGCTGCATCCGCTGGGCGGGCTGAAAAACATCCCCGCTGGCGCGCAAAAGGCCGTCCTCTTCAACCAGGCTGAAGACCCCGTCACCCGCGGCATCATCGAATACATCGTCCCCGATCTGCTCGCCGGGGGCTATGATCGTATCATCGTCGGCGGCGTCAGACGTGCACCAGATGCCCTGGAGAGTTATTGGTAAGAGCATTCCTCTCGCCGTATCACGACTCGGGGACGCACAAACCGCACCACGAATACACGGAAAACAATAAATTAAAGTGCAATAGAATGAAAATCTATTTTTCATCAATGAGCATGATTAAATTAGTGGTAAATCTTTATCTACTACGACACATGTTGGTACACCAAAAAATACGAAAATGGTAACCAAAAACACAAATCCTGCAAAATGTAGCGTTTTTTATTCTTCGTTGGTGTACATTTATTTAGTTTTCAGTTATTTCGTGGTTAAGTTTCTGATTTTCTCTGCGAGCTCCGGATGAATTACTTAACAATCCTCGGGTTGACCCAATAAGCCCAGTCTTGAGCCGAACTACCATTAGTGACCACTTGCAGCACGAAATTAACATTCTTGCCTGCCAGTGAAGAGAGATCAACATTCAGTTTGAGCGGTGCATCGCCATATTTTACATCCCAACGATCCAGCTCTTGCAAAGCACCGCCATCAATGCGGTAGCGCAGCATAAAGCGTGCATCGCAGGCAGCACCGCCAAACCCGCAGCCGAGTGTGGTTTTAAATTTCATGCCATTTTCAACGGCCAGGATCGGATAAGTTCCTGCGATTGATCCGCCATCAATCCACTGTGGATGGGTAAACAGACCAACGCCGTTGACTGTGTTGCCATCCTGCAGCTTGGGTGAATCCACCTGCACGACGAACCCGGCAGCGTCTGTCTTTGCGCCCGGACAAGCCAGGAAACCAACCCCGGAGGCGTTGCGCCAGTTGGCAAGGCAGTAGTTAGAGCCAAAGTCATAGACTAATTGTTCAAGCGGAAACACAGGTATAAATCCACCGAAAACCAATGTGACTACGATCTGCAGTTTCACCACCTCAATGGAGACAAAAATCGGTGCCATATGTGAGGCTCCAGTGCCAAAAATGAGGCCGGTATCACTGCGCAGCATGAAATTGCCGGCATACTTTCCGTCTGCTGAAGGGCTTTTCATCTGCACTGAAACATCCACGGTGGCGCCGGGCGGCACATTGGCAGGCAAGTTGGTGGCAGCCGGAGCGCTCATCTGGTCGCCGCCAGCGAAAACAATGGCATAGTTGGTGTTCCAGGTGCAGGTGCCGGTGTTGGTGAGGCGCCAGGTCTTGATAAACGCCGTATCAGGAGCCAACACGCTGCCATCTGGAATGGTGACATCGTTCTCCCATTTTGCCAGATTGCAATTGTCAGATGTTGGTGTTGGAGAAGGTAATTGTGCCACCGTTGCCAGCGGCTGAGGGGTGATGGAGGGTTGAGCCGCAGTGGGTGCTTCAGCTTGCGGTGTTCTGGTTGCAGAACTTCCTCCGCTGACCGCCAGTGTTTGGGCAACTGCAGTATTAATAGCGTTTTCATCCAATGCGGGTGTGTTACCCTGGATTGTAAATCCGCATGAGGTCATCAGCATTGCGAAAATCATCATAACTGAAATCGAAACTAAGGGTCTTTTCACTTCAACCTCCCAATAATGAATATGAATCGTTTTTATGATTATACAAACATCTATTCTAAATAACTCTACGCCTTCCTTAAATGTTCATAGAATATAGATACTCAGAAGTTCTATGCGAATATTGATCAAGAAATGGAATAATTCGTAGCCTAAATATTCCAACATGAGTCTGGAATAATATTCCTTCCAGCCGTCTTGGTACATATCCCATTGTCCATCAAGGACATTGGAGTGCTTGATGGTTAACAGTGTTTCTCGGGAATTAGTTCTAGTAAAATTTGCAGTTTGAAATCTGCGTCTGCAACTGAAAACTCTGTGTTCCGCCAGGTTTACACAATTCTGGTTGGCGAATTCATATCAAGAATTTCTCCCCAGACATAACCCATTCAGGAGATGTAGCTTCTTCCAACACAAGCATCAATCACCTTTTTTGAGCCGGTGAATGTGGTGCGGTCCGCGCTATTCTGCCAGGCGCGAATAAGCACAACCTTTAACTGGAAGCTCAACACTAACGGAAAAGCCTTCTACTTTACACGTACTTGAGGATTAGATGACCTTATCGTTTTTACCAGCCAACTGTCTTAACAACTCAAATTGCCCGGTGTGATAGGTTTCGTGCCAGTGGATAAATGAAATGAGAGCGCCGACTTCTTCCTTTCGGGTTCCGACCTGGTCAATTTCAGCCTGCCTTTCTGATGTTATGGATCGCAAGCCTGAAACAATCCGCTTTTGTGAGAGATCAAATTTTTCAAGCAGTTTTTCAAATAGAAGACCTTCTTCCAATCTGCTTACCGGTTCAGAATCACGTTGATAACGTTCGGCTTCCGCTTTATCAAAAACTAATTCTTCTCCTAGAAGAGACAAGACGAGATTTCGGTCATTGAGGATATGACCAAGAATCCAGTTCATACAGTTGCCTCTAACAGGCGGTTGGATGATACTCTCTTCGTTAGTAATGCCTTCTGTTTGGCGGTGAATGATATAAGCAGTTAGTTTATATTTTTGAATCAGTGATTCAGCGTCTGGATATTTCATGATTATTATCCTTGCTTTTTGATAATTATGGTAATTATGACCAAAAATCGATTGATTATTTATACCAAATGCAATATGATAAGTATATATAAATTTTTTGGAGGAAACATGGCAACCGTAGAATCGATGTTAGATGATAAAGGCAAAGTGATATTTTCATTGTCTCCTGAGAAAACCATTCATGATGCTCTTAAATTGATGGCGGATAAAGATGTTGGGGCGGTTTTGATTATGGAAGGTGAAAAACTTCTTGGTATTTTTACTGAGCGTGATTACGCCAGAAAAGGCACCTTGAAGGGAAATCCTGAGACGACAGCATTACAAGATGTGATGACTCGACAGGTCTATTTTGTCAGTCCGGACCAATCTGCTGAAGCTTGTATGGCGCAAATGATAGATAAACATTTTCGCCATTTGCCTGTGGTCAAAGACGGTAAAGTGGTCGGGGTCATATCCATTATTGATGTAATTAAAACTGTTGTGAGCGATAAAGAAGCATTGATCGCTGGTATGGAAAACTTCAGAATGGGCATGGAATTGATGTCATAACACCATTAGCCATGCGTCTGATTTTCTTCATCATTCGCATTTAAAGCAGACGCATGGCCGTTTCTATTTCCTGATGCTATAATCCTAATGTAAGTGTTAACGCGATCGCTTGATATGTTATTTCAAGTGACTTCATTTTTAATCCGAGGTGAAACATGTCTCCAACCAATATTGTTGTGATCATTATCGCTTTTATTCTTTTTGTTTTGGCATTTATTCTGATCAAAACCCTGTTATTTGCAAGAAAGTCTGATTCCATTACCATTCCATTTAAATACGGTGTACCCAGGTTTGCTCAAGATCCACAAGTGTTAGCGGAGCATCTATCGTCTGTGATCAAGATCCAAACCATCTCTCACGAAGATGCCAAAGAAGATGTCATAGAAAATTTCGAAACGATGCAAGCCTTGTTGGCCAAGACTTATCCACTTACCCATAAGAATCTTCAGAAAGAACTTGTGGACGGGCACACCATGATCTTTACTTGGGAAGGCAAAGAACCATCGCTGAACCCTGTGGTTTTTATGGCTCATCAAGATGTGGTGCCCGCGGATGAATATACTCTCGATCAATGGACCTATCCGCCATTTTCAGGAAAAATTGCTGACGGGTTCATCTGGGGTCGCGGCACTATGGATATTAAGTGCCAGATGATCTCGGTTTTTGAATCTGTTGAAGCTTTGTTGGCGGCAAAATTTAAACCCGACCGCACCATCATTCTCACTTTCAGCCATAACGAGGAAGTATTGGGCACTGGCGCAATGGCCGTGGTCAAACATCTGAAAGGAAAGGGTGTTCGTGTTGAGGCAGTAATTGATGAAGGTGGTGCTGTTTATGATGGCATCATTCCAGGTGTTAAGGGCTATGTCGCCACGATTGGTATTTCGGAAAAAGGTTACCTCTCCCTCAAATTCACCGTCCAGGCCACAGGCGCACATTCCTCCACTCCTCCAAAAGAAACTGCTATTGGAATTCTCTCTCGGGCTATCAACCGGCTTGAAAATAATCGTTTTCCAACGGATGTGCGCATGGTCAAACCCATGTTCCAGGGGTTGGGCGGTGCAGCCTCTCCAATGATGCAAATGGCTTTTGCCAATCTCTGGTTGTTTGGCGGTATCATCGCTAAGATATTGTCTGCCAAAGGTGAAACGGATGCCACCATCCGCACGACCACAGCGCCCACCCTTTTTCACAGTGGTGTGAAAGATAATATGCTGCCGTCTGTTGCTGAAGCTGTAGTCAACTTCCGCATCCTGCCCGGACAATCCATCGCAGATGTTTGCGAGTATATTCGCTTTGTGATCAAAGACAAGCGTGTCACCTTTGAGCCCATGGATCAAAAAGCCTGGGAAGCCTCACCGCTTTCACCCGTGGATGGCAACGCTTACCGTCATATCGCCTCTGTGATTGGCGAGATTTGGCCTGGGTCTGCTGTTGCGCCTTATATCATGCTGGGTGGCACGGATTCACGCAACTTCTGCGAGATCAGCGATTGTGTTTACCGCTTCATCCCCATGGTGGTCAATGAAGAAGATTTAGACCGTATCCATGGTGTGAATGAACGCATTGGTATCGATGAGTTTCAACAGATGGCGGATACCATCTATCGCGTTATGGTGCGCTGGTCTCAAAAAGAGTTGTAAATATTTTTTTAACCACGAAATACACCAAAAATTCTAAATACACAAAAAACAATATAAAAATCGCCTTTTAAAGGCGATTTTTAACACATAATTTTTGCAATAAAGCTAACTGGAATGTGTTAGTAAAAATTATTGAACATTCTTAAAAATATTCTTGATATGATAGACCATATAAAAATCTTTGTGTGTTAAGTAAATTTCGCATTTTTCGTGGTTAAGGGTTTATATCTTTTTTGATAATGTAACTCGGCAGACAAACCGATCCACTGCGCCAAACTTGTATTTATAGTCTTCATTGCCGCGCAAGAAATCAAAAGCGCTGCGCTTGTTTTCATTGGCCCACATCAGTAGGTGACCGAGCAGCACCCACCCGGGTGAATATTCCATGAAACGGCGGTCAAGACCTGAGTTGTAGACCCAAATGCGGTTTTGATAATCCATATTAAGATAAGCGGCAGCATTCTCACCATCAACCTGGAGGAATGCCAACTGCAGCCAGCCGTTCTCAAAGGCGCGTTGAATGCTGATCTTGAATTGTTCGCGCATGGCAGGCGTCAAAAAAACCGCTTTTTCGGGGTCCTGTGCCATCAAGCCCAAAAATGCCTGCGTGTCTTCTTCAACATTGGATTGGTCAGAAGTGAAATATACCTCCACGCTGGCATCCGCTTCTGCTGCACGGCGCATCTTACGTCTGATCTCATGCCGCTGCTTCTTGTCGATGGATTCGAGGTAAAGCTCCCAATCACCTGGCAGACTGATGAAAGGGGCATGCTGCAAAACCGTTTTGTTTACTTCAAAACCGGCTGCTTTTCTGGCTTCTGATAATTGCTGCACGGTCGGCGAATCTTCAAGCAGGTTATATAGATCTACCGAATGAATCCCTTGCGGCATTAGTTGGTCTGAGATGTAGTTTAACAAAGCTTCTAGAAACACGCGCGAGCGATCCGCAGAAACGATCAGGTCGAGAAAGTCGCTGATTTCAATGCAGCCGAGCAGCATCAGTTTTTTGCGGCCTTCATGCTCTGTGAGGAACAATGGGGCAATGCCGACCAGTTCGGAGCCTTCATGCGCTACCAGAATCGCCAGCTCTGCCTCTGACGGCCATTCGCCGCCGCCGCGCGTCTGCCACCAATCTGCAAGGTATTCAAAACGCAGAAAGGGCACATCATTTGCGCTTTTGGCAAGCAGTTGGTTCCATTCTTCTTTTAATTCTGATGGGAAGGTTTTATAGTAAGTGAATTCCATGGTGAGAATTATACCTTGTGCAGGTTTCAGTTTCCAGCGTTACTCAACTCTTAATGCGGATGCATTTTTTCGCAGCCATGAGCGCGCCTTCTGATATTCGGGGAAATACCTGGCCACGATGTCCCAAAAATTTTTAGAATGGTTGAGCTCAAACATGTGAGCAAGTTCGTGTACCACCACATATTCCAACACACTGGGCGGAGTCATCACCAGACGCCAATTGAAAGCCAGGTTGCCCCGGCTTGAACAGCTTCCCCAACGGGTGCGCTGATCGCGGATACTGACAGCTTTTGGTTTGGCGTTCATGCGGCGGGACTGTTCCACAACCACTTGCTCAATCTCGGCGCGCGCGTTGGCGCGCATCCAGGCTTCGGCTGCCAGGCGGGTGGAGGCTTTGGAACCCGCAGGCATGTAAACTCTTAATCTTCCTTTTGCAGCCTCCACCTTGACCCGCGATTTTCGATCAGCCTCTTCAATGCGTTGAAGCTGCACGGCTTCGCCGTGCCAGAGCATAACATCCGCGGGCAGGGCGGGGGATTTGGTCAACCTGGTGGTACGTTCTAATTGCGTATTCAGCCAGACTGCATTTTGTTTTAAAAAGGTTTCGGCTTCACGCTGCGGCACACCCTTGGGCAGCGTAACCGTCACCCCATTAGCCGAGACGGTGATCCGCAGCCTGGTGGCGCGTGTGGATACCCTGATCTTGTAGGGGATGGTTTTACCAGCGATGGATATGGAGTGTGCAGTTTCGGGCATGCAGTGTAATTCATTCTAAAAATGAGATATTAAAACTGAATTATCTTACCAGTGTTTGGAGTTTTTTATTTGAAATTGGCTTTGGGTGTTGTGTTACTTTTCTAAAGATCAACAATTCACTTTGAGATATAAAGGATAAATTTGTAACAATTATTCAAACTTCAAAATTTAGTTGACAACCACGCCAACCGCTTATACACTATTTCAAATCCAATCATCATAAAGAGGTCACCCATGGACGAAAAAGCTGGCGCACAGATCAGCAAGAAAGCATTTATTCAATCTGCACTCATCATTCTTTTGTTGATGCTCGTTGCGGGCGTACTCACCCGCGTGCTCCCCACCGGCAGTTACGAACGTACCCTGGTCGATGGGCGAGAGGTGATCATCCCGGATTCCTACCAGGTTACCACCGGCATGGATTATCCCATCTGGCGTTGGTTGACAGCCCCCATTGAGGTGCTGGGTGGACCGGACGCCCTGGTGATCATCACAATTATTGTTTTTATTCTCTTGGTCAGCGCTGCTTTTGCTGTATTGGATAAATGCGGCATATTAAAATCTGTTCTCGCGCGCATTGTAAAGACTTTTGGCAAGCAGAAGTATCTGCTGCTGGTCGTGATCTGCTTTTTCTTCATGTCGCTCGGTTCTTTTCTGGGGTTGTTTGAAGAAATAGTGCCGCTCGTTCCGCTGATGATTGCGTTGTCATATTCACTGGGTTGGGATGCACTGGTAGGGCTGGGTATGAGTATTTTGGCAACAAACATGGGTTTCTCAGCCGCCATTACCAACCCCTTCACTATTGGGGTGGCGCAAAAACTGGCAGGCTTGCCTGCTTTTTCTGGTTGGGAATTTCGCATCCCCATTTTTATCGTGGTCTATCTTGTTTTGATCTGGTTTTTAGTCTCTTATGCCAAGAAAATTGACCGCAACCCTGAGGCTTCTTATATCTTCAAAGAAGATCAAGCTGAGCGCAAACGGTATGCCAAACTTGACCTCGATGGCATGGCGGCTGGTGGAGGCAGACTGGGTCTGGCAGGTCTTACTTTTGGCTTTTTCGTTTTATTAATCATCCTGACCTTGTTTGGCAGTTCAAAAATCCAATTTTTGGCAGACTATGCCTTGCCGTTGGTGGGTGTGCTTTTCTTTGTCGGCGGACTGCTTTCAGGTATTATTTCTGGCGCCAAGGGCAAACTGATTGGCAAAGCCATGCTTGAGGGAATCAGCGGCTTGGCGCCTGGTATCCCCCTTATCCTTATGGCGGCCAGCATCAAATTTATTGTCACATCCGGCGGTGTGATGGATACCATTCTCAACAGCGCGGCTGGCATGCTGCAGACCACATCTTCGCTGGTTGCAATTATTGTCATCTACGTGCTGGCGCTGGTCATGGAA
>CAKMKJ010000035.1 GCA_927443345.1 uncultured Anaerolineaceae bacterium | reverse complement strand
ATGGATATTTTCATAACTTAGGGCTGAAAAGTATTAGAAGTCGGTATCAAGAACTGCGTATTGCTTGATGAACCGCCGGATGCGGACCCGCATGTCCGGTGGTGTGAGAGGGGGCGGTTAATCGCCGCTCCCTACTCGATTATCCCTTGACGAAAGACGCATTATTAAGGTTATAATCCTGAATGCGTTGATATATAAGGCGCTTTAGCATACAGGAGTGTATTCATGCCTAAACACCTTTCACAAAAAATAATCGCGGTTCTGTTTGTGATTATCTTTGGTCTGAGTGCTTGCCAGACCGCAACCCCTGACCCAGTGACTACCGAGCAGACAATGCAGGCGGCTGTAGCGCTTACGCTTACGGCTGCGCCAACCCTTACGCCAATACCGACGGCGACCAGCACAGCAACACCGACAGCATCACCCACACCGGTAACCGTGGTTTATGGGCCGACCAACTTTCCGCCAAATATTAATCCACTCACCGGTCTGGAAGTGGAAGATCCAGCGATTCTTGATCGCAGACCAGTGATGATGAAAGTGGCGAATCAAGCTGGCGGACGCCCACATGCCGGGTTAACCAACGCGGATATTGTGTTTGATTATTACATTGGCAATGGTCTTGATCGTTTCGTTGCGCTTTATTACGGCAAAGATGACAGCAGAGTAGGCACGATGCGTTCAGGAAGATATGTAGATATTCCGCTGACTCAGATGTATCAGAGCATTATCGGCATTATCTCCGCCTGGAAACCCGAATTGGACAGGTTTTTGGGTACACTGGGCGGCAGGGTAGTCAATGCCGAGCATTGTAATGATCAATTTAAAGCCATTTGTGACGATGGGCCGAACACAGAGACCAGTGTGTTTGGCAATACCGCCGAGATGACAGCATATTATGCCTCCAAAGATTACGCGACCAATGATAAACCCAACCTGGATGGTATGGCTTTTGCCACTATTGCGCCCTCGGGAGGAGTTCCCGCGAATCAATTTACCATGCGCTATGGCAAGAATATTAACCACCAGTGGATTTACGATCCTGCTACCAAGAAGTACATGCATTGGATAGATGAAGTGGACAGCAACGGTGATTCACGGATGATCCCTCTGGTTGATCGTAATAACGATGAGCAGTTAGCCACTTCAAACGTGATCACGATCTTTGCAAAGTTAAATGTATTGAATGGGGACACCGATTCTATCCATGAATATGAAATAGTCGCAACAAAAGGTCGTGCGCTGATCTGCCGTGATGGTATGCTTTATGATGTCTTTTACAAAACCGGTTGGGATACACCCATTCAGTTTTTTGACGCTGAGGGAAACCCCTTCCATCTGCAGCCAGGCAACACCTGGATTCATTTGACTGGTGTCTATTCAAAGGTGGAACAAGAACCAGCCGGCACATGGATGATAAGATTGAGACTTCCGTGATTCAGGAGTGAATAATAGTTATTGAAAGAGCAAGATGCCGAATCCCAATAAAGGATTCGGCATCTATGATAAAAGGGTTATTCCGTGACATTTGAGGCAAACTGTAGTCGATTACCCTCAAGGTCATAAAAAGTGCCATAACAAACCATGCCCGGCACTGTAATCGCATCTTCACAACGGACGCCACGAGCACGTAATTTTTTTGTGGTTTCAATGGCATCATCCACAGTGAAAACGACGGTGGCACCACCGATTTTGGGTGGAGCGGGCTCTGGGCCATCCCAACGTTCAATTGAGATGTGGGTTTCATTCTCATGGCCAAATTCAACCCAGCCTGCTTCGTCACTTGAGAAAACGACAGGCCATTCAAGCGTATCTTGATAGAATTTCTTCGCTTTCTCCCAATCAGTTACATAATACGCGACAACATTTAAATTCTTGAACAGCGACATTATTGCTCCTTCCGTGAATAATACAATGTTGATGTTATTCATCAAAATATTACTTCAAAATTGTCAAATGGTCAATTTTTTGTTTTTGATAAATTGTTACATGTGTGTGAAAATTTGTGAGTCCAAACAAGTGTCAGAGAAAAGATTCGAATCCCTTTTTTGGGGATTCGAATCAGCAAACAGATTAAGGTAAAGCTTTGATAAAGGTTTGCAACGCGCCTAATGATACTGACGAATGGTTGTTTTCAACGAAGGAGATGCTTTCTTTCGATCCGCTGGCAATAGAGCCCAACAGGACGATGGCTTTCAGGTCAAGATCCCAGGCGCCGCGAATGGTGGAGAGGATGCACCACTCTGCGCAATAGCCTGTAACGATCAGGGTATCAACGCCCAGGGTTTTGAGCTTTTCGTGTAAATCAGTCTTGTTGAACGCGTTGTTGTAGGTCTTGGTAATGCGTAGATCACCAGCTTGAACATCGAGGGCTTCCGGCAACTCGAAGCCTTCAGCGCCTGGCACAAGGCCATCTTCTCTTTCCATGTGCTGAATAAATACGATCGGCAATTTTTTCTCATGGAAAAGTCTGATGGTGGGGACGATGAAATAATTGACTGCGCTTTCAAGTGATTTGGCAGTGTCGGGGTCTTCATTATAAAACTGTTTCTGAACATCAATAACCAGCAATGCAGGTTTCATTTTGTCTCCATCGATTGGTGTAAAACAATGGCTCTTATGAAGAAAAGAATTGATTTTAATGTCGGTGTAATTTAAAATTTGCATAATTGTTTATTTTGTTATTATTATTTTTGCCAATCCCTAATCCACCGAATCTGTCCAATCCAAGGGTCATCGATTGTGTCATCTAATATTTTGCATAACACTTGAATTAGCTGACTGATATTGGTCGTACTTTGATTTGCCAATAGTATTCCAGCATGAAATGGATGCTTTTTGGATAAATTAATATAATCTTTGATATTAAAAGTAAAAATGATACGCTGGTGCGAAGTTGCCCATAAGAGTTGGATTTCATCACTGGCATCTTCTGGAATTTCTTTATTTGGCGTTCTAGTGACATCATAACCCTTATCCAACAATGCCTTATATAAATCTTTTCTGGATGTATCCATATCTAAATGGAGTTTTAAATTAGCCAAGTTTATTCTCTAGTAATTCGTTATCAGCAATCAAAGCATCCACCATTTTCTTGTGTGCAGAATAAAAACCTAAAGCATCATCAACCATCTTTTTAGAAAGGTCGTATTGCTTGCAAATATCAGAAACGGTTTCTTTCCATTGTTTTGACGCAATCACAATGGTTTGCACTCGAATTCCTTTTCCTCTAACAATAGGAATAAGTTGATTAGTTGAATCTCTCTTGTATGAAATGGAAGGAAATTCAGGGTCATTCAAATTTCCTTTTAATGAAGTTACTTTTTCGGTTAATGACCAAAGGATTAATTGATTAAGAGAAATTTTTTGTTGTTCAGCTATTTGTTCAGCTTCCTGTTTTAAATCAACAGGCAAGTTTAATGAATATCTTCCATTCATATTTCCTCCAAATGATGTCTTATATCATGCCTTATATTACATCATAATTGTTATTATGTCAACGATTAATACTTGGTTTTGTCGAAAAAAATAAAATTTACACTTACAAGTCAATGTTTGTTAATATCAATACTTTTCTTCATTTGAGCCTAAACAATAAATCTTCCGTTTTGATAAATGAGTTTGCCATCGGCAAACATCTCCGTTTCCTTACGGGCGTCGCAGATAAAATCCCAGTGCAAACTTGAGACGTTTTTGCCGCCGCATTCTTCAAAGCCAGCGCCGACCGCCAGATGGAAGGAACCTCCAATCTTCTCATCAAAGAGGATGTCTTTGGTGAAGCGGTCTATGCCGTAGTTGGTACCCAAGCCGAGCTCGCCAAGGACGCGCGCTCCTTTATCTACATCCAGCATTTTGTTGAGGAAGTCTTCGTTCTTGGCGGCAGTGGCTTTGACCGCCTTGCCGTTCTTGAATTCCATGTGCACACCTTCTACTTCGCGACCCAGGTGGACGGCGGGAAAGGTGAAGTTAACCCAACCTGTGGCGGAGTTCTCGACCGGGCTGGTGAAAACCTCGCCGCTGGGCATGTTCTTGTCGCCATCCGAGTTTATGAAAGCGCGGCCTTCAACACTCATGACAATATCCGCGTTGGGGCCTTTAATGCGGAATTCTTTCTTGCCAGCCAGGAAATCAACCAGCTTCTGTTGGTCGTCATGCACTTTTTGCCAAGCTTTGACAGGGTCAGGCTGATCTACGAAAGTTGCTTTAAAGACGAAATCTTCATAGTCTGCCAGGCTCATGTCGGCATCCTGGGCGAGGGAGGGGGTGGGAAAGTTGGCCATGGTCCAGCGCAGGCTGTGGTCGGCGGAGCGCTTCATGTAGATCTCGTACCACTTGCGCCAGCCTTTTTGGCGGGCTTGCTGCAAGATGGGATCCACGGCGTTGAGGGCGCGGGAGTTTTCGGGTGCGGCGATGAAAATGGCGGCGTTGGCCTGTTTGATCATCTGCATGTCGGTGGGGGCGCACCAGTTTAATTGTTCGGGGGTGGCATTCTTGAACAGGGCATCTGTGATTTCGTCTGAGGTGAGGGCGTAGGTGGGATGGGCGCCAGCTTTAACGACTTGATCGACGATTTCGCGCACGAGGGGGGTGCTCAGTCTGCCAGCCTGGATGTGTACCCAGTCGCCGGGTTGGGTCTTGACCGAATAATTGACGAGCACATCCGCGTATTTGACGATCCTGGGATCGGACATTTTTGGACTCCTGTGGTTTGTGTTATGTGTTTATTTTAGTTCATAATTATCCATGAATTGATCGAAAGTTTTCTAAAAATGCTAAAGTCTTTTCAAAATGGATTCGAAAAATCTAATGCAAACGATGTGAAAAATGCTAAAATTAATTTATTGAGCTGTTTCTTTACTCTTGCTCAAGTGAATCAGTTGTCAAAAGTAAGCAGACATATGAATTGCGGAATAAATATGTTATCTGCGAGAATTGATCATCGCAATTACGTCACAAAGCCCAAAATACATTCATAAACAATTGTTAGGATGGAGGGATCATGAAGAAACATTACTTGTTCTTTAGTCCTTTTTGGTGTTGTGTATTAATTGGGATGATGATGATATCATCCTGCAACTTGCCCACAGGCAGCAGCGTCGGCGATCAAAGCGAGGCTATAACGCAAACTTTTGCAGCAGTAAATACGAGCATCGCACAAACCCAAACTGCTGTGCTGCAGATTGAAACTCCGGCACCAGTTCTGGAGGAAACCATAACACCTCAGCCAACCGATACTATGGAACCCACCGCAACAATCGAACATAAAATGGTTCCAGGAGACCCTCCCGGAGGAACCCAGAGTGCAATGATGGATTCTGATTCATCAAAATCGGCAGGTGAAAACCGTGCTCGAGGAGGGGAATTGTTCAATATCGGTTTATTCGAACGTCCTTTTACAGCCAACGACATGGTTTATTACCCTGATCTAGATATCCAAAAAGCTGTTTTGAATAGCACCAGCGATTGGGTTTATGTCGTAATCAATGTAAAGGGGCCGAGTCCAGAGAATGAGATGCGCGGTTTTTACGGTTTGGAGGTGGATCTGAATTCTGATGGACGGGGAGATGTGCTCATTCAGGCAGGACAACCTGACAGTAGCTGGAGCACAGATCGTGTCAAAGTCTGGCAGGATACAAATAATGATGTCGGCAGCCGCACTCCGCTAACAGCAGATATCCCCCAACTGGGCGATGGTTATGATAATTTGCTCTTCGACCAAGGCTTAGGCAGTGACGCCGATCTGGCTTGGGCAAGACGTTCTCCTGGCGACATTAACGAGGTTCAAATCGCATTTAAACCAAGCGCAATCAATAATGATACGGGATACCTCTGGGGTGCATGGACTGATTTAGGCGTTATGGAACCTTCCTTGTTTGATTATAATGACCACTTTACACACGCGGAAGCAGGTTCACCACTTATAGATTCCCAACATTACCCGCTTAAAGCATTGGCTTTGGTAGACAACACATGCCGTTGGGCTGTCGGATTCACGCCCAAGGGTAATGAACCTGGAATTTGCCCATTACCTGCAACGCCCACACCCACATTCACACCCATACCAACCTTTACTGCTACCCCCATCCCCGTACCCTCCAATATTACAGGTATCGTTTTTAGGGATGGAAATGGTGACCTTGCTTATCAAGTTGGAGATTTTCCATTGAGCGGAGCTACTGTACACCTCTACAGTGGCAGCTGTGGTTCCGGAGGAGGTGAGATTGCTTCTACCAACACTGGTGCTGATGGGCGCTATAATTTTGGAGGCCTTTCTGCTGGCACGTATTGTGTGGATGTCTCTCCTGCGCCTGCGTCGTTTACAGCTCGAACCCCGGCCACAACCGTGATCATCGGTGTGCCTAAATCTCATACTGTTAATTTTGGTTATTTCTATCTAGGCTAACACTTAAATTGGATATAAAGAGAGGCTGCCATGATTTCACAGGCAGCCTCTCTGGCATATTGCGCCAATACAGAGAGAGAGTTACAAAAACCGTCTCGTCGCAGTATAAACGCTCATTTGTTAAATATAAATGGATAATCATACCAAATGCGATTACCCTGCTGAGTTTTGCCTATCATTGAAAACAAAAATCATTTTTTGAGATTTACAGAATTGACAATAACCAGAAAAATTCAAAAGCAATTTGTGCATGATTTATTTGCCTATTTACCTTTAAAAAATTTCCGTTTCTTTAACTGCCCGCCTTAACATGATATTATTGGAAAACGCAATTATTATCCCTGGTAATTTACAGAAAGAATAAATGGAAACACATAATAGTAAGTATAAGTGGTATCTGTTATGCCTCATTTTGATCACAAATATTGTCATCCTGGCTATGCCGTCGATGGCTTTGTCAGTGCTTTCAAACGAGATCGCACAAGAATTGAATTTAAATGTGGTGCAAATAGGAGTCTTATGGGGGATCGGTTCGCTGCCAGCCATCTTCACTAGTCTATTCGGCGGGTCATTGGGAGACAAGTTTGGACCCAAGAAAATGATGCTGGTCAGCACCTTGCTGGTTGGATTGTTGGGGGCTATCAGGGGTTTATCACCTGATTATGGCTTTCTATTGGTTTCTGTAGTGTTGGTTGGCGCCTTTATGCCCTTTGTGTTTTTAAATGGTCTCAAGACTATTGGACAGTGGTTTCCAAATTCGCAGTTGGGGTTGGCGAATGGATTTGTGACCATGGCCATGGCGCTTGGTTTCTTTTTGGGGTCAATTCTCAGCGCATCTATTTTGTCTCCCTGGTTGGGAGGATGGCGCAATGTGTTTGTTTTCTACGGCTTGATTGGGGCTATTTTATGCATCCCCTGGTTTTTTACGCGTTCGGCTCCAATTCCAAAATCGTCAACGGGGCAATCGGTATCCATGGGGAAAAGCATTCAACACGTTTTTAAAATGAAAAATATTTGGCTGATTGGCCTGGTGATGTTTTGCATGGCAGGGGCAATTCAAGGGGTGATGGGCTATTTGCCACTTTATCTGCGGGGCAACGGATGGGAAGGTCTTCGAGCTGACAGCGCCCTTTCCGCTTATAACCTGGTGAGCATGGTTTTTGTTCTGCCCTTGGCATTGATGTCTGATCGGATGGGCTCGCGTAAAAAGATCATGGTGATTGCTGGCATAATGACTGTCTTGGGATTTAGTTTATTAAGTATCGCGAAGGGTAACTGGGTTTGGGTGTTTGTTTTGTTATCAGGTTTTATGCGTGATGGTTTTATGGCCATGTTATTTACATCAGTAATTGAAACTGACGGGATCGGTCATGTATATGCCGGAACAGCCATGGGAATTATCAACGGCATCGGTGGCATCGGCATGAGTGTGGAACCTGCGCTTGGCAACAGCCTGGCAGCTTATTGGGCTGGTGCACCTTTTGTTTTTTGGGCGGGTTCTGCGTTGATTGCTACGGTGTTGGTGATTCTCTTACAGAAAAATCGTAAGGTTGTTGTTGAGATTACCGAAATGGAAATAATAATGGCTTGATTAATGGATGTTGCCATCGTTTTGCATATCCCCGGTTCATTGTTGAAACCGGGGATCATTTTTATTCGTTCATTAGCTTTGTTTGATAAAGGTGCCTTCACGGAGGTCTTTAAGTGCTTCCATGATCTCTTGTTGAGTGTTCATTACGAAGGGGCCGTGTCGCGCGATGGGTTCACCCAGGGGTTTACCAGATATCAATAAAAATTTCGCTCCGATTTTGTCTGCTGTTACCTGAATGGACTCTCCTTCGCCAAAAATAAGCAGTTTGGTGGCTGAAGCAAAAGTGCCGCCAAAGTCGCCATCTCCGAAGTAGAGATAACCAAAGGCGGTATGGTCAGACGCTATGTGTGTGGTGAAGGTGACGCCAGGGTCAAGCGCCACATCCAGATAGGTGGGGTCGGCAGCAATTTCTGTCGCCGGTCCGCGCTGGCCAGCGAATTCGCCGGCGATCACTTTTACCCGGATGCCTGGTTCAGGCTTGGTTTCGGGAATAGAATCCGCCTGAATTTCTTGATAGCGCGGAGGGCTCATTTTTAATTTGGCTGGCAGGTTAACCCAAAGCTGAAAACCTTCCATATGACCATCAGCGCCCTGCTGGGGCATTTCTTCGTGCATGATGCCGCTGCCAGCGGTCATCCACTGCAGGTCGCCGGCGGAGATGACACCTGAATTGCCAAGACTATCGGTGTGGCGCACCGACCCGGCTTGCATATAGGTGACGGTTTCGATGCCGCGGTGGGGATGCATGGGGAACCCGGCCATATAATCCGCGGGGTCGTGTGAGCCGAAATGGTCGAAGAGCAGAAAGGGATCGACATAGTCTACTTGACGGGTGGCAATGGAGCGGCGCAGTTTGACACCGGCACCTTCCATGACACTCTGTGGTTCGATGGAATTAACAACTTTTCGAATTTGATTATTCTCAGACATATTAACTCCTATTTGTATAACCCAATCATACCGTAATTATTTAGAACCAGCACTTCTGAGTTTTGACGTTTTTGTTGTTCGCAAATTATAAAGATGATTAAACTACAACAGGCCCATCGGTGGGACCTGTTGCAGTTTTTTCTAGCTATAGGAAGGAAGAAGTGTTAACTGGTTGGTTTTTCAGCCAGGATAACGACTATGGTCGTTTCATTGCCATCACGTAAGATGGTAAGTGATAATTGGTCACCAGGTGATTTTTCAGAAATAGCTTGCTGTAATTCATCCGCGGCAGAGACGGGTTGATTCTCAATGGCAGTAATAATATCACCGCCAATAAGCACTCGTTTGCCGTTGATGATGACCGGTTTGTAGCTGCCGATCAATCCGGCAAGATCGGCAGGTCCGCCGGAGACCAATTGCTGTAAAAGAAGCCCTTTTTGATCTTCGGGCAGCCCCATTGCTTGCGCGAGGGCAGAGTTCATTGAGGTGACAGAAATTCCCATCCACGCGGATGTGGAGGCGTTTTCTTCTGAGGATTGATTATTCTGGACTGCAGTTTGTTCAACGCTGCCTGGTCTGGCGGCCACGGTTGCTTCAAGAGTTTTCTCGGAGCCATCACGCAGGATGGTAAGTTTAATAGATTGTCCGACTTTGGTATGGCTTGCCAGATAAGAGATCAGGTCTTCCATCGAAGTGAGTGATTGTCCGTCGATGGCGGTAATGATGTCTCCGCCGATTTGTGCGGAACTACCATCAATAGTGACTATTTTACTGCTGCCGATCAATCCGGCTTTGTCAGCAGGAGTGTCATTGGCAACCGCGACCACTAATACGCCGCGCAATTCTGAGTCTAGATCCATGGCTGTTGAAAGGTCAGGGGTCAGTGTGGTGCCGGTCAACCCGAGGTAGGGATGTTCATACTTGCCTGATTTGATCAGCTCTGGCACGACTCTGTGGACAGTGCTGGAGGGAATGGCGAAGCCGATGCCGGCATTGGAACCGGTGGAAGATTCGATGGCTGCGGTCACACCGATTAATTCTCCCTGATCGTTGACCAAAACACCGCCAGAATTGCCAGGGTTGATGGGGGCATCGGTCTGGATGACATCAGGGATGGTGTAAGAGGTTGACGAGGTTTGATCTGTTGGCAGCGATCGACCCACGGCACTGACAATACCAACAGTCATAGTGTTTTCCAGTCCATACGGATTACCGATGGCGATCGCCACTTGCCCAACTTTGACCTCTGATGAATCGGATGATGTAATCGGTTGAAGCGGCCCAGAATAATCCACGAGTTGGATGACAGCCAGATCGCTGTTGACGTCCGTGCCAACCACTTTGGCATTGGCGATGGTGCCGTCAGAGAATTTCACCTGAATCTTATCGGCATCTGCGACGACATGGTTGTTGGTCACGATGTATCCGTCTTCGTTCCATACAAAACCGGAGCCTAGCGACTGTTGAACCTGGGTTGACTCTTGTTGGTCGGGGGTTGAGGGTGAGCCAAAGTTGAATTCGAATCCTGGAATGTTGCCAAACGGATTTTTAGTGGTTGAGTTGGAAACTTGTACATTCTCAGTCACCTGAATATTGACTACCGAGGGATTGACCCTGGTATAAATGCCCTCAAGCGCCGTCTGATAGGCTGAAAGTGATCCCAAGATGGGGCTGGATTCAGTGGCGGGTGAAGCTTCTTCTTGAGGCTGTTCGGTTTCAACCGTTTGAGTCGGGGCGGTTAAGGTTGGATTCGCAGTGATTGTGCTGCAGGCGGAGAGTGAAATCGCCAGAATAAGAATGATGGAAAGTGCAGATATTTTTTTAGTGCTCATAGGTTACCTCCAATAATGTTATATGGAGGATACCATTTTCAACAGTGGTTAGTCTTTATCGCGAGTTTATCGCATGCTTAAGGCGACATTAAGGAGTGATTGAAAAGAATCCCCGCAAATAGGGGATTCTTTGTGGCATGGTTTGGATTCGAAATGCGAAATTGTAGAGTAAAAGTTTAATTCTCTTATGAATCCTCCGAATTCAAGGGAAGCCAAACCTCGAAGATACTGCCGCCATTGGGATGGGAAGTGACATCAAGTGTGCCACCGTGCGCTTCGGTCAAATCTCTGGCAATGGATAGCCCCAACCCCATGCCCTGTTTGATGCGGCGGCCTTGTTTCCCTCTAAAGAAGGGCAGGAACACTTTTTTGATCTCATCAGGTTGAATGCCGACACCGCTATCTTGAATGGAGAGATGGAATTTTTCGTTGTCAATGTCTGCGGCAACATTGATGCTGCCGCCCGGTTTGGTGTATTTGACAGCATTGCTCAATAAATTGCCCACCACCTGAGCCATACGGTCAGGGTCCATTTTGATGGTTGAACAATCGGGACTGATGTGTTCGCTCCAGGAGAGACTCTTTTCTTGAGCGAGAAGCTGCCAGGAGCGCAGCACACCCGGCAGCCATTGTTGAATATCCACGGTTTGAACATCAAGTTCCAGGGCGCCGACGGATTGGTCGTAGAGATGCGAGAGATCATTCAGCAAATGTTGAAGGCGTAGCGTTTCGCCATCCATGCCAGAGGTGAGGTCTTTGTATAGGGAGGGGTCTTTATCTGCGCCTGTCTCAAGCGCGTGGATGGCGGAGCGGATGGAACCCAGCGGACGCCCCAGTTCATGCACCAGGTTGGCCAGCAACTGGCGCCTGGATTTTTCGTGGGTATCCAGTTCGGCGACCAGAAAGTTGACAGCCTGAGCCTGAGACTGCAATTCATCGGGACCGGTTTCTTCAAGGGGCACATGACTGCGGCCAACCGCCAGATCGTAGATGGCCCTGGTCACTTTTGTGATCGGGCGGCTAATTCGCATAGCCATCCATGCGCTGATGAGCGCACTGATGACCAGTCCTATTAGCACCACAAGCACGATTTGCCAACGCAGTTGATCAAAAATTTGATACAGTGATTCCACCCGGTAAGTCAGCCTGACGATGCCGATAATTGAATTGCTTGAATCCAAAACCGGTTCATAAACATCTACATAAGTATCTTTGATGCGGATGATGGAATAGGAGGTCAAGGCGATTTCATGACCATTTTGGGCGCTAATGATACCGTTGGAATTGATAGCCACCGGGTTTGAATAATCAGCGGGATCAGAAGAGTATAAAGGTCTGCCAGCAGAATCAAGGAACATGACCTTAATGGATGGATCCAATTGAACCCGGGAGATCAACTTTTCGATAAGGAAAGGATTGCCCCAAAGCTCATATTCTGCACTGCTGATCTCAGAAAGCAGCCTTGCGTCTCCCAGCAGGGTATTGGCGAACTTGGGGATCAAGAAGCGGCTTTCAATGCCGAATATCAAAAGAACACCCATCAGCGGTAATACGAGTAATAAAACGAGGAGTTGACCGAAGATCATTCTGCGTTGAATTGTGCGAAACATTATTCGCCTCCAGAAAATTTGTAACCCACTCCGCGAACTGTGAGAATCAAGGAAGGATGGTTGGGATCAACTTCAAGCTTCTGGCGCAGCCAGCGGATGTGCACATAAACCACCTGGGGTTCGCCATAATACTCCGCACCCCAAACCTGAGAAAGAATCTCCGAGGTGGATTTTACCTGATTGCGGTCACGTGCGAGCAGATAAAGCAGGTCAAATTCACGCGGACTCAACTCGAGTATTTTATCAGTCAGTTTGGCGGTGTGTGTGATGGGGTCCATATAGAGTGTGCCGGCTTGAATGGGCATGGTGGCAGCCAGCTCTGCAGCCGGTGAAGAACGGCGCAGCACAGCTTTGATATGGGCAAGCAGCACGTCATGGTCAAAGGGTTTGGTGATGTAATCGTCAGCGCCGAGTTCAAGCCCGACAACTTCATCCAGTTCACGGCGGCGGGCGGTGACAAAGATGACAGGGATGGGAGATATGGATTTGATCTGTTTGATGGCGTCGAGGCCATCCATCTCGGGGAGGCCGATATCCAGCAAGACTAGGTCGGGGGGCGCGTTGCGGATGATTTCAAGACCATCTTCCGCATTGGCAGCAGTAAATGCTTTGTAGCCGGCTTGTTCGAGGTTATAAGCCATGCTGCGCCGCATGAGGGTATCGTCATCAATGACCAATATTTTTTTCATTAGTCAGTATTATACGTCTATCACGATGGACAAGCACATCCATTTTTTTATGAGACGAGTAACTGGTGTTACGGGAATAGTATTATGATGAAAATAGTACATTGACAGACATAGTAATATGATGTATAAATTAAACATACAGGAGGCAGCATGATTGATAATAAAATTTCTTCAGATTTGCTCAGAGGTCACACAGACACGATGATCCTCAAGCTGCTCATGGATGGCGATAAATATGGGTATGAGATATCCAAACTAATCAGTTCAAATTCGCTTGGCGAATATGAACTGAAAGAAGCCACCATGTATTCCAGCTTGAAACGGCTCGAAGGCGACGGCGGCATCACTTCTTATTGGGGCGATGAAACCCAGGGTGGCCGGCGGAAGTACTACCGAGTCAGTGAAAAAGGGAAAACGCTTTACGCAGAGAATAAAGCGAATTGGGAATACGCCAAACGTATTCTGGATCAACTTCTATAAATATAAGGATAAAAAATCATGAATGAAAGAATTGAAAATTACTTAAGAGGTATTTTCTCACAATACGAAGATGTGAAGACGGTAAGAGAATTGAAGGATGAGATTTCAATTAATCTGCAAGACCGTTTCAACGACCTGGTAAACGAAGGTCATGATGAAGAGATTGCCTTCAAAATGACCATTGAATCCATCGGCGATATTGGTGAGATCGTTGACAGCATCGCAGCAAAGACTAAATCACTTCATCAAATTATCAATAAAGATTATTCCAACCTGGATATGAGTAATTCAGATTTACGCGGTGTGGTCGCGCAAAGCAGTAAGTTCGATAATAGTTCATTAAAAGGGGCGGATTTTAGCGGAGCAGAATTATCCAACGGATCCTTTAAAGGCATGGATTTGAGAAATGTCAAATTTGATGGCGCTAATTTAACTGAAGCGGTGTTCAAAGGGTCCGATTTGAGAAATACAAGTTTCAGAAACGCCAACGTTGAAAACACAGAATTTAATGGATCGGATTTAAATGGCGCCAGTTTTGAGGGTGTTACTCTGGTTGGTACCAATTTTCATGGGTCTGATTTAAACGGAACCTCATTCAAGAATGCTGTCATTCAAAACGTCAATTTCAAAAATTCAGATCCCAGAAAAGCAATTTTTGATGGTGCAACTATGGATAAATTAACTTACGCATTATTAAAAGGATATAAAGCCAATTTGACCAACGTCAATACGATCTAATTTCAGTCACTTTTTTCTAAAAGCTAATCCACATTCAGTGAGACTTTAACCCACTGAAAATCACGAAAGCGTTTTCTCACATACCGAGAAAATGATGGTTTTATGCACCTATTTTCATAAACAAAACCTACGAAAGGATAATCTAATGAATAGTAATCAAAACAAAGCAATCCAGGTTAATGGGCTGCAAAAAGCCTACAAGAAACTTCAAGTATTAAAAGGGGTAGATTTTGAAGTTGAAAAGGGCAGCATTTTCGCCCTGCTCGGTTCAAATGGTGCAGGTAAGACCACGATTATTAAAATCCTCACCACGCTGCTTAAAAAGGATGTGGGAACCGCTTCTGTTAATGGTTTTGACGTTGCAACCAGGCCTGGTTTAGTGCGCCAATCCATCAGTCTGACGGGACAATTTGCCGCGGTGGACGAGGTGTTGACGGGGCGAGAAAATTTGATCATGATCGCCAAACTAAGGCATCTCGAAAATCCGCGTCAGGTGGCTGATGAGTTACTGAACCGCTTCAGCTTGGCTGATGCCGCCGATCGCAGAGTAGTCACTTACTCAGGCGGGATGAGCCGCAGACTCGACATTGCTATGAGTCTTGTAGGCAAACCGCAGCTCATTTTTCTTGATGAGCCGACCACCGGGCTTGATCCTGAAGGGCGCATTGAGGTATGGAAGACGGTCAAAGCACTGGCTGCCAATGGCACAACGGTGTTTCTGACCACACAGTATTTAGAAGAAGCCGAGCAGCTTGCCGACCAGATTGCTATTTTGCATGAGGGCAAAATTATCGCCAATGGCACGCTCGCCGATTTGAAAAAATTGTTCCCGCCTGCAAAGGTGGAATATATTGAAAAACAGCCGACTCTGGAGGAAATCTTCCTCGCCATCATCGGCAAGAAAGAGGAAAAATAAATGGAAACACAAAAAAATTACTTTTGCAGCGATATGGGCGTCATGCTTGGACGGTCGATGCGGCATATTTTCCGCAGCATGGATACGATTCTCACGGTAACCGTCACACCGATTGTGATGATGCTGTTGTTTGTCTACGTTTTCGGCGGCGCCATTCAAACCGGTACAGATAACTATGTTAATTACTTGCTGCCGGGTAGTCTGTTGATTGCAATTGCCAGCGGTATCTCTTATACAGCTTATCGACTGTTTTTGGATATGCAAAGGGGAATCTTCGAACGCTTCCACTCCATGCCGATTGCACGTTCGGCAGCGCTGTGGGGGCACGTGCTGACATCACTGGTATCGAATGCGATGTCTGTAACAGTGATCATAATTGTGGCGCTGCTGATGGGCTTTCGCTCACAGGCGGGTGTGTTGGAATGGCTTGCCGTAGCGGGTATCCTCGCATTGGTTACTTTGGCCTTGACGTGGGTGGCAGCGATCGCTGGATTGTCTGCAAAATCGATAGATGGGGCCACAGGTTTTTCATATCCGATAATCTTTTTGCCCTTTATCAGTTCGGCGTTTGTGCCGACCGAGTCGATGCCAAAAGTGGTGCGCGCCTTTGCCGAAAATCAGCCAGCAACTTCGATTGTGGAATCCATCCGTGCGCTGCTGTATGGTCAACCAGTTGGCAATGACCTGTGGATCGCGCTTGCCTGGTGCGTCGGGATTATGATCGTAGCGTATCTCATTGCCATGCAGGTGTATAAACAGCGGGCATAAATAGAGTCCACTGATAAACAACGTAACATTCACATAAAGAACGTAAATAGCAATATCCTATCAATTTCAGCGATGCCTCCAATAAAAGGAGGCATCTTTTTTTGTTATTATTGGACAAATAGAGGATAATAGAAAATTATCCCTTGACTTGGAGTTAACTCCAGGCGTTATAGTGTGACTGGAGAAAAAAACCATGAAAATTGCTGAAGTCAGTGAAAAATACGGCCTCTCTCTGGATACGCTTCGTTACTATGAACGGATTGGATTGATCCCAACCGTGACGCGCACCCCTAATGGCATCCGTGATTATGGAGAAATGGATATCAAAAGGGTTGAATTTATCAAGTGTATGCGAAGTGCCGGATTGCCCATTGAAGTATTGATTGATTATGTTGCACTTGTGGAGCAAGGGGATTCCACTGTTGATGCTCGGAAAGAAATATTAAAGGAACAAAGGGTATTATTGGCTGCAAAAATTGAAGATCTTCAAAAAACCCTTAATTTGCTGGATTACAAAATCAGTATTTATGAAAATAAGCTGCCGACAAAATAAAAAGGGACCATCTGAGTTCAGCATGGAGGAGATAAAAATGGAAAAGCGACAGTTAGGCAAGAGCGGTCTGGAAGTTTCAGCCATGGGACTAGGCTGCATGCGAATGACTTTTGGCGATGCACCGATCGGCGACAAGCAGGATATGATTACTTTCTTGCACAAAGCCGTTGAGCGCGGAATTACCTTCTTTGACACTGCGGAAGTTTACGGTCCGTATACCAATGAAGAATTGGTAGGTGAGGCGTTTGAATCTTTTAAGGGCAAGGTGGTGATCGCCACCAAGTTTGGGCATAATTTGGTTCCTGGAAAAATGGGCAGGGAGGCAATGAATGGGTTGGATAGCCGCCCTGAACAGATTAAACGGGTTGCTGAGGCGTCCCTCAAGAGGTTGCGGGTTGAAACATTGGATTTGTTCTACCAGCACCGGCCTGACCCGAATGTGCCAACCGAAGAGGTGGCTGGCGCGGTGAAGGATTTGATTCAGGCAGGCAAGGTGAAGCATTTTGGTTTATCTGAATCTGGCCCAGATATCATCCGCCGGGCACATGCGGTGCAGCCGGTGACGGCCATTCAAAGCGAGTATTCGATCTGGTTCAGAGAGGTTGAAAAAGACGTTTTGCCAACCTGTGAAGAACTCGGCATTGGTTTTGTGCCCTTCAGTCCGCTTGGCAGGGGCTTCTTGACCGGCAAGATTGATGAAAACACAGTTTTCGACAAGTCTGATATCCGCTGCAACAATCCCCGTTTCACAAAAGACGCCATCAATGCCAATCAGGTGGTGGTGGATTTGCTTAAAAAAATTGCATCACAACTGGGTGCCACACCTGCACAAATCGCACTGGCCTGGCTGCTGGCACAAAAACCATGGATTGTGCCGATCCCCGGGTCGCGCAAGCTTGAACGGCTGGATGAGAATAATGCTGCTGTCGCTCTCAAATTAACCGCAGATGATCTCAACGAGATTCATCAGGCGATGACGGCGATCAAGGTTGTGGGCGACCGGTATTAGTGTTTGATGAAGAATAATAGAAAAAATTTATTAGGTGTCGGTGCGCTGGTATTGGGAATTTTGATTTTCTCTTTACAGGATATTACTGTAAAGAGAATGGGCGGCAGCTATCCCATTTTGCAAATTGTTATTCTGCGCACGCTGATCGCGATACCCATTACGTTGATCTTTTACCGTATGGAAGGCCAGAGAGGGCTGCCCAAAACAAAACAGCCTAAACTTGAAATTCTGCGGGGCGCTTTTCTTTTTCTCTCTTACACCACTTACTTCATGGGGCTCGCGTCACTACCATTAGCTGAAATATCGGCGATCAAGTTTTCGACCCCTTTGATGATCACGCTCTTATCGGTGATGATATTGGGAGAGAAGGTGGTGTTCAAGAAGTGGGTTGCGCTGATCGTAGGGTTTATCGGTGTGCTGATCATTATCCGCCCGGATTCGGCGCATTTCAATCTGGGGTCGATTTTTGTGCTGCTGAATGTGTTGTTTTATGTATTGTCAATTTTAGTCACCCGCCGGCTGCAAACCACTGACAGCAGCGCAACCATGGGTTACTTCAGCACCTTTGTCTACCTGGGTTTTTCGGCCATTCTGGCACCCATCGTCATTGCGATTGGTCCCATGCCCAACGCTAACCCGAGTATCGCCTTCCTCTTCCATGCGTGGAGCATGCCGACCTGGCTGGATTTGGTGGTAATCTTTGGTCTGGCGTTGATCTGGGCTGGCGGTATGTTCTTTATTGCCAAAGCTTACAGCCTGGCGAGAGCATCCGTGGTGGCACCCTTTGAGTACATGTCGCTGCCGATCAATACCACCTGGGGCTTTCTGCTGTGGGGCCAATTCCCCTCATGGATTACACTGTTCGGCGCAGCCTTGACCATGGGCAGCAGTTTATATTCACTGCTTTTGGGTCAAAAAGGACGACCCACAGAAAAAGTCAGCCTTGAAGAAGAAATCGCCAATTTTGAGCACAAGCTGGAGTAAAAAAATCAAAGTTGGGACTATTTTCACCAACTTTGATCACACAATTTTATTCAATTATGATTGTAATTCTTGTCGATAAAGTAAAAATCTTACTGCGAAATTGTTTGACGAAGATCAAACAAATAGTATCCATCACCTTGTTGATATGGATAAGTTGCAAAAAGATGATCACGCAAATCTGGTTGCGATTCAAGTTCGCCATTCAGCGTCACAAGGAAATAATCTTTTCCTAATGCTAGTTCCTTGAACATCTGCTGAAATGCCGGATCGGTAGCGCCAACCAGTGATTTGATGGTACGGTCTCCGGCGGTCGGCCACAATTTCGGATTCACATATCCCCAATAGCTGATGCGATAACCGTTGTCGTGTGTCAGGGCGATGACGGATGCGTTGCCCCCAATGCTGGCACCGAGATCCTTCCAATACTTGGCTTCATGGCGGTAGTCTTTGGCTATTAAATTTCCACGGGTGACCTGCACACAGAGGCCTATTGAAAACAATAAAATCAATACCACAAAAGTGCGTGAGACCCAATTCGGGTTGGAGGCTTCAAGTTTTTCGAAAATCACCGCGAAAAAGAACCCAATGCCCAGGGCAATAGTTGGAATTAATGGCAGGTGATAATAATTGTGCGTGTAGATATGGTAGGCGAAGGTGAAGCCATAGAAAATGTATCCTAACCACAGACAGAAATAAAAGACTCGATTTTGTTTTACCTTGATCAGGAAGATGGCGAGCACACCGAGAATCAATGGGAAATAACCCGTGACTGACTTGGCTATTTGCAGCCAGTTGGAATACCATTTTGGGTCGATAAAGTATTGTGGGAAGAAACGCGTTCCAAAAATAGAATAGGCATTGCCACCGACAGTGGCGCTGATAGCATTAAAGAGGATTGCTGGCAGCAAGGCCAACGCGGCCATCAAATAGATTTGCGGATTCTTGATCCAATTTTTGAACCCTTTGGAGAGAATCAATCCGGCAAATGAAAAACCGACAAAGAATGCTGATGGTGCCTTGACGAAGAGCGCAATACCGGAAAACATACCTGCCAGAACAGCATTTTTCATGGTCGAATTGTCAGACCAGCGAATTTGAAAATATAAAGCCCAAAGGATGCTCATCACCATCAAAGGATCAGGTTGAAAACTTCGGCTGGCAAGCACACCAAATGGAATGAAAAGATAGGTTGCCAGCGCGGCAAAAGCGCCGTTAATATTCATCAGTTTGCGGGCTAAAAGAAAGAGGGGGATGCCGCCGAGCACCCAGAAAAGCATCGACAACAGCCGCGGTACGAGGATATTTTCCTGGCCGATAAGGCGGTAAGTGAATGCAGCCAGATACTCCATGATAGGAGGTTCAATTCTGGATTCGGCATTACCGGTGTTAATTCCGAATCCGCGTAAATCTTGCGCCATCGCAAGGGTATCAGGTGTATCCATCTGATAATAGATGCCCCTGGCCATGATGAAGGAATGCAGTTGACGGGTGGCGGCAAAATCAAGGGGCAGATCAGCAAAATCAATGAATCGAACTGCAAAGCCTGCCAGCAGAAAGAGTACAAGCAAAAAGTTGACAACCCACTTGGTTGGTTTAAGGAAAAGCAAAGTTTTTGGTGAATCCGATTCACGCAAGGTTACATCTGACATGATCACGTCCTCTAATCGGCATAAATTATCAAGTTTATTATAACGGTCAAGAGGCAACAAATCGCACATAAGATTTATCGAATAAAGGAATGAAATTTGATTAAGTCTAAACAAATGTTCAATTAAGAAAGAACATCTTTCGTAAAGTTTATTTATTCACGAAATTGGTTACTTTTGCACATCCTGCTCGATCAGCTTCGAGAGTTTTGGCAGGATTTCTTGCGCATCGCCAACAACACCCAGATCAGCCAATTTGAAGATGGCGGCTTCAGGGTCTTTGTTGACAGCGATGATGGTTTTGGAGGAGCTCATGCCCACCTGGTGTTGAATGGCGCCGCTGATGCCGGCGGCGATGTAGAGTTCAGGGCCAACCGTGGTGCCAGATTGACCCACTTGTTGGGTGTGCGGAATCCAGCCCTGCTCAACGATGGCGCGTGAACCGGCTAGGCCCCCGCCCAACTGACAGGCCAGGGTGCGCAAAAGCTCAAGGTTGGAGGCTTTCTGGCAGCCTCTGCCGGCAGCCACTAATACTCTGGCATTTTCGATGCTTTCTTCGCAGCCTTCTTCGATGTAGTTCTTTTCAACCACCCGGGTGCGGATGGCAGCTTTGGTCAAAGTGACGGTGAAGTTCTCAACCACGGCTTGATGTTTATCATCCAGCGCGGGGATGGGGAATACATTAGGTCGCACGGTGGAGGTTTGTGGACGGTTATAGGGGGTAATAATGGATGCCATGATGTTTCCGCCAAAGGCCGGGCGGGTCTGCACCAATTGTCTTTTTTCGTCAATTTCAAGCCCGGTGCAATCTGCGGTCAGGCCAAGTTTCAGGCGGGCAGCTACGCGGGGCGCGAGGTCGCGTCCGTGGGGGGTGGCGCCATAAAGCACGACCGCCGGTTTGTTGGACGAAATGACCGCACACAGCACACTGGTGAATCCATCCGTGGAGTAGGTTTTAAGCAGGTCATGACGGCACAAGATAACCCGATCGGCGCCGTAATGCCCCGGTGTTTGCAGATCAACTGCTTCTGAATCCGTCAGAACCACGGCAATCAGTTCTTCACCCAGGTCGTTCGCGAGCTGATGGCCTTTGCCGAGCAATTCAAGTGAAACCTTTTTGGGCTTGGGCAAGTCTGCGGCATCATCCAGTTCAATCCACACCATCACACCCTTATACTTCGCCAGTTCTTCACTCGACGCCAGCTTTCGCTCGATATGCAGTGCATTAAAGCGGCATACGTTGGTGCAGGTTCCGCACAAGGTGCAGCTTTCATTAACCTGGAGCAAGTTCTCTTCAACGAAAAACGCGCCAAACGGGCAGCTACGAATACATAATTTGCATAACGTACAGCGTTCATGATCAATGATTAACATGAGTCATCTCTTCCTTGTCGGCCAATCATTCTATAAAACGTTTTTCTTTGAGAAAATTAAAAATCTCGGCGGCAGCCTGGTCGGTTTCAAGGTTCTGCAGCAGCCTTCCGCATTTCTTTCCTGGAGGCGGGAATACTTTAACCACCTGTGTGAAAGACCCTTTGAGCCCCAATTCTTCTGCGGGGATTCTTAGGTCGTCAGCGCTGACGCTGCGCATGGGTTTCTTTCGGGCGTTGAGCACATCCAAAAAGGAGGGCGCGCGGCGAACCACTTCACCCTTGCTGCAAGTGACCAGCGCGGGCAAAGAAGCTTCAACCACTTCGTATCCGCGTTCGACTTCCTGTTTCACTCTTACCTGTTTCCTGGTGCTGCTTAAGCCAACCTCGATGCCGTAAGTGATCTGGGGCAGCGAGAGGATTTCGGCGATTTCAGGGCCAACTTGGGCGGTGTCGCCGTCAATAGCCTGCTTGCCCACCAGGATCAGGTCATAATCTGGCACCGTCAAGCGGATGGCTTCGGCCAGGGTCAGCGCTGTGACCCATGAATCCGCACCGGCAAATTTGCGGTCAGTGACCAGAATGCCCTCATCCGCGCCAAGCTCGAGGCAGCGCAGCAGCGCATCTTTAGCCTGCGGCGGCCCCATACTGATGACTGATATTGAAACATCGTCAAATTCTTGCTCGAGGCGAACGGCATGATCCAGCGCGTATTCGCAGAACGGGTTGAGGATGGATTTGACGCCTTCACGAATCAGGGTTCCCGTTTCGGGGTCCACCTGCACATTGGTGACTTCAGGCACCTGTTTGATGCAGACCACTATTTTCATGCATGCACCTCCGCGGGGAAGATGTTATTGGGATTCAACAACCCCTTGGGGTCGAGGGCTTGTTTCACGTTGCGCATTTGTTGAATTTGCACGGGGGTAAACATCAGGGGTAGAAAATGGCTTTTAATCTTGCCGATGCCGTGTTCTGCTGATACTGCGCCGCCAAACTCAACCGTCTTTTTGGCAAATTCTGCATACAACTGCATGCCCTTTTCGAGTTCATCCATGTTTCTCGGCATGATGTTTACATGGATGTGGTTGTTGCCAATGTGTCCAAAGGCGGCCCATTCCAGCCCAAGCGCATCACAGCGGGATTTGTAGAGCGCCCATATTTCTTCGAGGTGTTCATCCGGTACGGCCATATCTGTGCCGAGTTTGTGTATGCCGGGATACTGTTTCTTGCGTTCGGCGAGGATGCTGTTGATGGTCTCAGGCACCATGTGGCGGAAGACCTTGAACCGATCCAACTCGCGGCTTTCGTAACCAGCCCAGGAGCGTGCCAGATCCGCGCCGCAGGAGGCGACGACCTTTTCTAGGATTGAAAAATCAAGTTGAGCAGCATGAGGGTCGAAGCTCATTTCAATGAAGATGGCGGATTTTGCATCATCAGGGATGACCGGCATGCCCACAGTGGAGGGTTCCGTTTTTTGCAGATTGCGCAGCAAGTTCAAAGCGTTGCCTGAATAGAACTCAAGAAAATCAAGTTGCAAGCGTTTTTCAGCGCGCAGCGCCAGAGTCAACTGAACGGCTTGTTCATCAGAATCGAGAAACTGGATGATGGAAACCTTGTCTTCTTTCTTGACCAGTGCCACTTCAACTGAGGTGACAACCCCCAAGACGCCTTCAGAGCCGATGAAAAGGTCCACCAAATCCATGTCAGGCTCAGCGAAAAGGCCTGCGGTGCTTTTGGTTTTGGGCTGTGCATAATCGGGGATGGTAATATTGCAGGCTTCACCTTTTGAAGTCCACACCACGAACTGACCGGCGGGGGAGGCGAAATACTTACCCCTCGGAATATCCAAATATTCGCCGTTGGCCAGGTAGACACGCAAACCGCGAACCCAGGCACGGGTCGGACCGTAACGGTAAGTGCGCGCACCGGATGCATTGGTCACCACCGATCCGCCCAGCGAAGCGCTCATTTCGGTGGGGTCTGGCGGGTAGAAAAAATGCTCGGCATTCTCTTTGAACTGCGCGAGGTTTCGTTTGACCGCCGCATCCGTGCTTTGGTCAAGGGTGGGGAACTGTTTGAAGCGCAGCATGGTTTCCAGGCTTTTGAGGCTGACACTGGTCTGCGCGCGTACCCGCCATTCATTTGATTCAGCGTGAAAGTAAACTTCCTGCACTTGATCAAGCAGCTCCAGCGAGACCAACGCGCCATCCGAGGGGACGCTTCCGCCAACCAAACCGGTGCGAGCGGCTGCAATGGTGACGTGAATCTTGCGGCGCTGCATTTCACATAAGATCGCTGCGAGTTCTGCTTCATCCTTGGGGAAGAATAGAAAATCAAAGGGTTTGGGCGTCAGCTTGGATTCATCACACAGGTATGCTGAATATTCTGAACGGATACGGTCGAACCCCTCAATGCATTTGATATTGGAGAAATCAGATTGCGGCGCTGGATTGGCAACTATTTCATGCATAATAAAGTCTCCTGATCAAACAGGTTATTGTTTGAAGCTTGCAAGAAAGTATAATGGCAATAATAATACCCTGCCAATATTATCTGCTTTAATTTTTGAATCTAAGGTAATAAGAATCGGAATTCTGAAAAATTATTGTGTAATAATACCTTTAGAATACAAAAAAAGCAATTCGTCTAGACAACCATTTTTGCGTATAATAGAGTAATTGTTGTCCACCTCGGTTAGGGTTAAAAACCAGCCTGAACACTATTTGCATGTTATCTGATTTGTTTGCGATGATTGGTCTTATGTAAATTGACCAGTCTCATTGGATAAAGTGCAAATTCTTGCTGTTTTTAACTAACATCAGAATGGGGGCATACTGTACAATAGACACTTTGTAATTGCAATTTTATCAATTTATTTCGATTTTGACATTTTTCTTGTGTATTGAAAATGCAATAGAAGGGTACTGCAATTATTATTTCATCATTGAAACGGAGTTCTGAATCATGGCTAATGGTAAAGGTAAAATCTTATTGCTCGAAAACATCCACAACGACGCATGCCGTGCATTTGAAGCGCATGGTTACGAGGTCGAATGCCTCAGCAAAAGCCTGGGCAAGGCAGAACTTCAAGAATCCCTAAAAGATGTCGTGGCTTTAGGGGTTAGGTCAAAGACCGAAGTCACCGCGGAAATGATCAAGGTCTCAAAGAAGCTGAGTGTCATCGGTGCTTTTTGCATTGGTACGGATAAGATTAATTTGACAGCCAGCTCTGAGGCTGGCATCCCAGTCTTCAATGCTCCTTTCTCAAACACGCGCAGTGTGGCAGAACTGGCTCTGGGACACATGCTGGCACTACTGCGTTTTATTCCTGACCGAAATAATGAAATGCACCAGGGTATTTGGAAAAAAACCGCCTCGGGATCTGTTGAGCTGCGTGGAAAAACGCTGGGCATTATTGGCTATGGAAACATTGGTTCGCAATTGAGTGTACTTGCCGAGAGCCTGGGGATGAATGTTGTCTATTATGACAATTGCGAAAAACTGAGTTTGGGCAACGCAGTGCGTATGCACACCATGGAAGAAGCCTTACGCGTTGCAGACGTGGTCAGTGTGCATGTGAGCGGGCAGATTGAAAACACTAATTTGATTGGTGCGCCGCAGTTTCAGATGATGAAGAACGACGCTATTTTTATTAATTTAAGCCGCGGTTTTGTGGTGGATATTGATGCTTTGGCGGCGCGTGTGCAAAGCGGAAAACTAAAAGGTGTGGCTGTTGACGTTTTTCCGGTGGAACCAGATAGCGGGGAAAAATTTTACTCCCCACTGCAAGGGCTGCCAAATACACTGCTTACGCCGCATGTCGCCGGCAGCACTCAAGAAGCACAACGTGAGATCTCTGAATTCGTCTCAAGCAAGATGCTGCATTTTCTGTCAAGAGGTGATACGCGTTTGAGTGTCAATTTTCCGCAGATCGAGTTGCAGCAGCAGACAGAAAGTCACCGTATTCTGCACATCCACAAGAATATCGCTGGTGTCATTGCAGGTGTTAGCCAGGTGTTTGCTGCCTGTGACTTTAATATCACCGGTCAATCTTTACGCACCACACAGGAAATTGGTTACGCTATTTTTGATGTTAGCAGCACGGTTACTATAGAAATTCTGGATGCGTTATGGGCAGTACCGGGGACGATCAAGGTGCGTGTATTGTCTTGATCTTATTACTAATTTGAGCATATAACAGAATACTTCAAAGTTTTTCTGAGATTAAATGTGAGCGGCTCTCGGGTTTTACCCTGAGAGCCGCTTTGTCTCAACTTCTACCAATAAATCTACCAGTAAACTACCATTAATTATGTTCTTGATTAATATGAGGATAAAAAATCAAATTTAGTACATCAAGTTACACATTATTTGCAGGCACTTTCTGAATTGTATGCATTTTCTGAATTTCCTGCGCCGCCTGAATTGCCAGGACTGCAATCCACATCGGAAATGGGTGAATCGGTGGCACCATCCGTTGGAACCGAAATTGTAGACGAATCACTTGGGGTTGGAGTTTGTGTTGGTATAACTATATTTTTTGGTGTTTTCGTTGGCACCAAAGTCGGTTCGGCAGTTTCTGATGACTCCGGAGATGGATATGGAGAGGGATCAAGGTTGCCATCAGTATCTCCAGGTGATAACTCTGTAGAATTTGTCGATGGAAAGATTGCTATTTCTCCAGAATTAATGATTGAGTTCTGAGTAGGGGTGTGAATTTCTACTTGCCCTTGGAGGACGCGCATCTCGGCCGACCCATGTGGGAGAATTTTTAAAATGAAATGAGCATTGTGGCCGTTAGCCATACCGACCTGTGTTCGAATTGTAAATGAATCTGTTTTTTGGGCAGTCTGATTTTCGGTTTGTCCGCTTACTTGTTCCAGCGAGATTTCCCATAATCCTTGAGATTGTGTCAATGCCATTAGTTGGACTTCAGATTCTGATCCTAATAGAGTGTGTTCGCCGCCTGGGAATCTTATAGTTGCCTGTGACTCTGACAAAGAGCGGATTGAAGCATTAATTGGCACGGATTGACCATGTGTTACTGTATGCCACGAACCTGTCGTTGGATCCTTCATTTCGACCTGTCCGGTCACATTTTCAAGATACCCGGCATATACAACCCCCGGGTTCAGATTGAAGAGAAGAGCAAAAGTAATTAACGCCAAAACTGTAAGTGCAATAAATGCAGGTCTAAAAAATGGCAACCACCTGGTTTTTGTTTTTGCTTGATATTTTTCTGAATAGGCTTGAACTACTTTTTTGTGAGCACTGGGTGAAGGGGTTTTCCAATGTAGTGTTTGAATCGCTGAAAACATGCGTTTGTATATTTCAAACGTTTCATTACAAACCTTGCATCCGCTTTCGAGATGCTTCGTCAACGCAAAGCTCGATGAAGAGTCCAGGCGACCTTCCAGAAAGTCTATGAGTTGTTCGGTTGAGTAATGTGTATTGTTATCCATCGTCTTTTTATTCACTAATATCAAAAGTTGTTACTGATCAAAATGGTTTTTAACTTTTCAAGACAGCGCGAACGGGTGGGGCCAATGCTGTTTGGTGAGATATTCAAGTCTCGTGCAATTTCAGCATATGAGGTATTCTCTTCATTGAAATAAAGACGCCATAATAGTTGATGACAGGGTTCACCCAATTGTTTGAAAGCGGAAATTACCTTTTGAGCATCCTCTACATGCTGTGCTAAATTTTCAGGAGATTCATCAGAGGCAAATTGCTCATCCAATTCTTCGAGATTTATTTTTTCATGCCGCCAAAGAGCCCAACATTCTCTGCGAATAGTAGTCACCAACCAGGCACCTAAACTATTCGTTTGACGTAAATGCTTTAGCTCCTTCAGCAAAATCAGGCACACATTCTGAAATACTTCATCCGCCTCATTGGGTTGCAGACCAGTGCGAAGAGCGGTGGAATAGATCAGTTTTTCATAACGCGCGATTAATTCCTCCCATGCAGACTGCTGACCAGCAATGCATTGAGCAATTAATTTGTCGTCTGGATAGTCAGATATCTTCAAGGTTGGATCCCGCTTTTTTGATCAACAGAATCTGATTAAATACAAAAAGACCACGTTGACCTATCAACTATCCATTTAAATAGAGTAATTTCGGATAGTTCTAGTACATCCATTATAAAACTTATAATAATTATCGGTTCAATTACATTTAGGTAAATAATCCAATTTTGACTAATTCATTTCGGTGTACACCACTTGATAACAAAACTCCCCAGCGTTGGGGAGTTTTGTTATCAGTGGATGCTGATGATTAATTGTTTGAAACGGAAAAAATTTTCGAACGTTCTATGAGTTGTTCAGAAAGAACTTCACGCATTAAATTGCAGACTTCAACCATTTTAGGGTTAGCCACACGGTAAATGATTTCCTGTCCACGTCGTTCGGTAAGAACTATCCCTTTGCCCCGCAAAATTCCAAGATTCCTTGAGACAGTGGTTTGACCCAAACCGGTCTGCTTGGCAATATCTCCAACGTTTGTCGGGCCAGCAAATAATAAATGCAAGATTTGAAGGCGGGCGGGTTGGCTCATGCAATGACAAAGCTCAGCTTGCATTTCATAAATTATTGGATCATCCATAGGTATACCTTTTGTTCAATATTTTTAGTGCAGTTTTTCAGTGTGATCGACTAATTGACCAGCGAAATAAGATTGGGCAACAGCGTCGATATCTTGCAAATCGGTCACGATCGGTTTTATATTAAGTCTTAGCATGCTTTGATAGGCGCCCATTCCCATGCCGCCGCAAATCACTGCTTCGCAATCACCAATAGCGCCAGCCATTTGGGCATGTTTATTATGGTGTGCTTCATCCACGCCGTGGTTTTCGCCGTGGTGCTCTTCGTGTGATTCACCTGAAAATTGGTTGTGTCCCAGCTTGCTGCGCATGTCACGGTTGGTGATCTTTCCATTTTCAATGGTCAGCACCAAATAGTGGGTTGCACGTCCGAAATGTTGACTTATGGATGTTCCATCATCGGTAATGATTGCTATTTTCATGTTGCTCCTTATTCGACAGGAAAGTGCCGACCACCAGGTTCTTCACGTTGATCAGCGGGATAAAGCACTAAAATGAGCTGCGAATCACTATCGTGGATGTTGGTCCATTGATGAGGCAAATGAGCTTCAAAAAGCAAACTGTCACCGGGTGTTAATGTGTAACGCTGATTATCAATTGTGTATTCGATCATACCTGACAGACAATATACAAACTCATGACCGGTATGAACGATCATCTGTTCTCCGCTGCCCGCTTCTGTTTTTAAGGTTACGATAAAGGGTTGAACCGCGTTGTCTTTGAGATCTTTACCCAGGTTCTGCATAAAGGCATTACTGAATTCAGCGCCTGGTCGATGGTCTTGAGTAGTAAAAACCACTCGTTTGGCGGTTGGCTCGGATTCGAAAAAAGCTGAGAGGGGCACATCCAGGGCTCGAGCTAATTGCTGCAGGGTGCTGACTGACGGAGAGGATTTGCTGTTTTCGATAAGGCTGAGCGTATTTATGTTCAATCCACTTCGTTCGGCCAGCATTTTCAACGAGTATCTTTTTTCGTTACGCAACCCGCGGATTTTCAGCCCCACAATCGTCTCGGCTGAATTGGATTCATCTGGTGTGGCTTTTGCTGCGACATGGCGTTCATCAATCCCGGTGCGGCTAGTTTGTTGATTTACCATGAAATGCTCCAATAAATTGCGTTGTGTGTATTGTGGTAATAGAGTCGCAGAAAAAGTAATTATATACCAGAATATTCACAACGCAATTCGATTTACAGATACTGTTTTTTGAGGCGTATAAGAATTACCCCGCAGTATTTTTAGAAGTCATAAAAAGACTCTTAATCCGCGGTGCAATGGCTCTAAAAATGGGGCAGCGGTCATAATATCCGCTGAACACAATAATTCCGCCTGCAATCACGATCCAAATTGAATCCCACACAAACCATCCCAACGCCGCCGCAGTTAATCCCAACAGCGTGCGGATTACTCGTGTCGCCGGAGCGGGGGGCATGATGGCCGGTTTTTTCTCACTCAGGGTTGTTTCAAAAAAGAAGTCGAGCATGCCCTGGGTTTGCATGCCGGTACGGCGCAAGATTTCTTCGCCCCTGACAAAACCAATGACTGTGGGGATACTCATGACGCCTAATTCTTTCATCACTTCTGGCGATTCATCCACGTTGATCTTGAGTACATCCACCTGACCTTGATATTTTTGACTGACTACTTTAAAACCTGGCGCCATGGCTTTACAGGGAGAGCACCAGGGTGCCCATAAATCAACGATAAGCGGCCTGGGATTGCTTTTTATTTTTCTTTGAAATTCCAGTTTTTTCATGAGACTCCTTTTATTAAACCAGGGGCGCAAAGCTGCGTCCCTGGTTAATTTTGACACATTCGGGTTATGATTTTTTCCTGGTCTGAATTTTTAACAATCCATAGAGCGGGCAAAAGCCCACCAAACCAGTGATGAGAAGCACCGCTCCAACTACGACAGCCGCAATTCCGAGGGCACCTGCAACAACCTGAGTAAAGAAAAGAACCAATAAAACCAAACCGACGATTACTCGAATTATTCGATCCATACCAGATTCATTCATTTTCATTTTTGTATCCTCCTTAAGGATTTAACTTTTTTATAATATCTGCATCTAAAAGATTAGATGTCGTTGATTCAAAGAAGTTACAATTTATTTACGGAATCAGTAATTTTAGAACAACGACAAAAATATAGTTTATGAATTGAAGGTAAAGGATGGAAGCATTCATTAAGGCACCAAAGAAATTACCGTTATTTTTGCGATTTGGAATTTGGATTTCGAAGAAGCTCACCGGCAAAGACATGCTTCCAGCCAAAATCCTTGCCTGGTATCCTAAGGCTGCCATTGGATCAGGGTTGTTGGAATCTTTGGTCGCCCATAAAGACCGAAATTTGGATGAGCGAATATTGAAGATTGTCCGCATTCAGGCGTCTTATGCGGCGGCCTGTCCATTTTGCATTGATATGAACAGCTATCAGTATGATAAAAAGCACATCTCCCCTGATGAGTTGGCAGCGCTCCAGGGAAGAAAGGCGCTTGAAGAGGTAAAGACTTTTACAGAACGCGAGCAATTGGCAATTGAATATGCAAAATTAATCTCACAGACACCTTTGAGATTTCAACCTGCATTTATTGAGAGCTTGAAGCAGCATTTTGATGAACGTGAAATGGTGATTTTGGCAAGTACGGCTGCACAGGTGAATTATTGGGCGAGGCTGATTCAAGCGTTTGGAATTCCGCCTGCCGGATTTTTAGATTAATCTAACCTGCTTCACCAAAAGAGAGAGGTAACATGCACGAGAAAAGGTTCAATCGAGAGATCGAAAGACTACGTGATCCAGATCGGATCGCCCGTTTGGAAGTTGCGCGGGTTGTGGAACTGGTATTGGCAGGCCTGGAGGATACAAAAACATTTCTTGATATTGGCACAGGCTCCGGTTTGTTTGCTGAACAGTTTGCTGCTAAAGGGTTTGAGGTAACAGGCCTGGATGCGAACCCTGAAATGATTCCTGCCGCACAGATGTTCGTCCCTACTGCGCAATTTCGCATAGGTGTCGCAGAAAAACTGCCTTTTGATGACCACTCTTTTGACATCCTCTTTATGGGGTTATTACTGCATGAGGTTGATGATCTCGAAAGAGCACTGAGCGAAGCCAGCCGTGTTATGAAGCGACGCATCGCAATACTTGAATGGCCCCATGAAGTTGGGGAATTCGGTCCACCCCTGGAACACCGCTTATCAGTTGAGAAAATTGCTTCTGCCGCCAAAGAAGCAGGATTGAAGATGTACCAGCAAGAGAGATTGGATCATTTGGTTCTTTATATTCTGGAAAAGTAGGCAAGGTGATATTAAATCAAAAAGGATCATTTTTAAAATTTGATCCTTTTTGATTTTGGGTGGTGACAAAAAATCATTCAGCGATTATTTCAAAATTCGTTGTAATCTGTGCTGTCGCGCGAATCGTGGCTGCCACGGAACAATATTTTTCTTCAGAAAGTTGGATGGCTTGAGACACCGCTTTTTCGGTCAAATTTTTGCCACCGACGCGATAATTGATGTGCACCTTCCGAAAAGTCCAGGGGGGATCTTGGTCTTGCTCGCCCGTTGCGCTTATTTCAAGGTAGGTGAGCGGCATGCGTTTTTTCTCCAGTATCTCCACAACATCCACGGCCGTGCAGGATGCCACAGCGATTAGCAGCAACTCTGATGGTTTGATGCCAACCCCTTCATCTGGTGTAGAAAGCACAACCGAGTGATTGGTTGAGTCAATACCCACAAATTGTTTGCCGCCGATCCATTTGACAGTTGCTGTACCCATGCCTTACCTCTGCTTTCAGAAAAAATTGCTTCTAATTGAATTTCAAATCGTTAATGTTTTTGAATTATGTTTAATGCCGCGATAGTTCCATCGTTGATGGCGGTGGTGATTTGCCTGTATTTCTTTACACGCACATCCCCTGCCGCGTAGACTCCATTCAAATTTGTTTCCATATTTTCGTTTGTCACAACGTAACCGTACTCAGATAATTGCAATGGCGTATTTTTGACCAGACCGGTGTTTGGTACCATGCCGGCAAAAATAAAGATACCATCTGATTCAAGTTTTACAATTTCTTTGGTTTTGAGATTCTCTGCCAGGGTGAGCATCTTTTCGTTGTTCTTGATAAACTCACGGGGTTCATGAGACCATAAAATTTTCGTTTTAGGATTGTTCAGCACTTTGTTGGCTGTTATTTTTTCTGCCTGCAGTTCGTCAAACTGGTGGATGACCGTCAGCGATTTAACCATTTGCAGCAGCAGTAAGGATTCTTCCATTGCGCTGTTTCCACCGCCAATGACAGTGACGTCTTTATCTTTGAAGAATTCTCCGTCACAGGTCGCACAGTAAGAAACACCTGACCCTTTGTATTCAATTTCGCCTGGTACATTTAACAAACGGGGAGAGGACCCTGTTGCGATGATGATGTTCCTGGTTGTGTAAGGTGTGTCATCTACGGTCACAATTTTTTCTGACCCATCAAGCTGAAGATGTGTAATTTCAGCTGCTAATTCAAATTGGGTGCCAAATCTGGCGGCTTGATCACGCATGTTGCGAGCGAGTTCGTGTCCGGCAATGGGATCAACAAAACCAGGATAATTTGCTACTTGATGGGTCGTTTTTATCTGCCCACCCGCCATGGATTCATCAATAACCAGTGTTGAAAGCGAGGCTCTTGATGTGTATATTGCCGCTGCCAGCCCCGCTGGACCTGCGCCAATGATGATTAGATCGTGTGAATGTATATTGTTTTCCATGACATTACTTTCCATGACATTACTTTCTTCTCAAACTCGAATATTGGATTCTTGGTAAATCTTCTTGATTTAGGCAAAAACCTCTTCAATGATGTCTTTAATCTGTTTTGCAGATTGAATGCTGGTGGTTGCTTTGACGACCTTGCCATTGCGGTAATATACCGTGAAGGGAAGACCGTTAAAGCCACGGCATTCAGGCAAAAGCTTGATCACGTCAGCATCAGGTGTATCGAAATCCATGTTGCGGAATTTTATGTCAGGATATTTCTCTTCGTACACTTCAAAAATCCCATAAACGGGGATGCACATTGGCCCCATGCGTCCGCAGCACACGGCTACTTTTTCTTCTTGAGCAATGAGATTGTTCAATTCTTCTTTATTTTGAAGGGTGGTGAGCTTTGTCTGAAGCATTTTATTCTCCTGGTTTGTCTATTATTTTTGACACGTTTTTTTTATCAATGAATCAGATGATCTGATCTTGATTCAAATTAATCAGAATATGGTTTTGAACTGATAATTGGAAATTGAATCTGATAATTCTACATTCTTATATATAGATGGTATTTTCAAGCAAAAGTGACAAGATTATTGAAATTGGGATCAAGTTTAGGGTAAGGAAATAGAACTTTCAAGATAACCGGATATATGCCAAGGTTTCATGGCATAATTGGTTTTGCATTTTTCTGCAAACACCATTTTTTCAAAAAAATTTCAATGCTGTATAAGGACAAATATGTTTTTCGTCGATGAACCCTACATTTCAGATTTTTTCAAACAAACCATTCGAGACAATAACATTCCGGTGGTGAATACAGCGTCAGCAAAAAAGTTAAATCTTTTGACTGGCACCAATCTCATTAGTGAAGAGCAGGCTGTGAGCATGGTGCGCGAATCAGACTCGCACTTGTTCTATTCGACCTCAGAAAACGCCATCGAATGGATCGCCAAAAACCTGCCTTTTAGTGAACTCCCCAAAAAGATTGATCAATTCAAAAATAAAGCCAGATTCAGGCAACTGACAGAATCCATGTTTCCTGATTTTTACTTCATAGAATTACCACTAGACGCGTTAAAAACATTTGAGGTCGACGGGTTGCCCATGCCCTTTATTATTAAGCCAAATGTGGGCTTTTTTAGCATGGGGGTGCACAAAGTGACAACTCTTGATGAATGGCAGCAGACCATTGGCGACATTCATAAAGAAATTGAACACACGCGAGGATTGTATCCAGATGAGGTTTTGGGCAGCGACTCATTCATCATAGAGCAATGCATCGAGGGGGATGAATTTGCCGTAGATGCCTACTTTAATTCCGCTGGTGAGCCTGTCATTCTGAATATTCTTCATCATACATTTTCTTCTGACAACGATGTGAGCGACCGGGTCTATACAACTTCAAAAGAAATTATTGAGAATAACCTGGTGGAACTCACCGATTTCGTAGGCAAGATTGGCCAATTGACCCATACTCAAAACTTTCCTGTGCATATCGAACTGAGACGAGATAGTCAAGGGGTAATCTTGCCCATCGAAGTAAATCCGATGCGCTTTGGCGGCTGGTGTTCAACCCCTGATTTGACATTTGCCGCTTATGGCATAAATCCTTATTTGTATTATTTCAAGCAACAAAAACCCATTTGGCCGGAACTTCTCAGCGGCAAAGAGGGAAAACTCTTTAGTGTGGTTGTACTGGATAATTCAACTGGGAAGAAAGCCGAAGAAATCGCCTCATTTGATTTTGAGAAACTGCTTGCCTGTTTTGAGAAGCCACTTGAGCTCAGAAAAATCAATTATCAAAAATATCCGGTATTTGGCTTTGTTTTTACTGAAACCAGGAAAGACAATATTGAAGAGTTGAACACGATACTGACCTCTGATCTTAGCGAGTTCATTTCTATGAGGTAATAGTAAAAAGAATATACCTCTATATATATGAAGAAAGGTCAAAGGCGCTGATTACTCAGTGATGGTGTCTACTTCTTCAATATTTACGCCCTGCAGCAGCGGCTCGGCGTTGGAGATCAGATCAGATAGTTTTTCAAGGCTGCTGGTGATCAGCGGAGGTGTTTCGCCGGTCAGAGTAGATATTCTTTCTCGCAGTTGAAGCTCTCGTTCTTTCAGGTCAGTGATGTTGGCTGCTGCTCCTGAGGGCAGGCGACGGCTGATCAGGCGGCTCCATAATATTTGGCATACCGCAGAAATGGGCGGGGCAACAATAATTCCGATGACACCAAATGCATCCGCCAGCACAAGCAGCAGCACCAAAGTGGGCAGGGGATTGTTCCAACGGAGTCTAAAGAAGCGTGGTTTGATAAAAACGACCAATAAGACCATGATAATAAAAGCATATAACGTGGTGAACAAGCTAAGCTGTGTGCTGGTGATTAGCCCAACCAGAAGAGGAGGGACGAGCGCAAGGGGCAGACCAACGACTGGAATCATACAAGCTGCAGCACCAGCCAGCGCCATGAATATAGGGTACTGCGATCCGAGCAGCCAATAGCCCACACCGAGCAGCATTCCTGCAACTACACTGAGCATTACCTGATTACGGACATATGCGCCAACTTCTGGTTCGACATTACGCCAAATTCCGCGGGCCTGTTTGCGTTGGTCAATGGGGAGTAAAGAAAGCCATAAACGTTCAAAATGAATCTGGTTTATGCTCCAGTATATGCTCAATATGAGTATGACGACGACTGCAGCAATGATGCTGCCGATGTTTTTCACGATGCTGAATAAGGTTGGAAGAATTAATTGACCTTTATCGCCGGTAAACGCGTGGAAAAGGTCACTCGGAGGCGGCAACCAATTCAATATAGTACTTTGGAAGGTGGTGCCAACAAGCCAATCCGGGAAAACCCATACATCCCTGACGGAGAGTTCCTCGATGAGCGTTTGCATTTCCGCCAGAGCAAAACGGATTGAAAGGAAGATAAGAAAAAAGAATCCAAGGAAAGCGATAATATATGCTAAAGTCCAAAATATGCGCTTGATTAAACGTTTGCCAATCAGTCTGGTAGAAAGCGGCCGAACCACAGCCGCCAGGGTTAATGAAATGAAAACATAGATAATCGCAATTCGAAATTGCCAAAAAACGACCAGAACGAGCAAAGTGGTCATGATTGCCAGAACAATACGGACGATTATTCGGCTCATGAGTCACCCGTCGGGGGGATTTGGGCTAACAGGGAATCAAGATCAATAGCGATATCTTCAATTTCATCCATGACTTTATCGATTTGTTTTACTTCTTTGGGTGCTCCTTCTTTTTTTAGCCTGGCTTGCTTTCGAAGGCCTTTGGTCAGGTTCTGTGCGTCAAAGCGCAGCCGGCTGACAATGTCGCGACCTGCCGCGGTTTCTGGTTTGAGAGAACCACGGTTGAAGACGAAGCGATCAAGTATCAATTGGATTATGGCTGCGATGGGGATGGCCATCAATGCTCCGGTGATGCCAAAGAGTGAACTGAAGGCAAAAATGGATAACAGCGATACAAATGGGTTTACCCCAACTGCCTTTTTCATAATTCTGGGAACCAGCAACTGGTTTTCTAATTGTTGAATGACCAGGGTCGCCACAATGACCCAGATCAATTTGGCTGGCTCAATGGATAATGCAATGACCGCAGCAGGTATTGCACCCAGGATCGGACCAATCATTGGAACGGCCTCCATCACACCAGCAATCAATGCCAACATCAGAGCGTTAGGCAGCCCAATGATTGAATAGGCAACCATCGCCAATACACCAATCACCAGGCATAAAACACCCTGGCCGGCGATAAAAAAGCCCAGCTTGGATTCGACCGCGGTAATAATCGCAAGAATACTTTCACGGTTTTGTTTCGGCAGCAGGTTGGTGAAGGATTGAATAGTTTTGGGACCGTATATCGTCCAATAAACCACGAATAATGAAAAAGATAACCCCGTAAAAATGATTTTGAAAGCACTTGAAATGTATCTCATCACTTGTTCTGCGGAGGCCAGAATTTGCTGACCTGTGGGTTGAAGGGGTGTTAGTGAAGGAATCTTCTCAGGAAGGAAACTGCCTGTTAATGTCAGCAATGAGTTTGAGTTTTGCAGCATCCATTCGCGCAGACTCAAGTAGTAACCTTGGACAGAAGTGATGATGGTAGCGCTTTGATCAACGATGAGGGGATAAAGCAGAAAGAAAAAGCCGGTTAGAAAACCGAGAAAGATTATGAAAATCAGTGCAACCCCGATTATTTGGGGGATATGGCGACGACCCATCCACAAAACGAGGGGTCTGATGACCGTGCCGATGACGATCGCGATGAAAATGGTAAAAGCTACGTTGTAAAAACGATAAAAAAGCCAAAAACAAAAAACCACAAAAAGCGTGACCAGAGTCGCCCAAACAATTCGCCTGAAGGTCCATTTCTCAGCAGTAACAGGTAAAAGGTCAGTCATACTTTTGTGCCATATTTTGATATTGTGAAGCTTGAATTGTAATGATAAAGGTTTAGATTTGACATAATCAGCACCTCGTAACAAGATGATGAAGATATAAACGGTCACTTTTTATATCTTCATCATAATTTTGAAAGAAAACAATGGTGCATCCCAAAAAGTGCCTAATTCTTAAGCATGAACAAAGTAATCATGCATCTTTGTGAAAATCTGGCGGTCGGTCATCTTATCAACAGAATCAATGGTTGCAATTTTTCCGTCAAGCTTTTCTTTTTTAAGGTAGGCTGCAAACTGGATCTTGGCTTCACCAGGACCAAAGAGAAAAATTGAGTCGGCTGCCCGGATTTTAAAGGCTATTTCTGAAAAATATTTTCCCAAATGTACAATATATTGGCGATCTCGAGTCTCTTCAGCAATTGCACCAGTTAAGTTTTTTGGTGTGTCTGAATGTGAGCCAATTGAGAAACGGGTTCTTTTTTCAATGGTCGACAATATGATTTGAACGGTCTCTCTCTGGTTTTCAAGAGTAACAATGACCGCCTTGCGATGATCAACCCACAGACCAACTTCGTTTTTCATTTTTTTCCTCTTGCCTGACGTGCTATTTCTTTTTTATTGGTTCAGGAATCGCATCTTTGCGTGCGGTTTCTTTGAGGCGGCGAATATGTTTGCTCTCACTTTTGGATTTTTTCTTCAACTTTAATTTGTCGAAAGGACTCAATTTTTCTTTTTTGGGGTCGGCCATTTTTATTTCTCCGGTTAGCAACATTGCGAAGTCTTGCTACTTGAGGATTGAATTACAGAATCCCGAGAAGTCTTAACACGATGAGGATAAGTGCAATCACAATCAATGTGTGCACCCATCCACCGGTTTTTGGGAAGTTAGGAATTACTCTTCCACCAAAAGCGCCTAGAAGCCAAAGAACAACCAAAATAACAATTATCGTCCACATAATTTATTCTCCTTTTCAAATTTGATATTATCTGAAGTATTTTCAGATTTAGAAAAAAACTGAATGATCTTCACGTCCCTCACCACTTGTATCAATTCCAGCTTTGAACCGTTCTAGCTTTGACATGGTAAACCATGAATTCAACCTGATGATTACCGTTAGAATTATTTGAGTGACAACCATTAAGTGGTTTACCCGCTCGGCGGGTTGATTTTGCTTATTCAGAGAGATTTCCATTTTTCCTGCTTCCTCGATTAAGAGGACAAACTCACACTCTTCGAATTTTCTGAAATGTTCAATGTATTCCAGAAAATTCGAAGTTGAACTTATAAAATTACCTTCTTCGCCTTATTGCTCTCACAATGATGATTAAGATTAGCGAACCTAAAAGGGTGACGAACATTGTCGGGAGAGTAATGGCATCATTGATCGTCCCAATATTGAGAAGGGGGCTGATGAAATACCCGGCAAGGAAAGCGCCAACGATCGCAATAACAATATTAATCAACAAACTTTGTCGGTCGCGCATGATCTCGGTGGCAACCCATCCAATTACAGCGGCAGCAATCAAATAAATTAGAACATTCATGTGGTACTCCTTTTTTCGATAAGTTGTGAAAAATTTATGTTTTGATGCATAGAATCTTTCGTATTAAGTAAGCAGGAACGCTTTATTTCTTCAAATTTTTTTCAAACTCGGTAACTCTTTTATCTATTTCTTCAACTGCGCGCTCATGGGTATAGCCGTATTTCTCTTGCAGAATTCCGGCGAACACGTCTAATTTACCGGCTGCTTGTTTCACATCATCATCGGTAAGTTTCCCCCACCATGATTTTGCTTCTCCACTAATTTGTTTCCATTTACCTTCAAAAATATCTTTATTCATTATGTTGCTCCTTTTTATATTGAAATAAATTTACAATACCGTTTAGTTTTTATTTGTCTTTCAATTTATTACTGTGTAAGCATCAATGATTTTCTCTTTTTTTACTAAATGATCGAAGCATCCAGGCCATTTTTTCGTGCAGACGAATGCTTTTTATTAGTACTTGTGATGTGCAAATTTCTTCATAAATGTTTTTGCAATCTCGAAAATCTTCTCGAAAAAAACGGATGATGCTTTCGTGATCCGAAAGTAATTGAAAAGCATCTGGAACGATCCCGGGAGTTTCAGAAAGCCTGGAATGGGCAAGGAAATCTGAAATACTTCCTATGGGCTGAAAATGCAGCATCCGTGCGCGATCAGCGAGCTCGACCGCAATTTCATTTATTTGGATAAGGTGGATCTCGTAAATGTTGCACAAATCTGAGAAACCATCTCTACACAAATTCCATTTTGCATTTTTTGTTTTCATGCTTATTACGGCTTCATCTGCAATTGCATGGTTTAGAATTTCAAATATTTTTTGTGGATTGTTTGAGTCTTCAATTAATCTATATGGAGAATTCGCAACTTGTAATATGGTTTGCTGTTTTTCTTTGAGACTCATACAGGATCCTTTCCTCATTTCTTCCAGTTAAGCTGGATGTTTGGAGGTTCTCAGTTGTGTTTTTGATACAATAAAATACTAAGAGAAAAGGGCTATCTATGTCCCTAACATTGCCTATATATTTCCTATCAATCGATTTTTGGCATTAGGGATGATGAAAGCGGATCATTTTTCAGAAATGATTCTAATAAAAGTAATTCCGTTAAACAGATTTACCCTGTGATCTGACAATTGAGGCAGGCTAGGGTGTCAGGTGAGGCGATCAGAAATTACCAGGCAGCCGCGACCATTATTTTTCGCGCAAAATAATGCCATATCGACAGTTCGCAAGATATCTCCTTTAGTGAGGCCATTATCTGGAAAGAAAGATATGCCAATGGAAATACTTAAGTCACTGATGGTGCGGTCTTCAAATTGCAATTGCAATTGACCGGTTATCGAGAGTAATTGTTCGGCCCGTTCCATGGTGACCTGGAGCGAAGTATCTGGTAAGACAACAACGAATTCATCTCCACCATAACGGCAAGCGATATCTTCTTCTCGAATATTACGGCTAAGTATGTTTGAAAATTCGCACAAGACCACATCACCGGCTGAATGTCCAAATGTGTCATTAATCGTCTTAAAATAGTCTATATCAAGCATCAAAACGCCAAGCGTATATTTTTTTCGAGCAGCCCGATTGATTTCTCTGCGCAATGTCTCTTCAAGATAACGACGATTAAACAGACCGGTTAATGAATCTCTTACAGATTGTTCGCGTAACAACGCTTCACTTTTTAACAAAGCATCTTGAACTTGTTTGCGTTCTGTAATATCACGGATATTACATTGAATCACTTTTTCGCGGCCTTCTGTATAAACATCACTGACAAATTCAACCTGGATGAGTTGACCGTTCTTGGCACGCAGGGGCAAATCTTTATAACGGATATATTCATTTTTCTGTAAAGCCAGAAATGCATTTTTACTTGCCTTAATATCTTTAAATGCACCAACTTCCCAAAGTTTCTTAGAAATAAACTCGTCTTCTGTATAGCCCAATAGTTTTTCCAGAAAAGGGTTTACATCTTTTATGGCACCAGTTTCAGCATCTAAAATTAAAATTCCATCTTGCGCAGCTTCAAACAGTCGTCTATACCGCAGTTCTGAGTCAACGAGTGATTGGTCGTTAATCGCTTTCATATTACTGCCCCACCTCTCTTTTGTTTCTAGAATAATTTTTCCGAGTTTGTTGATTATTCTTGTTTGTGTTTGCATGGGATTTGACTTCATTCGATCACGCCATATTCATCAAAGATTTCCTGGAAGGCGAGGTGATGCATTTTGAAAGTATCGAGGATTATCGGATCAAATTGTTCTGGCTGGGTACGTCCATCACCATTGGAAATGATATCCAATGCTTGTAGATGGCTTAATGCTGGTTTGTATGGACGGATGCTGCGCAGTGCATCGTAGATATCACAGATGTTCATGATGCGTGCGGATATTGGAATAACATCATTCTCTATCCCGTTGGGGTACCCGCTTCCATCCCAACGTTCGTGATGGTTAAGAGCGATCTCGGCACCCATTATTAACAAAGGTGATTTTCGATTCCCGAGGATGCTTGCTCCAACGGTGGTGTGCTGCTTCATGATCTGCCATTCTTCAGGGGTTAAAGCACCTGGTTTTAAAAGGATATGATCTGGAATGCCAATTTTTCCAACATCATGCAGCGGGCTAGCCAGGAAGATCATTCTATTAAAATCATCATCTTGATCAAGTAATTGGCCAAGTACTCGGGTGCATTCACTTATGCGCTGCACATGTGTACCGATATCTTCATCCTTATATTCCACTGCTCGCGTCAAGGTAAAAAGTGTCTCCAGATTACTTTCCCGCAGCTCGGCAGTCCGTTCTAGAACTTTCTGTTCCAATAGGCCGTTATACTCTGTAAGTTTCTTGTGTAATAGTCGAACTTCTAAAAAATTACGCACCCGGGCCAATACTTCACTTAATTCAAACGGTTTGCTGATAAAATCTTTCGCGCCAACTTCTAAAGCGTGCAATTTGTGATTGGGCTGGGCTGTGACCACTAAAACAGGTAGATAACCCTCTGGCTCAATATCTTTTAATTTTTCCATCACCTCAAAACCATCCATGCCTGGCATTTGTAGATCCAGGAGAATCAAGTCATAATGCTCCGCTGCATGTAGAGCGTTAACTTCAGCAGGAATCGTTGTCGATGATATGGATGTGTATCCGGCGTAACTTAGCATTTGTTGTAAAAGTAGTATATTGGCATGTTGGTCATCAACAATCAAGATTTTTCCTGAGAATATTTCTGTCGAATTTATCATGATGTTTCTTTCACTTTTAGTTTATTATTCTCAAGGTTATGGTCTGCGTATTCCAGGGCAAAATCGAGTGATGAAATAAAATCGTTGACCTTGATGGGTTTGGTAATGTATCTGAAAAATCCAGATTCAAGACCCTTTTGAATATCTCTCGGCATAGCGCTGGCACTGAGTGCCATGACTGGAATATGAGAAGTTAACGGATTAAGGTGCAGCATTTTCAAAGCTTCAAATCCACTGATATCAGGCAAATTGATATCCATTAATATCGCATCTGGAAGCGATTTAATTGCCATTTCGACACCTGCTTTACCTGTGATCGCAGTGATCAGGGTTAAATCAGGGTATCGCATGAAAATTTGTTCGACTAATGTCAAGTTTGCAGGGTTGTCTTCAATATAGAGCAATGTGTGTTTTCTGTTTTTTCGGAATCGAGGTGGTTTTCCCTTATCTTCATCCTCATTCGCTTCACTAAAGAGATGCGGTTCTTTGATTGAAATTAACTCAAACCAGAAGATACTTCCTTTGCCGATCACGCTGTCAACCCCAATCTCACCACCCATGAGTTCTATCAATCGTTTTGCAACTACCAATCCGATACCCGTCCCCTCAACGCCGGTACTTTCCTGGCCTAGACGGTTAAATGACTGAAACAATTGCGAAATTTCTGAGGTGGTCAATCCATTACCGGTATCACTGATGCTGATGCGCACACGACCAGGGGTTCGTTTTGTACAACTGATTTCGACAATTCCCAAAGGTTTGTTGTATTTGATGGCATTTGAAAGCAGATTGGTAATCACCTGGATAATTCTGATGCGATCCGCTCTGACAAAAACCGGTTTTTCAAATTTCGGAAAAATTAACTGGATGCCAAATTGCTTTGATTGTGATTCAACCATACTTTGACATTCAAGAAATACCTCTGCTAGCGAAACAGGTTCTGGTGAGAGTGGAACCTGTCCGGATTCCACTTTTGCAAGATCCAGAATTTCATCAATCAATTTTAAAAGATGCCATCCAGCCTGGAGGATTTGTGCGATATTCTGTTTTTGCACTGAAGACAAGGGCTGAGTATCAGTTTCTAGCAATTGAGCGAACCCTAAAATGGCATTTAAAGGGCTGCGCAACTCGTGACTCATACTGGATAGAAACTCAGATTTCGCCAGGTTGGCCTTTTCAGATGCGGTTTTGGCAATTACTAATTCGCTATTTTTTTCTTCCAAAACTTCATCCAATCGATGACGTTCTGTGACATCTCTCGCAGCAGCGAACATGCCTTGTAACTTACGGTTGCGGTCATAGAAGGTAGTAGCATTATAAGAAACGATGGTTTCTCTTCCGTCTCTGGCTCGCGCTGTTAATTCATAATTAGTAATTTTCTTTTCACTTAACACCTGCTTGACCCCCATTTCTGCCCGGTCAGGATCAGTAAAATAATTCCTGAAAGGTGCACCTATTAGCTCATCCCGTGTGCATCCAGTGAGGGCTTCCATTTGTTTGTTGACATCTGTCAAGATACCAAAAGGATCGGTGGTCATGAGTGCGTCTATATTGGCTTCAAAGAGTGAGCGTGTATAAAATTGTTGGTCGCGCAAGCGCTGGCTGAGAATTTTTTGTTCTTCTTCAATCTGTTTACGAGCGGTATTATCGGTGCCGATCAACAGATAACCGATAATGTCACCCTGGGGGTCTCTTAAAGCAGTAACTGAAACAATAGCCGGGAACCTGCTGCCGTCTTTGCGGATGTAGGTCAATTCATAGATATCTTCAATTCCACGCGATGCTTTGAATACCAGGGCTTCGAAACCTGGCGTGATGGGTGTTGAGAGTTCAACGCTCAAGGATTTTGCCCGTGCAATGACTTCAACCGGATCTGAAATGTCTGCCGGTGTTATCTTGTTCATTACATCTGCGGCTGCGTAACCCAGCATGCGCTCAGCACCCACGTTGAAAATTTGAATTACCCCTTTTTCATCTGTGGCAATGCTTGAAAAATTTGCACTTTTAAAGATGGCATCTTGCAAAGCCCCTGCTTTTAGCAGATTTTCTTCAGCTTGTTTTCGAGCAGTGTTATCTGTGCCAATGAGAAGAAAGCCAATGATTCCTCCCTGGTCGTCACGTAGCGCAGTCACTGAGACCATAGCCGGAAAGCGGCTGCCATCTTTGCGGATATAGGTCAATTCATAAATGTCTTCAATGCCACGAGAGGCCTTAAAAACCAGAGCTTCAAAACCGGGTTTAATATTTGTTGAAAGTTCCAGGCTCAAGGTTTTGGCGCGGGTGATTAATTCTTGAGGATCGGAAATATCTGCCGGGGTCTTGGTGTTGACCACTTCATCTGCCTCGTATCCAAGCATGCGTTCTGCCCCGACGTTGAAAATTTGAATTATTCCTTTGGCATCCGTTGCTATGCTTGAAAAGTTAGCGCTGTAAAAGATTGCATTTTGCAGAGCGCCGGCTTTGAGTAATGCTTCTTCTGCTTGTTTTCGAGCTGTATTATCGGTGCCGATCAACAGGTATCCGATAATTTCTTCTGTTTCGTCTCGTAAAGCAGTGACCGATACAATTGCCGGAAAGCGGCTGCCGTCTTTGCGAATATAAGTTAACTCGTAGATGTCTTCGATGCCGCGTGATGCCTTGAAAACTAAAGCCTCGAACCCGGGGGTGATGGGTGTTGAGCGCTCCAAACTTAACGATTTTGCACGAGAAATGAGCTCGAAAGGATCTGAGATATCTGCCGGCGTTTTTTTATTGACAACATCCTCCGCATCATAGCCGAGCATCTTTTCAGCTCCGACGTTAAAAATTTGGATGATTCCTTTTGCGTCCGTTGCGATACTTGAAAAGTTAGCGCTGTTAAATATGGCATTCTGTAATGCCCCAGTAATTTTGTGAGTTTCCTGACTTTGTAAACTGCTAATTATTGTTGGCTTTACATCGCCAGATATTTTTATTTTTGAGTCTGTGTTTTTTATCATTAATAGCCTCAATAAAATATAGTGCCCGATATGACGTCAATTAAAATCATATGAGAATTAGGCTATTTAAGTCCCTAAAACAAACTAAATAAAAACTATAAAGGTTTATGTGCGATATTTTTACAAAAAAAATTCAAATTATGGACTTTGGGGTTTAAGTCAGACTGATGAAAAAGAAACGGTCGATCAAGCCCCAAAAAATCCCCCAAGCGCTGCCGAGAATAGCGCCGGCCATGATGTCTCGCGGATAGTGTGCGCCAACATAAATGCGGGTGACGCCAACAAGAAGGGCAATCGCATATAATCCGAGTGCAGCGATCAAAGGGAGGTGAAACCCCTGGATAAAAATAACAGCAGTAAAAAAAATCTGGCTTGTGTGCCCACTGGGAAACGATCTTCCAATCGCCTTGCCACCAACAATGCGCGTTTGGGTGAGTCGAACAAATGGACGTGAACGAAATATGATCAATTTTAGAAATTCAACCAATAGCCATAAGGTTATGCTGCCCAATATAAGTTTGTAAGAAAAAATTTGTTTTCCACTGAGCAATAAAACAAGTGCAAACCCAAGTGTGGCAAATGCATGCCCCAAGTTGGTAAAACCAACCATCAATTTATCCAACCATGGGGGTCGATGTCCGCGAATATTTAGCAGTAGGAAGAACCACGAGTCAAGGCGTTGACCGGCGGATAAAATTAAAGAGATCGCCAAAATAGAGAAACTAACAAGCATGGCTGCCAGGATTTTTTGTTTTAACAATCCTTGCCAAAAATAAACTCGAATATGAGAGGGGATCAAAACTAAAATGATTAATAGGCTTAAAGCTATCAATCCAAGCCGAATTATTGAAACGTGGCTTTTCACCCATCCGAATAATCGTTTTTGTACATTGACAACCTTTTCTTTGTGATTATTACTCATACCAATATTTACTCTTCTAATTTCTTAGGTTCAACCGGGCGCAATACTGTAGGATTTACAATTACTGATAATGCGTGGTGCAAAACTTCTATGGTTACCTGACCAGTTCCAAGCATAATTCCATCTGCCATCACACTCATCGCAGGGTTTGTATCAATCACAAGCTTCCGCACCCTCAAATGTTTAATGCGCGGATCTTCTGGTCTATCCATGCCGATCCCAAGGAAAATATGTTTTAAAAGTTCCAATTTGGTCAGGTCAGCCATATGAATCACATCTAAAAATCCATCCCGAAAAGATTTTGCTGGGCAGACTTGATAATGGAAGCCCATAAATGGCATATTGGTGACCAACACGACATGCCCCAAATCATGCATTTTTTTCTTTTGATCTATAAAAAGGCTTATCTCTGCGGGTGGAGAGGATGATAAAGTTTTAAAGACTTCACCTATCTTGGATAAATCACCATGTTGAATGTCATCTACTGTTGGAAATAAATCTGCCACTAAACCAATTGAAACACCTTCTAAAAAAGTTAATACGGTTTTTTCACAAGTTGCCAGGCCAAGGTCAACTTTAACACGCTTACCGGTCCGCAAAAGGGCAATGGCTGCGGGAATGTCATCAGGTATGCCAAAACTTAATGGCACGTTATTTTGTGTGCCAATTGGAATGACCCCAAGTGTGGCATCAGTGCCAGCAAGGATTCTTGCCACGGCTGAAATGGTGCCGTCGCCTCCGCAAACCACAAACAATCGAAACCCTTTTTCAAGCGCTTGTTTTACAGCCCCTTCAAGGTCACAACCTGGTTCGACCAGAAAAGGTTCAGGGACGATACGTTGAGCTTGAAGTTCGTGAATGATATCTACAATTTCAATAGGATGCGCCCTGGCAGCGCCGGCACTCGGGTTGAAGACAAGTTTTGCGGGCAAGAGGTGTTTGGTATGTTTCTTTGAGATCATCAGTTTGCTTTCTTTAACTGCATAATTTATTATTTATAAATTGATAATGATCATGTGGCAAAAAATTGACTTACAAAAAATGAAGGTAACCTTCAATCAATCACTTATTTTTTGGTGGTTAAATCATAAGGTCTTCAAAAAACGCCCTGGATACGGCCGTCTATATATCCTCACAGCAGTAATCCAGGGCGGAAAATAAGCTTTACGTTTATACCCGTTTACGTCCAAGACCAAGCAAGCGCAATATTAAAATGAGTACTATTGCGCCCAAAAAGGCGATCACGATGGATCCAAAGTTTATGCCGCTCATGCCTGGTCCAATATTGAATACAGAAGAAGCAAGCCATCCACCCAATAAACCACCGATTACGCCCACGACGATGTTACCGAGCAATCCAAAGCCGCTACCGCGCATGATCAATCCTGCCAACCATCCAGCGATCAAACCAACAACAATCCAGGATAGTAATCCCATTATGTTCTCCTTTTATAAATTTGAATGTAATAACCAGGCAGTTGACTGTCTGGGACTTCGCTTACTAACACCATTTTGTCCCATTTGATACTCATATGGTGAGCAGTTTACACTCCTAGTGATAATTGAAAATCAATAAGATTTCAGCCAATTAATCAGAATCGTCTAGATTAAGGTTGGCTTTCTGTTGGCGAAGGTTTTCTGCGCTCACCATTTTGCCTGCAAACCATCCGATAAATGCACCTGTAGTCAGCCAAACCAAGAAATTAAATAGTCTCATTTTTACTCCTTTTTGAACTCTATTTTCACCAAAATTTTATAAAGTTCTTTTGTTTTAGTAAAACAAAACCACCGGTTATTTTTACTTTACCAATTAAAACCGGTGGTTAATGCCGTGCTACCTTTAAATAGAACCGGGAGGTGATGTATGCGTTTGTTCAGTAACAGAAGTCTGTTGCGTTCCGGTGGGTGATTGAGTTCTGGTGGTCCGTCGTATACCAGGTGCAGATTGTTGGTTTGTATGGTTATCAACAATCGTTTGCCTGACACTCACTGGTCCTCGTGGACGATAAAAAATCACATACACGATCCGTTCAATGCCCCAGGCAATTAGCAAATAGACGCCCATGGCCAGCAGGGATGAAAATTCAAACACCATATTGCCAGATGCCGGTGCGCCTGTTAAGGATAGAAACGGTGCAACGAAGATATTGGAAAGGCCATAAATGAAGCTGGCAAAATTATTTTCTGCATAGACGCCAATCAATCTGAAAATGAAGCGTAATGCGATTATTGCTTCAATTATTCCGAGGAAGAGCCAAATCAATTGCGTCGCTTTGAATGTAGCGATTCGCTGAGTACGTCCTTCTTCGTGTTGTGATGTTCTTGTTTCTCTAAAATCAGTCATAAAAACCTCTTTTCAAATTGTGTTTTTGTGTCGATTAGCGGGTTTGGCGGGATGGTTTGAGCAAGAATCCAAGAATCAAACCAAATACCAAACCAAAAGAGATCACAACCCAGGGATATTTGCGAACGCTGTGGTTGAAATCAAATGGGAGTTTTTCTGCAACCTCATGTACCTTTGTGTTATATTGTTGCATTCCGTGGTTTACTTCTTTATTGATGGACGAGGCCGCTTTAGTAACATTTTCTTTGACGAGTCCTCTAAATTCATCATACTCAGATTTCAATTTTGAGACGCCATCTTCAACCATATTATCAACAGCATTCTTGACGTTAGTGCCCTCTTTTTCCATTTTTGCTTCAAATTGTTTTTCATTCATCTTAATTATTCCTTTTCTGGCTTTCGCCGATAGTTGATTCTGTGTCGAGATAAGATCGAAGCATCCAGGCCATTTTTTCATGCATCCGCATCACGCTTACCATCAGGTCTGAGGTGCCTTCATCTTCATACTCATCATTGCATTTGCGGATGTCTTCATGCAGATAACGGATGATTGTTTCATGATCCGCCAATAAATGCAGGGTATCTGGTACTTCGGGAGGGTTTTCTGCAAGGTTCGTGTGAGTCAAATACTCTGCAAAACTTCCCATTGCGACGCCACCCACCATTCGCACTCTTTCTGCGATTTCATCAGAGATATCGTTCAGTTGTTTGTATTGGGTATCAAAGAGTATGTGAAGTTCAAAAAAATTTACCCCGTGCACATTCCAATGGGCATTCCGTGTCTTCAAAGTCAGCACAGCCTCATTCGAAAGGATGCTATTGAGAATATTAATGATCGGCAGCCTTACATCACTTTCCAGACCGATGTTAGGTTGGATGAGGATTGGCACGGTTGGATCGTGGCCGTTGTTTCGGATGAGTCCCATGTAGCCTCCTGAATGTAGATAGTTTATTGCTACAATAACAGCTTACCGGGTTGGTCATACCTAAGTCCCTAATACATTCTGTTAAATGTCTATATATACAAATGGAACTTTTAGGTAATCAAAAACCGTTGAAATAGACATCCTTTAATGAAACCAAGGGGTAATTTGAAAAAATAATTCTTAGCGCAAAGTAGAAAAGACCACAATACGATGATCAAATTCCCCATCTATGTAATTCCCTATACAAGTGATGAGTGTAAGGTGAGAAAGGCCATCAGAGAGTTTTTGTTCATCTGACCCAACTTTGGCACCGAAGACTCTATCTACGATTTCTGGTTCTCTTAATTCAGCCAGGGAATACTTTTTTACTTCATCCACAACAAAATATATTGCAGTATCTGTTTTATTTACTTTTATGATTATCAGGTCTCCGGGTTTAAGTCTTCTAATGCGAGCAAAAGTTTCGGGTTGGCCGAGGAGGCCATTGACATGTCCAGCCATGGTGGCAGTTCCGGGCTCACCAGGGATTGCGCTGCCGCGATACCAAAATGCTGAAGACCAGTTTGGATCACCGTAAAGACCTTTCGGCGCATCCATATCATTGTTAATTGTCAGACCGACGCCAAGGATGGGGGCATCCACCTCAAGAATCGGGATCAAGATTTTGAGCGGCAATGGTACCGGCCCTGAATGAAGGTCAAGCGTGGGATCATAATCTATCCCCAGAATTGAAGGCATTGGCGTTGCCGTGGGCGAAAGCGAGGAGGTAAGCCGATCGGGGGTTTTTGCCTCGCGCGCTAGTTGCTTTGCAACATCGCCAGACTCTTGCATAGCTTGTTTTTGGATAGTTGAATGAGACGCAGAAAGAATTTCATCCTCCTTCCACGTCTCACTTTGAACAATACTTATGATTAAGGTAATGGTTAGCAGCAAAACCACGAGAAATAATTGTCTTCGAAAATAGAAAAGTTTATCAATCAATCTCGGTTTTGCGCTATCATTTTGATCCATTGTTGCGTTGGATTTTTCTGGTTAGATAGAAAAGAATCACAACACATAGGGCACTAAAACCTAAAATCAACCATAAGGTTCCATCACCATTAAGGGGTGCGCCGCCTGTACTGGGAACACCGGCTCTGCTTGAAATTGCTGTGGCTGTGAGGGCTGTTTGTGTGCCAACATAGGCTTCAGTTGAACCGCTTTCGGGTTGTGGGTTGTCGGGGAGAGAAGGGCCGGCAGCAGCAGCAGAATTGCATGGCGGCATGCTGATGGTGTTATTGTCGGTGGTTACAGCATCGTTAAGTGACAATATTCTGCCACTTACGTTGGCCCCTGAAACAACTGTGATATCTCCTGAAGCAATCAAGGTTCCGATAAATGACGATCCTGATGCAATGGTTGCATCACTCGCGACCTGCCAGAAAACATTACATGCCTGTGCATTTCCAGCCATTACGACAGCACCACTGAAGGTGAAATCAGTTGAAATCTGAAAAACCCAGACATCCGAATAATCACCAGTCAGCGTGAGCGTTCCAGAAAATGCGGGGCTGGATGCATCTGTCCAGACACCTGGTAAAGGGCTAGTCGCCATACTCCAAGTGCCATCAGACCCCTGACCGGCCAGGTTACCAAAAGCTCCTAATGCGTCACTTTGCGCGTTTGCCGCATTCGTTGCAGGACCCAAATCTGTTGAGCCGCCCACAGAATATGGACCGTTTAAGGTAATACCTGGGCTCATTCCTAAACTTCCACCTAAAGTAGTCATATTTGCACTGGAAGCCGATACACCTGCCAATATTGAATAATATCCTGCCGCTCCCAGGCCGGGAGCCGTGGCAGCGCTATAAGGTCTGGCAATTACACCGGTATAGGTTATTCCTGCTGCAGCGACCAGCAGAATCAGTACGATTGTAATGGTTAGAACTCTATTTGTTTTCATTTCTTCCATCCTTTTTGATTTGAGATACAAGTAAGTGGTTGGATGTTGAGCAAGGTTTCATGCACGTTCAGGTCTGTTGCGGTTGAGGTTGTGCCTATAATGACTGTTCCCTCAATACCCGTTGATGATGTGAATGAGTCACTGATAAAGTTTCTTGTCTTGATCATGGCAATTGAATCAGTATTTGATTTCAAGACAATATTTGTTGCATTTTCCTGGAGCATAAGGCTTGTCTTCAGTTTATTCTGATTTGTCACCTTTGTTGTCCAGTCGTCAATCCACCAGGCATTGTTCAAGCAACCATTTCGCTTTGTATTTGTTTTTAGTAACGTCATTTTGCAAACCGATTTATGATCTGGATTCCTTGTGAAGAAATTTCTTTTCCCATAATTACTTTGTTCGGAGGGCTGAAATGGGAATCGGGCTGGCAAAAATCCGGGTCAAAAATGCACTCCTTTCTTTGGGGAATAGATTCAGTACCATATTAGGTGATGATGGCTATTAATGTCCCAAACACTAACTCAATAAATACTCAATATAGTTTTTTTTAGATTCATCATTGAAATTGAATAAAAGTATGGAATTAAGCGGGATTTTTTTATTCGCAACTTGCAAAAAATATAGGAATATTTTTGTTTTCATTGAGGACATATATCGGAAGGGATGGGTATTATGTTGAAATCAACCCATCTTATTTGAAAAGAGGAAAAATGAAAAAAGTATTTACCGGGTTATTCGTAATTGTTTTTGTGTTGGGTATGGTTATGTTGAACGTACCCCAGGCTGCAAAAGCGGCTACCAATTCAGCTTTAGCACCAGGAGATTGGATCGTCCCCTTACCTGTAATTGGTACTGAGGTTTCTGTTACTTCAGTCGGGGCTCCTTCCTATCTTCAATTGATCACCGAAGGAATCAAGACCACGGCACCAGCCCTTATCTGCCATGAATTCAGAGGTGCAGGCTTTGATTGGGTTGGAGAGATCAGACAATTGGTTGATAAGACATGGGTTAAGGTTAAGACCACAACAGAATTAGCTCCGGCACCATCTGAAGGAATTTTTCATGCATGTGCACAAACAAATTATGCTGGAACCTATGCATTGTTTGCTTACTATCATGTGCCCACAGAAGATGATCTTGTAGAAGACGTCGCTGCTGTCGAAAAACCTGGCTTGTGGAACAGGGGAAATGAAGTTTCTGTTGATTTTGTCATGTACCCCAGACCTTCATGGCTTGATAGTTACTCGAATGGTGTTGAAGTCACCAGCTATGGTGAAATCTGCCACCCATTCTCCGCTGGAAGTGCAAAGATGGTCGTTGAAATTCGCCAATTGAAAGATGGCCTTTGGGCCAGACTTCCAACTACTTTAAGAGTTATTCCAGAAGTAGATGGCGTTACCTCAGCTTGCGCGATCGCTCCAGAAGCGGGAACCTACACACTCTTTGGATATGTAACAAAATAGCAATACAATAATCCAAACGTGTTGAACAAAAAAGCTACCCTCATCAATTATTTGAGGGTAGATTTTTTTTAAAATCATTTTATATTATGGTGGAACCCACAGATAGGTTACAAAAAAAAGTTACCTATTTTATTGCGCTTGAAAGGTTCACAACAATTGAAGAGCACATCGATGAATTAGTAGATCTTTTTTGAGTGCAGGTTGTAACCCATGCCGGAAACAGTTTCTAGCAGTTCGTTATAATCTCCCAGCTTTTTGCGTAAACGTCCGAGGTAGGTATGAAGGTAATGGTTTGAGCCCCGATATTCAGGCCCCCACACGCGCACCAGTAATTCATCATGGGTCACGATTCCATCCATACTGCTGGCTAATTCTGAAAGAATTGAATATTCAGTTCTAGTAAGGTGAAGATCTTCTTCACCTACAAAAACTCTGCGAGCCTCAAGATCGATGATCAGGTCACCAATTTGAATTCGATTGTCGCTCGTTTTTGCGGAGATGTATGTGCGCCGTAGAAATGCTCTAACCCTGGCAAGCAGTTCTTCTTGTCCAAAGGGTTTTGTCACATAATCATCTGCGCCGGCATCCAGGGCTGCGACTTTGAGATCTTCTTCGAGGCGTGCGCTCAAAATTATAATCGGCACATCTGAACGTGCCCTGATCCAGGCGCACACATCCACACCAGACAGCCCCGGGATGACCAGGTCAAGCAGTACAAGATCAACAGGGATTTCTTGAAATAGTGAAATGGCAGTGTGGCTGTCTTCAGCTTCGCTGACTGTGTATCCGCGTTTGACAAGGTTCACTCTCACGAGTTTGCGAATGTTTGGATCATCTTCTACTATCAGTATGTTTCCCATAGTTTGATACCCCGTTTCTTAGTTCATCACTGGATTTTTTGGTAAATTGAGAGGCAAAGTAAAAGAAATCGATGCTCCAATGACCGTTTTCTTTTTTATCCAAATTCGGCCTCCATGAGCTTCCACCAGGCCTTTGCAGATGGCCAAACCCAATCCCGCTCCTTGCAAATATTTCTGTTCTGCATTTGTTCCGCGTTTAAAGGCTTTAAACACTTTTTTATATTCACTTGGTGAAATACCAGGTCCTTCATCACTAACGTTGATCCGCAAAAATGAACCATGGATGCTGGCAGTAATGCTGATCATAGTCCCTTTTGGTGCATAAGTTGATGAATTTTTAACCAGATTGACGATGACTTGAGCAATCCTTCTTGCGTCAACCAAAAGCATGGGCAAATTCAAGGGAATATTTTTTTGTAGGATATGCCCATTGGTTAATATCGAGATTTGTGATTCAGTATCATCAAAGATTTCGTAAATCGAGTGCGGTTCAAGAGTGATGGGCAGCATTCCCGCTTCAAGACGAGAAAGATCCAATAAATGGTCTATTAGTTCTTGCAGTCGTATTGTTTCCAGATTAATTGTTTGAATGAATTCGCGTTGTTCTTGAGGATTCCAAATGACATCATCAGCTAATAGTGTGGTTGCAAAACCCTTTATGGATGTTAATGGTGTGCGCAGTTCATGCGAGATCATCGCCAGGAACTCAGTCTTTATTTCATTCGCTCGTTCTGCTTCATGCCGTGAATCTTCTGCGTCTTCAAGCAATTGGAGGTTGAAGAGGGTAATTGTCGTTTGGTCAATCAATATTTTTAGGTGTCGTAATTCAATGTGGTCAAAATTCTGTTCTTTTGGAAAATATACCAACAGGCAGCCCAACCAGGTTCCCAAGGCAATCAAGGGGAAGGCTATTATCATTTTTATGTGTTCTTCTCGTAATAATTTTCGCACATCGGGTGATAATCGCGGGTCTTCATTTACATTTGAAAAAATGACTGTTTGATTTGCTTGTAATAGTTGCAGAAATGACAAATCCTCATATAAACTAAATTCATTGGTCCAAGGACGAAGACTTTGACTGGATTGCCATGATGCTGAAAACTCAACGCCACGATCTATGCCAACTGCCGGGTCATCGAAAAAAATTAGAGCGCTGCGAAATGCCTGTTGAAATTCGTGAGCAGACATAAGCGTTTTTAAAACAGCTTCAGGTTTTCTTACAAGACTCATTTTATGGCTTAAATCAAATTGCTCACGAGAGCGATCCAAAGTTTTTCGCAGTTTAAGTTCTATTTGTTTTTGATCAGTGGTGTCTTCAGCAATATGGAAATGACAACAAGGCTTACCTTTGGCATCATCGATGATAAATGCCCTGCTATGTATCCAGCGTAATGTGCCATCGGGGCGAATTATTCGATAAATTTGACTGATCGGTTTGTGGCAGATTTGAGGTTTTGAGACCAAAACCTGTACGCGATCTTCAGGGTGAACACTTTCTAGCATCAAAGATGGATCAGCGATCATTCCTTGAATGGAGCGACCCCAAACTGTTTCAAAAGCAGGGCTTATATACAAGATTTGGTTCGTTTCGATATCTTGAAGCCAAATGACTTGAACAATATTCTCAGTAATCTGCCGCAAGAGACCATTATTGTTTACAATGGCTCGAATATCCAAAAAATCAAATATTTTCTGGCTGCTTATTTGGGGATGAATTCTGTTTTTTTTGGGTATTGATGAATTACCTAATTCGTCATTAAATACGAACGTGGATGGTTTTATACCCAATTGTGCTAACTGTTGAGCAGCCCATTTTGAAAATTCTAGTGCCAGTAATTTTTTCTCTTCAAGCCCAGCTTTTCTAAAGCGAGTTTTTAATTCCATGAACTGGTTTTCGAAAAGTGTGTCCCTATGATTCATAGGTCCCTTTCTTTAGAACCAGGCACATCCAAATTATCAATGAGTTTAAATCACAAAGTGAGGGTGCGGCTGGGTAACTTCATAATGTTATTCATTATGAAGTAATCTCAATATATTAATTTAACCAATTAATCCTCTACTTTCTACCAATAAAGTATTACTCCCTATATTGGTTATAACACGTTACCACATTGAAAAGATAGCCAAAAAATAAAAATACTAATAAATTCAGTTTATTGTCAGGATTTTTATAGATAACTTCCGGGACAAAAACAGCATAATCCCATATCATTATTCTAGAGTCAGATTTCTAAAATGCACAAATAAGGATATTAACGGTGCGTTTTGGCTCATTTTTTGAATTTTTAGTTTTTTGGCATTTACGCCTATCTATCTATTAGCTATTTTTGTGTAAATTTGACTAATAAGCCCTATATTGCTATATTATTAGTAGCCATTATGATTATTAAGGTTCGTTTTGTAACTCTGGAGATTTACTATGTTCAACCGTATCCTTGTTCCATTGGATGGTTCATTACTTGCAGAACGCGCAATTCCGCATGCATTGCAATTTGCCCGAATTTTTGAATCCAATATTATTTTGTTGCGTGTACTCAACCCAATCTCATTTCATGAAAACCCGGATGCGGTTGACCCATTGAAGTGGCAGATTCGAAAAGCGGAAGCAGATTTGTATATGCAGGCAATTACCGATCGTTTATGCAAGGAATTAGAAACGGATACCCGGAAGACTAATCCTCTCAAAGCTGATGACCTTGATGAATGTAGCCCTCGCGTTGAATACAATATTCTCGAAGGAAAAACGGCTGAAAATATTATTAATTTCGCGCATTCTGAAAACATTGACCTGGTGGTGATCAGTACTCATGGTTCAAGTGGATTGAGCCGCTGGAATATTAGCAGTGTCACTCAGAAGGTGATCAATTTGATCTATCTGCCCATCCTGGTGGTGCGGGCTTATAACCAAACTGATGATGAAAATATGCCAGTAAATTATCAACGCATCTTGCTGCCTATTGACAGTTCTCGACGCGCAGAATGCTCACTTTCGGCCGGGATTGCTTTAGCGAGAGGCGAATCAAAAAAAGATCTTGCAATTGGTGAAACAGTTATTCAACCCCGGTTAATTCTTGCGGCGATCATCAAACCGCCTGAAATACCCATCCCAGAGCCATATCCGGCAAAAATTGAAAAGTTATCTGAACAATTAATGCAGGTTAGCCGCCTTTCTGTAAACAACTATTTGCAAGAAATGAAAGAACGTTTACCGGTTGATTGTGAAAGTATGATGATTGAAAATGCCAGCGTGTCTTCTGCCATTCAAGAGCTTGCTGATCATGATGAGGTTATTGATCTGGTTGTGCTTTGCGCCCATGGCTATACCGGAAGGGCAAACTGGCCATACGGAACGGTAACACGCAACTATTTGGAACACGGAACGAAAACAGTTTTAGTAATTCAAGACTTGCCTCGTTCAAAAGTTCAACCTTCTGCTGCCGAACTCGCCTGTGAAAAATCAGGGGGCTTATAAGCATGTTTGATGATTGTGTCAATCAATCCGATGAAGAAGGTTACTTCGAAGACAATTCTACCTCCTCAAAAATTCAACATACCCACAACCTGGTTGAAGCACTACTAAAAAACTATCAAGAAGTTGTTCCACGTTCGATAAAAAGAACAGCGGGTCGAGCTTTGACAGGTCGGGATATTCCAGGGCACGATCTTGCGCTGCATATAACCTGGCTCGCAGATGCGCATCAATATTTTCGTGAGATTTCTCAGAAACAAATGACGCTCTCTTATACATCTGAATGGATGTTGGACAATTATTATATTATTCGCCAATCTCTCCAACAGATAAAAGAAGATCTTCCAACAAGCTTTTATTTGCAGCTTCCAAAACTGGCGTGCGGACCCTTTAGTGGGTTTCCGCGTATCTATGCCTTGGCGCGCGCTATTCTTTCATCTCAAAACATGTTGTTTGATTCAACAGATGTCATCAATATTCTAAAAGAGTTTCAGGGCAGCGTTTCATTATCCATGGGTGAGCTGTGGGCTTTGCCAATCTTCTTGAGATATTGTTTGATTGAATTTCTATCTCACGAATTGACGGTCACGATCAATCCCACGAAACCGCCAAAATTACCCTATTATTTTTCTGATTTCCATAAAACTGAACGTGCAACCTCAACCTTGGATGACGAAACCGACGGCACAGCCAACAATAAAATTGCAAATATTATTCTCAGTCTTCGCGCGATTGCCGAATTAAAATGGAACGATTTCTTTGAATCAGTGAGTTGTCTTGAACAGACCCTCAGGCAAGATCCTGCAAGAAAATACACTCAAATGGATTTTAAAACACGAGATCAGTATCGAAAAGAAATAGAAACACTGTCACTTAGCGTGAATCGAAACGAAAATGAAGTTGCCCAGCAATTGATTGAATTGGCACTTGCTGCAGGTAAAAACAATGATCTAAATCAACTAAATGGAAATTATCAGCACGTACATATTGGAGAATTTTTATTCGGTAAACGCCGAGCCGAATTTGAGTACCAGATCGGTTATAAACCTGCCCGCACTGAAAGACTAAAGAAATGGATAAATATCCACAACACGGGTGTTTATTTTTCAAGTATTGGATTCATCGCAGTGCTTACACTGTTCTTGTTTCTCTTGATCGGATTTGGTATTTTCTCGCACACTGGCACAACGATGAGTGTGTTGGTGCCAACTCTATTTAAGTGGATTATTTTTTCATTACTTTGTTTAATGATGACAAATCCCGCTTTGACAATCGCAACAAGTTTGGTTAATTGGTTGATCACACTTCGTATTCCCCCCAAGTATTTGCCAAAACTAGATTTTAAAGATGAAATTCCTGATCCATTTCAAACCCTGATTGTCATCCCGGCCATGATTACTAGTCGCGGTGATGTCGATTCACTGACTCAACAATTAGAATTGCATTATTTGCGCAACCCTGAACCCGGGCTAAGTTTTGCAATATTAACAGATTTTCGTGATGCTGATGCCGAGACATTACCAGAAGATATTATGCTTTTACAATATGCAAAAGCTTCGATTGAATTCTTAAATCGTAAATATGAAAGCCTTGATCCAGCCAGTGCATCCTCTGATGGCACGCTGCTTGACCAAATTGGTTACATCCCGCGAAAAAAGGAACCTCTTTTCTATTTTTTACATCGAAAACGATTGTGGAATGCCTCTGAACATACGTGGATGGGGTGGGAGCGTAAACGGGGAAAGCTCTTTGAACTCAATCAGCTTTTACGCTCAGAGAAAAACCTCACCTTTATCACAGCGCCTGACGATTTGAGCGCCCTGTCTCGTGTTCATTTTGTGATCACTCTTGATTCAGACACCATTCTGCCAAGGGGCGCTGCCTGCCGATTGGCCGGCACGCTTGCCCATCCCCTCAACCAGGCATTGTTAGATGATAAGACAGGTGAGGTCACTTCTGGTTATACCGTTCTTCAACCTCGAATGGAGATTCACCCAAGAAGCGCGAATCATTCGTGGTTCACACGCTTGTTCAGTGGGGATGCTGGTCTGGATTTGTATTCACTTGCAGTTTCTGATGCCTATCAAGACTTTTTTGGCGAAGGCAGTTTTGTGGGCAAGGGCATCTATGATGTAGACGCCTTTATGCGTAGTATAGATAACAAAATACCAGAAAACACTGTCTTGAGCCATGATCTGTTGGAAGGCATAATGGGGCGTGCTGGTTTGGTCACCGACATCACCATGATTGAAGACTATCCGCAAAATTATTTCACTCAGGTGATGCGTCAAAGACGTTGGATTCGAGGGGATTGGCAATTATTGCCCTGGCTGCTCAAAAAGAACAGCCCAGACATGATCTTCTCAAAAATTGACCGTTGGAAGATGTTTGATAATCTGCGGCGTGCACTGATGGCCCCAACCCTTTTGTTAATTATCGTATTGGGAATGATATTTCTGCCAGGCTTTAATTTGCTTTGGACTTCAGCAATATTGTTAACGCTTGGGCTTCCCATTCTCACAGGGTTAGCCCATAGTGCCGGGGCTGTTTTACAAGGCGATGATTTGCGTATTGCTTTTCGGCCCATGGGTTGGAACTTTTTGAGATGGTTTCTCGCTATCGCTTTCTTGGCGTATGAAGCTTATATTTCGATTGACGCAATTCTTACTACTTTATATCGGTTGTTTATAAGCAGAAAGAATCTTCTGCAATGGACCACTGCGGCGCAATCTGCCAAGCTTTTTGTTTCGCAAGCTCGCCGTAATTTTGCCTGGCAAAAAATGGCTGCCTCAAGCCTTCTTGCCATACTTCTAGCAGTCGGGATGTTGTATGATTCAAAAAGCAGCTTATCAGCAATTCTTTATGGGGTGCCAGTTTTGCTGTTATGGTTGGTCTCACCTTTAATCGTCTGGAAGATTAACCACCCGATCACAGAGAAAAAAATCACATTAAATGAGGAGCAAGTCAGTCATTTACGGCAGATCACAAGGCGAACCTGGGGATTTTTTGAGCGATTCGTTGGCCCTGGCGATCATTGGCTGCCCCCCGACCATTATCAAGAATCTCCGGTAGGGATTATTGCTCACCGCACTTCACCGACGAACATCGGATTGCTTTTGACGTCAACATTGGCGGCCTATGATCTGGGTTATCTAGATCAACTGGCACTGGCTACCCGGCTATCAACCACCATTGAATCGCTTGGTCAATTGGATCGATTTCGCGGTCATTTCTTGAATTGGTATGATACGCAAACACTTCAGCCACTCCATCCAAAGTATGTTTCTACGGTTGACAGTGGCAATTTGGCAGCCAGTTTCATTGTTACCGCACAGGCATGTAAAGATATTCTCAGGCAACCGATTTTTCGCTGGAATTTGTGGCAGGGTTACCTTGATACGCTCGCAAATCTTACAGAAATGTTAAAAGAGGAACGCAAGGTTGAGTTTGATCAGCAAGTTACTGAAATAAATCAGCTCATCAATAAGCTCCATACGGATATCTTGAATGTCCATACCCATCGGGACCAATGGTATCGTTTATTCGTGCATGCCAGTGGTCCGTTTTGGAAGGATATTTCAAACAGGCTGATGGGACTTGTGAAGGTAGGACGATCTGCTTTTTCATTGAGTACATTAGAAAAACTTCAGGAAGTTGCCGCTCAAGTAGAACGACACCATACGGCTGTTCGGCGAACGATAACTGAATTAGTGCCTTGGGTACCATTTCTGGATAACACGCCTGAATACTTTCAAGATGCAGAATTGCTTCCACTGATTGATGAAATTAAGAAACACTTACCTATAAATTTGCCTTTGTCCCAAATTAGGGTTCATGTTAAGACAGCTCTTCCGATGATAAACACCTTGCTTAAAAAACTTGTGCACTCAAAGGAACTGCCTATTCACAAAGAAGCTTTAGACATGGCCACAAATTGGCTGGTTGATCTGAAGAATTCTCTTGCAAAGGTAGATTCCAACGCCGAGATGTTAAGCAATCGATTTTTGTTTATTGCCGAACGGTCAGAACAATTTACCGATGAAATGGATTTCCGTTTTCTATATCACCCTCAGCGAGCTGTTTTTCACATTGGGTACAACCTGGATGCCGGTGCAATGGATCAAAATTATTACGATCTGCTGGCTTCAGAATCGAGGATCGCATCCGTTGTGGCGATTGCTAAAGGAGATATCCCTCAAAAGCATTGGATGCATCTTGGGCGTCCGGTTACGCAAATAGGTGGAATGTATGTTTTGCTGTCGTGGAGCGGCACCATGTTTGAATATCTCATGCCCCCACTTTTTTTGCGTTCATACCCGGGTACCTTATTGGCAGATAGCACGATCGGAGCAGTTCAGCATCAAATTGCCTATGGCAAATCAAAGTCCATCCCCTGGGGGATTTCTGAATCCGGTTTTTATCGATTCGATAACAATCTAAATTATCAGTATAGAGCTTTTGGGGTTCCAGGGTTGGGATTCAAACGTGGCCTGGCTGATGACCTGGTTATTTCGCCTTACGCATCGTTGATGGCGGTTAGCTATGCACCGCACGCGGTGATCCACAATATTGACCATTTGATCAGTCACAAGATGCTCGGCCTCTATGGCGTTTACGAAGCAATTGATTTTACGCCAGAAAGATTACATCTGGATGAAAGCTCAGTCATAGTCAGTGAATATATGGCTCATCATCAGGGGATGATCATGATGGCTATGGTGAACTTTTTTCATGACGATATTATGGTAGAGCGTATGCATTCCGATCCTCGCATCCAAAGTGTGGAATTAATCTTGCAGGAACAGATACCTCAGAGAATTGAAACTCAAGATCCATACGGCGAAAATGTAAGTGGAACACAGCGCGTTGCAATAGCACCCGTTGAGGTAGAGCCCTGGTCGGTGCCGGTGCAGACGCCAATTCCGCAGATGCATCTTCTTTCTAACGGCAGTTATAACCTGTTAGTTTCGAACATGGGCGGCGGTTATAGTTCATGGCGTGGAATGGATCTGACGCGTTGGCAGCCAGATGGTGTTTTAGATGCATCAGGAACCTGGATCTATATTCAAGACATTCAACGCGATATGGATGAAGTGAATGAAATTTGGTCTGCATGTCACCAACCTATTCCTGCTGAAGCTTCTGATATGCAGGTCACCAATTTTGCACATATGGCAGTGTTCAGGCGCATGCAAGACGAGATATCTTCAAATACAGAAATCACGGTTGTTCCAGATGATCCATTAGAAATTCGTCGAATTCACCTACACAATCATTCTGAGCAATTCCGCACTTTAAGGGTAACCTCTTATGGAGAGGTGATTCTGGGCTCACAGGCTGGTGATGCCAGACACCCTGCGTTTAATAAATTGTTTATTGAGAGTGAGTTTGTGCCGGAACTAGGGCTGCAGATCTTCACGCGTCGTCCACGTTCAGATCAGGATGCAAGCATTTTCATGGGTCACATGTGTGTCAATAAAGATCCACAAATCGCGACGAGACATGAAGCAGATCGTAACAAGTTTATCGGACGTGATCGCACGATGCGAAACCCGATAGCTTTGAATTCAAAAGAATACCTCTCTGGAACCTCAGGCGCTACGCTCGACCCAATTTTTTCACTCGGACAATCGTTCATCATTGAACCGCATAAAAGCGCAGACCTGGCTTATATGACCTTCAGCGGAGATAGCCGTGAAGCAGTTTTGGAGTTGGCGCGGAAATACCATAATTGGGCCATTATAGATCGTTCATTCCACCAGGCGAATATTGCAGCTCAAACCTGGCTTGGAAAACAAGAAATCACTTCAGATGTTTTTAAAAATATCATGCAAGTTCTTTCAGCCCTTTTGTATCCCTTCAAAGCGGTTCGTGCTTCATCTGAAATGCTGGCGGCAAACCGTCTTGGGCAATCTGGATTATGGCGGTTCGGCATTTCGGGAGACTTTCCGATTATGTTGGTGCAGCTTGATGATCCTCAACAGATAGACCTTGTCGCTGAAACCCTGCAGGTGCATAAATTTTTACGCAACAGACGAATCAAGATGGACCTGGTGATTCTTAACGGTCAGAAAACGGATTATGGCGCGGAATTAAACAGCTCGCTTTATCATCTTGTGGCAAAAATGAATGGCGAAGATCAATTCAACCAGAGGGGTGGAATTTTCATCCTCTATGGCGACCATATTTCTGCTGAAGAATATACATTGCTGCAAACTGCGGGCCGGTTGGTGTTTGATGGTGCTATGGGCTCCCTTGAAGATCAACTGCCGGGATATTCAATGCCAGTGCACCATCTGCCTGCATTCATTCCTACACTGCCAGCCGATAATGATTTGATCACGCAGCTCTCAGAAAAAGATTCCGTAACAATCAACAAAGATGAACTTCAATTTGCCAACGGTTTTGGCGGCTTTAGTTCTGACGGCAAAGAGTACATCATTAATTGGGATGCTGTTTTCTTAAATGAAAAGGGCATTGCCGTCCGCAAAACGACACCTGCGCCCTGGGTTAATGTGATCGGCTATCCTAATTTTGGGTTCATGGTCAGCGAATCAGGCAGTCAATGTACCTGGGCACTGAATAGCGGAGAGAACCGCTTGACACCCTGGGCTAATGACCCGATTTGCGACCCTACCGGTGAAGCGCTTTATTTGAGAGATGAAGAAACCGGAGAAGTATGGACGCCAACGCCGCTGCCTGCTGGATCAGGCCAACCTTACCGCGTGGCGCATGGTGCAGGCTATACTCGTTTTGAGCACACCTCGCACGGCCTTGAACAATGCCTGACGCTTTTCTCCAGCCCTGAAGACCCTGTAAAAATTATCCATTTGAAGCTGAAAAACCATCTGCCTCATACTCGTCGAATCACAGCCACACAGTATATTGAGTGGGTTCTTGGTACCACACACGCCACAAACATGGCTTACATCATGCCCGAATATGACTCGACTCTTGAATGTTTGTTGGCTACCAATCCATACAGTGACGAATTTGGAAAGCGTGTTGCTTTTTTGATGGCTAGTCGACCGGTGCACGGCCTGACCGCTGATCGGACGGAGTTTCTGGGACGCGGTGGTACCTTCACACTACCGGTGGCACTCCTGCGCCTGGGATTGGAAACGCGTATCACTCCCGGCGAAGATCCTTGTGCGGTGCTTCAAATCCATATAGATATGATGCCTGGGGCAACAGATGAAATTTATTTTGTCCTCGGTCAGGGAAATGATAAGCAGCATGCCCTGGAGTTGGTCAAAAAATATCATGACCCGGCTTATGTAGGTGCAGCCTATGAGCGTACACATATATTCTGGGACAAATTCTTGAATACCATTCAAGTCAAGACCCCTAACCTGGCCTCCGATTTAATCTTGAATCGCTGGATGATTTACCAGACTTTGTCATGCAGAATCTGGGGTCGAACCGGATTCTATCAATCAAGCGGCGCTTTTGGTTTTCGGGACCAATTACAGGATGTTTTGGCCTTGATGTCGATTGACCCGGCTATCACACGCAGTCAGATCTTAAACGCTGCAAAACATCAATTTGAAGAGGGTGATGTCATGCATTGGTGGCATCCACCTTCAGGCAGAGGGGTGCGAACCCGTTTTTCTGATGATCTACTGTGGCTGCCTTATGTGACCGCGTTATATATCGAGAATACTGGTGATCTACAAATCCTGGAGGAGAATATCCCGTTTTGCAGGGCACCACTCTTGTCAGACGGCGAAGATGAACGATACGGCGAATATCCGCAAACTGAACAATCGTTTTCGTTATTGGATCATTGCCAGCGCGCCATTGAAAGAGGTTCAACTTTTGGGGTGCATGGCTTGCCATTAATGGGCACAGGAGACTGGAACGACGGCATGAACCGGGTGGGTGAAAAAGGGCACGGTGAGAGCGTGTGGCTTGCCTGGTTTATCAGTGACGTATTGAACCGTTTTGGGGCACTTTCAGAGCAAATTGGCGATCTTGAAAATGCGCATAGATATTTCGCGCGCGCCAAAAAGTATGTCAAGGCGATTGAGCTGTCTGCCTGGGATGGCGAATGGTATCAGCGCGCTTATTATGACGGCGGCGAAACGCTGGGGTCGAGCCGGGATGCAGAATGCCAAATCGATGCCATTGCTCAATCATGGTCGGTATTGAGCGGCGTAGGCAACGCCAACCGCAGCCGGCAAGCCATGCAGGCAGTGTATGACAGGCTGGTTAAACCGCAAGATCGGTTATTGTTGCTCTTTACACCACCATTCAATAAAACCAATCTTGACCCGGGATATATAAAAGGCTACATCCCCGGCACTAGAGAAAACGGCGGTCAGTACACGCATGCGGCAACCTGGACGGCCTGGGCTTTTGCCAGAATGGGCGACGGTCAACGGGCTGGCCAATTATTCGACTTATTGAATCCTATTTATCAGGCAGATACTTTTAATAAAGCCTCTATCTATCGGGTTGAACCATATGTGATTTGTGCGGATATTTATAGCCAGGATCCTTTAATCCGACGCGGAGGATGGACCTGGTATACGGGGTCTTCTGGCTGGATGTATCGCCTGGGGATGGAAGGCATCCTCGGTTTTCGCAAGGTTGGCAATACATTGGTGATGGACCCGGTCATTCCGCCAGAGTGGGACGGGTTTGAAATTAAGTATAAATACGGTGAGACACTTTATCTGATTCAGATCAATAACCCCACCCATGTTGCCAAAGGTGTACAAAGAATTGAGCTGGATGGAAAACCACTGGGCGGATTTTCCATTCCGCTAACTGATGACGACCGTGAACATCAAGTGATTGTTACCATGGGTAAAAAAATACGCTGAACCCAAAACCTGTGAATGTGCAGATAAAATTTAGTTTCTATTCGGGTAATTAAGAGGGATTACCGGGTATGGTTAAGTTGGGTGAACTTATAGAACAGCGCCCGGTCGTGTCTGTAGTTGTTTTAGAAACAGGAGAAATCATGAATGCATATTTATTTATCGTACCAGTTGTTGCGATCCTGGTGATTTTTGGCATTGTGTTGGGCATTGGTGCTTATAATCGCCGCAGGAATACCAGAAAATTTCAAGCTCAATATGGTGAGGAATACGATCTCTCAGTCAAAAAAATGGGCAGCGAGAAAAAAGCTCAGGCTGAATTGCGCAGTAGAGAAAAACACATGAGTGATATGGATATCCGTCCGCTTACTGATGCAGAACGAGAACAATACCACACTGATTGGACGGCAGTTCAAGCTGATTTTGTCAATGAACCTGGCAAGGCTATTAGCTCAGCAGACCATTTGATCATGGAAGTCATGCAGCTTCGCAACTATCCGGTCTCTGATTTTAATCAGCGTGCCGCGGATGTTTCGATCCGCTATCCTGAGCTGGTGAAAGATTATCGTGAGGCCAGAGAAGTCGCCATCAAAAATACCGATCAAAAAGCGAACACAGAAGAAATGCGCAGAGCGATGATCTCATACCGCGCTCTTTTTGAAAGGCTTGTGGGTACCTCGGAGGTTGGATAATTAGTAATTGGTTGGTCGCCAAGGAATATTAAGGACGTCGAACAGGGTAGATCATTGAATATTATCAAAACACCAGAATCCGAATCTGGTGTTTTAGTTTGATAGTACGGTGAGATTTGTCGAGGATAATACAGTAAAATAGACTCAATATAAAAAAGAACATTTCCAACAGTTTTCTGCGAAAAAAGGTTTGCATTTCTTGCCTCACACCAAACCTCACTGTATCTCGAGGATGGAGAGGGGCAGGGAGGAGGCAATAGTAAAAGAGAAGATATGAGTTCGCGACCAATAAACGAGTTTGATATCCTGAGGTTGCAACAGGGAAGATATATTAAATTGGAAAACAACTAATGATTACTCAAATTTATTCGATTCAAACTGCTGATGAAGCACTTGATTGTATTACTGCAGGTGCAGATAGAATTGGAGTTGCTATTGATACAGGCGTAAGTCTGCCAGCTCAAGTCAGTGAAGAAGTATGTAAAGATATTTTCACAGCAATAGGCAACAAAGCCGTCAGGGTGCTCATTGCGGTGACCAGAAGCGGCGAAGAAGTCTACGGCGCACTCTCTCGCCTTCGGCCTGAGATCATTCACATCTGCGGGAACGAGTACTTTGCCACACCCGAATTTGTAAAAAAAGCAAAAGAATTATGCCCCGGCGTGAAGGTGCTGCAAGCGATTGCCGTGACTGGGCCAGAAGCGGTGGATCGGGCGGTTTATTTCGCGGAATTTTGCGACATGCTTATTCTCGATTCTGTAGATCCCAATATCGCCGGGATTGGTGCGGCAGGCATCACGCATGATTGGGCGCTTGATGCCGAGATCGTTAAAAAGGTGGCTTGCCCGGTGATCTTGGCGGGTGGGTTGGGACCCGAAAATGTAGCTGAAGCGATAAGAGTGGTCAAACCCTTTGGGGTGGACTCTTTCACCAAAACCAGTGATAAACTGCCTGATGGAAGCTCGCGCAAAAACCCTGCCAAAGTCAGGCTGTTTATTCAAAATGCCAAAGCCGCCGCCGCCGAGCTTGGGATATGAAGCAGATTCTCTGCCTGGGTGATGCCTGCGCTGATATAGTAATTCCGTATGGTGCGGCAAAAAATGGTGATCAGGTTTTTCCGGAATTTACATGTGGTGGTACGGCAGCAAACACGGCTTCAGGCCTTGGAAGGCTTGGCGCGGATTGTGCCTTTCTGGGTAAAGCAGGGGATGATTATTTTGGCCGGGCAATGAAAACAGCACTTCAAACAGATGGGGTTAACGCCGATTATTTCATCCTGGATGAAAAACTGTCCTCTGTCTTGGTACTAGTCGTTATCGACGAAAAGAATGAACGCTATCCATTTCTGATGCCGCGCGAGAACCCCAGCCATCTTCAACTATTTGATGAAGATATTCCGGACAGGTTACTTGAGCAGGTTTCTTTCGTTCATACCACCGGATTGATGTTGTTCGAAGAACCAGCCGCTGTAGCAGTCTGTCGCTTTCTTAAAAAATGTGCTGCCCGTGGCATCAAAGTCTCTCTGGATCTCAACCTGCGGATTGAAACACTGCAACAAAAGCGTGAACATTTGCTTCAAGCCATTGAAAACGTTGATTACCTGTTGGGTTCTGGTATCGATGAATTCGTTCCCTTAACCGGCATCAGTGATCCGTTTGAAGCAGCCAGATCACTGGTGACTGACAAACGTACCATTATCTGCCGCATGGGTGACCGCGGGTCTGTCGTGATGGATCGAAATGGAGAATCCAGATGCGAGGCATTCCAGGTGAAGATTGCAGATACGCTTGGCGCGGGCGATGCCTTCAACAGCGGCTTTCTTTGGGCGCTCGCAAAAGGAGAGCGTTTGGATTATGCCAATCGTGCTGGTTGTGCTGCGGCGGCTATCAACATCACTAAACCCGGCGCAAGAAACTGCCCCAACGAACAAGAGCTTCTTTCATTTTTAGAAAAATAAAAAACTTACTCTTTTCTATTAAATTAAAACGCCAGATTGTTTTTCTGGCGCTTGATTTTTACATTTATGGGTTCTGATTGACACGGGTTTTACACATCCAAATTGCGGACGGCGTGGGCGTGGGTGGTGATGAATTTGGTGCGCGGCGGCACAGCAGCCCCCATCAGCATGTCGAAGGTGTGATCCGCGGTGGCGGCGTCTTCAATTTCTACGCGCAGCAGGGTGCGGGTTTCGGGGTTCATGGTGGTTTCCCAAAGCTGTTCGGGGTTCATTTCACCCAGACCTTTGTAACGCTGCATGGTGGCTTTGTCAGCAACTGGGCCTAACTCTTTCAAGTAGGCATCTTTTTCAGCCTCCACGTAAACGTATTTAACCGTTTGGCGGTGTGCAATGCGGAAGAGCGGCGGCTGGGCTATATAAATGTGGCCTTGCTCGATCAATGGCTTCATATATCTAAAGAAAAAGGTGAGCAGCAAGGTGCGGATATGCGAGCCGTCGACGTCAGCATCGGTCATGATAATGATGCGTCCGTAGCGCAGGTTTTTGACTTCAAAGTTATCACCAATGCCTGTGCCGAATGCCGAGATCATAGATTTTATTTCTTCGTTGCCAAGCATTTTGTCTAGACGGGCGCGTTCGGTGTTGAGGATCTTGCCGCGCAATGGCAGGATGGCCTGGAAGTGACGGTCACGGCCCATTTTGGCCGAGCCGCCTGCCGAATTGCCTTCGACGATGTAGATTTCTGTTTTAGTACTGTCACGTTCAGAGCAGTCTGCCAATTTGCCGGGCAGGGTGAGGCTTTCAAGCGCCGACTTGCGGATGACGAGGTCGCGGGCTTTGCGGGCGGCATCACGGGCGCGGGCAGAAGTCAGACATTTTGAAATAATGGCTTTGGCAGTCGCCGGGTTTTCATCTAAAAAGCTGGCAAGGGCTTCACCCACTACCTGCTGCACGTACGTGGCAACCTCGGGGTTCATCAATTTGACTTTGGTCTGGCTTTCAAACTGAGGATCAGGGTGTTTAATGCTGACGATGGCGGTCATGCCTTCGCGTGTATCATCGCCGCTGAAGTTGGGGTCAACATCCTTAAGAAGTTTGGTGCGTTTGGCATAATCGTTCACCACGCGGGTTACTGCCGTGCGCAGGCCGGTCATGTGGGTGCCGCCGTCAATGGTATTGATGGTGTTGGCGAATGAGTAGACCGCTTCGCTGTAAGAGTCTGTATACTGCAATGCGATTTCAATGCCGATGTTGTCAATTTCTTTTTCAACATAAAACACGGGATGCAGCACAACGCGGTTCTTGTTCATATAACGCACAAAAGAGGTGATACCGCCTTCAAAGAGGAAAGTGATTTCACGTTCTGGCGGACGATTATCTACTAATTTGATGGTCACATTGCGGGTAACAAAAGCCATTTCTCTGAAACGGGCCACCAGGGCATCAAATTTATAATCGAGACCTTCTTCTTTAAAAATCTCGCGGTCAAACTTAAAGGTGACATTGGTTCCGGTTTGTGTCGGGGGGCATTTACCGATCATCTTAACCGGTTCCATGGGGATGCCGCGTTCGTAGCGCTGGAAGTGAACCTGACCATCAAGGTAGACGCGAACTTCGCACCATTCTGAAAGCGCATTAACTGCCGAGACGCCGACACCGTGCAAACCACCAGAGACTTTATAGGCAGAATGTCCGAATTTGCCGCCGGCATGCAAAATGGTCATGACGACTTCAAGGGCTGATTTTTTCTTTTCAGGATGAATATCCACGGGGATGCCGCGGCCGTTGTCAATGACGCTGACGCTGCTATCGGCATTAATGATCACTTCGATGCGGTTACAAACGCCAGCCAGGGCTTCGTCAATGGCGTTATCAACCACTTCATAAACCAGATGGTGGAGCGCCTTGAGGTCCGTGCCACCCACGTACATGCCGGGACGGCGGCGGACTGCTTCGAGTCCTTCAAGTACTTGAATATCTTTAGCGCCGTAAGAGGATGAATTATCGTTGCTCAAGGGTGGTGCCTCCGTTTTCTTGTTGCATTTTAGTAGCTTCAGCCATTTTCTGCAGGTTATCCTGCATCCATTTTAAACCTTCACGGTAATAAATGAAACTGGCTGCCAGTAATCCGGTAATAATAAACGCGTGTCCGCCGATGCCAATCATGGTCATCCACGAATTTGGATCAGGAAGCGTCCACAACAAATTCAAACCTTCGCTGATCAAAATGCTGGTCATCACGAACAGACCCGTGCCTGGCAGGAATAATCTCACCAATCGCACCGAGATCAACATTGAGGGCAGCGCTTTTTGTTTCAACACAAAGATGCCGTGTGGAGAGAAAACCAGGGGCATCAGCAGCCAGAGCAGCAAGAATGCTGCCATCAACATGAAGAACTGTCCGATTGCCGGGTTGATCAATGAAAGGATCGAAAGCAGCATCAGCAGCGGTACCGAGATCAAGACCAGCAATATGATCATCAAGCAAAACATGATCAAACTTTGTAAGTAAGCCGAAAAGACCTCTTTCAAGCCCATCTTGCCGGTTTCAGGAGCAGTTACCTGAGAAACCAGGATGAAGTAAATACTGCCCAAAAGGAATCCAAGCAGTAGAAGGATGCCCAGAACAATAAAAATCCAATTGACAGATGGCAGTTCATACGAAATACCTGGTCCGAGTGGTGAAGTGAGAGGCGACTGGCGCGCAATAATGCTCGGAACCCCAATCGGAATCGTTCGGATCAAGGTTGTCAGGTTAAATTGGTTGATCAATTGATCCCACAAGACCTGATAAGTTTGGGCAGTCGGCAACATTTCTGCCGGACTAATTTTCAATACATTTTGGGTCATCGTGTCGATGATGGGCGTCAGCAATGTTTTCAGTTTGATCTTTGGGCCTAACCAGAGCACAACATCGATGGCAACAGGAAAGAGAATCAGATACCAATGGTTGGCAATGGTATTAAATCCCTTGAGTAATGTGGGGAACAATCTGGGTGGCGTTCCAGTGAGTGATAATAACGGTTTTTTCATACAATCTATAATTTTACCATAAATGGCCTGTTGGCTGTTTATTTTCGATGGTATGTTCTAATTTCAAGTTCATCAGGTAAAATAGAGGTGTGAAAGAACACGAAGCACTTCCCAGTATTGACCATTTGAGTGTTGTCACGGCAACGATTTTGTTGGCCTATGCCTTGACCGCTTTTATTCAATTTCCGACGCGGACTATTGATCTGCAACTCCCTGGCTTTCTGCTGACTTTCAATATTAACTTCATGACCATTATTTCTGTGGTGGTTGGTCTGCTGGCAGCAGCCGGCGCGGATTGGTTGATCGGTGCACATCCGGGGCTTGGCGGCGGCAGACGTTTTCATCACTGGCTGATACCGGCGTTTACAGCATTGGTCATCAGCGTGCCGCTTAATAACTTGCAGATCAGTGCTTCTTGGTGGGTGGTTTTATCTCTGGGCGGCTTGCTGCTTACGGCAGTCATGATCGCCGAGTATATCTCGGTAGATGCGGGGGACTTGCGCTTTCCGATTGCCAGGGTAAGTTTGAGCGCCATGTCTTATGCGCTGCTGCTGGTGTTGTTGATTGCAGTGCGTGGATCAGGTCTCAGACTCTATATTGTGCTGCTCGCCATCTTGCCGGCAGTGGCTGTGGTGACGGCCAAGACACTGCATCTCAGGCTTGGCGGCTGGAACCTGGCCTGGACGGCAGGCATCAGTCTTTTTGTGACCCAACTTGCCGCTGGCTTGTTTTACCTTCCGCTGCGACCGCTCCAATTTGGGTTGGTGTTGATTGGAATTACCTATGCCTTGATCAACCTGGCGGGGGGCATTGAAGAAAAGCGGTCTGGCAACCTGATCTGGATTGAACCGATTTTGTTGATTGTTATATTCTTTGCTTTAGCTATCCTTATTTAAAAGAATAAGAGTATCCGTTTTGCGATGATGGTGTTAGTTAATATGCATCTTAACGGAGAAAATATATGCTATTGAATATCTTGTTAATTTTAGTCGTATCCTACCTTATAGGCTCCATCCCCATCGGATGGGTGATCGTCAAGTTGTTTAAAGGTACCGATGTACGCACCCTTGGAAGCGGCAGGGTGGGCGGCACAAATGTAATGCGCGCAGCAGGTTTTTTGGCCGGTTTAATGACATCGGTGGGTGATGTTGGCAAAGGTATTCTGGTTGGTTTTATTGCGGCATCCATTATGCCCGAGAGTTTGTGGGTAAAAATCATCGCGGTCATCCTGGCCGTGGTTGGTCAGATCTTCTCGGTGTTCCTGATGGAAAAAACATCAGACGGCAAGTGGATGTTAAAAGGTGGAGCAGGCGGTTCAACCACTTTGGGCGGCGCAATTGCTCTGGTGCCTTACAGTTGGATGATCATTTTGCCATTGATTGTGCTTGTGTACATCGGCATTGGATATGCATCTGTCACGACGATTAGCATCGCTTTCTTTGCTCTGATCTTGTTTGGATACGAAGCGGCCGCCGGGTTAGGCCCGTGGGAATTCGTTTTCTACGGCGCTGCCACCCTGATTATCGTGCTTTACGCGCTGCGTCCAAACCTCAAACGCCTCGCGGAGGGTACCGAACGTGCTGTTGGGTTGAGAGCCCTGTTTGAAAAGAAATTAAAAGAAAAACAATCACAACAACTCTAAAAACAAAACCGGCCAAAGGCCGGTTTTTTATTGGTTAGTTAGTTTCAACTTCATCAGAGAGATGATTGTAAACGTGCATCACGTTGCGCTTGTGCAGTTCGATGCCTAACCCGGTGAGCACGACACGGCTCTTGCCGCAGGATTCAATATCAATCTCGGCCAGGGCTTCCATGGGTTCGCGTTTTTTGGCGGCTGCTTTAACAGCTTTGCGCAGTGTGGTCAAGTAAGCCACATTTTCGCGGGTGGCTTCTTCAATTTCGCCGCGCAGGATGATATCTCCGTGGCCCTGAATGATGTTTTCGAGACCCATTTTGCCGATGCGCTTAATCGTGGTCAGCAATTCTTCTTCGTTGCCATCCACCATGTAGGGGATGGGCATGAAAGCATCACCAGCGAAAAGCACACGATCTTCTTCTACCAATACCGAAATGGAATCAGCGGAGTGGCCGGGGGTGAGGCTCATGATCAGATTCTTTTTGCCCACTCGCAGTGAAAATGATCCTTCAGTAAAAGTCATTTGTGGATCGACCAGTTTGACCTGTTTGAAAATTGCATTTTGTTTTTTGGCGGATTCAAGCGAAGCCAGCCCTTTTTGCAGCATCATGGTATGTCCAAGCGAATGTGAGATCACCGTGGCACCGGGGAAGAAGCAGTTGCCCCAGGAATGATCCGCGTGATAATGGGTATTAATCACATACTTAACCGGCACGCCGAGTTGTTCTTCAATAAAACTGCGCATCTCAAGTGATTCGTCAGGCAAGGCCAGGGTGTCAATTACCACAGCCCAATTTGGGCCGGTGATCGCTCCGGCGGTTACCTGAGCATATATTTCGCTTTGGAACCAGTAAACATTATCCGATACACGTTCATGATGCATCCGCAAAATCCTTCAAAATGAAATTTTCCTTGAACTACAGAAGAGTAGAATAGCACATATCAAGACAAAAGTCAAAAAATCGCCATATCTCTGCATAGTTTTATTCATTATCAGTGATTTGGATCATGAATACCAGTAAATTCGCATTAATTCGCCCGCCAATTGCGTTCGAGAACAAATTGATGAATTACAAAATCAAAGGGATAAAACAGTTCCCCAAATCTGTAATAAGATTTCGGAATCAGTTTATGATGTAAGAATGGGAACTCATTCGTTACGTGCGCGTCGCCAGCGGGTGGTCGGGATTGAGCTGCAGCAGATCCCATAAGTTGCCGTAGAGGTCTTCAAAGACCGCGACCATGCCGTAATCTTGCTGTTTGGGCGGACGGATGAATTTGATGCCTCTTTCAACCATTTCGTTGTAATCACGCCAGAAGTCATCCGTGTTGAGAAAGAGGAAGACCCTACCGCCAGCCTGATTGCCAATGAAGGGTTCCTGCTCGGGTTTGGAGGCGCGTGCAAGCAGCAAAGTGGTGCCGCTTGAGTTGGGCGGGGCCACCACCACCCAGCGTTTATCCTGTTCGGGTTGGTAGGTGTCTTCTATTAAAGTGAAGTGCAGCTTTTGGGTGTAAAAGGCGATGGCTTCGTCATAATCTCTAACCACCAGCGCGATGTGGACGATGGATTGTTTCATGTTTCCTCCGACGAGTGATTACGGTAAGGGCAATTCACGCGGTGTTTGCGTCCACTTTCAGGATGAATTGCCCTTACAAAATGCTACATTCGCTCAAGCCACTCTTTGACCAGCGCGTGAAAAACGACATCTTGTTCGATTTGCATATTATGACCCGCCTTGTCGAGCACCACAAAACTGGCGCGGGGGAAGTTCTCAATCAAGTCCCATTGGTCACGGTAGCCCACCACGTGATCTTGCCGCCCCATCACCATCAACGAGGGTTTGATGAAGGGTGCATCCAGTTTGTCTACACCAAATGAATAAGGTACATGCTGGCTGAGAACTTTTTCGAGGAAAGCGGTGTCGGCAAGCTTGAGGCCGGGGATGACATCTTCTTTGAACTGGTTCCAGACTCTTTGGGTTTGCACCACATTGATGCCGGTGAAGTATTTCTGCTCCTCATCAGACAAAGTGCTTACGAAGGCTTCATCCTTTTCAATCAACTGAAAGGCAGGGGCGTGTTCAAGACGGGTGCTTTGATCTGCAACCGGGCAGATCAGCAGCATGCCATCCACCTGTTCGGGACGCTGTTTGACTACGCCGCGCGCCAAGTAGCCGCCGTAAGATTCGCCGGCTACGGCAAAGTGCTTGCCGGGCAGCACGCCATCAATGAAGGCCAGCACCACTTCGAGCATGGCGTCGCTGCCGTTGATCCACGGCGCGCCGGGGGTTTGCCCCATGCCGGGCAGGTCAAAGTAGATGCGCTGCCACTGCGCACCGAGGGTTTGAAAGACCGGCTCAAGGCAGCCTATCATCAGGCGGTGATCGGGGCTCCATCCGTGGATGCTGAGCAGCGGGCGGCCTGATCCGACTACTTCATAATAAATGGGGATGTCGCGGTATGTAAAAATCAATATGGCCTGCTTTCTGTTTATTTTGAATCATTATAGAACTAATATTCCAGAAAGGCAATAACAAAGAAAACCCCCGCGGTTTTTAAAAACCGCGGGGGTTTAAAAGGAAGAATTACGTCGCCGCCACCGCCGCCGCGGAATCACGGAACTGCAGCATGACCAAATACCAGACAAACGGCACCAGCCAGGGCAGTTCGGGCAGGTTTTTTGCCAGGCTGTGAATCTCGACATTGCCTGAATAATGGAACACGCCTCCGATTTTGGTAATGCTGATCAGGGCTTGTTCATGTTCATTGTTGAGGGTGAACTGCGTGTTCCAGAAATTGAATTTAGCCAGGTAGTTTCTGCCATAAGGCAGCGTCAGCGTGCCGCCCTGACGCCAGGTGTTGGCGTTGTAGAGCGCCAGATCCGCCATACCCCCCGTTGCGCGGATGGTGGCCTGCCGCTGCCAAAAACCTTTACGGTCAAACTCCCAACTACCGTCTTCGTTAACCGCAGTAGCTCTGGAATTGAATGAACTATCGAGGTGCAGCGAGCAGACGGCAACATCGCCAGCCTGAAGCTCATAATATTGTTTCGTGCCAGAGGGCTGCACCCAATGCAGCTCGCGCGCGATTAATTCACTCATTCTCACCATGAAAACCTCCTCTATGATTCACCGCTTATTATACGTAATGCGCAGTGATTTGGATTCCTCCAGCGTATTAGAGATTTATCAAAACGACTATCTCAGCTTAAATTTGCGTGTGTGAATGGCGTCATAATCGGGCACCAGGCGCTCGTAGGTGCTATCCATCAGCGGGGAGGAGATCATAAAGTCTGCCGTGGCGCGGTCACAGGCCATGGGGATGTTCCAGACCACAGCCATGCGCAGCAGCGCCTTGACATCAGGGTCGTGAGGCTGTGGTTCAAGCGGATCCCAGAAGAAGATCAGAAAATCAATCTCGTTGTTGACGATCTTGGCGCCGATCTGCTGGTCGCCGCCGAGCGGTCCGCTTTGCAGTTTCTTGATCGGGAAGTCGAGCTCTTTTTCAAGCAGCTTGCCGGTGGTGCCAGTGGCATACACATCGTGATGCGCCAGCAGGTCGCGGTTGAACTTGGCCCATTCGAGCAGGTCTTTTTTCTTGTTGTCATGCGCCACCAGCGCGATCTTTTTATCTTTTTCCATTGCTATGATGCAGTTTGGCATGGGAGGGGCCTTTCGGGTTATTGTGATTAATTAATTGTAATGGATTTGATTGGAAGAGGGAAACAAAAATCATTACCCAGAAACCAGGTGTCTGTCAGATTCCCGGTTTACACTGAAACAAAAACCTCGGGAGTCTGACTGACTCCCGAGGTTTGAGGTTGTTTTTCGTTTTTTGTTTTAAAAAAGTTCCTGTGTATTTCGTGGTAAAGTTTTTCCCTAAGCCCTTGATTACTACTTACTGTTCTTCACCTGAGTGCCTGATTACTCATTACTCATTACTCATTACTGATTACCGCTCTCACCGAATCAACAACCCAATGCCCATCAAAACAGGGGTGATCAGGTTCAAGAGCACGTTCTGCCCCATGGAGGGCGCCAGTTTGGGTAAATCGTTGGCGTTCTTGAGCGCGCCCAGCGCGGCGGGGATGGCGAAGACGAGGGTCACCAGGCCGAGCAGCGTCCATGCTGGCAGAAGACCGAAAGCCACACCGGCCACCAGGGTGACGTAGGTAAGGGCTTCAAAAACGACGAAGATGACGGCGCTGGCCTGTCTGCCGATCAAAATGGGGTAGTGCTTGCGGCCAAACTTCTGGTCGGCGTCCGCGTCGGGGAACTCGTTAAGCAGCAACAGATTACTTACCAAAAAGAAGGGAATAAATGATACTAGCAGGGCTGTCCATGAGAACGTGCCGGTCAGGCAGAAGAAAGTGCCGTTGACCATCAGTGTGCCGAAGCCGAGGCCGGGCGAGATCAGGCACAAGATGGGTTGTTTATTGAACCAGGGCGTGTAGGCGATGATCACAAAAAGTCCGAGTGCACCGAGAGCTAATATTTGCCATCCGTGGAGGAAGGCGAAGTAGACACCGATGGCCACGCAGATAGCGCTGGTGATGATGGCCGTCCACAGGGCGATGGGCAGTTTTTCAGGGGCTGAGACGATCGTGCCGCTGCCGCCGCTGAAAGGGGTGCGGGTGGTGGTGAAATCCAGTCCGCTTTTAACGTCTTCATATTCATTGAAGGCATTGACTGCGCCGTGCGCCAAAATGCCGCCCACGAAGCACAAGATGGCATGCCAGACATTAATGGTGTATCCGCCCCAAATGGCGGCTGTGAGGCCGAGAAAGACACAGGCGACGGCCAAAGGCAAAAATGGGGGGCGCATGACACCGATCACATATTTCATGTTGACTTCTCCGAAGAATTTTTATATTTTTACCACGAAAGACACCAAAAACACTAAAAGGAAATTAAAAATTCAAAACATTGAAAAATAGCTAAAAAATAATATGTTCCTTTGCACTTAATTTTCGTGTATTTTGTGTGTTTCGTGGTTAAAAATGTTTTTGGTTTTGACCTATTTTCTTTATGTGTATTTCGTGGTTAATAACTATTCCAACCACTTGGCGGCGGCGCGGGGCAGATCCACCACCGTGCCGACCTTGGTGGTGCACACGGGCAGACTCTCGATGAACTGGCGTCCGTACTTCTTGGTGAGCACGCGCTTGTCGAGGATCACCACCACACCGCGGTCTGACTGGGTGCGGATGAGACGTCCGAAGCCCTGTCTGAATTTGAGGATGGCCTCGGGCAGGTTGTATTCATTGAAGGCGTCGTCGAAGGTTTCGGCGCGCGCCGCAATAATCGGATCTGAGGGCACATCAAAAGGCAGCTTGACGATTACCAGCACCGATAGCGCCTCTCCGGGGATATCCACGCCTTCCCAGAAGGCACGGGTGCCGAGCAGAACTGCACGGGGTGAATCTCTGAAAGTCTCGAGCAGGGTGTTGGTCGAGGCGCCTTCGCCCTGTTCAAACACCTGAATATCCGCTTCGGCCAGTGCGCCTGAAATGGTCTGCGAAGTGCGCTTGAGTTGCGCATAGCTGGTAAAGAGCGCAAGCATGCGTCCGCCAGTGGCCTTGGCCAGACGGATGATGGCGGCATCCACTTCACGTTGATAGGCATTGGCGTCGCCGGGTTCAGCGATGTCGTTGACCATATACAGCAGGGTGGAGGTTTCAAAGTCAAAGGGTGAGCCGAGTACCAGTTCATCCGCTTCATCGGCGTTCAAGCGGCTGCGGATGTAGTTGAACTCGCCGTGAGTGGTTAAGGTAGCCGAAGTCAATATGACAGCGGATTTTTCGTGCCACAGGTACTGCTCCATCATCGGGCCGATGTGCAGGGGGGCGGCTTGCAGCACCAGGCGGTAGGTGTTGGCTTGAATCTCGGCCCAATAAACGTAGTGGGCATCCGGCTTCATCACCAGCGCGTTGAGATAGACCTCGGCTTCGGTGAGACGGCGGTTGACACTGGCCAGCGAACTGAGGGTATCTTCAATGCCTTCGCCGGGTTTTTCGAGCGCGTCGCTGACCGCCTTATGAAAATCCGCGACGAGAGAAAGCGCGCCGCGGGCGCTGTTATCGGTGTTATCCCAGGCGATCTCGACCTCCGACCAGGAGGGCAGGGTGCGCGTGGCGGGCTGGATGCGGGTTTGCTGGCCGTAGTTGCTGACCGGGCCGCCTTCACGCATTTCCTCCATGAAGATCGACATGGTCTTGACGAAATCGTTGAAGTCATTTTCAAGCCTGAAGAGCAGATCCGCGATTTTGTGGGCGGCCATGTTGAGGGCAGCCAAATCGGAAGGTGGCAATGAATGAGAGAGCAGCCCGAGAAGTCGTCCGACCAATCCGCTGGTGGTGGAGCCGATCTCGCGCAGCAGGCGCACGAAATCCATCTGTGTGATTCTGAAGGAGAGTGCGCTGGTGGAGGCAGATTCGAGGTGGTGGGCTTCATCCACAATCAGGTAGTCGTATTCGGGCAGTACACGGCTGCCGGTAATGATGTCAGCTAACAATAGAGCGTGGTTGACCACTAAAATATGGGCAGATTGAGCAGCAACATGTGTTTTGTGGAAGGGGCAAGCGCCGCCGGTGCGGCTCATGCAGACTTCAGCCTTGCAGCCTTCGTCATCAGCAGACAGGCGCGACCAGACTTCGCGTTCGGTGGGACCGTTAAGATTGATCTCGCCGCGGTCTCCAGTGCCGCCATTTTGCAGCCAGACCATAATCTTGGCCAGCACGCGCAGCTCATCCACGGTTTCGGGGCCGTTTTTGCGCAGACTATCCAGCCGGCGCGGACAGAGGTAATTGCCGCGTCCTTTGACGACCACGGCGCGCACTTCAGAGTTCAAGGCTTTGGCCAGGTCGGGGATGTCTTTTTTGATCAACTGGTCTTGCAGGGTGATGGTGTTGGTCGAAATGACCACGCGCATCGAATTCTTGAGTGCCCATTCCACGGCGGGGATGAGGTAGGCAAAGGATTTACCCGTGCCGGTGCCAGCCTCGACCATGATGTGCTGGCTTTCTGAAAGCGCGTCACTCACGGCGCGCAGCATTTCAATTTGTTGGGGGCGGCTCTCGAAACTCTCGAAGTAATGGGCGAAGGGTCCGCCGTGTTCAATCATCGAGGCGATCTCGTCCGGATCGAGGGGTGCCGGAGTTTCGGCAGGGATGAGCGGAGGCAGCGACACGGCACCGCCAAAGAGCAGACCGTAGTCGTCTTGATATACCTTCCTGGCTTCGATGGGCATGCGTCCTTTTTCACGCAAGGCCTGCTGGAACATGAGCGCACCATCCCAATCGATGTTTTCACCCAGACGCACGGTCTCGGCGAGGAATTCGATGGGCAGCTCGAGGAGTTTTTGGTAAAGGGCATGCAGCACGGCGTGGGTCAGTCGGGCATCATCCAGCGCGCGGTGCGAGTTGGGGATCAGACTGCCGAGGGTGGAGCCTAGCGTGCCGAGGTTGTAGCGGCTGTTGCTGGGTAAGATGATGGAGGCCAGTTCGTAGGTATCCACCACTTTGTTGTACTGCAAGATGCGATGTTTTTGTAGGAAGCCGAGGTCAAAACGCACGTTGTGTCCCACGACGGGGTCATCACCGACGAAGTCGGCCAATTCTTTTATGACGGCTTGGATGGGTGGCGCATTGCGCACCATCTCGTTGCTGATGCCGGTCAATTGGGTGATCATGGGGGGGATGGGACGGCCAGGGTTGACCAGTTTGGTCCACTCAGCCTCGACACGGTGGCCCGAAAAGCGCACGGCGGCGATCTCGGTGATGGCGTCTTTGTTTTGGTCGAGACCGGTAGTCTCTATATCTATGGCAACCATGGAGGACATGCAGCGATTATATCATGCGAGGTGGAAAACCATTTTTAACCACGAATGACTCTATAAGGAAAATCAAAAACCAAACTCAAAACCTTTTTAACCACGAAAAACACGGAACACACGAAAAGGAAAAATCAAAAGAGCGAAAAAGGATTTGTCTCGCGGAGTCGCGAAGGACGCGGAGAAAATTTGTTTCTTAAACCACAAAAAATAAATATTACTAAAAGATAAATCAAAAAGAAAAGGAATAATCATTTGAAATCATGAATTTTTTCTGTATGCATAATAAGTTATCAAGTTCTGGTTTTACACTTCATTTGGTGTTTTTCGTGTGTCGCGATCTTTGTGCCCCAGATTTTTTGGGGTTTGTTGAAAAAGGGGCCGCCGGAAAAGGAGACTCAAATTCAAGACGATGCTAAAATCAACTTAACCAATTTCAACCCTGTGGAGTCCATGATGACCTTTCAACTTGCCAACCCTGTTTTCAAAGTAACCCTAAATGCTGAAAAAGGAACTTTCAGTATTCTGACCGAAGATCAAAAATTGCCAGGTATTGAAAATGCCGGCTTAACGTTGAAATACAAAGTTAAGGGTATGGCGTATTGCTATCCACTTAAGAATTGGACCTTAACCGACCCTCAGCCCAAAAAAGTCGATTGGATGCCGCAGGGAGCGTTGGACATCATGACCTTTGACATTCCAGCGGATGAACACGGCATTGTTTGCGCTCTGCAATTTGGAATTCTGCAAGAGTATCCGCTGGTGGTGTGGAAGTTGGACGTGAGTAACCAGGGAAGCGATGCGGTAGAGATGCAATCCATCGGGCTGCTCGAGCTTAATCCAGACTCAGGTGGAAAAATCATCTGGCCCGAAGCGCGTGCCCAAAAAGACCTGGGTTTCTTTTCAAACGGCTGGCAATCTTGGTCGCCCTCACAGTGGTATCCCGCCGACGGACGCATGAACCTGAGCAAGTTGGGCGGGCTGCAATTGCCCATGATCAATAATCCGGGCACACCTTTGCCAAAAGAAAAGGGTGTTTTTTCAAGCGATTTCTTCGCTGGGATCGGTGACCGGGTGGGGCGAACGGGCTTTCTGCTGGGCAGTCTCTCTCAGAAAAATCATTTCACATCCATTTTGGCAGACTTAAATGGTGAAGGTAGTTTGCAGATGTGGGCGAATGGTGACAACGCGCGGCTTGATGTTGGCTGCAGCATCAGCACAGATTGGGCTGTCTTTAACCCGGTGCTGCTCGACCACCGCGAACCGTTGGAGAAATATCTTGAAGCCGTGGCGCGCGAGAATCACATCCGCGTGCCAGAAGAATCCCCGACGGGCTGGTGCTCTTGGTATCACTTCTATACCAAAATATCCGAGCCGATCATCCGCGACAACCTCAAGGCGATTGTGGCGCAGCAAGAAACCCTGCCGCTGCAACTGGTGCAGGTGGATGATGGATTTGAAAGTCAGATTGGCGATTGGTTTACGTTTAAGCCTGAGTTCCCCAATGGGGTGGCATCGCTGGCCGCCGAGATCAAGCAGGAAGGGCTGCTGCCCGGATTGTGGCTGGCGCCTTTCATTTTGCATCCCAAGGCGGAGATCATCAAACAGCACCCCGACTGGTTGCTGCGCAAAGCCAATGGCAAGCCGGTGAACTGCGGATACGTATGGGGAGTATTGACCACCGCGCTGGATTTGACAGTGCCTGAGGCTTTGGAGTATGCCTGCCGTGTGGTCAAAACCGCATCTGATGCGTGGGGCTATCCGTATCTCAAACTGGATTTTCTATACGCGGCTGCTGTATATTGTCAATATCAAGATCGCACTGTGACGCGTGCGCAGGTGCTGCGGCGCGGCATGGAAGCCATCCGCGAGGCGGTGGGGCCAGATGTGACCCTGCTGGGCTGCGGTGCGCCGTTCGGCGGCATGCTTGGTCTGGTAGAGGCCATGCGCATTGGCGCGGATGTGAGTGGTGATTGGCAGCCTACCTTTAACGGCATTCAACTATTTATCAAGAATGAACCCGCCATGCCGTGTGCGCGCAATTCGATCCGCAACATCATCACACGCGCGAATTTACACGGACATTGGTGGATCAACGACCCTGACTGCCTGATGATTCGGCCTGACACGCATCTGAGCTTGGCGGAGGTGCAATCCCTGGCGAGTGCTATTGCGCTGACGGGTGGTTCGCTGCTGCTTTCAGATGATTTACCCAGTCTGCCCAAAGAACGTTTGAAGATCGCCGAGTGTCTGCTGCCAATTATGGGCGATCAGGCGCGGGTGGTGGATTGGTTCGATTCAAGTATGCCCTCCATGCTGCGGCTGGATCAGGTGAACAGCAGCGGAGAATGGCACATCCTGACCAAGTTCAATTGGCAGGATAAATCCGATGACCTGACCTTGTCAGCAGAAGAATACCAACTGCCAACAGGTAATTACTGGGTCAGCGATTTCTGGAGTGGAAAAACCATTCTGGTCAATAGTGAAGAAAGACTGTGGCTAGAGGGGATTGGAGCACATGGCTGCGCAGTGACTGTCTGGCGCAAGGCGCTGCCGGGGGAAGTGGTGTATCTGGGCAGCGACCTGCACATCTCTCAAGGGGTTGAGCTGGCAGATTGGAAGATCAATCACAAAGAGATCCAATTGACACTCCGCCTGCCGCGCAAAGCCGAAGGTCGTATCAAGTTGTGGGTGCCGGGTGAGCTGCATTCCGTGAAGGTGAACGAGCAGAAGATCAACCTGCAGACCAACGCGGACGGCGTCCTCTCCATCCCGGTGACAGTGGATGGGTTCGCGCATGTGGTGGTTGAGTTGAAGTAAGAATATCCAAAAAAATCACCTTGACAAGGTTACTAAAAACCCTTGTCAAGGTGATTTTTTAACACAAATGCAAGTCCCCAAATTCTGGCAAAAGAATTTGGGGACTTAACCGTTATTGGGGCGGTTTGGATTATATAACGTTGACAAGGTTTCAAACCTTGTCAACGTTTATTACGTCATTTCATTTCAGGAGGCGTTTGGGAGGCCATGGCCTCGCGCAGGGCTTGTTGGCGGGCGGCTTCTTTACGTTTGCCGCGTTTGATCAGCCAGCGTACGAAGAAGAAGATGGGGGCACCGATGATGACGATGATCGGCAGTACGAGAATCACGAGCCAGATCAGAAACTCCACAAACCCTTTGCCGAAGTTGATCAAAGACTGGACGGCGTCACGGGCGACTCCCTTGGGTTCCCAGCCGGCGATGGTGACGGGGGCGATAGTCTCTTTTGCGACGAGTCTCACACTGATGGCAGACATCGCCGCGGATTGTTCGTAGTATTGCATCTGACCTTTGATGACTTCTATCTGTTCGGTGATCTGAATTTTTTGACTGTAGACAGCCAGAGCCTCTTCTGTATTTTCAGCCAAATCATAAAGTTCAGATAATTTCTTGTCAGCTTCTTCAAGATTGCGCAGGCGGGAAGCAAGGTCGGTGTATTCCTGGGTGACATCCTGTCCGCTGATGCTTTCATTGATGGTGTATTTGCTGGCATCACCCGACATGTTCTTGATTTGTTCGATAGTCATGTCAAGCTTATCGGCGGGTACGCGCACAGTGATGGTGGCTTCGGGCACTTCAAGACCTGAATTGGTATAGGCTTTGTAAATATAGGAGGTGACGATGTGTCCGCCCAGACCGTTGGCCATTTCGTTGATGGCGTTCATCGAAGCCCCGGGGTCATCCACGGCGACGGTGAGGTCGGCATTTTTGATGATCATCTGCTTGATAGGGGCGGTAGCACCAGTGGAAGAATATACTCCCTTCACCGCATCCGATTCATAAGCAGCGGCAGGCGCTTCAGGTGCCCCCATTTCTTCTGAAACTCCACTTGCGGCGTAATTATCATAAGAACGGGATTCTTCGTATGTCGCAGCCTTGGCGCAGGCGCTCAACACAAAAGCTAAAATAACGATTACGGCGAACAGCGATTTCTTGTTCATGTTCTCCTCCTTGACTTTACCTAATTTGATTATACACAGTTCTCTGCACTCATGACGCATTGGGGAGGAAAAAGGTTCCGTGTTTACCAGCCGTCCGCCAGGCGGAGGCCTTCTTTCTCGGGCAGGCCGGCAGCGTAAATGCGCTGCTGCACGGCAGCGATATCGTATTCCACACGGGTAATGCGCCAGATAGATGTTTCGGGGTCAAAGAGGCCGTATGAGGCGCGTGGATCTCTGTCGCGGGGTTGGCCGACCGATCCGGGGTTGAGGATGGCACGGCCGGTAATTTGTAACTCATCGTTGCCTTCATGGATGGTGCGGATGATCTTGTCTGCGTTGGCATCCATGGTGAAAGAGATGGGCAGATGCGAATGACCGACAAAAGCCAAGGGAGTGCTGAACTGTGAGAAATTCATCATGGCCACGAAAGGTTCCACCAGGTATTCCCACAAGGGGTGCCGGGGGCTGCCATGGGTGAGGGTTTCGGTCTGGGTGATGTGTTTTTCACGCAGCCGGGTTAAAAATTTCATATTCTCCGGTTTCAAAATATCGCGTGTGAATCTGACGGAGGTTTCAGCATCATCGTTAAACTTTTCGATGTTGCGGCTGGTAATCACCGCATCATCATGATTGCCCTTGATGCAGGTGAGATGCGGCAGCGCGCGGATGCGCTCCACACACTCATTGGGGTCCGGGCCGTAACCGACCAGGTCGCCGAGGCACCACACAGCATCAATCGCGCCTGCTGAAGCTAAAACTGCTTCGAGCGCGGTTAAATTACCATGTACATCTGAGATAACCAATATTTTCATAACTGCCTGTAATGATAGCGCATTTTTATTGCGCTTATTAATTTATAAATTCAAAGCTAGTTTATTTTAGCTCTAAATTGGAGGAATGTCAGGAATTCCCTCTGATTTGTTCGATAATCTCGGCGGCATGATCAAACCGGGAGAAGGCTGGCATCAGATATACACCCTGTACCTTGGTTTTGATCTGTTCGACTAATTCTACGGTCAAGCGGATGCCGGCTTTGGCACCCTGTGCACCGCTTTCTGCCATTTGCTGGTGCACCTCTTCGGGAATATCGATGCCGGGAACCTCCTGCTGGAGAAAGGCAGCATGGCGGGCGCTGGCCAGCGGCAGCAAACCGGCAATCAGCGGAATAGGCAGTTTGCCGTCCTCACGCTCGTAAGCTTCGTAAAATTTTGTCACCAGTTCAGGGTTGTAGATGGGTTGCGTGAGGATGAAATCGGCTCCGGCTTTGAGCTTGCGGCGCAGATTCTTCAATTCGCTTTCCATATCGACCGGGTTGAGGTTGAGGGCGCAGCCGACGAAAAAATTTGTGGGTTGGCCGATCTCGGTGCCAGCGTGATCATGACCGGAATTAAAACCCTGCTTGATTAATTTGATCAAACCCGAAGGCACCAGGTCATAATTGTCATTAGCGCCGGGGTAATCACCGATGGAAGTGGGGTCGCCCATCACTACGAAAATATTGCGTACTTCGAGGGCGTGAGCGGCCAACAGGTCGCCTTGAACGCGCAGCAGATTTCTTCCACGGGTGGGGAAGTGCAGCACGGTTTCGATGCCAACCTTGCGCTGTACGAGGCTGCACACCGCCCATGGGCTCATGCGCATGCGCGCCATCGGACTGTCGGCCACATCGATCACATCCGCGCCGGCTTGAGAGAGCAGGCTGGCGCCTGCAATCAACTTACCGGTTGAAAGTCCGCGGGGGGGATCCATCTCAACGGCGATGAAGAATTTGCCATCACGCAGCTTTTGCGCCATTTGGGTAGGCGGAAAGACCTCTTGAGACTCATTATCAGTTTGACTTTTTTCAGTCTCACGTTTTGAGATCACTTCGACCGCAGTAGTGGTAGTTATCTTTTCTGCCATGGCTTTGATGTGGGCCGGTGTGGTACCGCAGCAGCCGCCAATTACACAAGCGCCTGCCTGCCAGAATGAAACCGCGTACTCGCCAAAATAGTCAGGGCCAGCGGAATACATGATGCGCCCTTCGACCTGTTCAGGCCAGCCTGCGTTCGGCATGACTGAGAAAAGACCTTCGGGCAGTGCAGATTTCATTTGTTTGAGAATGTTGAGCAGTTGGTTTGGTCCGCCCGAGCAGTTGATGCCAATCACATCCGCGCCGGCTTCGTGGAGGCGTTTTGCCACCTTGGCGGGGGAGTCTCCCAGCAGGGTGCGGTTGTCACGGGTGAAGGTCATTGAAGCTACCACGGGCAGTTTGGGGGCAACCGATTTGGAGGCTTTGACAGCTTCAACGATTTCATGCAGATCGGTCATGGTCTCGATGATGATCAAATCCACACCGGCAGCGGAAAGGGCAGATATTTGCTCTTCAAAAGCAGCGCGGGCTTCATCAACCTGAACGCGCCCAAATGGTGCCAGCGGCACACCCAACGGACCGACATCCCCAGCGATCAATATCTCTTTAAAAGAAGCCTGCACGGCACGCCGGGCAAGGTCAACACCGGCGGCGTTAATCTTGGCCAGGTTATCAGCCAATCCGTGGCGGCCAAGCTTGTAGCGGTTGGCGCCAAACGTGTTGGTCTGGATGATCTGCGCGCCAGCCTCAATGTATTCGCGGTGCAGGTCAGCGATCATTCCGGGGTGACTGAGGTTGAGACAGTCAAAACAGCCCTCGTAGGTAATGCCGCGCGAATGCAGCATGGTGCCCATGGCGCCATCAGAGAGCAAGGGTTTGCCGGTTTTCAGTCTTTCGAGCAGCGTTGCTTTGTCGGTCATGAGTCTTTAGCCCTCATCAATTGATCTACGCGGGATTCGCCGATGTTGTAGTATGTGGCGTCGGGGTGGTGCACGATGATGGCGCAGGTGGATTCTTCAGGCACCATCTGAAAGCCGCTGGTCAGCTTCATCGCCAATTCTTTTTCAGCGGGCAGCAAGTCAAATACCTTTCGGTGGTCTGACGTTTCAGGGATGGCCGGGTAGCCCCAGGAATAGCGCTTGCCCTGGTTTTTGGATAAGCCAAGTTCATTGACGATGTGAGCGTGTAAATAATCCGCGGTGGCTTCAGCCGTTTGGACGGCCAAACCGTGGACGAAATAGGCTTCGGTATAATCCGAGGCGGATTGAAGTTTATCGAAACGGTCTGTAGCGGCCTGTCCAACGGTGACCACCTGGAAGGCGACCACATCCATTTTGCCGGAATCCAGAGGGGCGAAGTAATCTGCCAGGCACAATGATTCGCCACCCAACTGGCGTGGAAAGTGGAAGCGTTCAAGCTGCTGGGGTGAACCGGCTTTAACAGATTCGGGTTCGTAAACGATCAGATCGTTACCATCCGCCTGGGCAGGCCAGTAGCCGTAAACAGCCTGGGGTACAAGCCATTTCTCGGTCAACGCTTCGCGAGTCATTTTGTCAAGGCGCGCTTCAAACTCTTTTTCGAGTGCCACCCATTCTTCGCCGTGGGTATTTCTGGCACCCCATGAGAGGCGGTAAAGCTCATTTTTGGGCAGATGCTTGAAGACGATCTCGAGTGGCATGCCGCGCACTACTTTGGCGCCCCACCACGGCGCAGTGGGGATGAGCGCTGCCGGTTTGATGTTGGAACGGGCAGCAGTGACTTCTTTTTTAACTTCATTCGCTGCGCGTTCATGTTCCATACTAGATTCGCGCTTGATCTTCTCAATGATCTCCAGTTTGGTGTCGGGCGCAGAAAGCGCATCCATGGTGGAGAGACCTTCAAATGCGTCTTTACAATAAAAGACACCCGGTTCGTAGAGCTTTTGATCGTCAGTCATCAGAATGCGACGTCCGAAGCGTTCGTTGATGGCGGCGCCACCGATGAGCACGGGGAATTTGAGTCCGCGGCGCTGGAGTTCGTTGATGATCAGCGGCATTTGTTTGGAGGTGCTGACGAGTAAAGCGCTGAGACCGATGGCATCCGCGTTAACTTCAACGGCTTTTGCGATGATGGTTTCGGCTGGCACTTGCTTGCCGAGATCCACCACGGTATAGCCGTTATTAGAGAGGATGGTCTTGACCAGGTTCTTGCCGATGTCATGTACATCCCCGTAGACGGTGGCGACCACCAGTGTACCCTTGGTGGAACCCTCCAAACGTTCGAGGTAATTTTCAAGATGTGAAACGGTTTTCTTCATCACTTCAGCGGATTGCAGCACGAAGGGCAGAATCAGTTCACCAGAGCCAAACTTGTCGCCAACTTCTTTCATGGCGGGCAGCAGGATGCTATTTAAGATTTCAACGGCGCGTTCGCCTCGAGATTGTCCGGCAGCCGTCTGGGCGACCAGTTCATCCACATCGGCTTCAACGTCATCTTTGACGCGGTGGACGATCTTCCAGGCCAGGCGTTCGCCGGTGTTCATTTTGCTTAATTCTTCCTGCTGGGCATCCACTTTAACAGTGGCAGGTCCAGCAGCAGTGAAGTGTTCAATTAACGTAGAAAGCGCGTCAGGTTTGCGGTTGAAGATCAGATCTTCGGTGAGTTGACGTTCTTCTCTTGAGATTTCAGAATAGGGGGTAATGGTGGCGGGATTGACGATGGCCATATCCAAACCAGCCTGGACGGAGTGGTAAAGCATGACGCTGTTGATGATGGCTCGCGCATTGGGCTGTAGGCCAAATGAGACGTTGCTGACCCCTAACGAGGTGAGCACACCGGGCAGGGCTTCTTTGATCAAGGTGATGCCCTTGAGTGTCTCGATGGCGGAATTAACAAATTCATCCGAACCGGTAGCCAGGGTGAAGGTGAGATCATCGAAAGCGAGGTCTTCGGCGCGCAAGCCGTGTTCGTTAACGGCAATATCGTAAATGCGTTTGGCGACTTCAAGCTTGCGCTCGGCCGTTTTGGCCATGCCCTGCTCGTCGATGGTTAAGACGATGACAGCGGCATTATATTTTTTGGCGAGGGAGAAAATCTTATCCGCTTTTTCGCGGCCACCCTCGAGATGGGTTGAGTTGATCAGGCAGCGGCCTGGTGTGTTTTTGAGCGCCATTTCGAGCACATCCAGTTCGGTGGTGTCAATCACCAACGGCAAGCGGATGATGGGGGCCAGGCTTTTGATCAATTTATACATGGTGTCGACTTCGTCCGCGCGTTCAGTGAGGGCAACGCACAGGTCGAGGCCGTGACCGCCGCTTTTCATTTGTGAGCGAGCCAGGCTGAGCATGGCGTCGTAGTCGTTATCCAGAACCATCTTTTTGAAGATTCGGCTGCCCTGGGTATTGAGGCGTTCGGCGATGAAGAATGGGCGAGGTTCTTGTACCATAGGCTGTGCCTGGATGGAGGATGACAGCATGGGTGTGGATTCCACTGGTCGGGCGGCAGGTTTAAGCGTGCTGACCCGGTCAACCAACAGCTTGAGATGTTCAGGGGTGGTGCCGCAGCATCCGCCGACCACGTTGACGCCGTGCTTTACAGCAAATTCGTAGAGAGTTTCAGCAAAGGGTACCGGCTCAAGCGGATAAACGGCCTGACCATCCACATTTAAAGGAAGACCGGCGTTGGGAATGCATGACACGGGCAAGTGAGAGTTCTCACCGAGGTAGGTGATCGGTTCGCGCATGAAATCGGGGCCAGTGGAGCAGTTGAGCCCAATGACGTCAATGTTCATGTTTTCGAGGATGGCCAGCACTGCGGAGATATCCGTACCGAGCAGCATGCGCCCGGTGGTATCCAGCGTTACCTGTGCCTGAATGGGCAGAAACTTGCCGGTCTTCTCAAAAGCCTCATAAATGGCAAGGATGGTGGTCTTGACCTCAAGGATGTCTTGCGAGGTTTCGATGATGATCAGGTCCACGCCGCCTTCGATGAGGGCAGTGGCTTGTTCGCAGAAGAGGGCGCGCAGTTCATCCACGCTGATGTCAGAAAGTTCGGGGTCGTTCATGGAGGGAAGTTTGCCGGAGGGGCCGATGGAACCGGCCACGAAGCGCGGATGTTCGGGGGTGGAGAATTCGTCAGCACATTTACGTGCCAAACGGGCGGCGGCAATGTTGATTTCATCCACGCGGTCGCCCAATCCGTATTCACCCAGGGTGAGGCGGTTCGAGCGGAAGGTGCAGGTCTCGACTACATCCACGCCGGCAGCCAGGAAGGAACGATGTATGTTTTCAACCGCTTGGGGATAGGAAATCACCAGGTAATCGTTGCAGCCCAGGGTTTTCTCACCGCCAAAGTGTTCCGCGGTCAGGTTCTGGAGCTGTAAGTTGGTGCCCATTGCTCCGTCAAAGACCATGATCTTTTTCTGGATTGCGTCTAGGTAGGAACGATTGGTATAAGTGCGTTTCATGGCGATCTCCCTGGTGTTGAATAAAAAAATACCTCTCAAATAATGAGAGAGGCAATGATTACGCTTGTTCTCTCTCATCTCTCAGAACTTATGCTTTTCGCATCTGTTCTGCCGGAATTGGCACCTGCTCTGGCGAGTGGTTGTCGAGGTTTCAAAGGGCCGGTCCCTCCACCTCTCTGAATGAGTGGGTTGTCTTACAACAACCCATATGATGTTAAAAAAATTCTACCACAATATTGGTCTGAATTCAATTTGGCGTAATTTGACGGAATGGATTATATTAAGTAATTAGGGATTAGTGATTAGGGATTTGGAATCCGTGAACCGTGAAATGTGAATTGTGAATTGTAAACCGAAAATCATTGCAATCAGAGGTGAAGATGGAAGATCAAGCCGACCAATTACGCAGACAATTGCCGCCCTGGCATGGGGTGTGGATCACCGGCCTGGTGTTGGGCGGTATTGGCCTTATTGGACTTGTTTTGCTCTTCATCCTCACCGTGCCCACACTCGGACCGCGCTGGCTGATGTTCTTTTTGGTTACACTGGCGGTGTGCGGATTGGCTCTGCCAGTGATGCATTATCTGCATCGGCGTTTCCCCTCAAGACCCGCCGCCACGGCCGGGGTGCTGGTGCGTGAAGCCATTCTGGTCGGCGCCTACGCGGATGTGATGTTATGGCTGCAGTTCGGCAGGACGCTCAACTTTGCGCTGGCAGCTTTTATCGCCGCGGGGTTGATCGCCATTGAGCTGTTGATCCGACTCAGAGAGCGCAACACATGGTCCCCGCCGGCGGAGGAATAGTTATTCGTGTGTTTGGTTTTAATTCTTAACCACGAAACTCTCAAAAATTTTGTAAATACACAAAAAAATATAAAAAAACCAGGGCATATAGTGAACTGAACCCCAAATAATAGACACAAAAAGAAAGCACCCCCTGTGAGAGAATTAAGCAGGAGGTGCTTTTATGTCTGGGATAAAAGGAATGCAGCATTATTCAGCGGAAAAGAAACAAGAAGCAATCCGGTTGTTTCT
>CAKMKJ010000034.1 GCA_927443345.1 uncultured Anaerolineaceae bacterium | reverse complement strand
ATGGATATTTTCATAACTTAGGGCTGAAAAGTATTAGAAGTCGGTATCAAGAACTGCGTATTGCTTGATGAACCGCCGGATGCGGACCCGCATGTCCGGTGGTGTGAGAGGGGGCGGTTAATCGCCGCTCCCTACTCGATTCACATTTCTAACATTTTTATTATTAGTAGAAAGCAGTATAGTTTTTCTCTGATTGTTAGGTAATTGAGTTGCGATGGTGCCTTGCCAGGGTTCTAGAAACCTGCTATATAGGTAATGACGTATTTTGAATACCTGAAAATGTTTTGATTCCTGAAAAATCGACGGACTTTAGCGAGAGAACGGCGGGTAACCCCACCAATTTTTGAGGCTTTACAATATCTGGATTAATCTTTCATGAGGTAATAGAGCAGAATAAATTCATTTTACCCGGACTTTATTAAATCAAGATGCCTGACTTGTGGACTCTATCTTTGAGCAAAGCAATACACTGACAATAATTTAAAGAATCTATAAATATAAAGCCATCACCGAACCAAATAAAAAAAGCACGTAGAGTTTCCCGTTTTATGGTGTTATCTTGAAAATTCAAACACTTCTAGGAAAATTTCCTCTAGCAAGGAAAAAGAAGATATTATTTCTAGTATATAATTGGATATCAAATTTTTTGGCACAGTCAGTAAAAATCTTTATCTTGAAAGCAGGAATAATCGAAATGTGGCACAAACTCAATCCACCAGTATTCATTCAACACCTTTTTGAAGCTGCCCCGAAAGTCGTTGTAGCACGAAACCAGCAAGACTTGGTTGATTTGGCTTGTGGAAGTGCAGAAGCAGATTTTTATGAAGTTGCTTACGATGTCGCTGGCCATGGGCGAATTGTAGAAGCAACAGTCGCTCGTGTACGGAATGGGATTGCAGCCAATTATTTAGATCCTTATATGCGCCGCCGCGACCCTGATTCACTCGTAGTTGGTGATGAGATGGATACCGATAAACCAACTTTTAAAACACTATTTGGAAAAGAGTTTAGCCCCATTAGGACTGAAGCCTTAACTTGGCTTGCCTCTCAAGAGCTGGCTGTGTTTGCCTTTATCGCTGGTAAACCTGGCATGGGTGTTGACGCACTTGCAATCGTACCGTTAAATGCCTCTTTCTTCGCGCTCGGTCTGGCCATGCTTCAGGGCATGATCCCATTGGATGAAGTTCCAGCAAATTTTGCACCGAAAGCTGTGTTATTAGGTGTTCCGCCTTTTAGACACACACATTTTGATGGTAAACAGATCGTTGTACATAATCGAACTGAAGAGTTGTATGAAATTTTTTCCTTTAATCTTTATCCGGGGCCAAGCGCCAAGAAAGGCGTGTATGGAATATTGATTGATATTGGCTCACGTGAAGGATGGGTTGCTCCACACTGTTCAGCAGTTCAAGTGATCACGCCTTATGATAATTCGACGATTATTATGCATGAAGGTGCCAGCGGTGGCGGAAAAAGCGAGATGCTCGAGCAGGTTCATCGCGAGGATGATGGTCGACTGCTAATTGGTGAAAATATTCTAACAGGTGAGCGCCGTCATCTCCAAATACCACGTACTTGCGAAATACAACCCATTGCAGATGATATGGCCATTTGTCATCCCTCCATTCAACGAAATCATGGGCGCATCCGTTTGACAGACGCCGAGGATGCCTGGTTCTTACGCGTTAATCACATTCACAGCTATGGTACAGACCCAACGCTTGAGCGTATCACCGCTCAACCCACACAACCACTCTTATTCCTTAATATTGACGCAGTTCCCAACAGCCGGGCGTTGATCTGGGAGCACATTCACGATACACCCGATAAACTCTGCCCGAACCCACGAGTCATTGTTCCGCGGACAGAGTTTAAAAATGTACTCGACGGTGCTGCGACAATTGACGTGCGTTCGTTTGGTGTGCGTCAACCCCCTTGCACACGAGAAAATCCATCATACGGAATTATGGGCTTGTTTCATATCTTACCACCAGCGCTTGCCTGGCTTTGGCGTTTGGTTTCACCTCGTGGCTACGACAATCCAAGTATAGTGGATAGTGAAGGTATGACAAGCGAAGGCGTCGGTTCTTACTGGCCATTTGCCTCGGGTAAACGAATTCGTCAGGCTAATTTATTACTTGATCAATTTACAGATTACGACCAGATGCGATATATTATTACACCCAATCAGTATATCGGTGCCTGGAAAGTTGGCTTCATGCCGCAGTGGATCGCGCGTGAGTACCTTGCCCGGCGTGGAAACTCCAAGTTCCGCCCCGAACAAATTCTACCTGCGCGGTCGTCTTTATTGGGTTATGCTCTGCACTCGATTCACGTTGAGGGGCAACAGATTGCACGCTGGTTCTTGCAGGTTGATACCCAGCCTGAGGTTGGTGTTGAAGTTTATGACCAGGGAGCTAAAACGCTTCACGACTTCTTCTGCCGCGAACTGGCTAATTTTAATACCGATGAAATGGTGCCATTGGGTCGTCAGATTATTGAATGCTGCCTGGACAGCGGCAGCCTTTCTGATTATGAGAAATTAATTACTCCTATCTAATGACCATTGTTCTCAAGGTTGATCCCAGGCAGCCTGATTTAGAAAAAATCAGGCAAGCTGCTGCAAGCCTTCTCGAGGGAAATCTGGTGGCGTTTCCAACGGAAACTGTCTACGGTTTAGGCGCGAATGCGTTGAATCGGAAAGCCGTCGAGCGGGTTTTTTATGCCAAAGGGCGTCCATTTCAAGACCCGCTGATCGTGCATATTGCCTCGTTGCAGATGCTTTATGAGGTTGTCAATAACGTTCCAAATGAAGCACTTTCTCTGATAGACCAATTTTGGCCAGGGCCGTTAACGCTTATCTTACCGAGGCACCCTTCAATTCCTGCGGAAGTAAGCGCGGGACTTAATACAGTAGCGGTACGCATGCCTTCTCACCCCATAGCATTAGCCCTGATTGAACATGCAGGGGTGCCAATAGCAGCACCATCTGCAAACCGTTTTGGGCATACTTCTCCAACGTCTGCCGCTCATGTGCTCGCGGATTTAGATGGAAAGATCGATTTATTGATTGATGGTGGAGAGCCCATCGTGGGGGTTGAATCAACTGTATTGGATTTGACTCAACAGGCTCCTGTCATTTTACGTCCTGGTGGTGTCACACATGAAGAACTGATGAAAGTCTTGGATTCGGTGCTATTGCATGGTGATGAATCAAGCATTGATCAGAAAGACCCTATGCCTTCCCCCGGGATGCTCTCTCGGCATTATGCACCTCAAGCGACATTGATACTGATTGAAAGTGAAAACTCAACAAATGCCTGTATGCGTATTATCGCCGAAGCGACGTTGCTGCTTGAATCGGGCAAGCGTGTAGCAATACTTAGCGCAGATGAAGATGCTTTGATTTTCGAGCAGTTGGGTGTTCGCATCGAAATAATTGGTTCATCTCAAAACCTTGCCCAGATCGCCAATCGATTATATTCCGCGATTCGCTTATTGGACGAAGAGAAGATAGATTTCATTCTGGCACGTTCTTATGGATCAAAAGGAATGGGCTTGGCCATATTAGACCGCCTTCGTCGGGCTGCGAGCAAAATTATAAACATTGAATAAAGGGTTAAGACATTATGGCGTTGGCCTTTCATTGCTGCTAGCTGGCTTCAAGTTAGAGTAAGCAAAATACCAGCCGGAAGAATCACCGATACCATAAGAACCTTCAAATAACTCATTCAGAGCGTTTATTAAGCGCATTTGTGTATCGATTCGGATGACTCATTTAGGAGCCAGATTTCACAGGCCGAAAGTTATAAGTTATAGTCTTCCCCAGCTTTTGCCAGTTCGTTATCGCGAGTGCGTTCAGGGTTTCTTCCAAAAAACAAAAAAATTGAAGAATGCAAAATTATGTAACAATTGTAATGAAGTGACAAATATTCAAGTTGGCTTTATGATTGTGTCGTTACAGGTCAGCTTGTTTGAAAAGATAGTCATGAGAATTTTGTGTGATTGATTAAAAGAACCCTGGCTTGTTCTACTGATCGTGGGCTGATAAACGTGCATATCAATTATGGAGATCCTGTTTTCAATGGCTGAAGAACCGTCTCAAATGACACTATTGGGGCATATTAAAGAGCTGCGCAAAAGATTGCTTGTTTGCGTAATCGCATTGGCGTTAACCACCATAGCCAGTTTTGCATTTAGTCAAAATATAGCCAGCTTTCTTGCAGAACCGATCGGTGGTTTGCAAGCCATGTCTTCCATAGATATTACCGAGAATATGTCTGCATTCATGAGAATCTCATTATTAAGCGGGGTGATTTTAGCGCTGCCGGTGATCTTCTATCAGATACTGGCTTTTGTCATACCTGGTTTGAAGACGAACGAACGAACATGGATTTGGATGGCCATACCTTCAGCGACGCTGTTCTTCGTGGCTGGCGTGGCTTTTGCATATTTTGTCATGCTGCCCGTTGCATTGCCTTTCTTAATTAATTTCATGGGTATAGCAACCTCACCCCGGCCAAAGACGTATTTCAGTTTTGTTTCTAATTTGATGTTTTGGGTGGGTGTGATTTTTGAAATGCCCTTGCTTATGTACATTCTCGCACGATTGAAAATTGTGACTGCAAAAAGCCTGGTGAAACAGTGGCGCATTGCCCTGGTGGTTTCTGCAGTTGTGGCAGCTTTAATTACGCCAACATCAGATCCTGTGAACATGGGCTTGATGATGCTGCCCTTGTTTGTGCTTTATCTCATCAGTATCCTTTTTGCAATACTTGCCCGGCGTGAAAAAATAGAAAGGGTTAAGAAAAAATGGAGTAAACGAAAGCGCATTATCGTGCTCACCGCCCTTTTGCTGACCTTGAGCGGAATTGCTTTCGCCTATTTTCGTTTTCCGCAGGAGTTTGTTGATTTCCTGTTTATAATAATGAATACAGTTGTTTCCTGGTGGAATGCTGCGTCTGGTTTTCTTTCTTCTTTAGGAAAGTAACCATCTAGCAATATGAAATCGTGAAGGAGTAAAAAATGCCATTCAGATTAGGTGTCCCCGAACTACTTATCATCCTGGTGATCATTGTTCTGCTATTCGGTGTTGGTCGAGTGTCAAAAATAAGCGGTGAAATCGGCAACGCGATTCGATCGTTTAGAAAGGGTATCAACGACAAAGACGAAGAGAAAAAAGAAACCGATGGAACAAAAGAAAGTTAATCGGAATTTTTCGATCTAATCATAATATACGTCTTATGCCATGAATTTCTTAAATCTTGGGATCGGTGAGATCCTCTTCATATTGGTCATTGCTGTGATCATCTTTGGCCCTGGCAACATGGTTAAAACGGCCAGAGATTTTGGCGCCTTCGTTCGTAAGGTAGCCAAGTCACCATATTGGCAAGAGGTATGGGCGACCAAACGTGAACTCACCGAACTTCCCAAGCTTATATCAAAAGAAGCCCGCCTGGATGAGACGCTTAGCGAATTGAATAAAGATACACAAGGGATTAAGAGCAAGTTTTCCGCATCCGTGTCAGATTTTCTTAAGGAAGTAAACCAACCGGATCAAGTTGATTCTTCAAAAGAAGGGGCAGATTCGAAAAAAGAAGAATCAACAGAAGAGTCAACCGAAAAAAAGCCAGGAGAAACGCTTGCTGAGTCAGCGGATTCACAACCGGTTGATCCTGATCGCAACACGATCTCCTCATAAGATACCCCTATTTGATTTCTTGTTATTCTTTTTCAAATGGCGTGACGTATTGGTGAATGCTAACGGGTAGAGAATAAAGAGACCTGATATTAATATCAACAAGTTTGCGGGGGTTGGTATTCGCGGAAGCGGTTATCGTTTGATCACCACCAGTGGTAAAAGCCCATGGATCATCTTAACTCATTATCTACTAGTCCGAAAAAATTGATAGCATTTCTTTCCATGATCTTGCGATAAATTTCTCCATTACCCAGTTCCCCTTGGATGGTTGAACGGTTGATTTCTGGTTCAGCGATGGAAAAAGGATGATCGGTGCCAAACATTAAGTGCTCTTCCCCGACCAGCCTGTATTCAGCTTGGAAAGCAGGGGCATAATAAACCAAAGCATCCAAATAGAGTTGGCGTAAGTATGAACTTGGAGGATTGGGCAGGGAGTTTCCAACGGTTAACTGCGCTCTATATACTGAATCCATTCGGCCACCTAAGTAGGGCAAGCAACCTCCACCATGAGCCACAATGATTTTCAAAGTAGGAAAACGCACCATAACACCACTAAGAACAAGCCTGCTGATGGCGATAGTTGTTTCCATTGGGAAACCTAGCGCAAAGTGGAGCGACTGATGGTATCCACCTAGAGTTTCAAGCGGTAGGCTGTTCTCGGGATGGATGAATAGGGGGAGTTTGTAGGTTGCCATTTCTTTCCAAAAAAGGTCAAGCTGTGGATCATCGAATTGCTTACCTGCAATTATTGGTCCTGTGGCTGCGCCGTAAAGACCTTCGGTTTGGGTGATCGTCTTAACTGTTTCAGCAGCAGCCTCAACACAGCTAGTCGGTAGCACACCAAGGCCAACGAGCCGCCCATTAGTAGATGACTCGTAACCACTCAAGATTTTGTTAATAGAAACTGCAGCCTCATCCCCGGCGGCATCAGGAAATGGATCCATCCAGGGATTACCGAGAGAAATGACGCTTCGGTCGATTCCGAACTTATCCATGAAAGCTATCTTTTCCTCAATGTCCCAATACTCCGGACCCATTGGTCTACCCTTGGTAGGCTGCGAACTATTCTCTTGCATAAAAATTTGAAACTCACGGTTGCCATCCCGGTTGATTATGCGTGGGATTTCCTGGCGTCTTTCAAGTAGCTCTAAATAAGGCTCAGGATAAATATGGCTATGAATATCAATCGTTCTGGTTGTGAGTTGTTTAGTTTCTGTGCGCAACGTGGCTCCTCAATAGATAGTTGGTAAATCGATTTAGTTTTCTGGTTCCCACGTTTTAATAATTTTACCTTCATTTCTATCATTGAGAAAGTTTTTGAAAATTGAAACCTCTTGATCCCCAAAACCTATCGATATGGATAGGTTTTCAGGTTAAAAACCTACCAGTATTGATATATTGCTTTGAATCCACTGGAATGATACCCTTGATTCATCTAATGGAGAGAATCGTTTTGTAGTCAACACTAAAATCTCTTCTGAATTAATTAGAAAAAGGAATTACGCATGTTTAAACCAATAACGATCAGTAATGGTCGTCTGGAAAATAGTAGCGGGGGTGCGATTCGATACCCCTTTGGGGCACATACACACGACCTCCGGGTTATGAAATACTTGTCAAAGTACGCCAGCACCCAGCGCGGTGTGAGTTCCAATCTTATTTCGCGTACTTTAGACCTTCAGGTTACTTTTTCAGCCAAGCCCGGCGATGTTTGATTCATAAGGCCCCGGCGTGAATAAATTGAATTCTCAGAACTATTTTAACGTGATGGTAAGTTTAAATCAGTAGCAACAATTTTAAAATAGCGATTAGGATGAGCAATTCAAATATGCTTAATAAGTAATAATTTTAGTTTTATTAAGCAAAAATTAGGGAAGTGATTCAGAATCATTTTCACACTCAATTTGATCATTGTCTCATTCATCTTTTTTCACAAAAAAGTTAATGTTGTCACGATTTTTTTTATTTCCGAATCCAACATAATAAATGAGGGTTTCTTAATGCATGATTCAATAATATTTATCGCCGTTATATTTATGAAAATTAACTATTAGAAAATAGTATTTAGAAAAACCCACTATCACATAAGACAATTTCTGCATGCCTTACACCTATAAGGCCTGGTTTAGTGTTGCTGTTTACCAAAATTCGAATGTGATTAAGATATTTAGGAGATAAAATGGAAAATCAAAAAGCAATTGCAGTGGTCGGCCTGGGGGCGATTTTGCCAGACGCTCATGATGTGGCGTCTTTTTGGAAAAATGTTATGAACAAAAAGAATTCGATCGGTGAAGTCCCGACGGACCGATGGAATACAGCTTTGTATTATGATGCGGATCCCATGGCCGTTGATAAAACCTACTGCAAAATCGGGGCTTTTGTAAAGGATTATCAGTTTGATCCTTTCAAGGCGGGTATTGCGATTCCTCCCAGGGTTTTGGCTCTCATGGACCCTGCTCAGCAATGGGGATTGGCCGCCGCCCATCAAGCGTTAAAGGATTATGGCTATCCGGAAAGGTCATTGAACCCGGAACGTGTAGCAGTGATACTTGGCAATGCATTGGCAGGAGAGATGCATTATCGTTCAACCTTCCGGCTTTTGCTGCCCGAATACCTGGCATCACTTGAATCCTTGCCTGATTTCAAGAATTTGCCTCCTGCCATTCAAACAGCAATTATGGCCGGAATAACGGATGATGTTCAATCAAGAATTCCAGTGATCACTGAAGATACCATGCCTGGGGAGTTGGCAAATATCATAGCAGGAAGAATCGCCAATGTTTTTAATTTTTCAGGTCCAAATTTCGTTACGGACGCAGCTTGCGCCTCCTCCCTCGCAGCTCTTCAGGCAGCAGTGGATGGATTGGCAAACAATCATTTTGATGCTGTTCTTTGCGGCGGTGTAGACCGGAATATGGGGCCCGAGTCATATATCAAATTCTCCAAAATTGGTGCATTAAGCGCCGAGGGATCCCGCCCTTATTCTGACAAAGCGGATGGTTTTGTGATGGGCGAGGGGGCTGTCATTTTCCTGCTCAAACGCATGGAAGATGCAGAACGCGATGGCGACAAAATATATGCGCTCATCCGCGGGATTGGCGGAAGCTCAGACGGAAAAGGCAAGGGCATCACTGCGCCCAATCCGCTGGGGCAGCAACGTGCCATCGAACGCGCACTGAAGAATGCAGGGGTTTCGCCAGAAGAGGTTGGTCTCATTGAAGGACATGGTACTTCGACCAAAGTGGGTGATGTTGCCGAAGTTGGTAGCCTTAAATCCGTCTTTGGATCATACGGGCTGACAAATGGCAGCATCGCACTTGGATCAGTGAAGTCGAATATTGGACACCTCAAAAGTGCAGCAGGTGCAGCTGGTTTGTTAAAGACAATTCTGGCTTTGAATGAGAAAATCTTACCTCCTTCTGCCAATTTCCTAAATCCTAATCCCAACATCGATTTTGCGAATATTCCATTTGCAGTTAATACACAACCTCGCGAATGGCACCCAAAGTTAGGAACTAATCGTTTTGCCGGAGTGAGTAGCTTTGGTTTTGGAGGAACGAATTTCCACGTCGTTTTGGAAGAGTATTACCCTGGCGTTTTGGGTAGTGACAGGGCTTCATACGTTGTCCCATTGGAAATTGAGAAAGAACGTGAGGTTGTAGCAGAAATGACACAACAAAAATCCATTGATAAAGCAGCATCGTTACAGACCGTTGGTTTTGATAATTCCAAAATTACTGATTTCGTGTTGGAAACCATCAGCGAAAAAACTGGTTATCCTCGTGAAATGCTTGATCTTGAACTAGATCTAGAAGCAGATCTCGGAATTGACACCGTCAAACAGGCTGAATTATTTGCGACGATTCGCACGCATTACAACATTGCCCGCCGTGAAGACCTGCGCCTTTCTGATTACAACACGATTGAAAAAGTGGTGGGGTTCATGACCGACGCACTTTCAGGTCATGCAACTCAAGTTAGCAATGAAAATGATCAGGCAGAAGTCGTTCTTTCTGATTCAAAATCAATCGAAACTCGAATCCCCAAAAACCTTGATGAAGCCCACCCTTATCAAGGGCTCTACTTCATCTCCGCGGATTCGAAGTCAGCCTTAAAACAAAAATTGGAAGAGGGATTGGCGTCCATCCAAAATGGTCAGACACCGCCATCAAAATGCCCTGCACGCGATGAAGCTTCAAGAAGTGAAAGACTGGCTATTGATTATGAGAATGAAGATGAATTGGTTAAACGCTGCGAGAAAGCACTTTCTGCTTTTGAGACTGATCTACCAGTAACCTGGAATGCCCTGCAAGCACACGGTGTTTATCGCGGCAGCGGCACCCCCGGTAAAACAGTGTTCATGTTCCCCGGTCAGGGATCTCAATATGTAAATATGATCAGAGATTTGCTTGAAGTGGAACCCGTGGTGCGCGATACCTTCAAAGAGGCCGATGACATCTTAACTCCCATCCTCGGAAGACCTCTCACCAGTTACATTTACGCTGACGGCAACGAAGAAGCACTGGCCCAGGCAGAAAAAGAACTCAAAAATACTACCATCACTCAGCCAGCCTTGTTGACTGCCAACGTTGCTCTATTAAGACTCATGGCAAAATTTGGGTTCACACCAGACTTTGCCATCGGACACAGCTTGGGCGAATACGCAGCTTTGGTTGCTTCAGGTGTTTTGACCTTCTCAGAAGCGCTCGAAGTCGTAAGTGCCCGCGGAAGAGAAATGTCCAAAATTAAAGTGGATGATCCCGGCGGCATGGCTGCGGTTTCTGCACCTTTAGAAGAAGTTGAAAAAGTCATTAAAGCGGTGGAAGGTTACATCGTGATCGCCAACGTCAACAGTCCTGTACAATCCGTGTTGGGCGGCACCTCCGAAGCCATTGAATCCGCAATTTCCATGTTTATAGACGCTGGTTTTCAGGCGGTTAGAATCCCTGTCTCACACGCTTTCCACACCAAAATCGTGGCACCCGCCAGTGAACCTGTTCGTCAAGTGATTGAACGCATGCACGTGATGGCTCCTCGAATCCCGATTGTTGCCAATGTCACTGGCGAATTGTATCCCTCTTCGGCTGCAGAGATTTCTGATCTATTGGCAAAACAGGTTGCTTCACCGGTGCAATTCGTCAAAAGCATGCAAACACTCTATACCTTGGGTGCGCGTGTATTCGTTGAAGTTGGCCCCAAACGGGTTTTGAACGCCCTCGCTACTGACAATATGAAAGGTAAAACTGATACCATTGTGTTGGCCACCAATCATCCCCGCAAAGGCGGACAAGCCAGCTTTAATGAAGCTTTGTGTGGATTGTATGCCGCAGGCGTTCTCTCAACTGAAGGCTTTGAAATGGAACAAATGACTCCTGTCAATAATCCAGTTGTGAAAACCATTGAGCCGCATCAATTTGTAAATGCTCAGCCACAATTCGCGGTGATGACTGGTTCAGTTGTGGTCACCGGTGCAGGGCTCGGACTTCCCGGTCGTAATAAAAAGGTATTTGATGACAACAATATCGATAGCCTGTTGAATGGAGAGATGCGGATTGAGGCGCTGCCAGAGAATCTTCGTAAAGAAATTCTTGAAAAAAGGGTTACCAGGTTGATAAAGAGCGATGCCGGTGCGGTCATGGAAGAAATAACCGACCTTGACCAGACCTTGAAACTTGCAGGGCAGCGCGGCGTCTTTGATTTGGAAAAGGAATACGGAGTTCCAGCTGAGCGGGTGGATTCACTTGATATCTCCACACAATTAGCTTTTGCTGCCGGGATCGATGCTTTACGCGATGCAGGCATCCCCATGGTTATGCATCATCGCCGCACCTCCAAAGGGACTTTATTGCCTGATGGATGGAAACTGCCAGAATCCATGCAGGATGAAACAGGTGTCATTTTCTGCTCTGCCTTCCCCGGCTTGAATCGAATGGCTGAAGAAGCCGGGCGGTTTTATGAGGCACAATCTCTACAGAGACAATTATCTGAAGTGTTGGCTATGGAAGACTTACTGTTAGCGCTCACTCCCACAGGGCAGACGCACTTCCAAAATGAAATTATTCGCCGCAAGACCGAGTTGGAACTTAAACTTGACGAAGTTAATTACCATTTTGACCGCCGTTTTGTTTTCAGAGTGTTGTCTATGGGGCATTCTCAGTTTGCTGAATATATTGGAGCAAAAGGTCCAAATACATCAGTCAATGCTGCCTGTGCCACAACCACCCAGGGGATTGGCGTCGCTGAAGATTGGATCCGCACTGGCAGGTGCCGTAGGGTGATCGTTATCGCTGGTGATGATGTCTCAGATAGCAACCTCGCCTCATGGATCGGAACAAGCTTGTTCGCCAGTGGCGCTGCAACTACAGAAGGCAATCTAGGCTTGGCAGCTATTCCATTTGATAAACGCCGAAATGGCATGATCATGGGCATGGGCGCGGCGGCTTTGATAGTTGAAAGCCAGGATGGTGCAGAAGAAAGAGGCATCCGCCCGATTTGTGAAATAGTCTCTTCACAATATTCAAATAGCGCTTTCCATGGCACTCGCCTGGATGTGACGCATGTCGCCGGCTTGATGGATACCTTGGTAAAAACAGCCGAAAATCGGTTTGGCCTTGATCGCAACGAGATTGCAGCCAGAACCGTGTTTGTTTCGCATGAAACTTACACTCCCGCCCGGGGTGGCAGTGCCAGCGCCGAGATTTTTGCATTACGTCATACCTTTAAAGAGCATGCCAATAAAGTCATCATTGCAAACACCAAAGGCTATACAGGCCACACCATGGGGGTGGGTGTTGAGGATGTGCTGGCCGTGAAAGCGCTTGAGACGGGCAAGGTTCCGCCTATCGCTCATATCGGTGAAGGTTTTGAACCTGATCCTGATTTGGGTGATTTGCTGCTCTCTCAAGGTGGTCAATACAACCCTGATTTTGCTCTGCGTTTGGGCGCCGGTTTCGGGTCTCAAATTGCCATGGTGCTTTACCGAAAAGTTACAGGTCAAGGTGAACGTATTAATCATGCAGTATATGATAATTGGCTGAAAGCCATTTCAGGTTACACAACGGCTGACCTAGAACTTGAAAAACGCACTCTACGTGTGAAATCTCAAGGCATTCCAACTAATGAAGCCATCAAGAGTACCTGGCAGTTTGGGTTGCTTCCTGGCAGGTGGGCTGTAAATGGTCAACACGCACTCATTAATTATTCACAGAGTGTGATTGTTGCCAAACCCATAAGCCTATCAATTTCATCCGTTGTTGCCAGTGTTGAAACTCCTACAGTTGAAAAGATACCCCAACAGCCGATTGCCGATACTGATTCAATCAAGGCACATGTTCTTGAAGTGGTCAGTGAAAAAACGGGTTACCCCGTGGAAATGCTGGATTTGGACCTTGATCTTGAAGCGGATTTAGGAATTGATACCGTAAAACAGGCTGAGTTGTTTGCCTCCATCCGCACCCACTATGGCATTCCACGGCGTGAAGATTTGAAGCTGTCAGATTACAACACGCTTGAAAAAGTGATCGGATTTGTAAAAGATAACTTGTCCATTTCAACCTCACCCATAGAAGGTCAGACTGCAATTAAGGTCGAAACTAATGAGATGTCAGTAGCCGCTGTGGCAGAAGTCAATAATTCAGATACCACCAAACAACTAGTGGATGAAAATATCAATCAATTTGTTCTCACGACAGTCAGTGAGAAAACGGGTTATCCCGTTGAGATGCTTGATCTTGATCTCGATCTTGAAGCGGACTTGGGTATTGATACTGTGAAACAGGCCGAATTATTTGCCACCATTCGCACCCACTTTGGGATTGCCAAACGCGAAGATTTACGCCTTTCTGATTACAACACGCTTGCCAAAGTGATCGATTTCGTCAATGAAGGAACAAAACCTGTTTCCATTGAACCCAGTAGTTCAGAAGAATCAGTTGCTGAAGAAGATCAACAAACGATTCAAGCAGAAAAGGTAGAAGAAAAACCGCTCACATTGAGAATCCCGAAACCAGTATTATTACCACGGATTGATTTGTGTGAGCCTACTGGCATCAACCTGGAAAATGGCAGGGTGATTATCCTCAAAGGCCAAGACAAGCTAACCACCGAAACCTCAAAACAACTTGAAAAAGTCTTGGATACTAAAAACGTTGATATGCTGATCCTCCAAGCAGGATCTTCATTTGATAAGGTCGCTGAATGGCTAAAAGTCGCACCTTTAACCGGAGTTTACTGCCTCACGGGTCTGGATTCTGATCCCAATTGGATTGAATCTAGAGAAGTAAACTGGAAAAAGGCTGTTGAACAAAGAATTGAGCCTTTATTTGAACTTGTCAAGTTAATTCCCTCAAGCGCCTTCCTTATTTCCGCTTCTCGCATGGGCGGTTTGCATGGGTTGATGAATCCCTCAAATCCTTTGGGAGGCGTATTAAGCGGATTTACTAAAGCATATAGTCGTGAGCGCGCATCAGCGCTTGCAAAAACCGTTGACTTTCAAGTCACTGCAAAAGCGAATTTTATTGCAGGCTGCTTGATTGAAGAAACATTGGGCGACAGAGCTTCACTTGAAGTTGGCCGAGAAAACGATCTGCGCTTTACGATTACGCTGGATGAGATTAACGATCAATCTCGCGGAGCGGTAAATTTTTCAGCCAGTGACGTGTTCCTGGTCAGCGGCGGAACCGGTGGAATTACTTCAGTAGTGATTGATGATCTTGCCAAACGATCAAAAGGTCAATTTTTCTTATTGAGCCGCACATCGCTTGTTGATTTGAACCCAACAGATTTGGATATCCTCATAAATGACCCTCTAACTTATAAGAGTAAGCTGCTAAAAGAAATGTCAGCTTCCGGCGATAAAGTGACTCCGATTCAATTGGAGGCCAGGTTCAGCGCTTTGGAACGTTCTGCTGCAACCCTTGATTTGATCAAGCGAATAGAAGGGTATGGTGCAAAGGCCACCTACATCAAATGCGATGTCGCTGATTTGACATCAGTCACAAATGCGATTTCTGAAGTTTCAAAAACGGTGGATCATGTCGATTACTTCATTCATGCTGCAGGTCTTGAAAAAAGCCGCAAGATAGAAAGTAAATCGCTTGAAGAATTCCATCAGGTGGTGGATGTCAAAGTAAATGGTTTCTTGAAACTGTTTACCGCACTTGAGAAATCTAATAGAACGCCTAAATCAGTTGTGTTCTTCTCGTCCATTGCCGGCCGCTTTGGCAATGCCGGTCAACCAGATTATAGTGCCGGAAATGATTTTCTTTCCAAGATGGCAATGTGGCTGCCTTCTCAGTATCCATCCCTTCAAGTAATTTCCCTTGATTGGGGCGCTTGGGCTGAAGTCGGAATGGCCAGCCGCGGATCCATTCCTCTGGTTATGGAGCGTGCTGGAATAGAAATGTTAAAACCGGGTCAGGCTTCCTTGGTCGTGGGTGACCAGATTTTGGCAGGTAGCTCGGGTGAAATAGTCGTGGCGGGCAGCCTCGGCATGTTTGAGAGAACGAAATCGAAAAATCATGGCTTGAATGTACCATTAGCAGATGCTGCTCTTCGAGCCGGCAATCCAATCCATACCATGTTAAGCCACCTTACCGGTTATTCGCCTGAATCAGGCATCACGCTCGAAGTCACCCTCGATCCACTGGAACTCACCTATTTGCGCGACCATTCAATCAATGGTGTTCCTGTACTTCCAGGTGTGGTCGGCATTGAAGGTTTCACCCGGGCAGCAAAACACATTGCCTCCGCGTTGGCAACCGCCAAATCAGGGTTTGAAGTTGAGAGATTGGAGAAAATTCAATTTCTAGCCCCCTTCAAATTTTATGGCAACAAATCCCGTGCCATGGCCTGGAAAGCCGGTGCAACCCGTGTTCAAGAAGGATTAAGAGTAGATGTCACTTTGGAATCAAATACTGAACGGCTAACTGGCAAGGTTGATCATGTCGAACATTTCAAAGGCCTGGTTTATCTCACCTTAAAAGATATAGTCTCGCCAGACAACACAGTTCCTCCAAAATGGAGTAAAAACAAAGAAATATCAGCCGCCGAGATTTACCAGCTCTATTTCCACGGACCTTCCTTCCAGGTGCTTGAAGCAGCTCAAAATTCAGGTGATACAGTTCTCGGTAGATTTAATAATAGCTTGATTGACATTAACGCAGACGAACCCGGTTTGTTCACAACGCCGTTATTGATTGAGCTTTGTTTCCAAACGGCTGGTCTTTGGGAGGCGGGTTCCACCGGTAATTTAGGTTTACCCCATTCCATTGGAAAGTTGAAAGTGTATCGTAATGCAATTAACGGCGCTTCAATTTTTGCAGAAGTAAAGCCAAAAGAAATAAACGGACAATTATTTTTTGATGCCCGAGTCGTAGATGCAAAAGGGAATGTCTATCTTGATTTGATGGATTATCGAACGACTCCTCAAGTGGATGTTCCTAATGATCAACATCTTTTGCCAATGAAAATATTGGTTTCAAAAAAGCAAAACTAAGTCATCGCACAGAAAAGGGATCCTTTTCTCAAGAAGAGGATCCCTTAATTAAATCAAATGATAAATTGGACTTTTTCAAGATTTCCCGAATCTCCACCTCTAAGAACTACTCAACTCCTTGAGCGGTTTTTTAGCATTGCCGAAATTGAAGAAAACCAAAAGTATAAAATCCCAAAACGTCAATCGGAGTGGCTTGCCAGTCGATTGTTGGCTAAGCGGCTCGTCCAAAAAATCATTGCTTCTGATTCACCTTTGCCATTGAAATCTATAACAATTCAAAAAGAAAGTTCGGGGGTTCCTTTTGTAGTTGTGGAGGGCATGGGCAGGGTGGGATGGCTTTCAATCAGCCACACTCGTGGAGGAGTTCTAGCTGCTTTTTCGCAAATCAATTCAATCCGGTTTGGCGTTGACATCGAATTCATTGACCCCAGACCTCTTGAGATTTTCGCAGATTATTTTACAGTAGCAGAGATTGCATGGCTATCTACCCTGGATGAACAAGAGAAAGATGTTTGTTCAAATCTTGTCTGGAGTGCCAAAGAGGCGTTTCTGAAAGCAATTGAAAAAGGTCTGCAAATGGATACCAGAAAAATAAACATACACCCTCCTGATGTGTGTTCACAATCAAAAGGGTGGAATGCAATTGACTTTTCTGTTGAAGGAAATCGATTACTAGATTGGCAGCTCTTGTTTTCTCTCAATCACGATTATATGATGACCATCTGCCTGCCTGCAGTCCAAAAATCACAACTCATTGAATTGGAATTAACCTCTGCTTTTGATTGATAATCCAACTTACATTTGAGGTCTATATTCCTTAATTAATGAGTCAAAACGGATACCATGCGATTCAAGAATATTCAATCGATATAGATAGGTCGCTCCGGTTAATAACTGCAAATTCACATCAGCGACTTTTCGGTTTTCAGCGTTCTCAAGGTAGGTGCCGCGCACCCAATCATTAAAGGCACCCATGGATGGTCCGCACCAGATTTGATAATCCATTTCACGACCTGCTTCACCAATATTCGACCATCTTGATGCCAGCCCGAGATACCAGCGAAAAATCAACGCCATTTTGGCTTTGGGATTCTTTTCTGCGCGTTCAATCTGCTGTGGATCACGGAGGGTAAAGAATTTCAAGCATTCTCCCCAAACAGCATCCAAAGACATTTTGAAAATCGTGCTTTCAAGCTTTTCGCGTTCTAGCAATGGAATTTCATCCATGGATTCATAACGCGAATAAATTTCATACAACTTCTGAGCGCGCATCGCGAACATGGTTCCGCGTTTCAAGACCTGCACTTTGACGCCCATTTCGAACATATCACTGGCAGGCGCCATGGCAACATCAGTCATTTCCATTTGCGCGAGAAGTTTTTTGGTGTGAGAAGACGCACCAGATTCGAGACAACCCTGATTAATAGAGCCTGTGGTGACATAGGCTGCACCCATCATAAACGCAGCTAACACAGATTCCGGTGTTGCTATTCCGCCTGCTGCGCCAATTCGAACGGGTTGGGGATAGTTCCTTTTCGTTTGCATCTGGTTTCGCAGCCGAATGATTGCTGGCAATACGCTTACCAGCGGCCGGTTATCGGTGTGCCCGCCTGAATCAGCTTCAACAGTAATATCATCTGCCATTGGCACAAGTTTGGCTAACCTGCCTTGTTCAGCAGTAATAATTTTTTCTTCGAGTAGGGAATTTACGATATCGTCTGACGCTGGTTCCATAAACTTAATCGCCACTTCTTTGCGTGAAACCTTGGCAATGAGTCGGTTGGCGATATTTACACTTCCATCTGGGTTTTGTGTTAACCCAGAAGCACGATAACGAACCAGGTTTTTAGTAATCGTTAAATATGCCGAAGCTTCAATATTATGGATGTTGTTCTGCAGAAATAAGTCAACAGTTCGTTCTTCGAGGGATGGCTCAAATGGACTATTAATCAAATTGATCAAATAAGGTTGATCAATAAGTGCCTCTTGGATTTGTTTGATCCCCTTGGCTATTTTTTCAGGCAGTAACCCGCCAGCACCGAAAGAACCCATAAAGCCAGACTTTCCGAGTGCAATCACAAATTCCGCAGCAGAAATTCCATTGGCCATGGCGCCGCCATAAAGCGGATATTTAACGCTATAAGTTGCTTTAAAGGAATCATCTCCTAGAAATTCGGGGAGAAAAGGAGGACAGGTCGCAATTACTTCCCATTTACCACTTTCTGAAGAAAGTGCATTTTCACTTGAAACATACCATTGATCATTCTTTTTTAACACTATTACTGGTTTAGAAAAATCAAGCAGGCTTTTCTGAAAATTGAGTTGAGATAAAAGCTCAGGTTCTTGTGAGCCATGCCAAAATAATGGACTATTCGTTAATATGTTTTTACTTGATTTTCCATCTGAGAGAATTATTGAAGAGTTGTCCACGGTTTCACCAATCATATCCTTTTGATGATTAACCCAAAAAGCGATAAATTGGTTCGTCAAAATAATCTCGACAATATGCTTTCGTAATGGCTCAGTTAATGTTAATGGTCACTTTTAGTAAGACGGAAAACCCCAGACAATTAAGGGAATAAAGTAAAACAAAGTATTTTTACCCACAGTCGCAGAGGTGTGTCCCACCAAATGAGAGGCAGAAAATGCGGTCATCTTGCTCTTCCCATAAATAACTGGAGCAGTAATCCAACGAGCAGAACGGGTAAAGGCACTATATTAGAATTAAATCAAAGACTTATTGAGACAAAAAACTAATTAAAACAATTATGTAGACTGACCAAGGGAGTCTCAAGTTATCTTCAGGTTAGAATAGCTTCAATAGGTATGGTCAAACATTCAAAATTTCGTAGATTCTTATGTTATAGAGCGGGTTAGAATTTACCAGTGATAGTCACCCGTTGTTTACCACGTGAAGAAGTGCGAAGAAGTTCAAAAAAATACAAAAACATCAGTCCTTTAGGGAACTGACGATAAAAGAACCATTTGCCTTTCGAAATTACACTATAAATTAGCGGAGGTGTGATATCACCCCAAAAAGGGGTTCGAACGCAGATAAAAATAGACACCCCTTTCGAGTGTCTCATTCTAGGTAGCGGGGGTGCGATATAACTTCTCGATGAAGTTCGAACGCAGATAAAAAAAAAAGCCAGTCCAATTGAGGACTGGCGATAAGGGAACCATTCGCCTTTCGGCATTACAGTTCAGTAGCGGGGGTGCGATTCGAACGCACGACCTCCGGGTTATGAGCAATAATCCTGAATCCGTGGCATTTGTGCGGCGGGCTCTGCAAATCAGCCGACCTGACGAACTCTGGTCCACGCTTGCCGGGCACGCTGCGGTAGCTAATCGATATTCGTATAGTATCTGTTTTTCGTGGATCCGTCAAGTGCTTCGTTAGCTCTTATTGTTTTCTAGCCTATTAGTAAGTGATATTTATAAACAATTTCAGAATGTCGGTACCCATATTAACCACTAAGTTATATCTTCCCACGCTGCGGCGACAAACAGCATGGGCGTCAGTGAGACGGCTATGCTTTTGAGAATATCGTTACAGAGTAATCGGTAATATATTATTCACCTTGGTTGTTCTGATAATTTAGGAGTCTCAACAATGTTCTTGAGCAGGATAACCGTCATCACAACCCCGGAAAACGCCATGCCTAAAAATGGCCCCAACTCGAATGGGCTGATCGGTACGCCAACCCGCGCCATGTTCAGCCCCATCAGGCTGACGGCGATGCCCAGGGTCAGGAACTTGGTCAGCCCGACCGAAGCCAGCAGGTAGCCCCAGGCGTGGCGGCGCAGGAGAAGGATGCCCGACAGGATGCAGACCGGGACGATCAGCCCCAAGTCCATAGCTTGGATGAACAGGCTGGTGGTGTTTTCCAGCACGGGAACGCCGGTGATGCTCCCATTCTCCCAGTTAGATAGCGGCAGACCCGCAATGCTGGGCAGGATGCGCCCCAACCAGGCAAATGAGAGGAAGGCAGCGGCGAAGAAGAGCAATCCGGCAACCCAGCCGCGCGGTAGTTTGTCGGAAAAGCGCACCGGCAGGGTTGCCAGGTCGAAGGACATCAGCACCAGCACATAGGCGAACAGGCTCAGGCTGAATAGGGCGATATACACCAGGAACAGGGCGTTGTAATGCGCTCCCACCATCATGGTGATGTAGGTATACAGGATGAAGCCAAGCGTGCCGGCCAGGAGCAGCCGTCCGCGCAGGGAGCCGCGCAACGCCAGCCAGAAGGAAATCGCCAGCAGGGGCAGGCCAAGGATGAGCGTCACCAGGTCATTGGCTTGCATTTGGGCCGCCATGCTGACGGTATCCCAGTAATACAGACCACGAGCATTAATGGTGACTTCTTCGCCGCGAAAGGTGGTCAGTGGGTAGGGCGTGCCCGTGGCGGGCCACACGCCCGCCAGCGCGGCGAACAAGGCCAGGGCAAAAATCAGGGGGATGAGCCATTTCAGAGCAGGGTTCATTTTTTATTCTCCAGTTTTTCTTCCTTCAAAACGACATGCCGCCCGGCAAAAGCGAAGGCAATCAGCATAGTCCCGGTCAGCCAGCCGCCCAGGCTGAAGAAGGGCGGCCCGTAGAGCGCCAGCCCGACCCCGGCCACCACCAGCAACGCTGCCAGAAAGCCGAACAGTTTCATGCCGTACAGGGTGATGAAGGGCAGGTAGTGCGAGCCGATGACAACCATCGCCGCCGGGAAAAACCATTCCTCGCGATAGAGCGTCGCCGCTCCCACCAGCAGGAAGTTGAGCGGCACGGTGAAAGCGACTTGCGAACCGAGCGCCCACAGTCCGTTCTGCGGGCTGACCTTACCGGGGCGGCCCAGCAGGCGCACCACACCCTGGGTGAGCGGGAAAATGCCCATGCTGCCGAAAAAGAGCGCCGCCATGCCCGACAGCGGTGAGAGCCAGGTGCCCAGCGCCGCCGCGACCAGCCAGATCAGGCCGGAAACCAGTTGCCCGGCAAACCCGCCCAGGAAGGCAGAGCGCATTTCGCGTTGAGATTCAAGGATGTTCATGGTGAATATTCCGATTACACTTTCTTGCGCAAAGCAAACAGTTTGAAAAAGCCCTGGATGTAATCGGGCAAAACGCCAATCAGCATCAGGAGAAAAACATCCGGCAAAATCAGGCGCATCGTGACCAGGGTCGGCCACAGGTTGAAGCGGTCTCCGTAAAAGCCTTTGATTTGGGTCAGCACAAAAACATTGATCGCAGTGGGAATCAGGAACGACAGGGCGATATCCCAGGCCAGTTTGCCCTTTGGCAGGTTTTTGGCGCGCTCCTGCCAACTGCGCAGGCTGAGCAGGCCGCGCGCCTGGAAGAAACCCAGCACCAGCATCAGCAGGCCAACCGCCCACCCCATCCAGCGCACCGACCAGCCCGTGGAGAGCGGCTCAAGCACCCGGCCAAACACCACGTCTTCGATGTCATCCTGTACTTGTTTGGCAGAGATAAGATGGTCGAATTGGTGTCCCTGGTTGATGAGCATGACAAACGCGCGGTCGGCGCGGGGGTAGAGATTGACATCGGTGGCAAAGTTCCAGTTGGCGCCGCCGTGCTTAATCAGCGCGCCATCATCGTAAATAAACCAGCCGAAACCGTAGGAGCCGAGACCAGGGGTGAAGATTTGGCGCATCATCTGCGACGAAACCAGCCCCGCGCCGTCCTTTTTCATCGCCAGGGCATAACGGGCCATATCTTCAGCGGTAGAGACGATATAGCCGGAGGGAATCTCATATTCGGGAAAGGTCTCTGCCATCGGGACATTGAAGCCAAACAGGCGGGTGTAGCCCTGGGCTAAATCGCTTACATCCTGCGGACGTGCGGTGCTGCTGTCCATGCCCAACGGGGCAAAGATGTTCTCCTGGACAAAGTCGGCATAGGTCGCACCGCTGCGCAACTCGATCAGGTAGCCCAGTACGTCGTAACCGAGATTGAAATACTGGAAGCGCATCCCCACCGGCGCGGTCAGGCTGGCCTGCTCCAGCGAGCGGACGGCTTCTTCAAGCGAAGCCTCATCGGGCAGGATGACCGGATAACCGGAGCCAGACAAGCCGCTGGTGTGCTGGAGCAAATGCCGGATGGTGATTTGAGCCGAAGCCTGCTCATCGGCTACGCGGAACCAGGGAATGTAGGTCTGCACCGGCGCGTCTAGTTCCAGTTTCCCGGCTTCCGCCAGTTGGGCGATCGCCAGGGCGGTGAAGGATTTGGACTGCGAGCCAATGACCATGCGGGATTGAGCGGTCATGGCGCGGTCTGACCCGGCTGTGCCATAGCCTTGCAGGTAGGTGATTTGATCACCCTCGATAACTGCTACCGCCACACCGGGCAGGTCGTGTTTTTGCATCTGGGCGGCAATGGCAGTATCTAATTCTTGAAAATCGGTGGCCTTGACCGGGGCGGCCTGGGCTTTCATGGACACCCATGCCAGGAGAGCCAGCCCGCCGAGTGTTATGAGCGCGAATCGCCAGCCGGGTTTGATAAAAGTTTTCAGGTTCATGATTGTAAGTCTCCTTGTCACTTTGTTTGGAGTTATTTTGACGGAAGTTGGTTATATACAACGTTGTTGATTTCCAATTTGCCATAGACGAAATCGCCATCCGTGTAGTGCCAGATCATCTCGCCGTAGGTGGGCAGGTTGTAGCCGTTGAGATTGCGATAGCGCGATACCGGCGTCGAAAACGGGTATTGCTTCATGGAAGAGACATCCCAGCGGTCATGGGAGACGAAGTTGACCAACTGGCCTTCGGCGTTGAAGTGGAGCATGGCGCTGATGGTGACGCCCTGATTGGTGAATGTCCCCTTGACGGTCAGGTCGTCAACGGTCTGCCAGGTAATGCGCGGGTCAATCAGGGTGGCGGGCGCCATCAGGCACATATCGTTGAACTGGGTGACGGTATCCGCCTCGAACATCACTTCCCCGCCCACCTTGACCAACGGCAGCAGCCCAAAGAGTCGGACATTCATCGCCGCGCTCTGTTCCACATAGCGGTGGTAGCCCGGCACGGTCAGTCCGAACATCCGCCCTTGCATGAAGAACAGCCGGGTTGGCTGGTCGAAAAAGTTGTACTGCTCGGCGGTCAAGGGGAAATACGCGCCCCCCTGCTGGCGCATCTCGCCGGTCATCTCGGCATACATGCTGACCAATTTTGGCTTGCCCACCACACCGACATAATGCAGATAACGCTTTACCGGTCGGGGTAGGGCTTGCAAGTCGGCTTCGGTCAGGGTTTCCGCCGCCTTATTGCGCACGCGTTCCTGTCCGTTGCGGACATCCTGCCGGTAGCCGCCCTCGAAGCGGATACTGCCCAGGGCCAGGAGCGCCACGACCAGGATGATCAGGTTGGGGACAGAGCCAACCTGGGCGTCCTGCCAGGCAGTAAAGATGAGGATTTGCGAGAGTAGCGCGCCCCCGATAGCAACCGCCCACCACCATTGCTTCTTGAAGGCGAGGGCGGCAGCTGTGACGACCAATATCAGCGCCGCAACCAGCCACAGCAGTCCGAGCGGGCGGCTGATGGGCTGGGTCAGCTCATTGATTTGCGTCAGATCGAAGGCTTTCAGGAAGCCAAGCAGGTGAATCAGTCCGTGGAAGGCAACCATCAGGATAAAGATGATTTTTGCGAATAGTTTTGTCATATGAAATACCCTTGAGAAACTTTATCTATACACGTGCTTGTAAAATCCCCAGCCCGGCCAACACACCCGCCGTGCCGAGTAAGAGGATGATGACAAAGACGACACCCATCAGCCAACCCAGCCATTTGTTCTGCGGGTGATTGATCCACCAGGTGGCGATCCCTGCCAGCAGCAGCGACTGGAGCAGGATTTCGGGCAGACCGATGATGTGAAACCATAGCGGTAAGGTAGTGTAAATCATCCCTTCTATGGAAGCCGGCGCGGCGCCAAAGGGCGAAATCACGCCGACAATCACCAACACCACCCACAGGGTCAGCCAGCCGTGTTTGCGATCCAGCACCAGGTCGCGCAGTAAAAAGACCACTATGCCGAACAATGCCCCGCGAACCACCTGAAAGAGCGGTCCCGCGGCCACCAGCGGATCGGTGGTCTGGCGCATCAAGATCGAAACAGCCGGGTCGGCATATTTATCGGCGTAACCCAACAGAGCCAGAGCTGCCAACCCCGTCAGGAAGTAGGTGACGGTATGGGTGAGGGTTGTTTTTACCAATGTTGAAGCTAATGACGGTTTCATTTGTTTTCTCCTGTTTCTACAGAAAGGGATATGAGCGTGCAGCCCAGGTTGTGTAGACTGCGGATGACGCCCAGTAGCCCAGCCTGATCGGCGCGCAGGTTGGACAGGGTAAACGTGTTCTCTCCAACAGTCAGCGTTGTTCCCGCGGGGCAGTAATCCCCCAGGAAGGAATCGTCCGAGAGACCATTAAAGCGAAGAGTGTAACTGTGAGTTTCATAAGTGGTGGTCATAGGCTTATCCTTTGTACAGGTCCAGTTTAAACTTCTCAAAACAAAAACGGACTACATATTCATGTAGTCCGCGCTCAAGTAACAATGTGGTTTTTTAGATCAATCCCAACTCGCGTCCTCTATCCACCGCCTGGGTTTGCTTTTCCACCCCCAACTTGCCATATACTTTCTTCACATGAAAGCGTACTGTGTTGACACTCACCACCAGCCGGGCTGCGATCGCACCGTAGGTCAATCCCTCAGCAAGCAGGCGCAGCACTTCCATTTCTCTCAAGGTCAGTTGCTCGATCAGTTCTGGACAAGCGACAGCATTTTCATGTAAGGTCACATCAATAAATATGCGCTGGTAGCCTTCCGGTTCGCCCAGTTGGCGGGCGCGCGCTAACCACGCTGCCCCACCGCCTGCTTTCGCCCCCAACACCAGTGCCGGGATCAAGGTGCCGTTACGCTCCTGAGACTCGGCGCTCTGCGCAATCCGTTTGGCAAGTGCAAAAGCACCGGGGTGGCGGCAGGAGATCATCCATCGCAACCAGGCAAGGTGGATCACGTCTGTCCGGAAAGTGACCGGAGCTTCAGCGGGGATACCGGTTGCCTTTAACCTGGTTTCGGCTTCAGCCAGGTTGCCCTGCGACACCAGCAGGTTGACCTGCTGTGCAACCAAATCCAACCTCACCCAGCCCGGCCCGCCCTGCTCCAGCGCGTCACTGGCTTCGCGCAAATAACCGGCTGCCGTTTCCAGATCGCCTGAATCCTGGCATAAGCGCGCCAGGTATATACAGACATAAATCACAGAAGTCGGCTGCCCCGACAATTGTGCCATCCGCAATCCGTGCAGCAGCATTTCGCGAGCCTTTTCTACCTGGTTCCACTCGTAATAGACTTGACCAATCACAGCATGGACAGTGCCGATCATCACCGGGGCGACTTGCGAGATGATTTCAGTGCGCTCGATGGCAAATTCGGCTTTGTCAATCAGGCGGCGCAATCGTCCCAGTTGAAACCATATCAATGCAAGGTGTACGACCGCCACCATCGCTGTTACATGGTCATCAATCGTTTGGGCAAATTGCAGTGCTTCTTCCAACGACCTAACTGCTTCATCAAAACGCCCTGCCACGCGATAAGCCACTCCTAAAGCCAGCGCTGTTGAACCGATCAACCGCGTATTATCTTCTGGCCTCAGCATGCGGGCTTTTTCAGCCAGCGACAAGGCTTCAAACGCATGACCCTGTGCCAATGCCAGGAAGGATTGCAAGGCAAGGATATCGGCTTGCAAGGAGTCAGCTTCAGTAGTTTCTGGCGGTATTTTTTCAAGCGCAGTTTGGGCAGCGGCGAGATAAGGGGCGGCTTGGCGGTATTCGCCATGCAGGATTTTTCCCCATACAATCACTGTGGTGAGTTTCGGGCTTTCGTTGCGCCGTACATCTGGCAATGATTCCACCCACTTCATAAGCGGGCGCGAATGACCGTGGGTCAGCAAATGCCAGGCATTTTTTTCTAACAACGAAACTACCCGTACTTCATCGCCCGCTGCCAATGCATGTTCTATGCTCGCAACAGGCATATCCTGTCCCTCGTGCCAGCGGCTGGCGCGTTGGTGCAGGTCGGACAGGCTGGCAGCGAATTCGCGTTTCAGACGGTGCTGGAGCAGTTCAGCAAACAGGTGATGGTAGCGATACCAGCGTCCCTCGTCATCGAGCGGGATGATGAACAGGTTGGCAGCCAGCAAGCGCTCCAGCATCCCAGCGCTGTCGGTGCGCCCAGTCACCGCCTGACACAAATCCCCGCTCAGGCGCGGTAGGATCGAAGTTTTTAAGAGGAATTCCTGCACTTCGGGCGAACGGGTCTTGAGCGCTTCCTCGGTAAGGTAATGCAGGATTAGGCGATGACTGCCGCTCAGGGCTTGAACAAACTCACCAGGATTCTCCCGCCCTCGCAATGAAACTCCGGCCAATTGCAGGCCAGCAGCCCACCCTTCGGTGCGTTCGGTTAAACGGGTCACATCAACAGCTGGAATTTCCAACCCCAGTCCATCCCGGAACAACAGGTTGGCTTCAGCTACCGAAAAACGCAAATCAGCAGCGCGGATCTCGGTCAACTGACCGCGTGACCGCATGCGTGAAAGCGGCATGGGTGGATCTTCGCGAGTCACCAGCACAAGATGGAAGTTGCGTGGCGCATGAGTCAGGATGCTCATCAGCGCGTCCAGAATGGTTTTTTCCTGAATGGTATGGAAATCATCAAGCACCAAAATATGCAGCATATCCCAAGCCGACATGGCATTAACCAGGTCTGACACCAGCACATCAACACCCGGAATTTCCCCTGCACGCAGTGATGCGAACAAATCCTTGCAAAATAAATCCTCTTTTTGGTTCAAAGCAGCAATAAAATATGTGAAGAAGCGCCCCATTTCATTATCTGAGTGTTCCAGCGATAACCAGGAAACTGTAGCCTTACCAGAATTCCATGGTTTTTCACCCTTCTCGGACAATTCCCCCAACCATTCCGCAACTGCCATACTTTTACCATACCCCGCCGGAGCCGAGACAAGCGTCATCCGATGACCACTTTCTAATCCTTGCCACAGCCTCTGGGCGAGATGAATCCGTCTAATCTGTTTTGGAGATAAATGCGGTTGATAGAATTTTGTAATTAATAAGTTTGTTGTCATTATTTGGTCAGGTTGAACTGGAAATAAATTATTTTAACAATAATTCTATCAGGAATCGTTCAGCCAGGAAAATATGCCGGAAAATTCGACTGCTCCATCTATTCTTTACATGATAGAAATATTTCAAGGAATCAACTCATGTTTAGACCAAAAACGAGCATGTTTGGTCGTCTCAGAATCAGTAATGGGGAGTAGACTCAGACCAACGACCACGTGGTTACGAGCCTGAATCCTGAAATCGAGGGCATAATGGTAAATATCTGAACTGATACTTATCGAGTGAAGACATCTCTTTTCTCTTTCAAAGAGCCTGAGTGGAGTAATCTCTTCTAATATATAGAAAATGGGCACAGGAAATTTTCTTGAGTTTTTCCTTAAAAGCTCAACCAAATCACCAAAACCTATCGATATGGATAGGATTTTAGGTTAATAACCTACCGAAATCGGTATATTGCAATGAAATCGCTGGAATGATAATCTTGATCTATCTCAAGAAGAGAACCGTTTTCTAATCAATAAAATACTTCTCTTCTCAATTAAATAGTTCAAGGAACTAACGCATGTTTAAACCAAAAACGCCCCTTATAGGGCGTCTGGAAAATAGTAGCGGGGAGTGGATTCGAACCACTGACCTCCGGGTTATGAGTCAAAATCCTGAATCCGTGCCATTTGTGCGGCGGGTTCTGCAAAACAGCTAACCTGACGAACGCTAGTTCACACTTACCCGGCACGCAGCGGTAGTTGATCGATATTCGTATAGTAGCCTCTTTATGGGGGTTCGTCAAGTTATTTATTTGCAACGTTAATTCATATAGCAAGAATCGGGAAGAATAAGGCGCATTAAGTTATCCACTGAAGTGTGATTTATTGAAAATGACAACAGATATGGCTCTGGAAAAGGATTTTTCTTGGAACCACTTCCTTGATAATGCTGGATGAAGAAAATCCTTTGTTTTATATTCATTTCTTCCAGGTTTTTATCAAGAATTTGAATTTTCTCCTCTTGACAAAGATAAACTAACGATGTAAGATTATAGAAACAAACTTACGCTGTTAGTTTATCTGGAGAATTATGTCGCCACGCCCTCGCAGTGATAAAAGACACCCCGATTTGCAAAATGCCATCAAAGAAGCGGCCTGGAAGCAGATTGCTGAACTGGGCGCAACTGCGCTCAACCTGCGCGGTATTGCCCGCGACCTGGGCATTGCAGCCCCGTCCATCTATAACTACTTTCCTAACCGCGATGAGCTCGTAACAGCCCTTATTGTGGATGCGTACAACTCGTTGGCGAATGCGCAAGTAGCAGTTGAACCGTCAGACCCGGCAGATCGCTTGTCGGCCCTGGGGCTGGCCTACCGTCAATGGGCAGTCACATACCCCCAGCGTTACCTACTTATCTTCGGCACGCCTATTCCGCATTACCACGCCCCTGAGGATGCCACTCTCCCGGCAGCGCAGCGAGCGTTGGAACCGCTCATCGGGACGATCCAGGCGCTTTGGGTGGCGGGTAGGCTGCGGGTGGAACATTTGGCAGTGCCACCCCCCAGGCTGGAATCCGACCTCGTGGCCTGGAGCCAGGCTGCGGGGGGAAATCATCCCGAATCGCTGTACCTGGCGCTGGTGTTCTGGAGCCGTGTCCATGGGCTGGTGATGCTGGAAATCACCAATCAGATGCCATGGGGTTTTGCTGATCCGGCTGAATTATTCGAGCGCGAGATGGACAACATTCTTATTCAATACCTGGTATGAACAGTGAAAAGTTGGCATATATGACAGCAGAAAAAACAACTATGAAAACCGTCTTGATCACCGGCACATCCTCTGGGATTGGCAAGGCATGCGCCCTTCACCTGGACAAGTTGGGGTATCGCGTCTTTGCTGGCGTGCGCAAGCCTGCTGGCGGGGAGGCTTTGCAGAAAGTCGCATCCGCCAGACTCACGCCTGTCATGTTTGACGTGACCGATGAAGACAGTATCGCTTGTGCAAGAGAAATAATCGCGGGCGAAGTGGGTATCAACGATACATTCAGCCTGGTCAATAATGCGGGATTCGGGCTTGCTGGACCGATCGAGTTTCAACCCTTGGAGGATTTCCGCCAGCAGATGGAAGTCAATTTCATCGGCGTTGTGGCTGTGACCCAAGCTTTTATTCCCCTTCTGCGCCAGAGTCACGGACGGATCGTCAACATTGGCTCCATTTCTGGAATCAATGCCATGCCGTTTCAGAGTGCATACTGTGCCACAAAATTTGCATTGGAAGCATTCACCGATGCGCTGCGGGTGGAATTGAGACCGTGGGGTGTCTCCGTTTCGATTGTGCAGCCTGGTGATATTCAAACGCCTGCTTGGAAAAAAGGTTTGACTGCCGCCGACAAAATGCTCACAACCTGGCCCCCCGAAGCGTTTGCGCTATATGGACCTATCGTTGAGATGATGAAAAAGATGGCACAGAGTGAGCGCGGTCTGCCTGCGGATGAAGTTGCAAAAGTGGTTGCCCAACTTTTGAGCGAATCGACTCCGCGAACGCGCGTCCAGGTCGGGACTGACGCAAAGCTTCTTACTTTCATTGAAAGCCTTCCCACACCGCTTCGTGACTGGCTGATTTTTCGGCAATTACCCAAGTATGGTTGAAGTTTGCGTAGTTTTGTGAATTTGGGAATATATATTCCATGAAACAGATGTTTCATCATAAATCCGTTTTGATTGTTGGCGCTACAGGCGGTTTGGGAAACGCGGTGGTGCAGGCATTTTCGTCCGCAGGCGCCCGGTTGATGCTGGCGGGGCGTGACGCGGAGAAATTGCAGCAGTTGCACCAGCAGTTTTCCGCCCCTGTTTTTCAGGTGGATATTGCCAATCCTGAAAGCGTTGAGGCGCTGAAGAATTCCGTAACCCACGTGGATGTCGTCGTCAACCTCACCGGCGTTGATGTTCGCAAGCCATTGGACTCTCACTCCATCGAAGAGATTCAGCGCTTGATTGCGGTTAATTTGGCAGGCAGTATCTATCTCACGCGCGCCTTTCTCCCGCAGATGAAATTGCAGCAAAACGGAATCATCCTGCACGTGGGCGGATTTGCCGATGGACGGTTGGTTTTTCCCTTTTACAGTGTGGACGCAGCGACTCGCGCGGGGGTATCCGCTTTCATCGAATCCGTGAACCGTGAAATGCGTCTGGAGAAAAGTCCCGTGCGCCTGATTTATTTCTCGCCATCCCCGGCGGATACCGAAGCTGAGAGACCTTTTCATGGCATCTGGCGCGAGATGGGGCTGCGGGTTGAGCCACCTGCCCATGTGGCAGAAGAATTGCTTCGTGCTATTTCGACCCAGCGCGAACGTTATCTCATGGGGGGTGTAGTCACTGAGATGTTTGCCCGACTCAATTCCGCCTTCCCGCGTCTGGCAGATTTCCTGATGATGAATCAATATGGCGCGATCTTACAAAAATATCTGGGAGGTTAAGGTGAATTGGAGTAAACGCTTCGGTGTTTTTCTAGTCGTGATGTCGTTTGTATTTTACGGATTGATTCCCGTTTTGCCGTTCTTGCCGCTTGCCCCATCAACCAAAATCGCCGCTGTACCGATTTTGGCTTTGCTTGGCGAGTTGGTTTTCTGGCCCGGAGGCATCTTGCTTGGTCGGGAAGTGGTTGGCCGTTACAAGGCTTATCTTAATCCGTGCAATTGGTTCTTGAAATCGTAAAAGAAGAGAATAGGAGATTCACATGTCAGAACTTAACGTTATTTTCGGAACCGGCCCGCTGGCACAGGCGGCCATGCGTGCGTTGCTCAAGCGTGGCAAATCGATCAAAATGGTCAACCGCTCTGGCAAGCGTCCATTGGATGTGCCTGCTGAAGTGGATATTGTTGCCGGCGATGCCTACAGCACGGACTTTACCCGCAGTGTCACCAAAGGTTCGTCTGTTGTCTACCAGTGTGCTCAACCAGAGTATCACAAGTGGGTTAAGGAATTCCCTCCACTGCAGGCTGCCATCCTGGAAGGTGCAGCTGCCAATGGTGCCAAGCTGATCGTTGGTGAAAACCTGTACATGTACGGCGATACCAACGGTCAGCCGATCCATGAGGGATTGCCATACGCAGCCCAGACCCGCAAAGGCAAAGTGCGGGGTGAAATGGCAGAAGCCTTGCTGGACGCCCACCGATCGGGAAAAGTACGCGTGTCTATCGCGCGCGGCTCGGATTTTTATGGTGCCGGGGTGCTTGGATCCTCCTTGGGCGAACGTACCCTTATTCCGCTTTTGCAGGGTAAACCTGCCGAGGTGATTGGTAATCTTGACCTGCCGCACTCCTACACCTACATCAGCGATTTCGGCGAGGCACTGGCGATTTTGGGTGAACGCGAAGAGGCCCTCGGACAGACCTGGCACGTACCCAACCCGCCGACGTTGACTCAGCGCGAACTGCTGACCCTGTTTTTCAAAGAAGCGAGGTTAAAGCCAAAGTTCACGACAATGAGCAAGTTCATGCTCATGCTTGGCGGTCTGTTTGTTCCTGCCGCGAAAGAGATGGTGGAGATGGCCTATGAATTTGAAAAACCGTTCGTGGTCGACTCGTCTAGATTTATCAAAGCGTTCGGAAATATTGCAACAGATTACGAAACAACGGTCAAACAAACCCTGGCATGGTACCGTACCCATCTTCTTTCTTGAGCATGCTCGCGCTCGATAAAAGTAATTGTCGTTTAAATAGTCGCCCTTTTCCGAAGGGCGACTGAATCCTGTAGACACCTTTGGTGAACAAGGGGAGGAGTGTTGATATTCCGTGCCCGCAGATGATCCCAACCTGGGGAAAGATCTATTGGCTCCTCGTAACTCTTTTTTTGTGCTGGATCTGGGCAACCAGCCGCGTCACGGCTCAAGCGTTTTTCCAGCCCAATATACAGCGACGTGCTGCGGGTGGAATTGGGACTGTGGGTGTCTCCGTTTCGATTATGCAGCCCGGTGGTATTCAAACGCCTGCGAGGCATATGGGGTTGACCGCCGCTGATAAAATGTTCACAAGCTCACCATTATTGAAAAACCCCAGGTTGTATATGAGCCGGTGCATTTTCAGCCTGCTCCTTTGCTTCTATCTGGTTTAGCTTTATGGTTTGGCTCTTTGTTTTACTGCTCCTTAATGTGAAAGTTTAAGGCCTACAACACCAGCTATTATTAAAACAACCGAAAGTATCCGAATAAAACTGGAAGGATCTTTGAAAATAATTATTCCAGTAACAAATGCTCCGACAGCACCAATGCCTGTCCAGACAGCATATGCTGTTCCCATGGGAATGGTCTTTTGCGCCAGCCATAGAAATACCCCGCTAAGCCCCATTGAAAGGGCAGCAACAATAATCCAAAATAATTTGTTCTGGCTTGTTTGGGATAATTTCAGACCTAAAGGCCATCCGATTTCAAAAAGACCTGCAAATATCAAATATAACCTATTCATCGTTTAGCCACCTCCGATAAAAACAATTTACTTGAACATTTCCTTTGTCTGGCAGTGAACCGAGCCTACCGGATAGTTGCTCATATCGACTCCCACAATGTTGTACCCTGGCATTGCCTGTTTATAAAGCTCAAGAGCCTCATTGTCCTCATCTACCCCAAAAATAGGCACAACAACAGAACCATTTACAGTTAGGCTGTTAATATAGCTCCAGAATCTCTCGGAATCTGTTCCACTTTGGGCCAATTTCATCCTGATTATTCTGTAGTTGGATCCAGTTGATGATTTTGTTTTTGAAAGCAAGTCAGCAATATCTTCAAAATTTTGGTACCATTGGAAAGACGGTTCACTTTCAGCAACCATGAGTGTATCATTATCAACGAATTTGACCACCATGTCGACATGCCCTGTCAGTTCGCCTTTGAGGGAAGGGAGAAGGATGAGGTTATTACAGCCATAGTAATCCTTCATTACATTTTCTAGTTTTTCGACATCATAGTCGGGATTATTCTTAAGTACAGAGTCAAACATTATCACCGTGCCTTTTCCGTCTGAAATTATGTTCCCGCCTTCAACAACAAGAGGCACCCTGTAAACCGGTACATCATAATACCTTCCCAGCTCGCTCGCCGCATCTGCGCTAAGCTTTGCATAAGAAGTATACATTTCATAGTAGTTGTTCCAGATGAAAGCTTTGCCACCGTTGCTGGTTATAACGGATGTGGGACCGTAATCTCTAATCCAGACATCATCAGTTTTTACATAGGCAAAGCGGATGTTATTCAAATCAAGGTTTGCTTTTTGGAGGTATAGTAAGACCGCCTTATGCCAGTATACGTCCGGTACAAGCACAATTGTTGTAGCTTCCTTGGATATTGCGCTGATCAATGCTAAATGAGTTTTCCATTGACTTGGATATAAAATTGGGAATGAAACAAATACTGACTCGATTGGTTCATATTCTGCAGGCAATCTAACCAGCAGATCCGGAGCTTGGTTCATATATGCTTTTGTAAATGAACTCCTGGGGACGATTGTTGTTGCTGAAGTGTCAAGATCTGACAACTTTTTCAGAATCTCCTCTTTAGAAAGCTTAATTTCATCAATGAGCCCTGTTTTCTGCAAGTACCCCACGATATCTTCATTTGAACTTATGCCTTCAATTGCTGCTTCATATCTGTAAGCGTACTTTTCCTTTACCGAGTTTTCGAGATTGGTCGCCACACTCTCGTCAAGATACTTTTTTGCCCAAGGAACAGCATTTCCTATGATGTTTTCATATGTAAAAGTGGTAAAGGTCTGAAATGGCATACTGAAATCGTTTTGAACAAAATAATCGATAGCCTGCGTTTCAACCTGCTTCTTGATAATCTTTTCTGGGATAAAATACCCCACCACTGCTCCCGCAATAAATATAAAGGCAATTAACATTGCTGTGATGGCTTTTGATTTCTTTTTCACTCAATCACCTTCCTCATATGGACTACCTTTGTGAATCCTGCTAGACTAGTAAGATAGCCGGTTTTTTCGATTTTGGTTACAACAAACCCTTTTCTCTCATAGAGCTTTTTTGCTTCAGGGTTTGTATCTACAACTTCAAGTGTCATTTTTTTCTTACCCAATGATTTTGCTAGCGCCAATGAAGCGTCAAGTAGTTTTGTGCCAACTCCAAGACCGCGAGCTTTTTCCGATACCGCGATAGGATCGATATGCATCTCATCCTCTCCTATGCGACCTTGGAAAGCCCGGTAGATCAAATACCCGGCAGTACGCCAAAGACCACCAAAAAAGCCGAAGACCTTTGTCAGTAATGAAAATCTAAGCTTCGTATAAATTGACCCGACGGTTTCCAGACCGATAAATCCAATAACTTCTTTGTCCTTGATTGCATAAAGTCCCGTTCTGAAGTCTATGCTCTGGGATAAAACATCAATTGCCAAGCCCTTATTTTTTGTAAAGAGCCATAGTTTACTGAATTTGATTTTAAAAGAGTCATAATATATTTCTGCCACTTCCCGTTGCTGATGCCTGGTAAGGGTACTGGTTATTGTTATCTCGTAACTCATCTTTACTTCTCACTTTCTTTTTGAAATCCATGTAGGATCGTGGTTAATAAATAGCCCGCTGCGTCATTTCTCGCGATGTTCCCTGCCTGAATTTCCTGCCAGCAGATAAACAGCAGGTCATAAAGCACTGCCATTATCCATTTTGCCGGCATGTCATTTCTTAGCTGCCCGATTTGCTGCCATTTTTTAATTGCGTTCAGAACAGGCTGCTGTAGCCTTTCTTCCTCTTGAATCACCTGCGGATTGCTGTTTGTATATGTTGCTGCTCCAAGAAAAGAAATTTTATTGCCAAGTGGAATTAATATATTTAAAAGGTTGTTTAATGAGCTAACGGCGTCACGGTCATCTAAATTAACTGACGCAAGTGCCTCGTCCACAAGCTGGACTGCATTCATAGCAAGCTCATCGAGCAGAGCATCTCTGCTGGCAAAGTGTCTGTGGAGGGTAGCAATTCCAACTCTTGAATAATCAGCGATTTCTTGAAGCGTAGATGTAGGCTTTATTGACAGAAGCTCTGTCGCAGTTTCAAGAATCGCCTTGTGAGTAGAATCTTTCTTAGTACTCTTATCAATCATCTGATTTACCTCATACAATAAAATATGATAGATAAATATATCTATTGATATATTTATATACCATTAACTATTTCTAGTCAATCCTTTCGATGAAAATGACATATTCCACATTTTCGCAGCCATTTAATGCCATCATCCGCAGTATCAGCTATATCCCCTCTCTTCCAGTACTGTCAAAATATCACCGATGTCTTCTTATTTCAAAAGCACGATATGTACCCAAGGGCGAAGGGGGGATATTGTTTTTCTTATGGCGCTTGAGAGTTTTTTTTTAAACCTCCCCTGCCGAATTTGTCATCAGTTCAGTTAAAGCCACCGAGAATGGAAAGGGATGTCTGGTGCGCGGATACAATACTTTGTCAGAGACTATCCGAGTAAACTTGAAACCGCTCTGTAAATTTGAAAAAGTCATGCAGGTCAATTTAGCTGAAGAACCATTGACCGCTCTTGGAACTGGTGATGATGGATGTGTAACGATTGGTGTTCATGACCATGAAATCGTCAGCATTAAGTTCTCGTAAAAAAACTGCTTGGTTTATAACGCATCGATTTATTAGATTTTTTTGAAATGATCATTAGAATCATTTCCCAAAAAAATGTTGCCATGAATACCTTAAGACATATCCATATGGATAGGTCTTAAGGTTAGATACCTATCGAAATTGATATATTGAATTGTAATCACTACACTGGTAACCTTGATCTATCTTTGGAGAGAGGAGTTGAGTATTTAGTCTATGATCTCTCTTCTTAAGTAAATATTTCAAGGAATCAACGCATGTTTAAACCAAAAACGACCATTGCTGGTCGTCTGGAAAATAGTAGCGGGGAGTGGATTCGAACCACTGACCTCCGGGTTATGAGCAAAGATCCTGAATCCGTGCCATTTGTGCGGCGGGTTCTGCAAATCAGCCAAACCGACGAACGCTGGTTATTGCTTACCCGGCACGCAGCAGTAGTTGATCGATATTCGTATAGTAGTCCTTTTACGTGGGTTCGTCAAGTCCTTTTTCCTGATTTCCTAAAGCAATATTTCCAATTCAATTTAATTAAATCCACTTTCGAGTGGGGAGTACACCCTCCTTAATTCGCAAATAACGTTTTGCGTTTGTAGTTATTAATTTCCCATACATGGGTGTTTCACAATCTCAATAAATGCCTGCATAAGGTAAGGGTCAATTCTATTCCCCTGCCAATCTATTTGCGCACCTACTTGCCGGCATTTTTTAGAAAGTTCGGAGTGTCATTGAAGATGCCAGATAAGGATTTTGATTACTTATTCCCTCAAGCAAAAGCTAACCCGGTTGAGCTTAGGGGATATGTTTGGAAAGTCATAGTGGATCCAACCCGCAATGATGATGATCCAGGTATGTTTTTCGGGAGATTATTTCGAATGATCGATATCCGACTCAATCGAGACGAGAAATCTACCTGGCCGGAAGGGATTATTTTTGAGAATGTGACCTCAGGTTGTCGACTCACTTATCAAAATGGCTTATTGATGGATCTGTCGAATTCCAAAGTGATTCAGAAGAAGCCAAGAGTACGTGATCGTAGCCGGCGTTCATTATGCAGAAGTGACATAAAGGGTAAACCCATGACCAAAAAACCAAATCAAATTTCCTCAAATAGTCAGATGCGCCGGTTTGTATTGATTCGGGTGGAAGATCTCACCGGTGTATCAGGTACTGGCGAGGTTGCTGAAGGAACTGTATTTAGCAGTGGTTTGGCAGTCATTCGATGGCTCAGGGAACCTTTTGCTATGGGTGTTTATCAAAATCTCGATGATGTCATTTCTGTCCATGGTCATGAAGGTCGAACCCAACTGCAATTTATAGATTAAGGAGAAAACAAATGACCACAAAGATTATCACCATTTCCAATCAAAAAGGCGGGGTAGGTAAGACAACCACTGCTGTAAACCTGGCACATGCCCTTACTCAAAAAAATAAGCAAGTGTTATTGATTGACCTTGATCCTCAAGGGCAATGTGCAACCAAGCTTGGCATGGATAGTCAGATGGGAACCTATTATTTCCTAACCACCCAACCAGATTCTCCAACCGAAATTACTTTTATCCGTCAATGGGTTCGGGATACAGGACGTGATTCCCTTCAATTGATTGCAGGAAACTCAATGACTTCCGCTGCGCAAATGATGTTGGGTGTCCAAGATCAACCGATCTCCTACATCAAAGACCTTCTCAAAACTTTCACGAAAGACCGGTTGGACTACATCATTTTTGACACCTCCCCTTCTGTGGGTGGTTTGCAGGAACGTGCGATTTGGGCAGCAGACCTGGTGATCGTTCCAACAGCGACTGAATTTGCGTCTTTGGATTCGTTAGCCAAAACAGTCACGACCATCCAGACCTTGAGAGACAAGAAGAACTGGAAGGGGGGATTGTTGGGAATTTTACCGACCTTCTTTGATAGCACCAACGAGTCACGCGACTCAATGCAGGACCTACAGGTGACATTCAAAGAGAAAGTAATTTCCCCGGTACACCGGGCGACCGTCTTGCGCGAATGCTGGTCGGAAGCAAAGACTATTTTCGAGTACGCTCCGGAAACGCGGGCTGCAGAAGAATACAAGTCTTTGGCAACTCTTGTATTGAAATATTAGAGGTCAGGATGCCCAGGCGCGATGCATTCACAGATTTACGTGATCCTCTTCCATTGACTGATGGTGAGGAGAATAAGCCGCATGATCCCACAATACTCATACGACAACCATTGGATTTAATTCCCACAGCAGATCTCAAGAAGAAAAGATTGCGAAAGTGGGAACTGATTCATCGGTTTGAAACCGTGACCTACAGGGGAATTCCACGGCAAGTTGTGGAGCAGATTGTTGAAATTGCTCAGCGTCTTTCGGTTCCCAGGGATGAAGTTGTCAGGGCATTCCTTGAGTACGGAGTAAAACTTTACCGAACTGAAAAACTCAGTCTTTTTGCGTACCCCAAAGCCCAACGGATGACGCTGTTTCCGGAAGGAGGTCAAGGAAATCCTGTTTTGCCTTCTCAAAAAAATACAGACCAGAATTGGTTGTCGGAAGCATTTCCTGTTCCCGAAAAGAAATTAATGGCATCCAAAAAGAAAAAATCCAAGAAAGGCCAAGATACCATCCCCAATTGGGAGATGCGAGTAACTTTCAGAATCCCGGCTCTATTAAAGGAAGATGTTCGAGCTATTGCAAGGGAGCACACCTTGCCAGTCGGAGAAGTTGTTTGGTTCTTCGTTATGGAGGGTACGAAAGTTTTTCAGAATGGAACCTTACACCTTCAACCATCACCCAAGACCATTAGGAAGACTTTGTTTCAGGAAGGATGTTAATGGCCTCTCTGCTTTCCTGGAAAATCTACCAATATTTTTTCCAAGCCGAGAACTACGTCTGCGTCCATGCTGACGTGCCGCAGACGTGCAGCTGACACGACGCAGACGTTGACGCAGACGGAGCCGCAGACGTTGAATGAACAGGAAGCCCATAGAGGGGTCTTTCCTGGAGGAAATGGGATAACCACCATTCTTCTGGAAAAAGCCGAAATCTTGCCATTGTTTTGCATTTTTCGAAATTGGTATTTTTATCGATAGGGATTTCTTTTATGAATGCAGTCGTTGAATTTTCACCGGAAAAAGCCTGGCAAGCAGCAGTCGCTAACCTCGAAGTGGATATGTCGCGGGCGACTTTTAGCACCTGGGTGAAACCAACCCACCTGGTGGAATTTTCAGATGACACTTTTGTGATCGGCTGCATCAATGCTTATGGCCGCGATTGGTTAACAGATCGACTGACCACCACTTTGCAACGGTTCCTTACTGGTGTCTTAAACAGAGAAACTAAAGTTCGTTTTGTGGTCTTTGAAAAGGAAGTTGATGATGAGGATGATCTTGCTCATGAAGAAAATCAAGATCAAGGGGATGACGAGGAAAATCCTATTGAGCTGGATATCCACTATAGCTCTATCCGGAATATCCTGTTGGAACCCGGGCGGGTGGTTCGCTTACCAGTATATAACTTGCGTTGGCTGCCGTATGTCGGTTCGCAAGTTATTTTCCTGGTGATGGCATTGTGGCAGGAATATTATCTGGCGAGTGGCGGAAAAGGACGAAAAGGAAGTTGTAAAGTTTCAGTACGGGCTGAACGGATTTGTCAGTGGGCTGGGATCAGCCGGGCTCAGTTTTTTCGCTTACTACAACCTGGTAGCAGCCTGGGATGGTTTACACGAAAAATTGACACTGATCATGAAGTAGATAAGCGCTCAGGAAGGGCGAAAAAGTCCTCCAACAAATATGAACTATTCGAATCCCCGCTGACACCTGGGGACGCTGAAGACTTGAAGGCTTTTTTACTTTCTCATGGGATACAAGATTCCCCTCAGTCAGCGTTGCAATTGGCTATCAGCACAAATCCCAAAGAAATTTTCCAATATCCGGTTCGACAACCTTCGGAAGAATTCAGCAAAATGATTCCACATCATCAGACCGTTCAGGATGTCATTAGAGAACTGGTTGGGTACCGGCTCGATGGAGAGCTTTGCAACCTGGCGGACCAGCTTGCTGACCGCCTGGTAACACAGGGAGATTTCATCCTGGTCAGTTGGTACTTCCTGAAACATTGGTTACCCGTGCTAGGCGAAGACGCAGCCATGTTTGTTCTGATTTTGCGTAATTTGTGCTACTTCAATGATGAGACTGGCGAGATCCGAGATGAGGTCTGGATGGATGGCGGCTATGAAGCCATCGCAAACCGGTTAGGTATAAACAACCCGCGAGTGGTGGCGAACTGGCTGCCTGTCCGGATAGGGCGAGGGAAACGGAAAGACGAATTGAGTGAACGCACGGTTGAAGAGCTTTCTCGCCGGCAACGACTACAAGACTTGCTGAGCTTGTTTGTTGAACGCACCGATCACCGGATCAATTCTGAGGGCAATTACGGTTGGAAATTCAAGGTGCAGCGGGTTGATCCTCTCACATCACAACACCAAACAATCCAACAGGCTACTTCATCCCTTTTTGCAAAAGCTGAAAATCAAGATGTTCTGGCTGAACTTGATTCCTGGATCAGTTATTTAGACAATGATTGTTTTGAGACTGTCAAAACGAAGCCAATGGTTGTTTTGAGACTCTCAGATTTAACCAATGATTGTTCTGAGACTCTCAAGAGTATCCTCAATGATTGTCTTGAGACGCTCGACCTGCAAGCCAATGATTGTTTTGAGACCCTTTTAAAGATTCTCAAAAGCTTTAAAGATTCCCTAAAAGATAAAGATACCTCCTCAACCCAATATTCTTCGAATTCGCGAAACGATCCTTCGAGCCAATCGGTGGCGGTGGTGACTGATTCGGAGGGAAATTGGTCTTTGGACAAGCTTTTAGCTCGCGCAGACAAGAAAAATCAGTCTGTTCTGATCGAGCAAGAAAAGAGCGCAATACCCTTCGTATCCTGGATAATACATGGCGCTTCCCAACCCGGCATCCAGAATCCGTATAGTCTGGCCATTGCCAAGCTGAAAGAAAATCCTGGGATCAGTGCCGGCGGAGCCAGTGATCGCCTGGCTGCCATATCGCCTCGTGAACTTGTTCGTCTGATTGAGCATTCGTTCTCGTTTTATTCTCCATCCGATCGGAACTGGCGGATGCTTTTTGCGGAGGCGAAAAGGGATCGTATACGGCTCCTGGCAGATTCATTGGGATTGGTTCTGGACATCGAGGAGGAAACAGGTTGGATAAGTAATTAAGTTGAGCATAGCCTTCGAGGGCTTTCGTATTCAAACAAACATTCATGAAGAGGAGAGTACAAATTATGGCACAAGGCAATCTAACATGGCAGCGTGGTGACATCACCGGGGATATCTATTTTGATTATTTGCGTCCCCAGAATCAAGATCCCATCCCTTATGTTCGCTTATATCTGATGATCGATGGCAGCCCGGAATCGAAACCGGTGAAGGGATTACGGGTACTGATTTACGGCACCCTGGCCGAGTTGGTGTATGGACATGTTCAAAAAGGCAGTCGGATTGGGGTGGAAGGACATATTCAGTTGCGTTACCGGCCTAATATAACCACCCCTGTTTTCGAAGTCGTTGCTGAAAGAATTGAATTTATCCGCAATATCGATTACGAGCGAGGCAAACAGGTGATTGCGGATTTGAAACAAAGGGAAAAACGAAACTCTGCTGCTTCCGACATGGAAGTCATCACACAGATTCTTGAAATTGGAGAATTTAGTCATGACAGTGATTAATCAGAGTGATCCAGAAATCCATATTTCAGAAGAAAAGCTGCAAAAGTTAGGGTGGATACTTTTGAGTCTGGCTGTGATTTTCACGATTATCGGTGCCTTTGTTTCCCCATTGGATGAACAGGGGAAGCCAGTTCTCTTGCTGCCCGAGGTTAAGGCGGTTGAGGATTACCGGAGATCTGCTCAAACATGGATATCTGAGCTGACTGTTTTGGACGGTGAGATCGCGCGCGTCATCGCTGCTGAACAGCAAGGAGATCTCTTTTCGCAGTCCAGGTCTGCACAGCAGACTCTCCAGCATGCGGTTGAACTTGCCCAACAGGTTGACCGCACCCGAGTGCCTCCAATCGGTATGGGATTGCATGAGCAAATGCTCTCGACCACTCTGAGCTACCTTGAGGCTGCCCGCAGCGCTTTGCAGTGGATCAGCGCGCCTGAACAGAAAAACCAGGACCAGGCAATCCAGATTTTGGAAGATGCGCGCCAGTTGAAATCAGAATTGGAGAAAAATAAGTGGTTGATTTCACGTTAGAGGAATTCCAACGGAACCAGTCAATTCGAATCTCCAGAGACATTATCGGGCAAAGTGAGGAGCACGAGCAAAAAATGCAAACCAACGCCCAGAAATCATGGGAAAATGCCCATAAGCAACTTGTCGCCCTTTTGAGGTTTCTGGATCAGGATTACGATGAATCCTGCGAAAAAGCGACCCGTCCGTTGGAATCCTTTAGCGATGATGACCTGGCATATTTGATTCATGTCCGACTGCGTGCTATGCAAGGGTCAGCATCGAAGAAAATTGAGCCCTTGGAAATAAATGAATTAAAACAGCGCTTGAAAGAACTCAATCAGAAATATTCCGATCTGGAACAAGAGCTCATTGCAACACAGGAATCGAAAAGGAACATACAAGCAGAGAAAGCAGCACTGGAAGCCCACTTAGCTGCCCTTCGACAGATTCAGAAAGATGATGTAGCCCAGAACATTCAAATCCAAAAAACAAATATTGAAGAATCGAGGGACCCTACGCCAGTTCCAGTTTGGGTAAAAACCTGGCAGTTCACCAAGAACTATGAAAAAACATCGGCGGCAATTCTTGTGATGGGTGAAATGGGGATTGCTTTACGACCATCCATCATAAAGCAAATGGCAAAACGCCTTTCCTTATCAGCCGCAAACAAAAACCTGGATGAAGCCTTGAATTGGTTAATGTCACTGGAAGGAAATGAATTCCCAATCTTAGTTGAACAGATAAGTGGCGTTGTTGAGCAAGGATCAAGTTCTGGTGGAAATCAGCCTGCGGTGCTGCATTTGACTCGCGATGGTCAAGTTGCATACCAGGTATTAACTGGCAAAATTCCCAAGGAAAATGAATTTGATATCCTAATAAGACATCATTCTTCACCGGAACATACCATCCTGAATATTCAAGCTGGGGAAATCCTCATAGAGGAAGGTTACAAAATCCGAGGACGAGCGCAAGCGATCAACTTATCCAATGGTGAAACCTATATCCCAGATATTGTTGCTATTGATCCCAAATCAGGCGAGGTAATATTCGTCGAAGTAGAACGGGATGTGAGTAAGGATCAAATATCCCGAAAAACGAAATGGATGAAGTTTTATGAAGCTTCAAATGGAAACCTGTATGTATTTTGCGACAACCTGAATTGCCAGAGAGCCATTCAAGGAGAAATCAATCTTGCTTTAAGTGGGTTAAGTTACAACTCTTTCCTGACAAATCTCCATGGATTGCGAAATGGGAAGCGTGCAGGAAAGGATGGAAGCATCTGGTTTTCTCAACGGAGAGGAAATGAAAAATAGAACGGTGTGCGCTCCGTTCTATCTGCATCGTTCCTCTAGAGTCTTAAGGGGGAACGGAGTAAAGTAGATTACCGAAAATACGCCAATCCTCTTTGAGACATGAATTGGTAAAGCGACTTAAAATAACCTGATGGAGTAGAACGCATTATTTCAAGTACATGTGGTCCATGGCAAAGTCTTAACCTTTTCTTGCTTCCACAAGGACATTGGATATGACCTCGATATTCACCTTGAGCTAAGATAGCAATCAAGCCAAACAAAGAATGTTCACTTCGCACATTGAATTGATCTTGATAATATTCAATTCTACCCAGTTCCCCATGTGATAATTCTCCAAAAGGAAGCCTTCCGTTTTTGCACAGATAACTGAATGAATAAAGATAAGGAACTAAATTATTCTGAACAAATCCCAATAGGGTAGGATGTTCAGAAAATGTCTTCCAAACAGCTAATGGTTCACCTAGACATAAATTCCCATCTTTATACTTGTGAAAGTGCCTTGGAATCCTGTTTCCTGTTTCGTAAGCTACTGGCACACAATCCGGATAGGATTCTGGAACAACAAGATGGATAGAATACTCATCTTCGATTACTTGTTCTGCAAAATTTGCGATGAAGACTAATTGTCCTTGTATATGCCAGACACCATCGGATTTTTGAAGGGTCAGATCAGAATACAAAGAACGTAATTCATCAAATTGGTCAATTATTAATCCTCTTTCCATCGTATCCCCAGGGTTTATTTGGATTATTAATTTTTACGACAGGGATAGCCACTCTGCTCGGCTCATCCTTTTTTGTCGAATCCGATGATGTACTCTTGTCGCTTGCAGGTAACGGGAAAATGATATCATCTGGATCAGACCCTAATACGAGTTGCAAAGTTCTAGCTGCTTTATTCAAATCAGTATCAGCTTCATCAATCGCCTGTTCAATGAGTTCGAGATGCCGTCGCATCTTCTTGACAATATTCTTTGCTCTATCCAAATCTTCGGGCTTTTCAACCTTAACCAAAGGAATACGGTTTGCCGAGGACTTTGAAATATCAGCAACAGTTGGTGAAGCGATAAAATAATCAGGATTTCCCCATGTATCACAAACATTTTTCAACATATCACGTAAAGCAAGGATCCAGCTTTCTGCATCAGGATTGTGAAATTCAGCTACCATGCATTCCAAGAAAAAACCTTTAGGTGTTTTCTGGCTACCAAAGTGAACTTTCTTCCAAGCTTTCGTTATTTTTACTAAAGGCTTGTAATGGTGACGATCAACGAGATATGAACTTTCCTCGTTTCTTGATTCGCTATCAGATAACTGCGAGTTTGGATATGTCGATAGCCATTGATCCAAATCTTTATCCGCAATCCAAAGTGGATCGGTATATTGGTCCAATTCCCCTGATTTATATGTTTGTGGAATGACCGGGACTATGTCTAATGTTAAATCGGGTTCATCATCAGCGACTCCATTAATAGTATCGGTAAGTTTTACTAATATTGATCGGCGACGAATTGTTGATGATTCGACATGTCTTCCCGAGCGTTCAATAGCCTCACGAACTAACCTGAGGAGACAGTGTTGTGTAGTCTCATTTGATTGGCAAAATTTTGAAAGCTCTTCAAATGAGTAATCAAAAGGGATCACTACATCGACATCCTTTATTCCTTTGATGGCTGTGGATCGACCGTAAGAGCCGGAAAGAAAAGAATTCAACATGTGTGCGCCCAGGTTCTCGTCTCCTTCAAGATCTTCTCGTAGACAAGTATGTGCTAATTGAGCACGCTCAACCGCTTTGGAATAAGGTTGAATTGAAGCAAGATATTCGATAAACAAATCGTTCAATGTGGTCATATTTATCTCCAGGTTATTGCAGAACAAATGCTTTCCGATATGATGGATTCATATACCAGTACAGATGAACCCTCCCACAAGCCTGCAGCCGTTGGCCAATTAGAAATGCTAGTGGGGACAACGTACTAATAAAGAGGTGAAGATCGGTGAATCCTCCTTTGTTTTGCCTTATAATGCGGCCAACTTGATCAGCATACGCGATGGCATATGATGCATCTATAGGTACTCCATCATGGATGTAGTTCGTCAAGTCGATTTTCAGCCATTTCCCATATTTCAAATTTTCCTTTTCTACGAAACCTTTGATCTCTGAATGGATATCTACTTGGGAAGATATTTCTATAATCATGTGGCTTGTTTGGTCAGGAGACTTCTCAATTTCTTTTGAAATGATAGTAATTGGCGCTGGCATTGAATCAGAGTTCCAGAATTGCTGAGTGAATGAACTACCACCAACATTCCTGGCCCAAACCGATGCCTTTACTACCCGGATATTGGAATGGTATCCAAGTGCCAGAGCGAGAGGTAAGAATAACCTGCACTCATAGTGTAGTTGGATATTTTTACCGAGATTTATCAAACCATTGACAACATCTTGGATTGCAGGTGAAAACATCGATTCCCATGAATCCTGATCTGGCCACTCCACGCCAGCCATAAATTCAGATGACCAATCCAAATCTAGCAAAGCGGATTTTGGAAAGCTTTTCATCGAACGGCAGCAGACATCGATTATTGGTAGGGAACCTCGACGCCTATATCCATATGTGAGCAACTCCTTGAATATTGGTTTACTGTTGTTGATGGCTGTTGGAATCAATGAGTGAATGTGAATTTTGGAAATATTCCCATTTTCTTGTAAATAGAATTCCTGAAATTTCGTAATGAATACAACGGGAAGTATGGCGAAAATCGGGCAGCTACTGCTTTCATAACTCTTAACCACACTTGTAAATAATTGCATCACCAAATCATCTGATTTCCCATTTATTTCAGGGTAAATACATACGACACCATCTGGACCAAATCCATTTATCATTACTTGATTTCGATCCCTATAAGTTAAAACTCCCCTCATCCGCAATTCTCGTTCAAGAATTAATGGATTTTTAGATGTATCACCACAGGTTTCGATTAGAGCGTATATTGGCTTATCAACCAGAGCTTCTGCTTCGGCAAGATTTGTAACCGATCCAAGTAAATCCTTGTAGTATTTGAGTAAAAATTGCCGGTCAACTAACAATCGCTCGAGCAAATCATCCCAAAACCATATTTTCACAGGAAAGCTATTTTTTTTGGTTTGCTCTCTAGATACGTGGTCAACATACGCTTGTAAACTAGTATCCCGACCTGTACTGGTAACAATAATGAGTTGATCTGGATTCAGAGGACTCGATATTGCTTTCTTTATTTCATCATCGATTTCCCCCTTGTTTAATTGCTTTCCTTTAGTTCGGAGCTTAGATTGTGCACCCCGACATCGACCAGCTGGTCCGTTTGGGTAACCAAATACATCCAACCCATTTTGAGATTGTCCACTCCTCCCATTTCGTTGAGTCGTAGGATCATTCCACTCGATTGAACAAGCATCACGAACCATTTCGTCAAACACATCGTCTGATTCGGGTATTGGAAAAACATAGTTGTATCTGACTGTCATTTGGTTCCTCTGCTTATTGAATATTTACTTCTTTTATTTTTGATATAGTTCATAGTAGTTATCGATCTAACGTATTTAGCGGATTAGCTGATATGCTGATTAGCGTATCACGATTCGAAAAAAAAGTCAACTATATCCTATTAAAATAGATTCATTGATTGGGCAACTGTCTTTCCTTCCTGTAAATAGTCTAATTTCAACAAACGAACACGAGCAGCATCTTCTGACACCTGGAAGACCGATTGGACTTGTGCGATCATTTTCTTTCCGACATCAGATACTGATGATACCTTTCCGAATGTATTAGTATCTTTATTGATTCGATGGACTGTTTCTTTTACTGAAGACAATGGCATTAAAAAAGCTCCTGAGACATAGCCAGCTTGCCATTCTAACCAATCAACATCGCGAGCATTTAAAATAGTATCTCGATTGCATCTTATTGTTAGATCCCCTGAATTAGATTTGAAAAGACTGGGTTGCTCAAATGACCAGATAAAGTTATGGAAAACTACATGCCCAAATTCATGGGTTAATGTTGTACGCAATCGATTGGCATGGTTGCTTGATGTGGAAAGGAAATTTGATATCAAAACACGAGGGAGTGCCTTATGAGAAAAAACTGTCATTCCTTCAACATTATTTCCCTCATTGCTTAAATCTGCGTATAAATCAAGTTCAGATGTTTTTTGTTCGATTAATATTGTCAGGTCATTTGTTGAAACCGGATATTCAACTTTTCCATATTTTTCTATAAGAAATGATGAAATTAAATTCTCACACTCAGAATCTAGTTCGAGCGCATCATAATAGGGACGCTGGGGAAATCGACCTGTATTATCACGAACCCATTTCATCATTATTCCCTTTTAGAACTTTACGAAATGCTTTAAAAGCATTCTCGATTTCTTCCGGTTGATGGTTTTGTGTTTTTATATCGTCTGGCAAGGTTCCTGATAGAAAGCGTAAATAATCAAGCGAAAGATTTAATACGGAGGATATTTGTAAAAGTAAAAATTCCCCTGGTGGATTGCGTCGATCATGCTCAATATCGTTCAGATACTGAGCAGATATTGATTGACTATCTTCTTTACGTAACCGTTCAGCAAGATCTTTTTGACTGAGCCCCGCTTTTTTCCTGCTTTCGGCGATATATTGTCCGAAAGTCATAATAGCCTCCTTGGTATAATTATACGCTAATCAGCATATTAGCATATTTTCTCCAAAAAAGCAAGTAAAAATCCAAGCTCCTTTGGATTGTATTGTAAACCTACACCTGAGGTTTGACATAGCAATAAAACCAAGGTACACTTTTCTCAATCTATGGTTACAACAGTTCAACGATCCCTTTTAATCATACTTTTACTACTTACTGCCATCAATTTAGCTGGTCATATAACTGCGCCTTCGTCCTGTTGCACGGTTCAAGAAAATCCTGGTTCGGCTGATGATACCGATTGCTTGGTTTGCACTTTGCAGGTGGGTGTTTGGTTACCTCAATTAGTCGTTGCTAATTCTAATACTTACATCAGCAATGCGATAAAAGATAATCAGTTAATTGCACTTGGACATCTGTTTACTTTTCACCACCCTCCAATAGCCTAATAAAACTAAATTAATCGGGTTCGAACAACCTATTGATAATTCAATAGGGGCTTGGTTTCGATTATTTTCTATTTGAATTGTCAGGAAAGGAATAATGTCCTTTTTTGACCTCAATTTCTAATGACCCATTCTCAAAAGTAAGGTAACGATTTTATGAAAAATAATCCGATTTTGCAGTTGCTAATGATCGGTATAGGGATAATTATCCTCTTTACAGCTATATTACTTGGTAACCAAACTCGCAGTCAGACTTCGATGCCTCGACCCCTATTATCCGAAGAAGAATCTTTTCCAGAGGTGACGCGTGTATCTTTAGAGGAAGCTCTTTTGGCCAACAATACAGGCTCAACTGTATTCATTGACGTTCGAGACCGTAGCGCTTATGAAGAAACACACATTCCTGGCTCCTTCTCTTTTCCGCTTGCAAATTAGGAAAGTCAGCTAAAAGAACTCGATCCTAATTCCTGGATCATTACCTACTGTACCTGACCGTCAGAAGAATCAAGCGCCCGTGCGGCGCGAATTCTCTTGGATAACGGCTTCAAGAAGGTTACCCCTATTCTTGGTGGTTTTCGAGCCTGGCAGAACGCCGGTTACCCGGTGGATACAAGTCCTTAGAATTTCTTAAGAGGTGACACTATGATCACTCTACAAAAAAAACAATCTACCATACGTATAACTTTGCTCTTCCTGTTAATACTGCTAACCGGGATTCTGACAGCATGTGGTGGGAAGGCTCCACAGATTAGCATAGAACCCGCTTTACAAGATCTGGGAACTCAACCTCAACAATTGATTGATCTGGTTTACACAGTCAAGAATACTGGTAACGCAGACCTGGTTATTGAAAAAGTAAGCGTTTCGTGTGAGTGTACAACCGCCGAGTTGGAAAAGAACACCATACCGCCCGGCGAATCAGCTGAATTACGAGTTAAGTTTGATCCGGCTGAAGACAATTTATTTGGCGATATCCAGCGCATTATCTATCTGCGTAGCAATGATCCGGAAAAACCAGAAGCGGAAGCGGAATTTCGTGTCACTATCCACAAACCAGGAGATTAGCCTGATGTTGAAAAAGTGGTTGAAGAAATTAGGCGGTGGAAATACCCTGTACTATCCGGGCTGCGTCACCCGCTACGCTTTACCCGAAGTGCAGGAGCGGTACGAACGATTGCTGAGGCGGGCTAATATCGATTTCATTATCTTACCTGGTGAGCTTCAATGTTGTGGCAGTCCCGTCAGGCGGGCAGGGTACCGTCAGGATTTCGAACGGTTGAAAGCAAAGAACCTCGAAACCTTTGCTCGCTTCAGCATAGATAAAATAATCACCAACTGTCCGGGCTGCTACCACACCTTGAAAAACGAATATCAGTTGGATGTGTATCACACCACACAAGTACTGTCCGAAAAGATATTTTCCTCTCGCTCAAAACTCGAGCGGGATGTGAAGCTTCCGATAACCTATCATGATCCATGTCATCTTGGCCGCTGGTCGGATATTTATGAAGAGCCGCGGCGTCTCCTGGATCAGGCAGGTTGGCAAGTAGTTGAACTACCTGATAACCGAACAATGAGCCTTTGCTGTGGTGCAGGAGGCGGCGTCAAATCGAACTATCCCGACCTGGCAAATGCAATTGCTCAAGCGCGCCTGGCTCAGGTGAATAATGGTCGATTATGCACGGCCTGCCCTTTGTGTTATGCACATTTCAAGGAAAATGCCAGCGATGTCCAGGTGATGGAATTTAGTGAAACCCTATTGCAAGATGGGGACGAGGGGTGCTAATTATGGATCAGCTTGAATCCTTATTCCAACCAACCCAGGTGTCCAATCGCGAAGAAACAAGGATTGCCTACAGCCGGGATGCCTCTCGAATTCAAGGAGAATGTCGGGCGGTCGTCTGGCCAGAAACAGTTACCGATATTGTCCGTCTAGCTCAATGGGCTGCAGAAACTGGAGTTGACTTGGTACCACGCGGTGCCGGCACAGGCCTGTGTGGTGGATCAACACCGCAAAACTCGGTTGTTGTCGATTCAGCACGTCTGCGGCATATCGATGTTTTAAACCTTCAATTAAAGCATGTAGTTGTTGAGGCTGGCGTTCCGTTGGATCAACTAAACCTTAATCTTCGCTCATCTGGATTGTTTTTACCGGTCATTCCTGGGAGTCACCGCTCAGCGACGATTGGTGGAATGATTGCTACAAATGCTGCCGGACTGCATGCTGTCCGCTACGGCAGGATGAGTGATTGGGTGGAAGAAGTGGTTGTGGTGGATGGGAAGGGTGAGATTCAGCGACTGTCTGTCGGCGACCGGAATGCTTTCGCTGGTCGGGAAGGGATCACAGGGATGATAGTACAGGCCACGCTCCGCCTGACAGAGATTCCCAAGAGTCGCTCGCTCACCCTATTCTCATTTGAACATTTAGCAGACATGTTAGAGCAAGTAAAACAATTGAAAACGAATTCTGCCCTTTCCGCGTTGGAATACCTCAATCCCCATGCGGCTGGGTTGGTCGGATGGACCGCAAGACATTGTGTATTGGCCGAGTACTATAGTGGTGAAGGGGAGATTCGTGACCCTGCCGAAATGGTAAACCTGTGGGGAGCGCGAGAAAGCCTGTCTGCCCGATTAACGCAGGCGGGATTCCCCATTTCCGAGGATCCCCAGTTTCCTCCCGAAGCTCTGGAAGACAACCTGGATTGGCTGATGGTGCAAAATATTCCCGTCTTCGGCCATCTTGGGGTTGGTATCCTGCATCCCCGATTTTTGCGGGAGGATGCGCGCATTGCGGAGCTGTATTACCGGGTTTCTGCCTCCGGTGGGCAAATCAGTGGAGAACATGGGATGGGGCTGAAAAAGCGGCATTGGGCAAGTGAGGCATTGAAGGCAGAAGTCCTAGCGCTAAAAAGGCAGTTCGATCCACAGCATATTTTCAACCGAGGGAAGCTATGTTGATTGACCTTACCGAAAACCCTGACTGCACGGAGTGCGGACTTTGTCGTGAGGCATGTCCGGTGTTCCAGATCCAACGACAGGAAGAATACAGCCCCCGTGGTCGGGTGATGCTGGACTGTGCAGGTCTTCAGACCCTGGTCTTTTATCAATGCACCTTATGTCGTACCTGCCGGATCGTTTGCCCGATTGGACATGATCCAAATGGAGAAACATTACGATCTGAATTAATTAATGCCGGCATCGAAACATCGGCTAATCAGACGATGATTATCAATATTCGGCTATATGGGAATCCCTTTGGACCACTCGCCGACGGCGAGTTGCCTAAAGTGTTAACTTGCTGCTAAGAATGGACATTGAAACGTATATGAAAAAACTTCTATTAATTTCCATTACCCTTTTTGCGCTCATCCTCTTTACTTTGCCGGTCAAGGCTGAAAGCGATGGTCGACAGGCTGTGGTCTATTACAACGAAGCTTGTGATGAATGCGCCACTTATATCAATGGAGAGCTACAAGAAATCTTCCTTGCCAACAATGTGGAGATGATTCGAAAGGACTATATCAACCAGCGTGAGAACAGGGTTGAATTGAACCAGTTGAATGATTCATTAGGCGTATCTCTCGAGCTACAGAGTCACCTGGCCACATTCATCGATAATGGTCAAATTATCTTACAGGGTGAGCCACCCCGCAATGTGGTCGAGGACTTACTATCTGCTAAAGACCTCCCCGATCAGGTCTTGATTTACAGTGAAGAGGGCGAGAGCGATGGATACAAGGCTTGGGCATTTGCTGGCCCCTTGCAGACTTACGGAGTCAATGAACCCATCACTACTTACTTGACCTGGTTTGAGGCAAACCAAGCATCTTTTGAAAACGCAAGTATCGTCGGGACCAAAAGCAAGCTACTTCCAGCTGTACTATTAACTGGGCTTGTTGACGGGATTAACCCCTGTGCGATGGCGATTCTGCTTTTTTTCATCACATTTTTATTTACGATCCGAAAAAGAAGAGAAGCCATTGCACGCATGGGATTGGTCTATATTGCCTGTATCTACATCGTTTATTTTTTAGTAGGTCTGGGATTACTTCGCGCGACCACTCTTGTGCAAGGCCATTGGCTGGGTCAATTAGGGGCAGCCCTGCTAATCCTATTTGGAGTAACAAACCTACTTGGTGCTGTGTTTCCAAAATTCCCAATTCGGTTGGAAGTTCCCGAAATTGGTAAAGAGGGTCTAAAAAATTGGATGTATCGCGCAACTTTGCCCGCAACTATTGTATTAGGTACCCTGATGGGATTAGAGAGTTTTCCATGCTCTGGGGGACCATACGTTGCTATTTTAGGGTTGCTGGGTAGCCAGACCAATTTTTGGGAAGGATTTGGATACCTGGCGCTGTATAACCTTATGTTTATTTTGCCATTGGTTGTCATCTTGATCCTTGCAATAAATCCCGTCATGGGGGCAAAGATTCAAGCATGGGAGCGGGCATCTTCTCATAAAGTACGTGGGATCACAGGTGGATTGATGGCACTCATTGGGTTAGCCCTTTTATTCTGGGTTTTATAAAAAAATAATATTTGGAGTGTGAAAAATGTCAAAAATTAACAAAAAGAAATCAAAAACAAATGAAGGCAAGAAAAACATAACTAGTAAATGGATAGCTGGGATTGTAATAGGATTGTTCCTCATTGGGATGGTTGTCTTAGTGCTACGACAACAAAAAAACACCTCTGACTCAACCATAAGTGATACATCAACTGTCAGTTTAGATAAAAGCCTAGGAAATGAAAACGCCCCCGTTGTAGTTGTTGAATATGGGGATTATCAATGCCCTGCTTGCGGACGATTTGCTTCTACTGAAAAACCGAAATTAGTGGAAGAATTTGTAAAAACAGGCAAGGTTCGTTTCGTCTTTCGTAGTTTCCAATTCATTGGTGAGGAATCATTCTGGGCCGCTGAAGCAGCTGAGTGTGCCAATGAACAAGGAAAATACTGGGAGTATTACGAAAAACTGTATTCTTCTCAGGAAGGTGAAAATATCGGGACATTCGGAAAAGTGAATTTAGAGAAATTTGCTAATGAATTAGGTCTACAAACAAAACAATTCAACGAATGCCTTGCGTCTGGTAAATTTTCTGACAAAGTTAAAGCTGAAACTTTGGAAGCTCAAAATCTAGGGTTGAGAGGTACTCCATCACTTATTGTAAATGGGGAACTTGTTGATGAAGGAAACCAATATGAGATATTAAGAGAAAAAATCCTAGAATTGCTTTCAAGTATGGATTAATTTTCTAAATTATTTAGAAAAATCCGGGTAATTAATCTTATAAATCTTTTTTGTTCAAGGTCGTTTTGATAAAACTAAGCTGAAATCGACCTTGAACTAAAAAGAATTACCTTGCGAAAGTGATTTATGAAAAAAAAACTCTTACATATAAACAAACAACCAACAACAAAATTGATTGTTTTGGGTGGGCTAGGTACAATAATCTTAATTTGTTGTGTGGTGTGGATTTTGACTAGTGTCCTTCGGGGGACTCCAGTTTTTGGTATGGAAGGTTCATTCAGGTTAAAGAAGTTATTATTTAAAAATATAGTTGAACAAAATTCATCTGGAAAAATATCATCCATCTTTTCAACTGCGAGTTATTACGAGGGCATTAGGCGGACGCCCTTATTAAGAACAATTTCGGACCCATACCAGCGACACACGTTGGTCGAATATACCGTCGAAAAGGGAGATTCCATTTTTAAAATTTCGAAAGATTTTAATCTCTTACCAGAAACTATTCTTTGGGCAAATTATGAAACATTAAAAGATAACCCTGAGTTATTATCCATCGGAATGACCTTAAAAATTCCACCTACAGATGGTATTTATTATGAATGGAAATCCGGTGATTCCATAGAGGACGTAGCAGCAAAATTCAAGGTCAAACCTTCTTCAATATTGCTATGGCCAGAAAATGGATTCGACCAAGACAATTTACAAATTAATGAAGGTATTTTTATCATGATTCCTGATGGTAAAAGAGAAATGGTTTCTTGGGTCATGCCAACAATTCCTAGAAAAAACTCAGGAGTTACAAAAATGATGGCGGGACCTGGCGGATGTGAGACTAATGATGGTGCATATGGAACAGGATCTTTTATATGGCCTGGCGTGAACGATTATTTATCAGGAAATGACTTTTGGTCTGGGCATTTAGCATTGGATATCGCATCTGGATTGGGTTCTCCGATATATGCTTCAGATAGTGGTTTGGTAGTTTATGCTGGATGGAATAATTCTGGTTATGGAAATATGGTGATGATTGACCATGGTAATGGCTACCAAACTTTGTATGCTCACTTAAATCAAGTTTCAGTGACTTGTGGTTCTAGTGTATACCAGGGAACTTTCATTGGATCATCAGGAAGCACAGGTAATTCAACTGGTCCTCACTTGCATTTCGAAATCCGCAAATTAGGTGGACTAGTGAATCCATGGAGTTTCTTGCCATAATTAGAGTTAGAGCATTTTTACATCAACAAGGCTATTGATTTGTATGTGTCAAGAATAAATGGATAGGTTTATGAAGATTATTCGTAAAGGTATAGCTATTTGTATTCCTTGGTATTATTTTTGAGAAAATAAGGCGATAAAAATGAACCAAAGTTGTTCTATAAATACATATTCTACACATATCCCCAACAACAATTTTCGACTCGCGTCATTAGAATTATTATTTTCCACATGAAATTAAGAGTGAGTACCATCTGATTTAGAAAAGGATTTACATTGACAAAAATTATTATGAAAACCTTATTTTTATTGTTCATTATCGCAATTCATAACTTAATAAACATCACAAAGACTGCACAGGCATATGAGTTGCCTAATAATACCTATTCTGGAGAAGGATTGTGCATCCCCGGCGAAAGCGACCTTTTTAGTGCCCAAGACTGCCTGATGGCAGGTCCAGCCCAGCAATTGGACAAACTGGCCCAACAAGGAATCACGTTTCCTGCAGCTCCATTATATGTAGCCAACCCCCCAGCTAGCCTCGGCGATGTTCCTTTTTCTTACGCCAAAGTAAGTGATGATGAAGTCCCTATGTACGATTCGCTTGAAGATATCATTGCCGGTCGGATCAGTAAAAAATTACCCATAGGTCGGATAAAATATGTTTCTTTGTATGACAAAATGGAAACGGAAAAAGGTTTGTACTACAAGATTGCCAATGGAAAATGGATCAACAAAGAATATATCAGTAAAGTAGGAGTGCAGTTCTTTCAAGGCTATGAATTTAAAGAAAATCCTAGCGTTTCATTTGGCTGGGTGCTTGATCAGACAGAATCCCGCACAGGTCCCTCTATCAATGCGCCAGTAACTGGTAATGTATATTCCCGATACAATGTAGTCAATGTGTATGCCTCTGAAATGGATGGGGAACTTGAGTGGCTGATGATTGGCCCGGATGAATGGATCAACCACCGTTCTCTGAGCAGGGTTATCCCTAATTACAAAAAACCAGCAGGGGTTGAATCTGAACGTTGGATAGAGATTAACCTTTATGAACAAGTATTGCTGGTGCATGAAGGTGACAAAATCGTGTATGCCACCCTTGTCGCTACGGGAGTGGACCCCTTCTTCACCCAACCAGGGGTGTTCCAGATTTATAGAATGATTGAAAATGAGTATATGCGCGGCGCATTTGAGGCTGATCGATCCGATTATTACTATCTTGAAGACGTGCCTTTTATTATGTATTTTGATCAGGCGCGTGCGCTCCATGGCGCTTACTGGCATACCCTTTTTGGGTATCAACGTTCACACGGTTGTGTAAACCTCTCTGTTGCAGATTCACATTGGTTATTTAATTGGGCGAGAATGGGCGATACCGTTTATGTGTGGGATCCTTCTGGTAAAACCCCAACCGACCCCGAATTTTATGGGGCTGGTGGGGCTTAATTTTATCCAAAAGAAACATTTCAGTTCGAACTTGACCACTGAAGTGTTTGACTATTTCCTTCGCAAAGGGATTTAGTAAATTTCTGTTAATACACAAAACACTTAGGTTACTTCACTTGCACTTCTTAAAAGGTTTGGCGGTGACTTGACTGGAGAATCAAACTCGGTTTTTTCTATCAAATTTAGAGAACTCGCGCTTCACTTGTCAGATTTATGGATATACTTCATCCTTTTTGAAAAATTCTTGAAATACAGGAGGACTAAATGGTAAACAACAAAGAAGTAAAACGTCGAAAAAGTAAAAAGAAACGCAGAGACCTCACTCCATTCATCATTATAGGAGTGCTGGCAGTAGTGGTACTGGGCGTAATATTTTTATCCACCTACAAACCCGTTGCCGAAGTAATAAAACCAACCTTCCATTCCGCCACGATAACTGAGGGATTATCCATGGGAGATCCCAACGCACCGGTAAAATTGGTTGAGTTTGGTGATTTCCAATGCCCAGGTTGTGGATCATATTGGTCAAACACAGAACCTGATGTCATACAGAGTTATGTTAATACTGGTAAAGTTTTTTATTCATTTTCACCATTTTCTTTTGTAGGCAGTTTTGTAAAAGACAATCCATATGATGAATCCATAAAAGCCGCTGAAGCTGCTTATTGTGCAAATGATCAGGGAAAATTTTGGGAATATCGTGATTACCTGTTTGCAAATCAAATAGGTGAGAACCAAGGAGCTTTCAGTGAAAAAAGATTGTTGGCTTTCGCTGAGAACCTTTCATTGGAAATGGACACCTTCACTACATGTCTCAAATCAGCACAACACTATCAAGACGTGATGGATGACAATGAATTTGCAACGAATTCTGGCATTAACCAAACCCCCTCTTTTACAATTAACGGCGTCTTGGTGGAAGGTGATTTAATATCCGCTCTGGAAGCAGCCGTAAACAAATAGTATATAGACCGAAATTACATACCAGATATTCATACCATTTTTCTCGCCCCAAAAGGGTGATGATTGTGGATGAATTCACTAAAATAAAGCCCTTTATTCTCCGGTTTCTAACATCCCATTTTATAAAATGGGATGTTAGAAATGATATTCTCTGCTTAACTTAAGTATAAAGAACAGATTGGGACACAATAGATGTGTGTTGTTCAGGAATGGGTTTTTGCATAGAATTCTTGAAAAGAGTAATTTGTTGAGAGTTTCAATTATTCACATCTTGCTATTCCGGTGATCTAACCAGCTAGAACTATTTTATTTGGTTTGAACATTTTGATGTGCTGTCGGTATTCCATTCCATTGGCAATGTCCATCTTGAACAACAATAACAAATTGCAGACCAACATCACCAACCTATAAATGGTTTCGTTGTCCAAAAAAGATTGGAGTACCAGGTGTCCAACGTCCAAATCATACTTGGCTTCTTTGAAGTTATTTCGGTATTGCAGTGATTTCCGTAAGCAATAACCACTTTTTCTAAAGCCATCGCGGTATTAGTTAAAAGCAATAATATTCGAAATCGCTGTCGTCCAGAAAAAGACAGCAGAGATCTGTCTTTTTCTGGACTCAAAACACGGGTTGCAACAAATCTCCATATTTGTCATAGGTATTCTGTTTGGCAACGGGTCGGTAGATAAACAATAAAAATAGGGAGCGCAGACTGTACGCCGTCGGTCTAGTAGGACACCTCCATGACGGTGTACACTAAATAAGATTCCTCATACAATGAATGCTCTCAAGCCATATAACCACTTAAGATTAACTCGAAGAAAGTGAGTTTCATGAATAAATATTTCTCTGCTTCCGAATGAGGATTAGTCGGTATTGCCCATTTAGCAAACTTGGTTCGTCACGTTCCAAAATCAAACCTTGTATATTACACATTATGTCGCTCAATCGTCGGTTCGGGTCTGTGCCGATGGATCGGATTGCACAAGCAAGCAATTTACGGAATATCGAAGGCTGTACTGCCTCCGGTAAGAACTTATCAAAAATCACTACACGACCACCTGGGCGCAAAACCCGCCAGGCTTCAGCAAATGCGGCTGCACCATCAGGCACTACGCTGAGGATAAGGTTTAAGATTACAGCGTCGAAAGTGTCATCTGGAAATTGAAGGGCTTGGGCATTCATAACAGCAAAGATCATTCCCTTATCATTTGACTTTGCGCGGGCTTTCTCTAACATAGCCGGAGTGAGGTCAATCCCGGTGACTTGGGCACCTGATGGGAGTAGGGGGAGATCTAATCCAGTCCCCACACCAGGGAGTAAAACCTTTTCACCGACTTGGAGGTTCAGAAGTTCGATGGCGCGTCGGCGAGCTGCCCCGTATACCGGTCGCATCACAAAATCATAGATTGGCGCCCAAGTCCGATAGATCTTCAGGTTAAGTCGGTCATCCATTTTTGTACCTCAACAAGCGAAGTGCATTCATCACCACCAGGATCGTACTACCTTCATGGGCTATTACTGTCCAACTGAGCTGCACCAAACCAAATACTGAGGTAAGGATCAGTAGCGATATAACTCCTAATGAGATGGCTAGGTTTTGTTGGATAATTTTGCGGCTGGTTCGACTCAAACCTACTGCGAATGGAAGTTTACCGAGATCGTCAGCCATAAGAGCTACATCTGCTGTTTCGAGAGCGACGGCTGTTCCAGCACCTCCCATTGCAATTCCAACCGTAGAGGTGGCAAGCGCTGGGGCATCGTTTACGCCGTCCCCGATCATTGCAACTGCTCCAAATTCTTTTTTCATACGCTGAATCGTACTCAGCTTGTCTTCTGGCATTAATTCTGCTTCTACATCTGTGACGCCAATTTCTTGCGCAATCTGTTGGGCTACTTTTGTATTATCCCCCGTGAGCATGATTAAGTGCTTCACACCTAAGTTTCGCAACCTTGCAAGAACCACAGAAACGCCAGGTCTCGCCACGTCTGATAATCCTATAACACCAATAAATGAACCATTGTTGCTTACTGTCATTGTTGTCCGACCAGCGATTTCCAGCCGTGTTACTGTTTGTCGAATGATTTCATCGATGAGAATTCCATCGTTTTCTTCATATAGTTTGAGTGAACCTAACCATACCGGTTGTCCTCCCACCTGGCTTCGTACTCCACGCCCTGGAATATTTTCCAAGCCATTCGCTAAAGGAAGAATCAAATTTTGCCCTTGTGCAGCTTGAACGATTGCTAATGCTAACGGATGATTGGATTGTTGTTCAACAGCTGCTGCAAGGCTTAATACATCTTCCGATCGTGAACCATTAAAAGGTATGACATCAGTAACCTGAAATTTTCCTTGAGTGAGCGTTCCCGTTTTATCAAAGGCAATCGCGTTTAGTCGTCCAAGGTTTTCCAGGTGTACACCACCTTTTATCAATACACCATTGCGTGCAGCCTGAGCGATTCCCGCCAAGACTGATGCTGGGGTACCAACGGCTAATGCACAAGGTGAAGCAGCAACTAGCAGCAGCATAGCCCGATAAAAACTATCTGAGAACGGCATCCACCCCACAATAGGAGGAACGGCTGCAACAAGAACAACTAAAATCAACACAATTGGAACAAAACGGGCGGTAAATCGATCAGTGAACTGTTGAGTAGGGCTTTGCTGACCTTGTGCCTCAGCGACCATTTTCATGACTCTACTCAAAGTATTATCTTTTGCGAGCCGAGTGATTTTTACTTCCAAGGCAGCGTCTTGGTTAATCGTTCCGGTAAACACTTCATCACCGACACCCTTTTGAACAGGGACGGATTCTCCGGTGATAGGACTTTGATCAATAGAACTCTCACCCAGGGCAATCAGCCCATCCACTGGAATACGGTCACCAGGTCGGATAACAACCATGTCATCAATGGAGAGCTGATCAACTGGTTCTTCAATAATTTGGTCGCCACGTCGGACTTGTGCTGTCTTGGGCATCAATTCGCCTAAAGCGTTAATTGCATTACGTGCACGATCCAATGCATAATGTTCGCCAGCATGCCCCAAACCAAACAGAAAGAGCAGGAAAGCGCCTTCAGCCCATGCTCCCAGGAAAGCAGCGCCAACGGCGGCAGCTAACATCAGCACATCAGTGTCAAACTTACCTTTTAATAGTGCCGGAATGGCGTGATGTCCAATATCGTATGCACTGGCAACGTAAGAAAGAAGAAAAAGTATCAAGGCAGCGGTTGCTGGTAAGTGGAGAAATTGCTGCCCGACCCAACCAATTAGGAGGAATACACCACCTATAGCGATAAGGAACAGGGTCCAGCGTTCTTGAAGCCAATGTGGAAGAAAGGATGGCGCGGTACCGTGGTCGTGCTCATGTTCATGTTCATGAACATGAGGTTCTTTTTCCTCTTTCACCGCTGGCTTTGATATTGGATAAGCTCCAAAACGACGCATGGTGCGTTGGATTTGTTCAAGGGAAACTTTTTTCGTATTAAATGCGACAATTGCGAACCCTGCAGCATAACTCACGCTAGCATGGAGCATCCCATCCATGCCTTCGAGCTCTTTGGAGATCATGGTGGCTGAATCAGCGCTGTCAAGTCCTGTAAAGGGAATTTGCTCGTGGTGGTAACCATTGCGCAATTCCGATCCAGCCTCCTCAGCAATACGTTTGACTGCAGCTAGCGAAATCAAATTAGGATCGTAATGGATGCATAAATCAACCGGATCATGATCCAAATGCAGGTGTGTTTGGAGAATACCTCTTTGGGCCTGCAAGCGGGCATTCAACCGGTCAATACAGTGATCGCAAGCATCTTGAATTTCTGGCAGTAATAATGGCAGCGAGATTTCCACCGTTTTTTCTATCATTGGTTTGTCCTTAATAAATCGTTCATCTTGAAAAGCGAAAGCACAAGTAAAATTAGCCACGCTAAATAGCGCAAATTCATCACTACATTGGGAGTTTTACTATCGGATAGGAGGAGGCACGAAAACTGAAAGTGTACTTGTCCGGAGGAAAAACCAACTGGCAGATTCATCCTTTACAAGTAATGCAATGAGAAACATTGTAGGGATCATACCGGTAAAAATTCCGTAATGCAGGGCTCCATTGCACGACCCCGAACTTATTCCCAAGATGTCTGCATGCCTAGGTTGTAAATCGTGGAGAAAATGAACACCAACGCTTAGCGTAATCAGAATTAATAGAAGGATAATTATGAGATTATGAGGAATTCGAATATTATTCATGGCAGACGTGGTCCAGACCACGTTTGAACAACTCGCTGATATGTTCATCATCAAGTGAAATAAATACTTGTCTCCCTTGTTTTCTAGCCCGTACAACGCGTTTATCCCGTAACCCTCTGAGTTGATGAGAAATCGCCGATTTACTTAATCCAATGATTTGGACGAGATCACCCACGTTGACTTCTCCATCAACCAAAGCGGAAATAATTCGAACGCGAGTTGGATCACTTAATGACTCAAATAAACTTGCTATACGTTCAGCGGTATGCTCATCTACACTACATTTACTTTCAGAGTTTTCGGCCATGACATCACCTATTTGTTGAATAATTGCTCAACTATAATTTATATTATTACAATTAGGTTTTTCTGTCAAGAGTGGTCTGAGTGAAATATAAAAACTGTTTAGCTAAAAATTGATCGTGCTCTTGACAAAAATTATTGAATCGAATAATATATCATCATATTATGATACATAAATGTAAAAGGAGTATTCCATGCAAATAGTGGCAAATGCGGAAAGCGTTCAATTGCAGGCTAAGCTTTTTCGCGGCTTCGGCGATTCGGCCCGTCTAGGCATCTTGCAGGCGCTGAAGAATGGACCGCTGAACGTTACCGAAATTGTCGCGATCACGGGGATGAGCCAATCCAACACATCCAACCACTTGCGCTGTCTGCGCGAATGCGGTTTAGTCGCCGCTGAACAACAAGGGAAGTATGCGCTCTATCGGCTTAGCGACGACCGTGTCGGCGACCTGTTGGCAACGGCCGAATCCTTATTGTCCGATGTCGCCCGTGGAATATACGAGTGCACTCGATATAACCTCCCGCGCGATATAAGTCAGGAACAAGTATAGGATGAAAACGGGTCTTCGAATTTTAGCTACCTTTATCATTGCCCTTCTTCTGGATGGGTTGACAAAGGCTTGGGCTGAGCAAGCATTGACCTCGCCCATTCCAATCCTGGGTCAGACTTTTCGCCTGACACTCGGTTTCAACACGGGTGTGGCATTCGGCTTATTCGCCAACGGTGGGACATTTCCTATCATCGTCACTGGCATCATCATTAGTGGTTTAGTCATCTGGCTCGTAGGGGTGTTACGCCGCGGTGAATTTCCATCTGCTATGCACATACCCATCGGGATGATCCTTGGAGGTGCGGTGGCAAATTTCGCTGACCGCCTTGCAGATGGTCGAGTGACAGACTTCCTGGACTTTGGCTTTAGCACGGTTCGCTGGCCGACCTTTAATCTGGCAGATAGCTTCATCGTGGTGGGGACCGCCATTCTGATGTGGACTATATTGAGCATCAAATCCCCAGATCAGGAGCAGCAGGCATGAAAATGTTGAGGATCCTATTACTATCCATCCTGACCCTGGTCGGGGTGAGCTTGATCTGGCGTCGGATCAGTCGCCAGCGCTCACTTCCTTGCCCAACCTGGATGTCTGGGTTGGTGGAAGGGCCGCTGATGGATCGAGTTCTGGGCACGCAAACCACGTTGGATCGCATTGGTCTGAAACGCGGTCAGCGCGTGTTGGAGATTGGTCCTGGACCAGGGCGTCTGTTGATCCCGGCTGCAAAACGGGTGCAGCCAGGAGGCGAGGTGGTTGGGCTGGATATACAGCCAGGGATGCTTGTCCGGTTGAACGCCAGAGCAGCGCGAGCTGGAGTATCCAATCTCATCGCTGTACTAGGCGATGCCTCCAAGCCGCAATTCCCACCCGAGAGTTTCGACTTGGTCTACCTCTGCACGGTGCTGGGAGAAATCCCTGATCGTGAGGCGGCCATCCAGCAGTGCTATGCAGCGCTCAAACCCAACGGCATACTTTCGATCACGGAAATCTTTCCCGACCCGCATTATCAGTCTCGCAGCACAGTACAGCGAATGGCTGAGGCAGCCGGCTTCCATTTGAAAGAAACGCATGGTCTATGGTACTTTTTCACGGCAAACTTTGTTAAAGCAAAAGGCATATTGAATTGAAACCACCAGAAATAAATGCTCCTTATATTCTAGAGAAGAAAGGATGGTAAAACTCGATTATATATTGGGAACTAAGAAGAATTTGGATGATGCATTGGAGCGCTCCGGTTTTTAGATCTTAGTGTATAGGAGTGTTTGTCATAGGCCAAAGTTTCTTGAAAATCGTCTGCGGCATCGACTTCAAATCATATCCGATTTTTACCCAGTCTATAGCATTGAAGAGAAGACTGACGAAATGAAAAAATTGTTATCAGCCTGGTTGAAGAAACCAGATAATTCACCCTGATTGGAGAAACTATGGAATCGAACAAGATCGAAGTACGTGTAAGCAATTTGGACTGCGAACATGACGCAGCCAACATTGAACGAGGGTTAACAGGTTTTGTAGGCCTCGTAGGGTTAAAGGTTTATCCTAAATCTGCCAAAGTCGCGCTGACCTATGACCCTGACCAGACTAATCCGAATGCTTTGAAACAAAAATTGGATAACCTGGGTTTTCCGCCTCAAAAAGCGATGGAAATGGCCGAACAGGTCAAACCCTGGCGAAATCCCAAAGTATTAACTTCAGTGGCGTCCGGTGTCCTGCTTTTGGCCGGCTGGTTAATTGGTCTGACTGATGCTCCGGTTCTTATTTCAACCATTATTTTTATTGCCGCGATAGTGATCGGTGGGTATTATTTTGGTCGAGAGGCTATCGAAGAATTGATATTCGAGCGGAAGGTCGGAATCGAATTGTTGATGATGGTCGCCGCGGTGGTCGCTTCGGCAATGGGTGAGGTTTTGGAGGGAGCCATGTTGGTCTTCCTCTACTCACTCAGTGAAGCAGCTGAAGGCTATACAGAGGAAAAAACCCGCGCCGCGATTAAAGCTCTGATGGACCTTGCCCCGAAGGTAGCCCTGGTTCGTCGGGATGGCCGCGAGCTAGAGATCCCGGTCGAAGAGCTGTTGGTTGGGGACGTATTCATCGTCAAACCGGGACAATCTATGGCTACTGATGGTGAAGTACTGGTTGGAGCTTCCAGCGTCAACCAGGCTCCAGTAACGGGTGAAAGCGTCCCTGTGGAGAAACTGTTAGGCGACACGGTCTTCGCCGGCAGCATCAACGGGGAAGGCGCTTTGGAAGTTCGCGCGACCAAAACCTTTGCCGATAACACGATCGCCCGCATTATCACCATGGTTGAAGAGGCACAGGAAAAGAAAGGCAAAAGCCAGCGTTTCATCGAGCGTTTTGGCGCGCGCTATAGCCCCATCGTTTTACTCATTGGGATTCTGGTTGCCATTTTACCACCGCTATTCTTCGGCACAGACTGGACGATGTGGATCATCCGGGCAACTGTCTTCATTGTGGCAGCCGCACCCTGCGCCCTGGTCATTTCCATCCCGATTACATTGGTGGCTTCGCTTGGCACTGGCGCCCGCAATGGTGTGCTGATCAAAGGTGGAGTGTATGTTGAAGAACTAGCCAAGGTGAAGGTCATAGCGATGGATAAGACCGGCACGCTGACGCGCGGTGAACCGGAGGTAACAGATGTAGTTCACTTCCGCCAGAATCCGGACCGGCTGACAAATTCTCAACAAGAGTTCTTAGCGGTGGCGGCCGGCATTGAACGGCGCAGCAGCCATCCTCTGGCCCAAGCTATTGTCCGATATGTAGAGGCGCAGGGAGTCCAACCAGCCGAACTGGCTGACTTCCGCTCTTTAACTGGGGCAGGCGCGTCTGCCAGCCTGGATGGTCACACAGTTTATGTTGGCAGCCCGGACCTGTTTCTCTCAAAGCTTGGAATTTCTTTGGAACACGCCTGGGATGATATCAACCACCTTCAAGGCGAAGGTAAAACGGTAGTTTTGCTAGGCGATGAGCAAGCCCCATGGGGCATGATTGCCATCCGTGACAACATCCGTCCCAATGCCCAGAAAGCCATTGATGCGATGCACGCTGCTGGAGCTGAAAAAGTGGTCATGCTGACCGGTGATAACGAACGTACCGCCCAGGCGATTGCCCGTGAGCTCGGGATCGATGAGGTATATGCAGACCTGAAACCTGAGGATAAGGCAGTCAAAGTACGCGAACTAACCGCCCGCTATGGTCACGTGGCAATGGTCGGCGACGGGGTCAATGACGCCCCTGCGTTGGCCGAAGCGACAGTGGGTGTTGCGATGGGAGCTGCGGGAACAGACGTGGCCTTGGAAACCGCTGACGTTGCCCTGATGGCCGACGATCTAGAGAAATTGGCCTACGCGTTACGCCTGGCAAAACGTAATCAATCCGTCGTCAACCAGAACCTGGTACTTTCGGCAGTGGTGATCAGTGTTCTCATCATCGGCGCAGTGGGTGGTTGGTTCACCTTGCCTGTCGCAGTATTGGCTCATGAGATCAGTGAGTTTGTCGTCATCGGCAGCGGTTTGCGTATGCTGAGGTCGTAATCATTTCAGTGTCTCGGTCCGGCAGGGAGTATCCCATTCCCTGTCGGATTCGAGAGGAATATTATGGGAGGTGAAATGCTCAACATTAAAGAAGGGTTATACTTTGATGCTGCGCAGGCTGTCAGCGAAATCGAACAATTTATCCGCAGCGAAGTTCACCGCCTGGGTAAACGTGGCGTGGTTCTGGGGTTAAGTGGTGGTCTTGACTCGACCACCTGCGCATTTCTATGTGTGCGCGCCCTTGGGCGAGCGCATGTACTTACATACATGCTTCCAGAGCGGGATACGAATGCTCAAAACATGGCCGATGCTGAACTGGTAACAAAAACCCTGGGTCTGAAGACCATTCAAATCAATATTTCATCTGTATTGGAGACGCTAAGCGTATATGATCTGGTTTCCAGTGAACAGGCAGGCGACCGCCGGCTCATCGAGCGTGGTATTCGTTGGATCTCCGGGCTGTCGTCCACCCCATCCGCTTTCAGCGAGGGAATCGCATTGCTCTATAACACCAAAGCAAATTTCTGGCTGCGCATGGCTCGCTGGATCTTCTGGAAACCGTTGGGACGCATCCATGCTTTTGCAATTACGAAGGTCCGCCAGCGGATGGTTACACTGTATTTCCACGCTATGGTAAACAACTGCCTGGTGGTAGGGACGACTGACAGGTCTGAGTGGAGCGTCAGCTTCTACGATCCGTATGGCGATGGGGCAAGCGATGTCCAACTACTTCGACATCTATACAAGACTCAGATTCGGGAGCTGGCAAAACACCTTGAAGTACCGGCAAGGATCTTGAATAAGCCTTCCTCAGGCGATCTGGCTGCTGGGCTGCCCAACGAAAGCGCAATTGGGTTGACCTATGAACAATTGGACTCGATTCTATGGGGAATGAACCACGGATTAACTGAGAAAGAAATCGTAATACAGACCAGCGTTACCCCTGCTGACATTGGTGCTGTCAAAAAGGCGATTTCTCTAGCTCGTCTGCGCGAGTCTTTGCCATCTATGTTGCCAGTTTTACCTTGAAGTAACAAGAATATTAGGCACAAGCATGAAAAAGCCAGTAAAAGGAAAACTCCGACTTTTTATTATCTGCTCTCAGTTGCTTGCCCGGGAAGGGTTGATCCTTCTAACCGAGCAAGATGAAGATTTAGAAGTCGTCGGAGATGCAGCAGAAGATGAGGCTGGGATTGCTGGCGTTGCAGAGCTCCACCCCGATGTGGTGATCGTCGCTGATGGTTGGGGCGGAGAAGAATGCTCGTGCGCTGACATCGTCAAAAGGCTTAATGGTGATCATCCTCATATCCCAATTCTTGTGATTTCACCCCACATCGAAAACGCGAGAGTACAAATGGCATTGGCGGCGGGAGCGACCGGTTATCTTCCGCTGGGGGTTGATATGGATGAACTGGTCCGCGTCCTCTATACGGTCAGTCGTGGAGAACTCACGCTTCATCCCTCCATGTTACCTGCGATTCTCCGACATATAGAGGCAGAGCCAGGCAAACCAATTGCGACAACACCTGATGACCTGACGCAGCGGGAACGAGACATCTTATCCGAACTTTCGCAGGGATTAACCGATCGAGAAATAGCCCAACGACTGTTTATCAGCGTTCGTACAGTGCAGTCTCACCTGGCCCACATCTATGAAAAGCTTCACGTTCACAGCCGCACCGAGGCAGCCCTGTTTGCCGTACAACACAGTCTTGAATAAATTTCCCTGATCCCAATCATTTATCAGTCCTATTCGTAATCCTACTGATGACAGCCACCCGTAGGATTTTTCTTATCCGTAGTTTTGCTGGGATAAAGTTCAGCAGCCTTACGCTTTTCGGAAGGTCTCGATCCGGCTATCCTGAGATTGTGAAAACGACAGAAGCAAACAATCAACCAACTAATCGGGTCGCAGTATTGGGCGTTTTGGCCGATCTGCATGGCGAGGAGGTTCAATACGATCTAAAGCCGCTGCGCCGGTTGATATTAGAGATCCAACCGGACCTGATTTGTGCTGAAATCCAATGGGTTGATTGGTTGTCCGGCAATTTAGCGGCTGCACCCCGTGCCATTCGCGAAACGATCGTTCCGCTTTGCCGGCGTACGAATATGGTCATCATACCGGTGGGAGGGTCCGTGCTTAAAGAATTTGGTATCCCCACGGCTGACCGTTTCTTGAAGGCGCAGGCCATCCGCGCGCTCAATGGCTTGCAGCGAATTTCATGGGCAGTCATCAACCACCCGGCCGCGATCAACTCAGCTGCTTACTCACATTGCTGTGATCTGACCTGTGCCGCGGAATTGAACTTGTGTGGACAAACAGCTAAAAAAAAATGGAAGGAGGCAAATGACACAATAATAAAAAACATTCTTGAGACACTCACTCGTGACCCAGGAAGGCGGGTGCTGGTTACCGTAGACTGCCGAAGGCGGCAATGGCTTATTAAACAGCTTGCTCAATCATCACAGGTGGTGTTAGTCCACTACAAAGAGCTTTAGTACCTGAAAAAGACCTACAAAGCGATAGATTTGGACGCCTTCCATCATATTTCACACTCTTTGACTTTTTGAAAGGAAAAAACCATGAGATGGACAATTATTATCTTCAGTATCTTACTCGGCATTTCTCCCCTTGTTTTGGGTTTTGGCAACGTCGAAGCAGCACTTTGGAATAGTCTGATCCTTGGCGTCGCGCTGCTGGTTTGCGGAATCGCCAAATGGTACAAGGCTGCCTTTATTGGGGCCATATGGGTGTTCCTCGCGCCATTCATTTTGGGCTTCAGCTCAATCCCAGGCGCGCTATGGACCTCGCTGGTGATCGGCGCCATCATCGCAGTCTGGACTGGGATCAAGTGGTTCGGCTCGAAGTCGACTCAGTCAGCAGTTGCCTAGTAGCCAATTCCACTTGAATGCCACAGTGGAAATCGACGTCCTGAAAAGAGATCATCGCGAACGCTCTTAGTTTACGGGTTGTGACTTACAGGTATGGTAATTGGAAGAACAGTTGAATAGGGGCCTGATTTCGAACGAGGCACTTCTCAAGTAATCCAGGCCCCATAAATAAAGTTGAATAAATTGAATAAATGGAGGAGATAGCCATGAGTACTTCGTCGCAAAACCTGATAACATCCCTTGGCCCAATTGCCAATTTACTCGTTCAGTCTGGACCGCAATTGATTCAAAACCGACCCTTGCGAAAGGTGATTGTGAAAAACCTCAAGAAATCTATCATGTCTGATCTGAGGATAAAACACCAGGGTGATAACTCCATTCCAGGCGTTGATGAGGACAAAGCTGCCTTCGGGTTGGCGATTGTGGATACCCTGGACCGGGCATTGGAGAATCGTTATTTTTCTGATAAGGTGATCCACACCTTATTGAATATTGTTGGCAGAGATTTGTTCTTAAAGCAAGGAGAAAACAGGAACATTGCCGAACAATTCCGGGTAGAAACGGGAAGCAATGCGCCAACGTTTATGGTCATCAGTCCGGGAAAAGCGTGCAACCTGCAATGCACTGGCTGTTACGCCAACGCAGGAATCATGACCAACGAAAAGCTAAGCTGGGAAATCTTTGATCGGATCATCACGGAAGCAAAAACATTGTGGGGTGTTCGTTTCTTTGTCATCAGCGGCGGTGAACCCATGGCGTATCGCTCTGAGGGCAAAGATTTATTCGACATGGCCGAAAAACATAACGACTGCTTTTTCATGATGTATACCAATGGTACCCTGATTGACGAGAAAGCAACTGAACGCCTTGCGAAAATTGGTAACCTGTCCCCTGCATTTTCGCTTGAAGGTTGGCGCGAAAGGACAGATACTCGTCGTGGCGAAGGCGTGTTTGACAAAGTCGTAGCCGGGATGGACCGCTTGCGGAAAGCCGGCGTTCCTTATGGCATGTCGCTAACTGCTACCTGCGAAAACGCTGAGGAAATCCTGTCCGATGAATTCATGGACTATTTCTATAAAGAGCAGGGAGTGATCTACAGTTGGATATTCCACTATATGCCAATCGGCAGATCCGTTTCCCTGAATCTGATGCCAACACCGCAACAGCGCCTGTGGATGTGGCATAAATCCTGGGAATTGATCCGAGAAAAGAGTTATTTCCTGGCGGATTTCTGGAACCACGGCACAGTCTGCGACGGATGCCTTTCTGCCGGTAGTGATACCGGTGGCGGTTATTTTTACATCGATTGGAATGGCACAGTCAGTCCCTGCGTGTTCATGCCTTACTCCCCGATCAATATCAATGATGCCTACCGAGACGGCAAGACATTGAATGATGTGTGGCAGGAGCCGTTCTTTGCTTCGCTGCGAAATTGGCAGAAATCCTATAAACAGAAGAATGGCAACTGGCTTATGCCATGTCCCATCCGTGATCATCATGCCGACTTGCGAAAAATGATCGCCGTTCATCAACCAGAACCGTCCGATGAGAGTGCCCAGGAAGCGCTCCTTGATCAGGATTATGCGGCTGGCATGGACCGCTATGATCAAGCGTACCAATCCTTATCAGACGTCATCTGGCAAGAGCACTATCTACGAGAGGTTGGTCCGGAAGATAATCCTATCAGTGACCTTCCGGACATCTCGCGCCTGATCGAAAAGCAGGAAGCAATATGAAAGAGTTACAGCCACCATTCAGAAGACAACATCCTGCACCGAAAGGCAGCCATGTTGGCTCTGTGCCAGATGTCTCGGAGCTGGATGGGACTTGTGAGCTGTCGATATCTGTGGACCTGGGCCACTGGAGATCATTACCGCACGATTATAGAAGGAAATCGTGAAAGAGCTGACGAGGTTATTATGAAAAAATGTCTGGCATTTGTATTGGGAGGCGGTGGTGCGCGCGGTGCGCTGCAGGTGGGCGCGTTGCGTGCCCTGTTCGAGGCAGGCTATCACCCCGACCTGCTTGTGGGCACTTCGATCGGGTCTGTGAATGCCGCTGGTTTGGCGCTGTGGGGCGTAAATCTAAATGGGGTGAGAGCATTGGAACAGGCTTATCAGGAGGCGGCTGTCTCGAAATTGATGGATCCACGTCTCGCCCGATTTGCCTTGAAGGCTATGTCCTTACATTCAGATCAGCGCGCCAGCCGCCAGGTTGCAAAGTTTCTGATCTCAAAAGGGGTCACACCGGATCTGCGCTTTAGCCAGATCACGAATGTACGCCTGGGGTTGATTGGGGCTGATCTGGATACTGGCGAGCCGGTTATTTATGGTATGCAGCCCGAACAATCCGTTCTAGAGGGCGTACTTGCTTCAACTGCATTGCAACCCTGGTTTTCTCCCATTGAAAAGGACGGTCATTGCATTGTGGACGGCGGAGCGGTGAGCTGTTTACCGGTTGAGCCTGCCATGGTGTTGGGAGCTACCGAGATCATTGCTCTCGATTTGAACGATCCAAATGGAATGTTGGATGTTGACAATCACCAGAACCGGTACATGGAGAAACTTGTATATTCAGTCACCCGTCGTCAAACTGTCATTGAAATAGCATTGGCAGCGGAACGTAACGTGGCTGTCCAGCATATTGTGTTGAGAAGTTCCCCTCCCATCCCGATCTGGGACTTCAGTAAGCACCGGGAATTGATCCAGGTTGGTTATGAGACTGCGCGTCATTCGATTGCGAATTTGTTGTCGAGAGACCAGTTCGTGCCGGGGATGGCCAATTCAATGATGCAACTGGAGGGGCAACTAAACAGTAATGCATCTTGACTCAAGCAAGATATCCATCTCGTCTGGTGACTGCATGCTTATCAAGTTTTTGTAAGGTGGTCCGAATCCATCTGGGATGACCATATGAGAATCATTCGTATCAAAAATTACCTACAGAGGGAGAATTTCGCTTGCAGTTAATACTACAACAGATCCAATTATCTTTCCAACGATTGCGTCAGGCAGCAGGTCTATCTTTGCTCAAAGGATTTGTTGACGCAGCAAGCGTTTCTTCAATCGGGATGAGTTATTTTGAGAAAATAGTGCTTGGCGCGAGAACTTTTTCCCAGTTGGTGAATTAATTCTGGTTAGTGAGGCTAATTTGAATGCGGAATCATCCAGTTTCAATGTGCGAGATGTAGAGAATTTACTGAGCATTATGCCCTCACGCTACGTTATTGGGTGCGCCGGTTGGAAGAACGTCAAGACGAGACCGTATAATTGCTGGATGAGCCGGTGTACTGGACCTGGCGATTGTACATGAACTTCTGCGAGCTCGGTTTTGAGATTGACCATACGAACGTTAACCAGTCCTTACTGGTAAAACCAGACAACGGCAAGGTCTGTCTACCATGAGTCGGTCAGACCTATATGAAGGTTGTATTTTATGTGGAGTTAGTCAAAGGATCGATATACTATGCCCCCTGTCATGATAGTCACAGATAGCAGCGCTTATTTACCTTCTGAATTGGTTGCTAGTCATCCTATTCGGGTCATCCCGCTTACCTTGAACTGGGATGGGCAGGCCTTTCGAGACGGTGTGGATATTGGGGCAACCGAATTTTATACCCGCCTCTCCCAATCAAGAACCATACCGACAACCAGTCAAATCTCAGCTGGCGAAATTAGTAAAACCCTCCAAGAGCTGCTGGCTGCTGGTTATGATGTGCTGTTCCTGCCAATCTCCAGTGGTATTTCTAGCACCTTCCAAACAGCATTCGGAGCGATTTCGAATTTCCCTAAAGGGCATGTAACCATACTGGATACAAAGTTGGTTTCGATGGCTTTAGGTTTTCAGGTACTTGCAGCAGCGCGTGCAGCAGCAGCAGGAGCTAGTCTGAGTAAGTGTACACAAGTTGCGCAGAAGACTTATGGACAAATCGGAGTGTATTTTTCAGTTGACACCCTCAAATTTCTCGCAGCAGGTGGTCGTATCAACAGCGCCAAGCGGTTGTTAGGAACTGCATTGAACATAAAACCTGTTCTTACAATCTGTGAAGGTAAGATTGAACTGGTTGGGAGCGTGCGTACAAGCCGCAAAGCAATTGAGAGTATGCTAAATTTGGTGGAAGGGGGTATTGATGGACGTGCTCCGGTGCGGGTTTCTGTGTTTCATGCTCTGGCTCGTGAGACGGCCGAACAGGTGTCAGAAACTGCCCGTCTCCGTTTTTCACCTGTCGAGTGCATCCTGTCTGAAATTAGCCCGGTAGTTGGTACGCATGTCGGCCCTGGTACGGTTGCTATCGCTTATCAGGCGGGTGGGTAAATTCACTTCGGATTTTCCATCCCCCCGGAATAGACTGTTTTCTTAAAGGGTCTGCACAGGTTCGACTCCTGCCGGGATGACCACTATTTTCCTTCCCTGTACGGAGTGACCTTTTTAATGAAGATCACTCCGATTTTAATTATATGAATATGAAAAGAACGGATTTACAACTTCTAACGCAGGGACCTTAATAGCTACGTCGAAGGTAGAACTGGCCTAAATTTACATCCGAACGAACTTTGTTTCCCTACCATAGTCCAGGATAATCTTTCAACCGTATTCCACCAAATCCCTGGCACTTCATACCACTTCGCGCCGCCTGCGTCCTTTGGAATGTCTGGATCAGAGGCAGTACCACGAGCAAGAAACCCATCTGGGTGAATTCCAACTTCGGTATAAACGAATGAATAGATCGGACCCAGAGCGACCAATGATAACATTATGCCCCAACCACACCGGGACGGCTCAACCGTTTTTGCGGCATCAATCCGGTCGGCAATAAACCCGAAGTAGGTCATACCCTTTGGAACCTGGGGAACCTGCATGGGCTGGTTGCCCTTGTAGACAACGAACAAGATGCTGGAGCAAATCGCCAAAATAACCGCAGTCTTGATAACACTCCCAATCAACTTAAGAAACATTCCGATGAATTTCATTTTCTCCTTCATTTCCTTTATCTATCTGATACTGATCTTCTGGTCGGGCTCCCTCTCGTAGGACCCTGTTATAACGAATTTCCTCCCGATACATTCGGTCAAGTGCAACCTCAATCACATCGCTTTCACTCCGTCCCATCACGCTTGCCATTGCTCTTAATTGACTCACACCTTCTGGACTTATTCGAAAAGAACGTACTGGTTTACTCGCAGAATTTGTTTTCGGCATGCTCATTTTCCTTATCGGTTAGCTTATCTATAATGTAATACTCTAGTATTTCTTTGTCAAGTTAAAACCCCGCTTTTTTCGAAAATTCATTGAATTTGACCCCCTAGGATAAAGGGTTTCCTCTTGCTATGATTGGAGTTACAACCAAATATCTGTCCGGTCGCTGATAATCATCAGCTGTCCCAAATAATCCTTGGAGCGACCATCAATGTCTTTTCTGTTTACACCTTCCAACAAGGTGCATACAGGTATTGAAGACTTGATTGGTCGCTTTTGTTTTACCCAACTTTTGAACCCGCATATCGGGAAAGGAGATAAATTGAAAGAAATTCCAG